>JAUNTZ010000017.1 GCA_030538425.1 Paracoccus sp. (in: a-proteobacteria) | reverse complement strand
GGATTGTCCCGGCCTGGGTATTTTAGGCAAGCAGTTTTAGACGTGCCTTAACGCCTTGAGGCAAGAAGTTTAGAACAACGCGCCAACCGCCCCAATCCTTCTGCATCTGGTCAATAACACCACCCCGCGCCGTTGCCCCGCCACCACGCCAACTGCGCGAGTCCCGGATTCCCCCGCGCGGGCGATGCCGAGGGCACTACGCTTTGTCCGTTCACAGCACAGCCCCAAAAACCGACTGTCCTCCCGCCCCAAACCCGCCTATCCTCAGCCAGCGATTGACCACCGCCCCGCGCAGGATAATCTGGTCGCGCAGAAAGCGGGGCATGGATTGCGCAAAACGGCTTTGACAAAATTTCAGCGGCTTGAGGCGCAGGCCAGTTGGCGGCCTGGGGCGGGGGCGCAGTTGCGCGAAGTGATCGTCTCGGTCGGTGAGGCGACATTGGTGGTCAGCGACCCCAAATCGGACGCGCCTCTGGCGCATTGGTCCTTGCCCGCCGTCACGCGGCTCAATCCCGGCGAGATGCCCGCGCGATTTGCGCCGGCCGGGGCGCCGCGCGCGCAGGGGCGGCACCACAGCGAAAATCCGGGCGGTGAATATGTCGAGATCGACGATGAGACCATGCTGGCCGCCATTGCCGAGCTTCACCGCGCAATCGAGGCCCGCAGGCCGCATCCGGGCCGCTTGCGCGGGCGGCTGATGTGGGGGGCGGCGCTGTTGATGGCCGGGTTCGCGCTGTTCTGGCTGCCCGGTGCGCTGACCCGCCATGCCGCCCAGATCACCCCGCAATCCGAGCGGGACGAGATCGGCCGCGCCGTTCTTGCCGATCTGATCCGCTCGACCGGGGCGCCCTGCCGTCAGCCCGAGGCGCAGGCCGTGCTGTCGCGGATCGCCGCGCGAAGTCTGGGCGAACAGGCCCGGCTGGTGGTCCTGCCGCAGCGATTCGAGACCGCGATGATCCTGCCCGGCGGGCTTGCCGTCGTTCCGCGTGATCTGGTCAGCGGCGAGGACAGCCCCGATATTCTGGCCGGACATCTTGTTGCTGCCGAAATGGCCGCCGGGCGGGCCTCGCCCATGCTTGCGGCGCTTGAATATGCGGGGCTGCGCAATGTGCTGAGCCTGTTGACAAGCGGGACGCTGCCCGCGGGCGCGATGGAGGGCTATGGTGAGACGTTGATTTCAACGCCCCCCGAACCCGCCGATCCGTCGCAACTCGCCGCGCAATTTGCCGCGCGGCAGATCCCGCTTGCGCCCTATGCGCAATCGCTTGGCCTCGATGCCGCCGCGACAGCCGAGCTGATGGCGCTCGACCGTGGCGGGGCGGCAGAACAGGCGCTTATTCCCGACCGCGACTGGGTCCTGGCGCAGCAGATCTGCGCCGACTGACCCTAGCGCGCCCGCGCCGCCGGGTAGCCCGCGCGCCGGATATGGTCGAGCGCCGAGACCAGTCTTTCGCGCGTCTCGAACGGTCCGGCCACGACAAGACGGGGCGCGTCATCCTCGGCGCTGCGCGAGGCGAGCGCGCGATAGCCCATGCCCGTCAGATCGCTGATCGCGCGCGCAACCGCCTCGGGTTCGGCAAAGCGGCCAAGGTGAACATAGCGCGCGCCGTCGGGGACCATCTCAGCCGGGTTGCGCGTCGGGCGGATGGGGGCGCTGCGCGACGGCGGTTGCGCAGCGTTGCGCTGTGGCCCAGCCGCCGCCGGACGCCCGGCTGGCTCAACCCGCGCCACCGGGGCGGCAGGCGCCGCACTGGCAGGGGCCGCAGCCTGCGTCCTTGCGGCCCCCGCATTCGTCGTGGGCACAGGCCGCCGCATCAGTGCCGCGCCACATTCTCCGGTCGCATCAATCGCGCTGCCATCGGCGGGACCAAGCCCCATGAGTTCACACATCTGGCTGTTGCGCCCCGAGCGGGTCGCGCCTTGCAGCGCGGGCGCGGCGGCGACGGCGCGGGACAGATCCTCCGGGATGCTCGGGCCGCGGGAAGCAGTCGCCGCGTCTTGCGGCGGCACCGTCGCAGCGGGGCGCTGAGGCTGCGGCGCTGCTGCCGTCGCGCCAGCCGAAGGTGCCGCTGCGACCGCCCATCCCTCCGCCCCCTCAAGATCACCGCCCGACGCCACCGCGACCAGCAATTCCTGTTCGATCTGCTCAAGCGCGGGCGCGCTCAGTTGCGTGCGTGGCGCAATCGCGCCCGCATCCGCCGCGCCGAAACTGGGCGGATAGCCGCAAACCTGGGCATCATCCAGCATGACGGCGGACCAGACCGTGCCGTTGCGCCTGAACACGCAACCCCGGCTGTCGATATATTGACCCGCCGCGAAATCGTCAGGCGGCAGTTCGGCCGGGCGCAATTCAGCCCGCGCGGCCACCGCCGACAGCATCACAAAAAGGAAAACCCGCAATATCAAAGCCATGAGCCGGACCGATTCGTTATCTCTGGTCCCTAGCCCTAAAGCCAAACTGTTGAGATCGGGTTAATCCGCGCTATTTCGTGCCGAACATCCGGTCGCCCGCATCGCCCAGACCCGGCACGATATAGCCGTGTTCGTCCAGCTTTTCGTCAAGCGCGGCGGTGACCACCGGCACGTCGGGATGGGCCTCTCGCATCCGTGCCACCCCCTCGGGCGAGGCCAAAAGACACAGGAAACGCAGGTTTTTCGCCCCCTCGGCCTTCAACAGATCAATCGCCGCGACCGAGGAATTTCCGGTCGCCAGCATCGGGTCAACGACGATGGTCATGCGCGCGTCCAGCTCTTTGGGCAGCTTGGAATAATATTGCACGGGTTGCAGCGTTTCGGGGTCGCGATAGAGGCCCACAAACCCCACCCGCGCCGCCGGAATCAGCTCAAGTATGCCGTCCAGAAGACCGTTCCCCGCCCGCAGGATCGAGACAAGCGCCAGCTTTTTGCCCTCAAGCAGCGGGGCGTCCATCTGGGTCAGCGGGGTCTGGATCCGGGCGGTGGTCAGTTCCAGCTCGCGCGTGACCTCATAGGCCAGCAACAGCGAGATCTCTCGCAGAAGCTGGCGAAAACCGGCGGTCGAGGTATCGGCGCGGCGCATCAGGGTCAGCTTGTGCTGGACAAGCGGGTGATCGACGATGGTCAGATGCTGCATATGGGGCCTTTCAATCAAATCGCGCGGCAAGGGCTGCGCGGGTGTCATCATCGCAGAATGCTGCGGCCAGAGCGTTGCGGTTCAGCTCTGCGAACTCCGCCTCGGACCAGCCGAAATGATCGGCCAGACGGTTGTATTCATGGGACAAATCGGTGTGGAAAAACGGCGGATCATCGGTCGAGACGGTCACCCGAACCCCGGCATCGGCCAGACGCGCAATCGGGTGGTCGGGCCAGTCATAAAGCCCAAGCGCCACATTCGAGCCGGGGCAGACCTCAAGCGTGGTGCCGCGCTGTGCCAGTTCGCGGACAAGCGCCGGGTCCTCGATCGCGCGGACGCCGTGGCCCAGCCGCGTGACCCCAAGCGACAGCGCGTCGCGCACCGATTCCGGCCCGCCCCATTCGCCCGCATGGCAGGTCAGGCCCAAGCCGGCCTCGCGCGCGCAGTCGAAACTCCAAGCGAAATCGGTGGCGCGGCCAACGGTTTCGGCCCCTGCCAGCCCAAGCCCGGCGACCCAGGTCCCGGCGGTCTCAGCCGCGCAGATGGCAGAGCGGCGGGCACGGTCTGGACCGAAATGGCGGATCGGGGTGACGATGGCGCGGCTTTCGATCTGGCCCGACCGGGCGCGGGCGACCTCTTCCATCGCGGCCAGATAGTCGCGCCAGGCGGCCAAGTCGGCGCCGCCACAAAACTCGGGCGAGACGAAAAGCTCGACATAGATCGCGCCGTGCTCTGCGGCGTTTTCAAGGACCACATCCAACAGCCGCGCATAGTCGCGGGGGCTTCGGATCACGCTTGTCGCGGCCTCATAAACGCGCAGGAAGTCGTTGAAATCATTGTATTGATAGTGACCTTGGGCATCAAAGATCCCGCCCAGATCCTCACCATAATGCCGCGCCAGATCGCGCACAAAGCCGGGCGGGGCGGCGCCTTCCAGATGCAGATGCAGCTCAACTTTCGGAAGGCTTCTCACAGGAAAGACCGCCCCCGATGCGTCGGCCCTATCCCCAGATGGGCCGCGACCGAGGCACCGATATCGGCAAAGCCCACCTGCCCCACCGCGCGCGGCCCAAGCCCCGCGCCCAGAACCGGCACACGTTCGCGGGTGTGATCGGTGCCGCTCCAGCTGGGGTCATTGCCGTGATCGGCGGTAAAGATCGCCAGATCGCCCGGGCGCAGCCGCGAGATCAACGCGCCCGCCACCGTGTCGAACCATTCAAGCTGTCGGTGATAGCCCTCAACATCGCGACGATGGCCGAAGAGGCTGTCAAATTCGACAAAATTCGCGAAGGTCAGGCTGCCCGGCTGGGCCTCGTCGCCAAGCCGGATCAGATGGGCGGCCAGATCGGCGTCGGAGGCACCTTTATGGAGATGCGAGATGCCGCGATGGCTGAAAATATCGCCGATCTTGCCGATGGCATGGGTGACGCGACCCGCACCCTGAGCGACATCAAGCAAGGTCGGCGCAGGCGGCGCGATGGCGTAATCGCGGCGGTTCGGTGTGCGCGCAAAACCGCCGGGCGGGCCGGTAAAGGGCCGCGCAATCACCCTTCCCACGCGCATCGCATGCAGGCGCGGCGCGATGCCTTCGCACAGATCCAGCAGGTGCCGCAGCCCGAACGCCTCTTCATGCGCGGCGATCTGGAACACGCTATCGGCCGAGGTGTAACAGATCGGCCAGCCGGTGCGCAGATGCGCCTCACCCAGCTCTGCGATGATCTCCGTCCCCGAGGCGTGGCAATTGCCCAGAATACCGTCGGTCCCGGCGATCTGGCAGATCTCGGCCACCAGATCGGGCGGGAAAACGGGGTCGGTGGTGGGGAAATAATGCCAGTCCCAAGGCACCGGCACGCCCGCGATTTCCCAATGCCCCGATGGCGTATCCTTGCCGGGCGAGACCTCGGTCGCGGCCCCCCAAAGCCCTTGCGGCGCGGCCCCCAAGCCCGGCGCATCCGCCCCGGAGGCCAGCCTGACCGCCGCGCCAAGACCCAAGCAGTCCAGATGCGGCATATGAAGCGGGCGGGCCTGCGCGATATGGGCCAGCGTATTCGCGCCGGTATCAGGGCGGGTTTGGTTAAAGAAACGGTCAGCATCCGGCGCGCCGCCGATGCCGAGTGAATCCATCACGATGAGAAAGGCGCGGCTCATATGTCTATCCGTTCAAGGATCAGCGGATCGGGGGGCACCGGCGTGTCGCTATAGGTAATCGCGTGGGCCAGCATTTCCTGCGCCATCGCCGCATCATCCGCATTGGCGGCGTGGATGCGCGCAAGGGGGCGGCCCTCCAGATCGTCGCCCACGCGCGGCAGCTCCGCCAGCCCTACACGCGGGTCGATCCGGTCGCCCTGCCGCAGCCGCCCGCCGCCCAGACGGACCACCGCCTCGCCCAAGGCGCGGGTGTTGATGGCGGCGACGAAACGGCCCTGCGGCGCGACATCGAGCGGGTCGGTCAGGGGCAGATGCCGCGCGGGCGCGTCCAGCAGATCGGCGGGCCCGCCAAGGGCCGCAATCATTCGGGCGAATCGCTCAGCCGCCGCGCCGGATTGAATGGCCCGGGTGATCCGCGCAGCACCCTCGCCCGCATCCGCCGCAAGCCCCGCCAGAGCCAGAGCCTCACCGCCAAGCGCAACGGTGACCTGCATCAGCGGGGTCTCGGCATGGGCTGCGGGCTCGGTCAGATGGGCGATGTTCTCGCGGATCTCAACCGCGTTGCCCGCCGTCCGGCCAAGCGGGCTGTTCATATCCGTCAACAGCGCCGAACAGCGACAGCCCGCGCCATTCGCCGTCGAGACAAGCGCCCGGGCCAGCCGCTGCGCCGCCGAGCGGTCCGCCATGAACGCGCCCGAGCCGCATTTCACGTCCAGCACCAACGCCCCCAACCCCGCCGCCAGCTTTTTCGACAGGATCGAGGCGGTGATCAGATCGACGCTTTCCACGCTGGCCGTGACATCGCGCACCGCGTAAAGCCTGCGGTCGGCGGGCGCGATGTCATCGGTTGCGCCGATGATCGCGCAGCCGCAATCGCGCAAGATCGCATCCAGCCGCGCTTTGCCGACATCATGGCGATAGCCCGGAATCGCTTCCAGCTTGTCAAGCGTGCCGCCGGTATGGCCCAGCCCGCGCCCCGAGATCATCGGCACATAGGCCCCGCAGGCCGCAAGCGCAGGCGCAAGGATCATCGAGGTGCTGTCGCCCACCCCGCCAGTCGAATGTTTGTCCAGAACCGGGCCGGGCAGATCCCAGTCCATCACCCGCCCCGAATCGCGCATCCCTTCGGTCAGCGCCACCCGCCCGGCCTCATCCAGACCGCGCAGGAACACCGCCATGGCAAAGGCGCCCGCCTGCGCATCCTCGACCGTGCCATCCGCCAGACCGCGCGCGAACCATGCGGCATCACCGGCACTCAGCCCCTTGCCGTCGCGAATGGCGGCGATGATGCTGCGCGCGTCGCTCATCCCTTGGCGGTCATGTGGGAGATCTCAAACCGGCCCGGCAGCAATTCGCCAATCGTGGTGGCCAAAGTCACGCCGCCGGTGGTGGCCAGAAGCACGGGCGTTTCACCGCGGCCGAACTCGGCCAGCTTTTGGCGGCAGCCGCCGCAGGGCGGCACCGGGCTGGGGCTGTCGGCGATCACGGCGACCTCGACCAGCTCGGTTTCGCCTGCCGCGACCATGGCGGCAATCGCGCCCGCCTCGGCGCAGGTGCCTTCGGGATAGGCGACATTCTCGACATTGCAGCCCCGGTAAATCCGACCCGAGGCCCCGCGCACCGCCGCGCCGACCTTGAAACGCGAATAGGGCGCATAGGCGGCCTCGCGGACCTCGCGTGCGGCATCAAGGCATGACATGGCAATCTCCGGCATCAGAACCGCCCAAGTTTGCGCCCGCCCGCCCGATGATGCAAGCGCCCTTCAAAGCAAACCCTTGTGAGCCGCAAGCCAAGATGGTTTAACGCTGAACTATCGGCACACGGATAAAGCACGGACAAAGGGCGGGCAGATGGAAGAGCGGCGGCAGGAAAACCTGAAACAGGCGGCACTTGATTACCATGAGTTCCCGCGCCCCGGCAAACTTGAGGTTCGCGCGACCAAGCCGCTTGCCAATGGCCGTGATCTGGCGCGCGCCTATAGCCCCGGCGTCGCCGAAGCCTGCCTGGAGATCAAGGCCGAGCCCGCCGATGCGGCGCGTTATACCGCGCGCGGCAATCTGGTGGCGGTGGTCTCGAACGGCACGGCGGTTCTGGGGCTTGGCAATATCGGCCCGCTTGCCTCCAAGCCGGTGATGGAAGGCAAGGCGGTTCTGTTCAAGAAATTCGCCAATATCGACTGTTTCGATCTTGAGGTCGCCGAAACCGATCCCGAGCGTCTGGCCGATATCGTCTGCGCGCTAGAGCCGACCTTTGGCGCGATCAACCTTGAGGATATCAAGGCCCCCGACTGTTTCATCGTTGAGGAGCTCTGCCGCCAGCGGATGAACATTCCGGTCTTTCACGACGATCAGCACGGCACCGCCATCGTGGTGGGGGCGGCGGCGACCAACGCGCTGCGCGTGGTTGGCAAGCGGTTCGAGGATATCAAGATCGTCTCGACCGGCGGCGGCGCGGCGGGGATTGCCTGCCTGAACATGCTGCTGAAACTGGGCGTGCGGCGGGAAAATGTCTGGCTCTGCGATATTGCCGGGCTGGTCTATCAGGGCCGCGAGGTTGAGATGACCCCGCAAAAGGCGGCCTTCGCGCAAGACAGCGCGATGCGGACGCTTGATGAGGTGATTGCGGGTGCGGATCTGTTCCTTGGCCTCTCTGGCCCGGGCGTTCTGACGCAGGAGATGGTCGCGAAAATGGCCGCCCGCCCGGTGATTTTCGCGCTTGCCAACCCCACACCCGAAATCATGCCCGATCTGGCCAAAGAGGTCGCGCCGGATGCGGTCATTGCCACCGGGCGCAGCGATTTTCCCAATCAGGTGAACAATGTGCTGTGCTTTCCCTTCATCTTTCGCGGCGCGTTGGATGTGGGCGCGACCCAGATCAACGATGCGATGCAGCTGGCCTGTATCGAGGGCATCGCGGCCCTTGCCCGCGCCACCACCACGGCTGAGGCCGCCGCCGCCTATCGCGGCGAAAAGCTGAGCTTTGGCCCGGAATATCTGATCCCCAAGCCCTTTGATCCGCGCCTGATCGGGGTCGTCTCTTCCGCCGTGGCCCGCGCCGCGATGGAATCGGGCGTGGCCACCCGCCCGATCGAGGATCTGGAGGCGTATAAGCAGAAACTCGACGGCTCTGTCTTCCGCTCGGCGCTGATCATGCGCCCGGTTTTTGAGGCGGCGGCCAAGGAAACCCGCCGTCTGGTCTTCGCCGAGGGTGAGGATGAACGCGTGCTGCGCGCGGCCAATGCCATTCTTGAGGACACGACCGAAACGCCGATCCTGATCGGCCGCCCCGAGGTGATCGAGATGCGGGCCGAACGCGCGGGCCTGCCGATCCGTCCGGGCCGCGACTTCCAGATCGTGAACCCCGAAAACGACCCGCGCTATCGCGATTACTGGGAAACCTATCATCACCTGATGGCACGGCGCGGCGTCACCCCCGACATTGCCCGCGCGATCATGCGCACCAACACCACCGCGATTGGCGCGGTCATGGTCCATCGCGGTGAGGCCGACAGCCTGATCTGCGGCACCTTTGGGCAATATAGCTGGCATCTCAACTATATCCGCCAGATCCTTGCGCGGGACGGGCTTGATCCGGTCGGCGCGCTGTCGATGATGATTCTGGAAGACGGGCCGATTTTCGTGGCCGATACGCAGGTCAACCACGAGCCGAGCCCCGCCCAGATAGCCGATGCCGCCATCGGCGCGGCGCGGCATATCCGCCGCTTTGGGCTGGAGCCGCGCGTGGCTTTGTGCTGCCATTCGCAATTCGGCAATCTCGACACCGAATCGGGGCGGCGGATGCGCGAGGCGATGCGCATCCTTGAGGAACGCCGGGTCGATTTCCTGTTCGAGGGCGAGATGCATATCGACGCGGCCCTTGATCCCGTGATCCGCGACCGGCTCTTCCCCGGATCAAAGCTGGACGGCAAGGCCAATGCGCTGATCTTTTCCGGCACCGACACCGCCTCGGGCGTGCGCAACATCCTGAAAACCAAGGCAAACGGGCTTGAGGTCGGGCCGATCCTGATGGGCATGGGCAACCGCGCCCATATTGTGACCCCCTCGATCACCGCACGCGGGCTGCTGAATATCAGTGCTTTGGCAGGCACTCCGGTCGCACAATATGGCTGAGGCATGACTTAGATCAAATCGCCGCGCGCAAAACAGGTTTATCTGCGGTGCAGCATTTTTATTGCGGCACTGCCGCGTAAAGAGTAACAAGCCATAAGTCAGGGGAGGGGCGCATGGCATATCGTGACATTTATAATCAGTGGAAGGCCGACCCGGAAGCGTTCTGGATGGAGGCCGCTCAGGCCGTGGACTGGGACAAGCCGCCCAGCCGCGCCTTTTTCGACCAAGGCCCGGCGGGCGAATGGTTTGCCGATGCGATGGTCAACACCTGCTGGAACGCGGTGGACCGCCATGTCGAGGCCGGGCGCGGCGACCAGATTGCGATCTATCACGCCTCGCCCATCACGCTGTCGATGAAGGGCATCACCTATCGCGACCTGCAAACCCGCGTCGCCAGCCTTGCCGGCGCGCTGCGCGCCAAGGGCGTGGAAAAGGGCGACCGGGTGGTGATCTATATGCCCATGGTCGCCGAGGCGGTCGAGGCAATGCTGGCCTGCGCGCGTCTGGGTGCGATCCATTCGGTCGTGTTCGGCGGCTTTGCGGCCAAGGAACTGGCCGCCCGCATCGACGATGCCAAGCCCAAGGCGATCATTGCCGCCTCTTGCGGGTTGGAGCCGGGGCGCGTGGTCCATTACAAACCGCTGATGGATGCGGCCATCGACATGGCCAGCCACAAGCCCGATTTCTGCGTGATCCTGCAACGCGAACAAGAGGTCGCGGAACTGACGCCCGGTCGCGATGTGGCGTGGCACAGCTTTCAATACGGGGTTGAGCCCGCCGAATGTGTCCCGGTTGAGGGCAACCACCCGGCCTATATCCTTTACACGTCGGGCACGACCGGCAATCCCAAGGGCGTGGTGCGCCATACTGCGGGCCAGCTTGTCGCACTGTCATGGACGGTCAAGAATATCTATGGGATCGACGCCGGGGATGTGATGTGGACGGCCTCGGATGTGGGTTGGGTCGTGGGCCATTCCTATATCTGCTACGGCCCGCTCATCGCCGGGGCGACGACCATCGTGTTTGAGGGGAAGCCCGTCGGCACGCCTGACGCGGGCACCTTCTGGCGGGTGATCCAGAACTTCAAGGTCAAGTCCTTCTTCACCGCCCCCACCGCCATCCGCGCGATCCGCCGCGAGGACCCCGAGGGTGAGTTCGTCAAGAAATTCGACATCTCATCCTTGCAGGCTGTGTTTCTGGCGGGAGAACGGGCCGATCCCGAAACCATCGCCTGGACAGAGGAGCATCTGGGCGTGCCGGTTCTGGATCACTGGTGGCAGACCGAGACCGGCTGGGCGATTGCCGCCAACCCGTTCGGCGCGGAATTGCTGCCGGTGAAAAAGGGCTCACCCTCGCTGCCGATGCCCGGCCATGACGTGCAGGTGCTTGATGAGGCGGGTGAGCCGGTCGCGGCGGGCGAATTGGGCGCCATCGCGATCAAGCTGCCCTTGCCGCCCGGCACTCTGCCGACTTTGTGGAATGCCGAGGAACGGTTCCGCAAATCCTATCTTGACCACTTCCCCGGCTATTATGAGACCGGCGATGCGGGCTATATCGACGAGGACGGCTATATCTATATCATGGCGCGCACCGATGACGTGATCAACGTCGCGGGCCACCGGCTGTCCACCGGCGCGATGGAAGAGGTTCTGGCCACCCATCCTGACGTCGCCGAATGCGCCGTCGTGGGCATTGCCGACACGCTGAAAGGTCAGGCTCCGCTTGGCTTCCTTTGCCTCAAGAAAGGCGCGCAGACCGCGCCCGAGCAGGTCGCGAAAGACGTCGTAAAGCTGGTGCGCGACAAGATCGGCCCCGTGGCGGCGTTCAAGCTGGCCGTGGTGGTGGACCGGCTGCCGAAAACCCGCTCGGGCAAGATCCTGCGGGCGACCATGGCCAAGCTTGCCGATGGAGAGGATGTGACGGCCCCCGCGACCATCGACGATCCGGCAATTCTCGATGAACTGGCCCAGTCCCTGCGCGGCATCGGGCTTGCGCAGAAAGGCTGACGGCGCCAAAGTCGCCTCCGGCGGAAGTATTTCGCACAGAAGAAGCGCAGGGCAAATCGCCTTCTTCTGTGCTGAAATACTTATCTTTGGAACGCCAGCGGCGGCGGGGCGTTGGTTTGGCAGAAAGGGGTTCACCATGGCCGCCAAATCCAAAGCCCAACAACGCGCCGCCGGTGCCGCCCTCTCCGCCAAACGCGGCGAGGGCAAGGTCAGCGACCTGCAAGGCGCCTCTCGCGAGATGTATGAGTCGATGACCGAGGAAGAGCTCGAAAAGCTCGCCTCAACCCCGCATGACGACTTACCCGAGACCGCCGAGGACGATTAAGGGCGCTTTCGCACCTGCGCCCGCTCTTGGCTCATTTGGGGTCGCGTTTACAGGCGTGCCTGCGCCTATCCTCAGCGCGTGAAACGAATTGCGCCTTGCCAGACACTGCGCTTTAGACGGCGCCTTCTGTCTTGGCGGTGCTTTCGCGACTATGTTTGTGCGATGCGCCACCCTGCTTTTGCCAGCCATTTCAAAGCACTTTTGCGCGCGCCTATCCTTGGCGCATGGCACGGATTATTCCCAGACCCGGCCCTGCGCGTTCCTCTCCGGCCCCTGCCCTAGCCAGGGCTTTTTAGGTCCTACCTCTGAGCGGCGGGCACCCCATCTCTCTCAAACCCCTTTACACACCCGCGCCCACCCGACTATCCTCGCCGCATGACACCGATCACTCCCTGCCCGACCCTGCGCGTTGCGCTGCGTCTCCTCCCTTTGGGCGGGTCGGTCGGGGCTGTCTGAGATCATCCCCCTTCCGCCCCGCCGCATCTGCCGGCGGGGATGCCGGTTGCGGCTTTGCCACAGGACCGGACCATGAGTGACCACCCCCCTTTTACCCTGCGCGCGCTCGAACCCGAGGACGCGGTCGGGCTGACCGAATTGCTGAACATGCCCGGCGTCGTCCATGGCACGCTGCGCCGCCCCTTCATGTCGGTCGAGGCGAACCGCAAGATTCTGGCGGCGCGCAATACGCGTGTCAGCATCGTGGCCGTCGCCGGGGACCGGATCGTCGGAGAGGCGGGGCTCAACGGCAATCCCAACCCGCGCCGCGCCCATGTCGGGGAGCTTGGCATGGCGGTGCGCGACGATTTCCGGCGGCGCGGGGTGGGTGACGCGATGCTGTCGGCGCTGATCGTGCAGGCGCGAGACTGGCTGGGGCTGCGCAAGCTGCAGCTTGAGGTCTATGCCGACAATGCCGCCGCGATTGCGCTTTATGAAAAGCACGGCTTCGAGACCGAGGGATTGCTGCGCGCCGACGCCCTGCGCGAGGGGGTTTTTGTCGATACGCTTGTCATGGGCCGCCTGTTCTAGCGCAGCGCGGCAAGCCGGGCGGCCAGTTCGTCGCGCAAGGCGCGGCGCTCCTTGGGCGACAGGAATGCGCCCAACTCGACCGCGCGCCCGCCTTCGTCACCGCCGGTCAGGACCAGATAATCCTCGACCGGGCCGGGGCGGATCATGGCGCGCACCCAATAGGGGTTTGCCTGCCATTCGCGCGGCGCGCGCCCCGGATCGTGGCGGGTCAGGTGCAGCCTGCCCGTGTCGAGCAGCAGAACCTCATGCGTCTGGCCGCTACGATAGCTGCGGGTGATCGCGAACCACAGCCCCCAAAGCGCCAGCAGCGCAAAGGGCAGCAAGCCCCACAGGATCGGGCTTCCCGTCACCGCCAGCAGCGGCAGGCTGAGAAACCCCGCCATCAACCCGATGACCCAGACAAAACCATGCCGCGGCAATGAGCGGTGCGGCCATGCCACCAGCCGCGCGCGACCGGGGTTGTCCTGCCATCTATAGGGCATGGTCAGAGGCCAAGGGGCGGGTGCCCAAGGGCGCGCAAAAGCGCAGATAGACAACGACGCATATTGGTTCAAACGTACAGAAGCCAGTATCGTGCAGGATGCAGGACAAAAACCGTTCTGCGCTGTCCAGATGCCGATGCATCAGGTACCCGAGGAGCCGGCGGAGTGATCAGGCAGAGGCTTATGATCACCTGTTACGTCTTGAAAGACAGCGCCCGTCACACCCGCATCCTCAAAACGGCGCTTAACTTCTTCGCTGATGACAACCTCAACTCCGCTGCGAGCCAGACGGAAGATGTGCTTTCCGCGAGTTCGACTAGGATCAATAACCAGGCGAACGAATGCGCTGTAATTGCCCGCGAGATCAGGTCGTACTGGGTCATTAACTTGGTACTTTTCAAATTGTGACGCCCCCTCATCAACACAATCCGCCTCGTCCCAAAAATGCAGAATGTGATATGATGTTTTTTGTTGAAAGCCTTCGACCTTCGCAGGAATTGTGGTTAAGCCGTCAAGCCGAGAGATCGCCTGAAGTACTTTAAAGCCAACTACCGGAACACCTGCATATCCAGCCAAAGAATAGTCTAAAGGAGTGCCTGACTGCCGAAGCCCGACTTTCAAAACTTGATCACGGAGCGGATCATCCATTCCAAGTACTGGCGGACGAGCCAGCCGCCAATTATCAGCATCACTGATCGTTGACAAATGCCACCTGCCCGGGAACTCAACATCATCTAATAAGCGGAAAAACCTCATTTACTTAATCCCCCGTGAGCCAAGAGTTGACCTGATGACCCGGAGTAATAGCCGTCCGGGTCCGCGATGACGAATTGCCGCTGTCCGGTCTCATGCGTGCCAGCCCAGCAGATCGCGATAAAACCGCAGCGAGGCCGCAAAATCGGTGACGCTCAGTTCCGGGATAAGATCAGGCATGGGGTCCTCATGGAAAAGCCCCGGATCGCTCCGGGGCTTTGATGGCTTTTGCGCCCCGGTCAATGGGCCGGGCTGCGGTCCCAATCCTCACGCTTGGGCAATTGCTCGAACGTGTGCTCGGGCGGCGGGGATGGCAGGGTCCATTCCAGCGTGTCGGCATATTCGTTCCAGTAATTCGCGCGGGTCTCACGGCGACCGAAGAACACCGAATAGACCATGACCCCGATGAAGAACAGGAAAGAGGCAAAGGCGATATAGGCACCGATGGACGAGACATAGTTCCAGAACGCATATTCGACCGGATAGTCGATATAGCGGCGCGGCATCCCCTGACGGCCCAGGAAGTGCTGGGGGAAGAAGATCAGGTTCGAGCCGATGAACATCATCCAGAAATGCAGCTTGCCCGCCCATTCGGGATATTGCCGGCCGGTCATCTTGCCGAACCAGTAATAAATTCCGGCAAAGATCGCAAAGATCGCGCCAAGCGACATCACATAGTGGAAATGCGCCACGACATAATAGGTGTCATGATAGACCCGGTCCAGCGGCGCCTGAGCCACGACAACGCCGGTCACCCCGCCCACAGTGAAGAGGAACAGGAAGCCAAAGGCCCAGAGCATCGGCGTCTTGAACTCGATACTGCCGCCCCACATCGTCGCAATCCATGAGAACACCTTGATGCCGGTGGGCACCGCGATGGTCATGGTGGCCAGCATAAAATAGGCCTGCTGGGTCAGCGACATGCCGACCGTATACATATGGTGCGCCCAGACCACAAAGCCCAGAACCCCAATGGCGACCATGGCCAGAACCATCGGCAGATAGCCAAAGATCGGCTTGCGGGCGAAGGTCGCGATGACATGGCTGATGATGCCAAAGCCCGGCACGATGATGATATACACTTCCGGATGGCCAAAGAACCACAGGATGTGCTGATACAGGATCGGGTCACCGCCGCCAGCCGGGTTGAAGAAGTTGGTGCCGAAATTGCGGTCCATCAGCAGCATGGTGATGGCACCGGCCAGCACCGGCAGGGCCAGCAGAATCATCCAGGCGGTGATAAAGACCGACCAGGCGAACAGCGGCACCTTGAACAGGGTCATGCCCGGCGCGCGCATGTTCAGGAAGGTGGTGATGATATTGACCGCGCCCAGAATCGACCTCGCGCCTGAGACGTGGACGGCGAAAATCGCCAGATCCATCGAATAGCCGCCCTCGATCTGCGACAGCGGCGGATAAAGCACCCAGCCCACGCCCGAGCCCATCTGCTGCGCGCCGCCCGGCGCCAGCAGCGAGGCCACGCCAAGCGCCACACCTGCCACATAGAGCCAGTAGGAGAGGTTGTTCAGACGCGGGAAGGCCATATCCGGCGCGCCGATCTGAAGCGGCATGAAATAGTTGCCGAAGCCGCCGAACAGCGCCGGAATCACCACAAAGAACATCATCAGGACGCCGTGATAGGTGATCATCACGTTCCACAGATGCCCGTTCGGGGTGCAGATCTCATCGGGTCCGGCGGCGATCAGGCGCGCGCCCTCCATGCACATATATTGCACGCCCGGGTGCTGAAGCTCCATCCGCATATAGACGGTGAAGCAGACCGAGATCAGGCCGACCAGACCGGCGGTGATCAGGTAGAGGACCCCGATATCCTTGTGGTTCGTTGACATGAACCAGCGGGTGAAGAACCCGCGAGTATCGTGATGCCCCCCGGAATCGTGAGCGGCGGCGTCGGCCATGAGGCGTTTCTCCCTGATTGCGCAAAAGATCGGCCAAGGCCGACAGAATCCTTGTCGTTGTAGCCCCAAGGCGCGGATGCGGCAATCCGTCATATGCCGGAAATTTGACCCGGCTTGCGAAAATCGCACAGACGCAACGGTTTGGCGGGGATATTTGCCGCAAATGAAAGGCCCCGCGCGGGTCTCCGCCGGGGCCTTTCGTGACGATATGTGCCGGGTTTACCGGGCTGCTGTTTACTCAGCGGCGGGCGGCGGAACGGGCGAGCCGTCGCCTTCCTCATGCTGTTCCGGCGCGTCGGGCGAGACGGTCAGCAGATAGGCGACCAGATCCTCTTGCCCGCGCTGAAGGCGGAAGGTCATCGCCGAGCGTGCGCTGGCATCGCCGGAATGTTCCTGAACCCAGGCGGTCGGGTCGGTGATATAGGCGGCAATCGACTGCGCGTCCCAGACCGCATCCGGGTTCGCCTCGGCCACGGCCAGCAGGCCCGGACCATAGCGGAAGCCCTCTTCGGCGGCGATCTTGCTGCCGATGATGTTGAACATATTCGGCCCGGTGCGGCCACCGGCGACGATATTGTTGCCGTCATTGTCCTGGATCATGTGGCAGGCGCGGCATTTGTTATATTCGCGTTCACCGGCGGCGGCATCACCTTCGGCAAAGGCAGGCGCGGCCATCGACATGGCGGCCAATGCGACGATCAGCTTGGTTTTCATGGTTGCTCCCTAGCGTTGCGTTGTCCGGCCCATCGACCGGGTGAGATCGACCCGATCCTTACCAGTCGGAACCGAAACACAATAGGACAAAAGTCAAAAATGGTCCAATGCGGGGAAATGTCGCGCAAGCGTGATCCTCAGCGCGTTGTCCAGATCGGCCATGGTCACCGGCAGGCCCAGATCGACAAGGCTTGTCACCCCGTGACCCGATATACCGCAGGGCACGATTCCCGCATAATGGCTCAGATCCGGCTCAAGATTGATGGCCAGCCCGTGAAAACTGACCCATCGGCGCAGCTTGACACCAATCGCGGCGATCTTGTCCTCGCGCCCGGTGCCATCGGGCGGCGCGGGCTTGTCGGGGCGGACGACCCAGACGCCGACGCGGCCTGGGCGGATCTCGCCCGTCACACCGAACTCGGCCAGCGTGTCGATCACCCATTCTTCCAGTTTCTGCACAAAGGCCCGCACATCGCGCCCGCGCCGGTTGAGGTCCAGCATGACATAAACCACCCTCTGCCCCGGCCCGTGATAGGTATATTGCCCGCCCCGCCCGGTCTCATGGACGGGAAAACGCGCATCGAGCAGGTCCGAGGCCTTCGCGCTTGTCCCCGCCGTATAGGTCGGCGGATGCTCGACCAGCCAGATCAGCTCACCGGCCTGACCGGCAGCGATTCGGGCGACGCGCTCCTCCATGAAGGCCACGGCTTCGGCATAATCGGTCAGGCCGGGGGCAATGCGCCATTCAGCGCTCTGTTGGGGGGACATTGGCGGCTTCCTTTGCTTTATCCGGGCAGATGGCGCGGCAAACCCGGCACGTCAAGGGTGAGACAAAATCACCCTTGCGCCCATAATCCCGCTTGCGCCCCATCCCGAAGGCGGTTATGAGGCGCATCTACCCACGGATGCGGTCGTGGCGGAATTGGTAGACGCGCAGCGTTGAGGTCGCTGTTCCTTAACCGGAGTGGAAGTTCGAGTCTTCTCGACCGCACCAACTTAACCCCTCACATCCCGATCACGGAATGGCCAGCCTGTTCGCGCCGTTTTTGACGAGCGCGTGACGCGCGCGATTAATGATTGACGGAATCGCCAGATCGCCGCACCTTTTTCCCATGCTCTTGTGAAAGGTGTAACGATGAAAAAATTCGCTCCGATGCTGGCCTTGGGTGCCGCGCTGTTCCTCGCGCCGCTTCAGGCCAAGGCCGAGCCGCTTTGCCGGGTCATGGGCAGCGTCATGCATGATGCGATGGCGATGCGCGAACGCGGCTATAGCCAGCACCAGACCGCGAATGCGCTATCCGCGATTATCGGCGATGCGGCCTCGAACGGTCGCGGCTCGCGGGCCGAGCGCCAGCAGATCGCCAACCAGATCGGGCGGGCCTCGACCTATCTTCTGCAACTGGCCTATACGGTCGAGCTGCGGCGCGGCTTTGACAATGCGGGCTTTGCGGCGGATTACGTCTATCGCAAATGTATGCGCGGCGAATTGTAGGCGCAAAGTCGCAGGGAAAACGACATCCGGATGAGCACTGAAAAAGAAAAGATGCTGGCGGGCGAATTGTTCGACCCCGGCGATGCCGAACTGAGTGCGATGCGCAACCGCGCGGCGGAATGGATGGTTCGCTATAATGCCAGCCTCGCCGCGCCGTCTGCCGAACGCCATGCCATGCTCCAGGAGATCATGGCCAAAGTCGGCAAAGGCGCGGCCATCCGCCCGCCCTTTCATTGCGATTACGGCAGCCAGATCAGCTTGGGCGCGGGGGTGTTTCTGAACTTCAACTGCGTCATTCTGGATGTCGGCCCGGTCACGATCGGGGACGGCACGCTGATCGGGCCGGGGGTGCAGATCCTGACCGCCGACCACCCCCGCGACCCTGCGCTGCGCGCAAGCGGCGTCGAATCGGGGCATGCGGTGAGCATCGGACGCAATGTCTGGATCGGTGGCGGCGCGCTGATCCTGCCCGGCGTGACGGTGGGCGATGACGCGATTATCGGCGCGGGCGCGGTGGTGACCCGCGATGTCGCGCCGGGCGCGCGGGTGGCGGGCAATCCCGCGCGGCCACGCTGACACGAAAAAGCCGCAGTCCCGAGGGCTGCGGCTTTCCATCCGGCAGGCGCCTTTCCACCCGGCAGACGCGGCGACTTTACATCAGCCGCGACTTGAGCCGGGCGCCGACCGCACCAAAGTCCATTTGCCCCTCATAGCGGGTTTTCAGCTCACCCATCACCCGGCCCATATCGCGAATCGAGCTTGCGCCCAGATCGGCCAGAACCTTGTCGAGCGCCGCCTCGATCTCAGCCTCATCCATCTGGCGCGGCAGGAAATGGCGGATCACCTCGATCTCGGCCAGCTCTTTCTGCGCCAGTTCGTCCCGCCCGCCATCCTGATAAGCGCGCGCCGATTCCTGCCGCTGCTTGACCATCTTGCCCAACAGCGCCAGCAGATCACCCTCGCTTGGGCCATCATCGCCGTCGCTACCGCGCGCGGCAATCTCACGATCCTTGATCGCGGCCGAGATCAGCCGCAGCGTCGAAAGCCGCTCACTGTCGCGGGCCTTCATCGCGTCTTTGGTTTCCGCAAGGATTCGGGCTTTGAGGTCCATCATTCGTCTCCGCTATCGCGCCACGGGGCGCAGGCGCGGCTATCTATGCAGCCCCTGCCGCAATTACAAGCGCGGCTTGACCGGGTCGCGCGGTTTCACTAGGTTCCGCCCGATTTGACCCCCCAAAGCCCCGAGGACCGCCATGACCGCGAAACCGACCGCCTGCCTTGCGCTTGCCGACGGAACGATCTTTTACGGGCGCGGCTTTGGGGCCACGGGTGAGGTGGTGGCCGAACTGGTCTTCAACACCGCGATGACCGGCTATCAGGAGATCATGACCGATCCATCCTATGCCAGCCAGATCGTGACCTTCACCTTCCCCCATATCGGCAATACCGGCGTGACCCCGAATGACGACGAATCCGCCGATCCGGTGGCCTCTGGGATTGTGGTGAAATGGGACCCGACGGAGCCGTCGAACTATCGCGCAACCGGCGATCTGGTCGAATGGATGACCCGGCGCGGGCGGATCGGGATTGGCGGCGTCGATACCCGCCGCCTGACCCGCATCATCCGCCAGAACGGCGCGCCGCATGTCGTTCTGGCCCATGATCCCTCGGGCAATTTCGACGTGCAGGCCCTGATCAACAAGGCCCGCGAGTGGAGCGGGCTTGTCGGGCTTGATCTCGCGCGCGAGGTCTCGACCCGGCAAAGCTATCGCTGGAGCGAAGGCATCTGGGAATGGCCCGAGAATTTCGGCACCGCCACCGAAAGCCGCCCCTTCCGCGTGGTTGCGCTCGATTACGGGGCGAAACGCAACATTCTGCGCGCTTTGGTCAGCGCGGGCGCCGATGTGACCGTTCTGCCCGCAACCGCGAGTGCCGAAGAGGTTCTGTCCCACGACCCCGAGGGCGTTTTTCTGTCCAACGGCCCCGGCGACCCGGCGGCGACCGGCGAATATGCGGTCCCGATGATCCGCGAATTGCTGGACCGCGACCTGCCGATCTTTGGCATCTGTCTGGGCCATCAGATGCTTGCGCTGGCGCTTGGCGCCTCCACCATCAAGATGGGGCACGGCCATCACGGCGCGAACCACCCGGTGCGTGAAAGCGCCACGGGGAAAGTTGAGATTACCTCGATGAATCATGGCTTTGCGGTCGATTCCCAGACTTTGCCTGAAGGCGTGCGAGAGACCCATATCAGCCTCTTCGACGGCAGCAATTGCGGTATCGAGCTTGAGGGCAAGCCGGTCTTTTCGGTCCAGCACCACCCCGAAGCCAGCCCCGGCCCGCAGGATTCAAGCTATCTCTTCGCCCGCTTTGCCGAGGCAATGCGCGCGCGGCGATAAGCGCCTGCGGGCGTTAACGCTAAATTAAGACATATCGTGCCAAGAGTGGCGAAACCCGACCGGGGAATCGCCATGATGCAGAATGCCGACGCTATCGCCTTGCTGCCCAATGCCGCCGTGAACACGGATGCGGCGCCGGTGCGTTCCCAAACTTTCGCGCCGCGCGATTTGCGGCCTCTGGGCCAGATTTTGCTGGAACAGGGCGCGGTGGCCGAAGGCGATCTGCTCAAGGCCACGATCATGCGGCGGCGCGAAAACGTGCGGCTGGGCCAGATTTTGCTGGCGCAGGGCTGGGTCTCGGAAGAGGCACTGGGCCGCGCCTTGTCGCTGCAATGGCGGGCCTCGATGGTCGATCCGGTCGCGACGCCCGGCGATCCGCGCCTGATCGATGAGATCGGCGCCGGTCTGTGCCTGACCCATGCCGCCTTGCCCTGGCGGCGCATTGGCGGCGTCACCTTTATCGCCTGCGCCCATCCCGAAGAGTTCGGCCGGTTTTGTGCCGCTCTGCCGAAGGGTTACGGGCCGGTTCGCATGCTGCTTGCGACCGAAAGCCAGATCCATGCCGCGATCATGGCGACGCGCCAGAAAAGCCTGCGCAAAGGCGCCGAATTGTCGGTGGAGGCCCGCCTCTCCTGCCGGACACAGCGGGCCGGACGGGCGCGGCTGGTGGCTGCGGGGCTCTCGCTCGCCCTGCTGATCGGGGTGATCCTCTCGCCGGTGGCGGTCGCGATCATCCTGACCGCCTGGGCGGCGCTGACCCTGCTTAGCGCGATTGTGCTGCGCTCGATGGCTTTTGCGCAGACCCTGCGGGCCGGACAAGAGGCCCGCGCCCTAGAGGTGCAAATCGGTGCGGGCCTTGCCGCGCCGGCTGAGATGGCGGGGCCCTTGCCGGTCATTTCGGTCATGGTGCCGCTGTTTCACGAAAGCGATGTCGCGGGCAAGCTGGTCTCGCGCCTCTCACGGCTCAGCTATCCGCGCGAGCTGACCGATATTCTGCTGGTGGTTGAGGAAAGCGATGAGATCACGCGCGCGGCGCTTCATGGCGTGACCCTGCCCCATTGGCTGCGCGTCGTGACGGTGCCGCCGGGGCCGGTCCAGACCAAGCCGCGCGCGCTGAACTATGCGCTGAACTTTTGCCGGGGCCAGATCGTCGGCGTCTGGGACGCCGAGGACCGCCCGGAACCGGACCAATTGCACAAGGTCGCCCGCCATTTTGACCAAGCGCCCGCCGATCTGGCCTGCCTGCAAGGGGTGCTTGACTATTACAATCCGCGAACCAATTGGCTGGCGCGCTGTTTCACCATCGAGTATGCCAGCTGGTTCCGCGCCAATCTGCCGGGCATCGCGCGGCTGGGTCTGGTCGTCCCCTTAGGCGGCACAACGCTGTTTTTCCGGCGCGAGGTGCTGGAGCAGGTCGGCGGCTGGGATGCGTGGAACGTCACCGAGGACGCCGATCTGGGCGTCAGGCTGGCCCGGATGGGCTACCGGACCGAGATCATCGACACCGTGACGCTCGAAGAGGCCAATTGCCGCGCCGTCCCTTGGGTGAAACAGCGCTCACGCTGGCTCAAGGGCTACGCAATGACATGGGCCGTCCATATGCGCGAGCCGCGCCGCCTTTGGCGCGATCTGGGCCCGCGCCGGTTCTGGGGCTTTCAGGTCCAGTTCTTCGGCACCATGTCCCAATACCTGCTGGCCCCCGTGCTGTGGAGTTTTTGGCTGCTCACACTCGGCCTGCCCCATCCGCTGCGCGAGCCACTCGCGGCGCCTGCCGGTGGCGCGGTGGTTCTGGCGCTGTTTTTGCTGTTCGTCGCCTCGGAACTGCTCAATATCGTGATCGGCATGTGGGCGGTGCGCGGGCGCGATCACCGGCATCTGATGGCATGGGTGCCAAGCCTGCATCTCTACTTTCCGCTGGGCTGTCTGGCCGCGTGGAAGGCGATTTATGAGGTCGTCGTCAAGCCGTTCTACTGGGACAAGACCGTGCATGGCCTCTTCGATGAGGCCGAGGCCGAGCCCGCGCCGCCCGAGGGGCTCAACATTCCGCTGCTTGGCCCGATCGACGGCGCGAATCGCTATGCCAGCCTGCCAGAACCGCCCGCGCCGCCCCCCACACCGCCCGCGCGGCAGGCAAGCCCGCAGCCGATGCGCGCGGCGCTTTAGTGGGGCGCGCCACCGCTTGCCGCTTGATCCGGCAGCGCCCGGTCGATAATCGCGCCCGCCTCATCCACGACCCGGGCGAGCCTCTGGCCAAGCGCGGCCAGATCAGGCTCATCGGTTTCGCGCAGCAGAAAATCCTGCGCGCCCTTGCCAATCGCCTCCATGTCCAGCGGATTTTCGGTCAGCAACCGCCCGCCCGCCTGCAAGCGCCACAAAAACCGCTGCATCGCGGCCAGCTGGTCCGCATCACCCTTGTCGATCAGCCCGTGGCGCGCCCCCGCCCGAAGCTGGGCATCCACCGCTCGGGCAGGCTCGGCGCTGCGCAGCGCAAGGCTTTGTGCCAGCAATTCGATATCCTGCAAGCGGCCGCGCCCGATCTTGGCCTCCCATGCGCCATCGGGGGCCTTGGCCGCAAAGATGCGCGCGCGCATCTCGGCCAGATCGGACATGACCCGCCCGTCATCACCGCGCGCGGCCAGAATTTCACGCCGCAATGCCTCGACCTCTTCGGCAAGCGCCGCGCCGTCTTTGCCGCAAGAGGCCAGCGGGCGGGCGCGGGTCAGGGCCAGATGCTCCCACGTCCAAGCCTCGCCCATCTGATAGTCGCGAAACGCATCAACCGAGGTCGCGACCGGCCCCTGACGCCCCGAGGGCCGCAGCCGCATATCAACCTCATAAAGGCGGCCTGCCGCAGTCTGCGCCGACAGCGCGGTGATCAGCGACTGGGTCAGCCGCGCATACCAGGCGCGCGGCGCAAGGGGTTTGGGGCCCTCGGATGCCTCCACCCCATCCGCATCATAGATCACGATCAGATCGAGGTCAGAGGCCGCATTGAGCCGCCGCGCCCCAAGCGAGCCCATGCCCAAGACCACCGCGCCGCGCCCCGGTGCGGGACCATGGCGGCGGGCCAGCTCATCGCTGACCAAGGGCAGCAAAGCCGCGACCGCAGCGTCGGCGATATCGGCATATTCCGCGCCCACCTGCGCCGCATCGGCCAGCCCGCGCAGGTGATGGACGCCGACGCGGAACTGCCATTCATGGGCAAAGCGCCGCGCCTCATCCAAAGCGCGCTCATAGCCGCCATCGGGGGCCTCCATCCGCGCGGCCAGCCTGCGCGACAGATCGTGGCGCAGCGCCTGCGCGCCGGGCCATGGCTCAAAGAAACTGCCGCCCAAGACGCCGTCCAGAACCTCAGGGTGGCGCGACAGGTAGGCCGCAAGGCCGGGCGCGGTGGCGCAAATATCAACAATCAGATCAATAAGTTGCGGATTCGCCTCGAACAAAGAAAACAGCTGCACCCCGGCGGGCAGCCGCGACAGGAACCTGTCAAAGCGGCGCAGCGCCTCATCCTGATGGGCGGCGCGGGCCATCCGGTCAAGGATATCGGGCTGAATGCGGCGAAAGATCTGCTGCGCCCGCTGCGAGCGCAGCGCGGGATAAGCCTGCCAGCCCTCGATCATCGCGCGCGCCTCATCAGAAAGATCGGGCATCGGCGCGGCCTCACCGGGCGCGAAGAACGCATCGGTCAGCGTCTCGACCCGCGCCAGCCGCGCGCCGAGCCGCGCCTGCCAGCCCGCCAGATCGGTCTCGCCCATCATCTGCGCAATCTGCTGCAAGCCCTGATCGTCGCGCGGCAGCGCGTGGGTCTGCGCATCGTTCACCATCTGGATACGATGCTCAATCTCACGATGTTCGCGGTAATGGCGGCTGAGTTCTTCGGCAATCTCGGGCGCGACCCAACCCTTTTCGGCCAGCGCAGCCAAGGCGGGAACCGTGCCGCGCTGCCGCAGATCGGGGTCACGACCGCCCGCGATCAGCTGGCGGGTCTGGGTGAAGAACTCGATCTCACGGATGCCGCCCTGCCCCAGCTTCATATTATGCCCCGGCACGCTCAGCCGCCCGCCAAGCCGCTTATGTTCGCGAATCCGCAGGCGCATGTCATGGGCGTCCTGAATCGCCGCAAAATCAAGGTGCTTGCGCCAGACAAAGGGGCGCAGCTCGGCCAGAAATGCCTCACCCGCCGCGATATTCCCGGCGCAGGGGCGGGCCTTGATATAGGCGGCGCGTTCCCAGGTCCGGCCCTCGGCCTCATAATAGGCCAGCGCGGCCGAGGCCGAAAGGCAAACCGGCGTGACCGAGGCATCGGGGCGCAGCCGCAAATCGGTGCGAAACACATAGCCCTCGGCGGTGTTGTCAGAGAGCGTGGCGGCCATCTTGCGGGTCGCGCGAATCAGGCTGGCGCGGGCGTCAAGGCGGTCGGCCTCGGCATAGGCTGCGTCATCGAACAGCATGATCAGGTCGATATCCGAGCTGTAATTCAGCTCATCCGCGCCCATCTTGCCCATGGCCAGCGCAAAGACCCCGCCCGCATCCGCATCTGTATCGGGCAGCTTGCCGCGCCGGATCTCATCGCGCAGATGGGCGCGAAAGGCCAGATCGGTGGCGCGCGCGGCCAGATCGCTCAGCGCAGAGGTGACCTGTTCCAGCCGCCAGACCCCGCCCAGATCGGCCAGCGCCACCAGCAGCGCGACCCGCCGCTTGGCCTGCCGCAAGGCCGCGCCGATGTCAGTGCTGTCAAGCGCGTCGAAGCCTTCAGTTTCCTGCGCAACAACTTGATCCGCATAGGAAAAAGCGTCAGGCAGCCAATCGGCCTCACGGTTCATCAGATGGGCCAGATAGGGGCTGCACCCGGCAGCGCCCGCCAGCAGGTCGAGAAGGCGCGGATCAAGCCCGGCAAAGCGCGCGCGCACGTCTCCGGCGCGGATGGCGTCATGGGCAATCGGCAGGCGGGTGATGCGGTCGGCAAAGCTCATGCCCGAGTTATGGCGCCTGCGCCGCCCAGGTCAATCGCACATTCACGGCGTCATTTCGCGCAACCGGGCTTTCGGTGCTTGGCGCAGAGAAAAACTGACGTTACCGTGATGAAAACCGGACCACCGACAAGGATCTCAATGACCCTCCAGCGCAGCCTCAGCATAGGCGCCCTGTGCGGATTTGCCCGCGCCCGACGGATGGCGGTTCATGCGGCATAACCTCCCCCATTCGCCGCAATTCTATGTCACCGCGCCGCAGCCCTGCCCCTATCTGCATGGCCGCGCGGAACGCAAGCTGTTCACCGCGCTCCAGGGTGAGGATGCGCAGGCGCTGAACAATGCGCTATCGCGGCAGGGGTTTCGCCGCTCGCAGAACGTGCTGTATCGGCCCAGTTGCGAAAGCTGTGTCGCCTGCATGTCCGCGCGCATCCGCGTCGCCGATTTCGTGCCAAGCCGCACACAGCGCCGGGTGATGCGCCAGAACAGCGACCTCAAGCGCATGACGACAAGCGCCTGGGCGACCGAGGAACAGTTTTCGCTGTTTCGCCGCTACCTTGACGGGCGCCACGCCGATGGCGGCATGGCGGATATGGATGTGTTCGAGTTCGCCTCAATGGTTGAGGAAACGCCGGTGCGCACGCGGATCGTGGAATATCGCGGGCGCGGCATCCTGCCCGCGGGTAACGCGGAAAGCGACCGGCTGCTGACCGAACCCGACCTTGGCGCGGTCTGCCTGACCGATGTTCTGGATGACGGGCTGTCGCTGGTTTACAGCTTTTTCGACACAAGGCTCTCGGCGCGCTCGCTTGGCACCTATATGATCCTTGACCATATCCGGCTGGCCCGTGAGACCGGCCTGCCTTATGTCTATCTGGGCTATTGGGTGCCGGGCAGCCGCAAGATGGATTACAAGGCGCGCTTTGCCGCGCTTGAGATCTATAAGGGCGGCGTCTGGCAGGATCTGGGCAATCCCGAGGACCACAATGATGAGGCGCACCCACTGGCCGTGCCCCCGATTGTGGAGCAGGTTGCCCGAATCACCCTGCCGCGCAACGGTGATAATTACAAAACTACGACATTTGGCGACAGATAATTACGAAAACCGGCCGACGCGCGTCATAATCCGTCAATTTTGGCATTGACGCCCCCGCCCGACCCCCATAATTTGCGGCGGTGCGGCATGGATGGCCCCTGCCGCGTCAATCTTGATAGGGGAAAGCGGTATGTCCCGAAAAATGACGGGTGCAAGAATGGTTGTCGAAGCTCTGCGCGATCAGGGCGTCGATACGGTATTCGGCTATCCGGGCGGGGCGGTGCTACCGATTTACGACGAGATTTTTCAGCAAAACGACATCAAGCATATTCTGGTCCGCCACGAACAGGGCGCGGTGCATATGGCCGAAGGCTATGCGCGCTCGACCGGCAAGCCCGGCGTGGTTCTGGTGACCTCGGGGCCGGGCGCGACCAATGCGGTGACGGGGCTGACCGATGCGCTGCTTGACTCGATCCCGCTGGTGGTGCTGTCGGGGCAGGTGCCGACCTTCCTGATCGGCACGGATGGTTTCCAGGAGGCCGATACGGTCGGGATCACGCGGCCTTGCACCAAGCATAACTGGCTGGTCAAGGACACGGCGAACCTGTCCGAGACCATCCACAAGGCGTTTCATGTCGCCACCGCAGGCCGTCCCGGCCCGGTGCTGATCGACATCCCCAAGGACGTGCAATTCGCCGAGGCCGAATATACCGGCCCGAAACAACTCGCGCCCTCACCCTATCAGCCGGTGCGCAAGGGCAATATCGAGATGATCACGCGGCTGGTCGAGGCCATCGAACAGGCCGAGCGTCCGATCTTTTACACCGGCGGCGGGGTCATCAATTCGGGTCCGGCGGCCAGCCAGCTTTTGCGCGAACTGGCCGATGCGACCGGCTTTCCGGTCACGTCCACGCTGATGGGTCTGGGCGCCTATCCCGCCAGCGGCAAGGGCTGGCTTGGGATGCTGGGGATGCATGGCACCTATGAGGCGAACCTTGCGATGCATGGCTGCGACCTGATGATCGCGCTTGGCGCGCGGTTCGACGACCGGATCACCGGGCGGGTCGCGGATTTCAGCCCCGGCTCGATCAAGGCGCATGTCGATATCGACCCCTCCAGCATCAACAAGGTGATCCGCGTCGAGATGCCGATCCCCGGCGATGTCGCCCATGTGTTGGAGGATCTGCTGAAGATCTGGAAATCGCGCGGGCGCAAGACCCGCAGCGAGGCCGTCGCCGGGTGGTGGACGCAGATTGAGCAATGGCGGGCGAAAAACTGCCTTGCCTATGAGAACTCGGACACGATCATCAAGCCGCAATACGCGCTTGAACGGCTGGAGGCGCTGACCAAAGGCCGCGACCGCTATGTCGCGACCGAGGTGGGCCAGCATCAGATGTGGGCTGCGCAGTTTCTGGGCTTTGACGACCCGAACCGTTGGCTGACCTCGGGGGGGCTTGGCACGATGGGCTACGGCCTGCCCGCCTCGATCGGGGCGCAGGTCGCGCATCCCGAGGCTTTGGTCATCAACGTGGCGGGCGATGCAAGCTGGCTGATGAACATGCAGGAAATGGGCACGGCGGTTCAGTTCCGCGCGCCGGTCAAGCAGTTTATCCTGAACAATGAACGGCTTGGCATGGTCCGCCAGTGGCAGCAATTGCTGCATGGTGAGCGCTACAGCCAAAGCTGGTCCGAAAGCCTGCCCGATTTCGTCAAGCTGGCCGAGGCGTTCGGCTGCAAGGGTCGTCAGGTCTCGGACCCCGCCGAACTGGACGATGCGATCCGCGAGATGCTGGATTATGACGGCCCATTCATTCTGGATGTTCTGGTTGAAAAGCATGAGAACTGCTTCCCGATGATCCCGTCGGGCAAGCCGCATAACGAAATGCTGCTGGGTCAGGCCACCACTGAGGGCGCGATCCAGTCCGGCGGCGCGGTTCTGGTCTAAGGGGGCAAAGCAATGGCAAATCTGGACATCAAAACCGGCGCTTCCAGCCATTCGGCCTATGATCTGCGCGACCCCAATGCCTCGGGCGAAGAACGCCACACGCTGGCCGTTCTGGTCGAGAATGAACCGGGCGTTCTGGCCCGCGTGATCGGGCTGTTTTCGGGGCGCGGCTATAATATCGACAGCCTCACCGTGGCCGAGGTGGACCATCAGGGCCACCGCTCACGCATCACGGTGGTGACGCGCGGCACGCCTGCGGTGATCGAGCAGATCAAGCATCAGGTGGGCCGGATCGTGCCCGTTCATGAGGTCCATGACCTGACCGCCGAGGGGCCAAGCGTGGAACGTGAGCTGGGCCTGTTCAAGGTCGCCAGCACGGGCGAACAGCGGGTCGAGGCCCTGCGCACCGCCGAGATTTTCCGTGCCAAGGTGGTGGATTCGACGCTGAAAAGCTTTGTATTTGAGATCACCGGCACGCCCGAAAAGCTGGACGCGTTCGCGGATCTGATGCGCCCGCTTGGTCTGGTCGATCAGGCCCGCACCGGCGTCGCGGCCCTTTCGCGCGGGCAATAGCGCGCCCAGTATCGCAAAGCAAAAAGGCCGGGATCATCCCCGGCCTTACCTTTTATCTCAGGCGCGTCACCCCGCCGATGCGCAGCGCAGATTGCGGTTCGCGGGCTCAGCCCCATCATAGTGAGACGCGGGCGCTGAGGCGACAAGGCTCAGCTGGGATGCCGGGCGGTTGGTCTCACCGCGCAAGGCGGCGGGCAGTTGCGGGCAGGCCCGCGCATTGACCATCCACATCGTCGTGACCTGCCGCAGCATGTCGGTATCTTCGGTTTCCAGACCGATCAGATCGCCGGGTTCCGGCCAGTCCATCTCGGCCTCTTGCCCGGTTTTGTCACTGGCATAGGCAAGCGCGCCCTGATCCTCACACCAGATGACCGCTTTCTTCGTCATTCGACTACTCCAGATGACGACACCGATCATATGGTTTGCCTCCAATAACTTGGCTCAAGAGCTTACAGCTCGACCAAATCGACTATGGGCAAGTTTTGGCTTACGTCAACACAGAAATCGGCGAAATTTTGCCGATATTCTTAACTGACGTAACGTCAAGATGAACTTTTTACGCGCGAGCTACGGGCGCTCAGCGGACCCGCCCGGCACGCAGATCCGCCATGGCACGCTGGACCATCTCGATGCGCTGCGCGTTCGAAGGGTGGCTGCCAAGGATGCGGTTGCCGGGGTCCGGCATGCGGCGGAAGAAATCCGCGCCCCGCAGCGGATCATAACCGGCATTGGCGGTAATGATCGCGCCAAGATAGTCGGCCTCAAGCTCCCAATCGCGCGAATAGACCCGCGAGCCAACCGAAGCGCCCACATTCTGCGCCGTCTGAACCGTGGCCGAGCCCGCACCCGTCGCCGCAGCAATCCCCGCAAGGATCACCGCGCCCGCCGTGGCCGAGGTCCGTTTCGCGGTCAGGTGGTTCAGGATATGGTGGCTGGCCTCATGGCCGACGACAAAGGCCAGCTCATCGGTGTTCTGCGCTGCGGCAATCAGCGCGATGGTGAAGCCGATGACCGGGTTGCCCTGCCGGTCCACGGTCTGAAACGCATTGGGCGGCGCGCCGCGCGTATCATCGACGACGAAGGTAAAGTTGCAGCTGATATTGCTTTGCCGCCGCGACAGACATTCGCGCGTCACCACCGGCTCCATCTGGCGCATGACGGTGACGAAATTGCGCGCGGCGACCTGCGGCGTGTTGGGCGTCACCTGGCTGGGGGTGGGCGTTCTGGCGGGCGCAGGCGCGGGCGTGGTGGTGGTCGGGGCCGGCGCAGGCACCGTCACCGCCGGATCTATCGGCGCGCAGGCGACCGCGCCCAGCAAAGCAACAAGGCCCGTGATTTTTGCAACCCGCATCACCATATCATCCATCCCGACGTGATTTTCCCGCAGCATAGCCGCGCCCTGCTTGCAGCGCAAACGGCTTCGCGCGAACATACGTCAAAAACCGGAGACCTGATGTTTACAATCGAACATGATTTCGACGCCACCGTGATCACGCTCATTGACGAGGTGCCGCAAGGTGGCGGGCCGCTAACCGAGGATGTGCGCATCCTCAGCTTTGATGACCGCGTGGTGATTGAGCAGGCGACGGCCGATGATGAGGTGGTGCGCGTGACGCTGAGCATGCATCAGCTGGATGAGCTTCGCGCAGCACTTGACCTGCCGGAGGGGAATTACCGGCTGACCCGCCGCTAGGGTGCACTTACGCGAAATGTCTTGTCGCGTGAGGTCTCGCCGCGGATCAGCTCAAGCCGCGTCTTTGGCACGCCGATCGCGCGGGCCAAGAGCTTGACCACCGCCGCCGTGGCCTTGCTGCCTTCGGGCACGGTCGTCACCCAGACGCGGATCGCGCCGCTATCGTCCAACGCGATGCGGTTCGACGCGGCGCGGGGCGTCACGCGCGCCGCAAACGTGGTGCCGGGCTCGGCAAGGTGGCTCAGATCGGGGATCATGGCTTTCTTTCGCCCAAGGGGCGCCAAAAGGTCAAGCCGCCCCTTGGCCCGCGCGGTTTCCGCGCTTAGATGGGAAAGAACGACAGAAAGGCTCGGATATGCTGAACGATACTTCCAGCGTGCTTGATTTCCTGCGCACGCGCCGCTCTTACCCGCCTGCGCTTTTGACCGGGCCCGGCCCGGATGAGGCGGCGCTGAACGATCTGCTGGCCATGGCCGCGCGGGTGCCCGATCATGGCAAGCTGGAGCCGTGGCGCTTTGTGGTAATCCGTGGCGCGGCGCGCGAGAGCATCGGCGCGGCGGTGGAACAGGTCTCACTGGCGGCGGGCAATCCGCCCGAAAAGGCCGCCAAGTCGCGCAACGCCTTCAAGGTGCCGGTCGTGGTCGCGGTGGTCTCGCAGCCCAAGGACAGCGCCAAGGTGCCCGGGTGGGAACAGTTCCTGTCGGCGGGCGCGGTCTGTCTTGGGCTTGTGAATGCGGCGCTTGCCTCGGGCTATGGCGCAAGCTGGCTGACCGGCATCGCCGCCGAGCCGGATTTCGCCCGCCAGCATCTGGGCCTTGCGGAGGGTGAGCGTATCGCCGGGCTCATCCATATCGGCACGCCGGGCGAGGCGCCGCCCGAACGCCCGCGCCCCGATCTGGCCGCGCGGGTGACCGTTCTTGAGTGATCAGCGGAACATGCGGTCCAGATTCATGATGTCATCGCGGCTCAAAAACCCGCCCAGAATGATATAGGCGATAACCCCCCAGATCACGGTCGCGATCAGCGTGGTAATCAGCGCGGTGCGCCCCGCGCGAAAGGCATGGGGCGCGCCCGCAGGGGTGCCCGGCACGATATGGCCCGCATCCTGCTGACTGCGATTGCCGAACGGCAGGACCAGAAACAGGCTCAGGAACCACAGCACGGCATACATCACGATCCCGCCGGTCAGGCTCATCAGACTTGCTCCAGCTCGATCAGGCAGCCGTTGAAATCCTTGGGATGGAGGAACAGCACGGGCTTGCCATGGGCGCCGATTTTCGGCTCAACACTGCCCAGAACACGCGCGCCCTGCTCTTTCAGGCGGTCGCGCGCGGCCAGGATATCCTCAACCTCATAACAGATGTGATGGATGCCGCCCGAGGGGTTTTTCTCAAGAAAACCCTTGATCGGGCTGTCATCGCCCAAAGGATAAAGCAGTTCGATCTTGGTGTTCGGCAACTCGATAAAGACCACGGTCACGCCGTGATCCGGCTCATCCTGAGGCGGGCCGACAACGGCGCCAAGCGTGTGTTCATATTGCGCCGAGGCCGCCTGAAGGTCGGGGACGGCAATCGCGACATGGTTGAGGCGACCGATCATGCTTGGCTCCTGTTCGTTTCGGGGTTTCTACGAAATCGGGGTGAAAAAGCCAAGGGAATCCGGCGCGCGTTAACCGGCTCTTAGGGAATCGCGGGCTAGTGTGAGGGTGACCCGCAATGATTCGGGGATAGGGACAGGGGATAGACATGCAGATCGCGACCAAAGAAAGAACCGCGCCCGCGCCGCTTTGGCGCGCCCAGCTACCCGGCCGCCCGCTGGCCGGTCTGACCGTGATGATCGTTGAGGATTCCTGCTTTGCCTCAGAGGCGGTGCGGCTTCTATGCCTGCGCTCGGGCGCGCGGCTGCGGCGGGCGGATTGCATGGCCTCGGCGCAGCGGCACCTGCGCTGCTATCTGGCGGGGGTGATCATCGTTGACATGGGCCTGCCAGATGGCAATGGCGCGGCACTGATTGCGCAGATCAAGGCCAAACCCGACGCGCCCCTGGTGATCGGCATGTCCGGCGACCCGGATAATGAACCCGCGGCACTTGCAGCAGGGGCCGACGCGTTCCTGCACAAGCCAGTCGAAAGCCTTGCGGCGTTTCAGTCGATGATCCTGAGCCTTTTGCCGCGTGACGCACATCCGCGCCTGCGCCTCTTGCCTGATGAGACGGTGACGGCGGGTGAGGCTGCTTTGCGCGACGATCTGGCCCATACCGACGCGCTGATGTCCGCGACCGCGCATGATCCGGCGATGGTCTCCTATGTGGCGCAGTTCCTGACCAGCATCGCCCGCGCCTCGCATGATGCGGGGCTGGCCGAGGCGGCGGCGCGCGTGGCCGCCGATCAGCATGCCGGGCGCGATACCGGCGCGGGCATGGCGCGGCTGCGCGGGATCGTCAAGGAACGGCTCTATGCCAGCGGCGGCGCCTGCTAGGCGACTGCTCAGGCTTCTGGCGCGATCATCTTGCGCAAGGACGTGACCTGCTGGCCGTCATCGGTGAAATTCGCCGGTGACAGCCAGTTGCGATACTGTTCGCGCAAGGCCGGATATTCGGCGTCGATGATCGAGAACCAGGCCGTGTCCCGATTGCGCCCCCGCCGGACCATATGCTGCCGAAAGACCCCCTCGGGCGTAAAGCCAAAGCGCAGCGCGGCCTGCACCGAGGGTTCATTCAGCGCATGGCATTTCCATTCGACACGGCGATAGCCCGCATCAAAGGCCCAGCCGATCATGGCGATAATCGCCTCGGATGCGGCGGGCTGACGTCTGAGCAGCGGCGAGAACGCCAGGTTGCCGATCTCGATCCGCCCGTCCTGCGCCACGATATTGAGGTAAGAGGCCACGCCCACCGCCCTATCCCGCGCCAGATCGCGGATCGCATAAAACACCGTATCGCGGCTTGCCGCCGCACGATCAGCCCAGTCGCGATAATGGGCCAGATCGGTGAACGGCCCCTCGGCCAGATAATCCCACATCGCGCGGTCATCGCCGTTGGCGGCGAAGAGATCATCGGCATGACGGGCGGGCTCCAGCCGCTCAAGCCGCATGAACCGGCCTTCGATGCTGGCAGGACCGGGCGAAGGCGGCGCAACAAAGCCCGCAACTTCGGCCCCCAGACGCTGTGCTTGTTCATCGCTCATGTGGCAATCCTCTCCGCTCGACCGGGCAAAACCTTCGGTCACGCCCGACTAACCGCCCCGCGAAATCGCGGCAAGCGGGAACGTGTGGAGCTTGCGCTCAAGATGCCGTCTTGGGGCGGATTTGACGATGGGAGGGGGTGCGTTTGAGCCCGCAGCCCATCGACGAGTCATGCCGAAACGACCGTGCTGCCTATTCAACCTTGCGCGCGGATAAAAGCAAAGCAGCCCACAAGCCCCATAGCGGGTTCGAGGCGGCGCCAAAAACGCGCCGAAATCCGCTTGAGACAAACCCCACTCGGCACAAGCCGATCGTATCCCGGCTGCGACGATCATCGCCGCCCGCTATCGCTACTACTCACCCGAGCAGTCCGTATGCGCCAACCCGCTCAATACCAAAACCTTCAGGATCAACAGGATGCGGCATCTGAAAGCCCGAGCCGCAAACTTGCCCCGGCATGACACCGCCAACCAACTTAGCCGCCAAGCCTTCGTCGTCTGACAGGACGGCAAACCAACACCTCATCCCGTGCCGGTCCACAGACACCGCCCAAGAGCGAACGCTGCCCATGCGTAACCCCGCCCAATCAGCTGAAAAGCCGCGAGTTGCGCCCTCGATCCGACACCTGCCAGCCCTCTGTGGAGATACGCATGGCAAAGCGTCCGGCGTCTCAGATATCACAGACGGTTGGCGGACACCGGCGCGGGCCACGCTCACTAAAGCACGGCAACCGCCCCAGAGCTGACAGTCGCCTCGCCCAACCGGGTGCGAAGAGGCGAACGGTAGCCCAGCCCGACGCTTGCCCGAGCTCTTTCTTGAACCATGCGTCAACGAGGCGAACATCTCACGTATGACGATTTGCAGAAGCCCTCGCGGTGCTAAGACGCACAAAAGCCGCCCAAGACCGAACAGCTCCGCATTCAACTGGCTGCAAAGCAGCGTGGCGCCCTCAATCGGGCGCTTTCCCGTTTTCTCTCCGGAGACCCGCCGCAGACCGTCCGGCGTCTCAGCTATCCGAGACGGCTGGCAGACACCGCCGTCAATAGTCTCCGAACTACAGAAAACCGACCAAGAGCGGACGACACGCATTCACCCTGCTGCACCGCAACCAGCGGAACGGTCGAGCCGGGGCTTGCCCGCTCTCTGTCGAGAAGCACGACGCAAAGTGTCGCGCGCCAACGGTCGCTCCAGCCCACAGCCGACTAATATCGGACGGCCCCGCTATCGACCCTGTGCAAAGCCGTTAGTCGCGCCCTTGAACCGGCGCCTCCCCGTTTGCCAGCCCGCAGCGGGTCCGGGGAATGCGACATTCCCCGGCCTTTCCGCAAAAAATCAAGCGTCCTTCGGCAGCACGCGCAGGCGCAGCTCGCGCAGCTGTTCGTTCAGCGGCTCGCTTGGCGCGCCCATCATCAGGTCCTCGGCGCGTTGGTTCATCGGGAACATGATGACCTCGCGGATATTCGCCTCATCGGCCAGAAGCATTACGATCCGGTCGATCCCCGCCGCGCAGCCGCCGTGAGGCGGTGCGCCATAGCGGAACGCCTTGACCATGCCGCCAAAGCGTTTCTCGACCTCGGATGCCGGATAGCCCGCCAGTTCGAACGCCTTGAACATGATCTCGGGCTTGTGGTTGCGGATCGCGCCCGAGATCAGCTCATAGCCGTTGCAGGCCAGATCATACTGATAGCCCTTGACCGCCAGCGGGTCGCCATTGAGCGCGTCGAGCCCGCCCTGCGGCATCGAGAACGGGTTATGCGAAAAGTCGATCTTGCCCTCGTCGGTCTTCTCATACATCGGAAAATCGACGATCCAGGCGAATTTGAACTGGTCCTCGACGGTCAGCCCCAATTCGCGCCCGATCTCATTGCGCGCCCGCCCCGCGACCGCCTCGAAGTCCGAGGGCTTGCCGCCAAGGAAGAACACCGCGTCGCCTTCGCCCAGACCAAGCTGCGCGCGGATCGCCTCGGTTTTTTCCTCGCCCAAAGCCTTGGCGACCGGGCCTGCGGCCTCGGTCCCGTTCTCGCCCGCACGCCAGAAAATATACCCCATCCCCGGCAGCCCCTGCGCCTGCGCAAAAGCGTTCATCCGGTCGGCGAACTTGCGCGAGCCGCCACCCGGCGCCGGGATGGCACGGATTTCGGTGCCGTCCTGCTCCAGCAGTTTCGCGAAAATCCCAAAGCCCGAGCCGCGGAAATGATCGCTCACCACCTGCATCTCGATCGGGTTGCGCAGGTCGGGCTTGTCGCTGCCATATTTCAGCATCGCCTCGGCATAGGGGATGCGCGGCCAGTTGCTGTCAACGGCGCGGCCGCCGCCGAATTCCTCGAACAGGCCCTGAATGACCGGCTGGATGGCGGCGAAGACGTCCTCTTGCTCGACAAAGGACATCTCAAGGTCGAGCTGATAGAAATCGGTGGGTGAACGGTCGGCGCGCGGGTCCTCGTCGCGGAAGCACGGCGCAATCTGGAAATAGCGGTCGAAACCCGCCACCATGATCAGTTGCTTGAACTGCTGCGGGGCCTGCGGCAGGGCGTAGAACTTGCCCGGATGGAGCCGCGAGGGCACCAGAAAGTCGCGCGCCCCTTCGGGGCTGGAGGCGGTGATGATCGGGGTCTGGAACTCGGTAAAGCCGCTGTCCCACATCCGGTTGCGGATCGAGCGGATCACCTGGGACCGCAGCATGATATTGTTGTGCAGGCTTTCGCGGCGCAGGTCCAGAAAGCGATAGGCGAGCCGGGTTTCCTCCGGGTAGTCCTGATCGCCAAAGACCGGCAGGGGCAGCTCATCCGCCGGGCCAAGCACCTCAAGATCGGTGGCGTAAACCTCGATCTCACCCGTCGGCAGCTTGGCGTTAACCAGTGCGGCATCGCGCAGCTTGACCCGCCCGTCGATGCGGATCACGGTTTCCGCGCGCAGCTTTTCCATCGCGGCGAAGGCGGGGCTGTCGCTGTCAGCCAGAACCTGCGTCATGCCGTAATGGTCGCGCAGATCGACGAACAGCACGCCTCCGTGATCGCGGACGCGGTGAACCCAGCCCGACAGGCGGACGGTTTCCCCGGCATTGGCGGCGGTCAGATCGGCGCAGGTATGGCTGCGATAGGCGTGCATTGGCGGTCCCCTGTGATACGCGATTGCATCAACCGCGTTGGCCCCGCAAAGTCAAGCCGATCAGAATGGCCGCACCACATTGCCCGAATAGAAATAGATCCCGAGGCCCACCAGAAAGATCAGGTTGCCCGCCACCGCGTGCAGCACCCATGCCTCGGGCATGCCGCGCTGCACATAGGACCGCGCAAAGATCACCCCGCCCACGAAGGTGAAGAGGCCGACGATCACGCTCCAATACATCAGATGGGCCAGGGCGAAAACGGCGGCGTTCACCATGATCGCCGTGCGCATATCGGGCATCAGGCGGCCGTAGCGATGAAAGAAGAGCGGGCGAAAGATCAGTTCCTGCGGAAGCGCGGATAAGAGCGGGTAAAGCGCCATGATCATCAGCATCAGCCTTGGCTCATGGCGCGGCAGGAAGAAAATCGCCTCGGGCGCGGTCAGCCACAGCACCGCGAGCCCCGCGACGACCGTCGCGAGCCCCACCGCGCCCACCAGCCGCCAGTCGATCCGCGACCAGCCACGCACTGTCTGGCGCCAGTCGAACCCGCCCGTGCGCCACAGCAGAAACAGCCCCGCCCCGGTCAGCGCAAACAGCGCCGTGAACATCTGCGCGGGCGGCAGAAACAGCGCGATGGCCAGCGGCCCGCCGATATAAAGCGCTATGAACTCAACCCAAAGCCGCAGCCGCGACAGATCGGCTTCGAGATAGGGGCGCAATGAGGTGAAGCTGGCAGGGCTGGGCATGAAATGGCTCGGGGGGCGGAAATGGAAGGGAGGCTTGGTGTCCTTCCGAACGCGGCCCCGTGACGGAAAGTTTCGCGCGGGCGTGCTTTTTCCTGTCAGGCCGCGCAGGCGGCACGGGCAGGTGCCTCCGGCGGGGATATTTGGGGACAAAAGACGGTGAGGCGGGGCGCTGCACGGGAACCGAGCGGCCCGGCCCAGCCAGACGCGGGATCTCGATGCGCGTCGTTATTGAGGGACAGAGAGCACGTCTTGGGGCCGCCGGCCCGTGCGCGGATTTTTGCATGAGGCTCGGGGGCAGGCCAATCGCGCGCTCATTGCGGGACGGCGGATGACGCATTGGGGCGGGCCGGAACGCCTGCTGGCTTGCGATATTCGAATTGTCGTCCTCATCGCCATGGAGATGGACGCCCCGATGGACGGCGCTCGGAAATGCTTGTGACGCCGGGGCGATCACGGTTTGCGCGAATTGATCACTTATCACGCTCTGATCTCATAACGGATGCCGAGATGCGCGATACACGCCTTTTGCGCATCGGACTTCAGCCCGCGCAGGTGGAAACCCGTCGCCACAACGAACTTTTTCAATGAATTATAACGGCTTGCAGGCGGCCTCACATTCGCCACCTTGCCGAAATTGCGTTTCAGCATTTCCAATGCGGCAGCGCTGCGACCGGCGCCCCGCCATAAGCGATTGCTCGGAGACCGTCCAAACGATGAGTTTCACGTGGCCTGCCCCGACTTACGCCTCCTCACCCGCACCCGCCCGTGAAACCCCATCGCCACAACGAACTTCTCCGACGAATCCGACCGGCTTGCAGGTGCCTTCACATCCGCAACCATGTCGAAATTACGTTTCAGCATGTCCAATGCGGCAGCGCGGGGGCGGCCGCCCCGCCATCACCATTTACGCGAGACACGGCCCGAGCAGTGAGCTTCAGGCGACCTGCCCCGCCTCACTCATCCTCACCCGCATCCGCCTTCAACCCCCGCCCGTGAAACCCCATCGCCACCACAAACTTCTCCGACGAATCCGAGCGGCTCGCGGGCGGCTTCACATTCGCCACCTTGTCGAAATTGCGTTTCAGCATGACTTGCAGCGAATCCTCGGCCCCGCCCGCCAGCACCTTGGCGACAAAGGTGCCGCCCGGCGACAGCACGTCGAAGGCAAGCTGCGCCGCTGCCTCGACCAGAGCCACGATGCGCAGATGGTCGGTGCCCTTGTGACCGGACGAGGCGGCGGCCATATCGGACATGACCACATCGGCCTCGCCGCCCAGCCAGCCCTTGACCAGATCGTCGGCCCCTTCGGACAGGAAATCAAGCTGATGGATCTCGGCGCCCGGCACCGGGTCCACCTCTTGCAGATCGACGCCGATAATCCGGCCCTGCTTGTCTGACCGCTCACCCAATGCGTTGATGCGCGGCACCGCGACCTGACACCAGCCGCCGGGCGCGCAGCCCAGATCGACCACCCGCGCGCCGGGGCGCAGAAAGCCGAAGCGGTCGTCCAGCTCCATGATCTTGTAGGCGGCGCGGCCACGGAACCCCTCACGCCGGGCGCGGGCGACATAGGGGTCGTTCAACTGCCGTTCCAGCCAGAGGGTCGAGGACAGCTTGCGCCCCTTGGCGGATTTGACGCGGACCTTCAGATCGCGCGCGCCCCGGCCCGATGATTTGCGAACCCGCTCGCCCGGCTTTTTCACCATTATGCTACCCCTGTCAGATCGTCGTCGGTGATCGCTCCATCGCGCACCATCTGGGCATAAAGCAAGCCCTCACGCAGCCCCCGGTCGGCCACCGACAGCCGAGAGGTCGGCCAAAGCCGCATCAGCGTCTGCAGGATCGCCGCCCCCGACATGATGAGCGCGTGCCGCTCGCGCCCGATGCGCGGATCGCTGCGCCGCCCCTCGGGGCCAAGCGCCAGATAGGTGCGGATCACCTGATCGATCTGCGCCGTGGTCATGGTCAGCCCGTCCACCTTGGTGCGGTCGTAACGGCGCAGGCCCAGATGGCTGGCCGCAACCGTGGTTACAGTGCCGGATGTGCCGATGATCTGGAAGCCGTCATCGGGCGAGCTCTTGGCATAGGGCGCGAAATCGGCCAGCTTTTCCTCGAAATACCACGACATCAGCGCAAAGCGGCCCTGATCGTCGGTCACATCCGCGAACTGGTCGCGCAGCGTCGCCACGCCAAGCGGGACGCTGATCCAGTCCACCACGCGTGCCGCGCCGGGCTGCGGATCTCTGAACCCGTCGGCCAGCTTCATGATCGCGCGCGAGCGTTCGCGCGGGTCCACATCCTCAAGGTCGATCCAGACCAGTTCGGTCGAGCCGCCGCCAATGTCCACGACCAGCAATTGTTCCGTCTTGCGACTGACCAGTGGTGCGCAGGAAATCACCGCAAGCCGCGCCTCTTCCTCGGCCCCGATCACCTCGATGGGCAGGCCGGTCTCATTGCGGATCATCCGCATCAGATCGCGCGAATTGCGGGCGCGGCGGCACGCCTCGGTGGCGACAAGGCGCATCCGCCTGACGCCGTGCTGTTCCAGCTTGCGACGGCAGACTTGCAACGCATGGACCGTCCGCGCCATGGATGAGCGCGACAGACGGCCAGATGCCTCTAACCCATGCCCGAGTTGCACGGGCTTGGAGAAGCTGTCAACGACCTGAAACTGGCTGCCCGTCGGTCGGGCAATCAGCATCCGGCAACTATTTGTCCCCAGATCAAGGGCGGCATAAAGCTCCCCCTGCTGAGGTTCGCGGGTGCCTGGCGGCTCAACCGTCGGTTTCGGGAACGCGCCCGCACCCGCGGGACGCTTGGGCGTCATGGCGCACGCCCTCCGATATCAAGTTGAACCAAAGTTAACTGGCGCGGGGCCGCCGTTCAAGACCTTGACTGCGATTCATCAAGCGCGCGGTCGCCTTCCGAGCCGAAAAGTCCGCGCAAGCCGCGCGACAGCAGGTTGCCCACGCGCGGTTTGGGCTGGGCGATAAAGGGCAGCGGGCGGCAGACCTCCATCGCGGCGATGCCCACGCGGGCGGTCAGCGCGCCGTTCACGATCCCCTCGCCAAAGCGGCGCGACAGGCGGGCAAGGATGCCGCCGCCTGCGACCGTCTGGACCAGATCGTCGCCCGCCGCGACCGCGCCGGTGGCAATCAGATGGGTGACGACCAGACGGGCCAGCCGCCAGCCGCCGACGGCGCCCGCGCGACCGCCGTAAATCTCGGCCATGCGGCGGATCATGCGCAGATTGGCGGCAAGCGCGGCAATCAGATCGGCAAGCGCGATCGGCACAAGCGCGGTGACGGCAGCGACCGAGCGCGCCGCCGCCTCGATCTCGCGCCGGGCCTGCGCGTCAAGGGGAGCAAGCAGTTGAGCCTCGGCCAGCCCGAGCAGGGTCTCGGCGTCGAACGCCTCCTCCGCGCGCTCGGCCAGACGGTTGCGGCCCCATTCAGCATCGGCCCGCCCGGCATAAAGCGCGTCCAGTTGGCGAGTCACGGATTTCGCGGCATCAAGGTCTCCGCTGGCAAGCGCCGCCGCAGCGGTGCGGCTGATCCCGTCGATGCGCCGGAACCGCGCCCATGCCCGCCATTCGCGAATCGCCATCAGCAGCAGGGCCAGAACAAAGCCCGCAAACAGCAGCGCCCCGATCCAGCCCAGCAGCGGCCAGCGAAGCATCAGCCCGTTGATAAAATTCAGCGCCGCGACTGAGGCCAGAAACGTGACCAAAGCCAGCGTGACGTTCAGGAAAAAGCGGGTCAGCGGCGACGGCCCGCTGCCGACAAGGCGCGTCACCATCTCCATCGTGCGGGGGCGCGGCAGATCTGCGGCGGCGGCATCGACCGGCGCGGCATCGGCGGGGTTTTCGGCGCGATTTTCATGGGCCGCGCCCTCATCCACCTGATGCGCGGGACCGGCGCGCGGGCTGCGGGGGGTGTCGTCCTCAAGCTCGATCAGGACGGGGCCGGTGCGGCGTTCACTCATAGCTTGTCCCCGATCAGAAATTCCGCGGCCCGGTCCAGACGGATATGCGGCGGCCCGTCCCCCGGTCGCGCGGTATCGGGCGCGGGGGCAAAGTTCATAATCGCATAATCCCCGTCCAGCCAATGGTCATGCCCGGCCCGCGCGGGGGCCAGCAGCTCGCCGGGGTCGGTGGGCAACTCGCCCGGATAAAAGGCCGCCCGCCTGCCATCCAGCAGCGTGCCACGCACGGCTGGCAGTTCGACCCCGTCCTTCTCGATCATCGCTTCGGTCGTGGCGCGCAGCGCGGCAATCGACATGGCCTGCGTCCGCGCGCCCGAGAAATCCGCCCGATCCCGCGCCTCACGCAGCAGCGCGGTGGTGATATTGGTCAGCCTTGCATGCTGGCTTTGGTGCAGGTGATCGGCCTTGGTCGCGGCAAACAGGATGCGCCCGACCCGCCTTGTGCCAAGGATCTGCGCCAGCCAGCCCGCGCGACCGGGGCGGAACGCCGACAGCGTGTCGGCCATGGCGCGACGCAGATCTTCCAGCGCACGCGGGCCTGCATGGATCGCGCCCAGCACATCGACCAGCACGATCTGCCGGTCAATCCGGGCGAAATGATCGCGGAAAAAAGGGCGCACGACGCGCGATTTATAGGCCTCGAACCGGCGGGCGAATTCGCGACGCAGCGGGGTCTTGTCGCCTGCGGGCAAGGGCGCGAAGGTCAGCGCGGGCGAGCCCGCCATCTCGCCCGGGATCAGGAACCGCCCCGGCGTGCAATCCGACCACCCCGCCGCCCGCGCCGCGACCAGATGCGCGGTATAGGCAGCGGCCAGCCGTTGGCCCGTGGCCTCATCAAAGGGCGCGGCAAGATCGGTGGCCTCCAGCGCGGCCTGATAGGCATCGGCCAGGGGGCGGCCCTCCATCCGCTCCAGCACCTCGGCGGACCACTGCTCGAAACTACGATCCATCAGCCGCAGGTCCAGCAGCCATTCGCCCGGATAATCGACGATATCCAGATGCACGACCCGTTCGCCCCCGCCGGTCAGCCCCGACAACAGCCCGCGCCCGCCCAGCCGCAACGACAGCCGAAGCTGCGAGACATGGCGCGTGCCTTCGGGCCAATGCGGCGCGGGGCCGGTCAGCGCGGCAAGGTGGCGTTCATATTCAAAGCGAGGCACGGTATCGTCGGGCTGCGGTTGCAGCCATGCCGCGCGGATCGAGCCATCGGCGGCGGCGCGCAGCCCCGCCATCCGGCCTCGGTCCATCAGATTGGCGACAAGCGAGGTGATGAACACCGTCTTGCCCGCCCGCGACAGGCCCGTCACGCCCAGCCGGATGACCGGATCGCCCAGACCCAGCCCGCTTAACAGGTTTTCCGCGATGCGCATGGCTCTCCTTATCGTGCTGACGCGGCTCAAGATAGGCGCGCGGGGCGCGAATGTGTAGGGGGCCTTGGGCGGGGATATTTGGGGCCGGGCACTTGGCTTGGCCGCGCGCCCCGCGATAAGAGGCAGGGATGACCGAGCCCCTACCCATCGACGCCGTACTGTCTGAGCTTTGCGCTGCGATGCGCGATGCGGGGCGCGCGGTTCTGGTCGCGCCGCCGGGTGCGGGCAAGACCACGCGGGTGCCTTTGGCGCTGATGGATGAGGTCAGGGGCCGTATCGTCATGCTGGAGCCGCGCCGGCTGGCCGCGCGGGCGGCAGCGGCGCGGCTGGCCGAAAGCCTTGGGCAGAAGCCGGGCGCCGATGTCGGTTTTCGGATGCGCGGCGAAGCGGTGCCGGGGCGGCGCATCGAGGTCGTGACCGAGGGCATCCTGACCCGGATGATCCAAAGCGACCCCTCGCTTGAGGGGATCGGCTGCGTGATCTTTGACGAGTTCCACGAACGCAGCCTGAACGCCGATCTGGGCCTTGCGCTTCTGATCGAGGCACGGGCGGCGCTGCGCCCCGATCTGGGCTTGCTGGTCATGTCGGCCACACTGGACGCCGCGCCGGTCGCGGCCATGCTGGACGCGGCCCCGGTGATCCGGTCCGAGGGCCGCGCCTATCCGGTCGAGACGCGCTATCTGCCGCGCCCCCTGCCCGCAGGCGCGCGTCTGGCCGAAAGCGCGGCGGCGCTGATCCGCGAGGCGTTTGGCGCGACGGATGAGGGCAGCCTGCTGGCCTTTCTGCCCGGTGAGAGTGAGATCCGGCGCGTGGCCACGCTGCTGGACGGGGTGCCCGCCGAGGTCATGCCCCTGTTCGGCGCGATGAGCCAGCCCGCGCAGCAGGCCGTTCTGTCGCCGCCGGGCGCGCGGCGGCGCATCGTGCTGGCCACCGCGATTGCCGAAACCTCGCTGACCATTCCGGGGGTTCGGGTCGTCGTCGACGCGGGCCGCGCAAGGCGGGCGCGCTTCGATCCGGGCAGCGGGATGTCCCGGCTTGTGACCGAGCGCGTCAGCCGCGCCGAGGCCGAACAGCGGCGCGGGCGCGCAGGCCGGGTCGCGCCGGGGATCTGCTATCGGATGTGGGCCGAGGCCGAGGCGGGCGCCCTGCCCGCCTTCGCGCCCCCTGAAATCGCGGTCGCGGATCTGGCCGGGCTTGCGCTTGAACTGGCGGTCTGGGGCGCGGCCCCCGGCGATCTGGCCTTTCTGACACCCCCGCCCGAGGCCGCACTCACCGAGGCCCGCGCGTTGCTCTCCGATCTGGGCGCTTTGGACGCGGGCGGGCGGATCACCGCGCATGGGCGCGCGATGGCCGCCCTGCCGGTCCATCCGCGCATCGCTCATATGCTGCTGAACGCGGGGCGGCAGGCCGCGACCCTTGCCGCGCTGATGGGTGAGCGTGACCCGCTGCGCGGTGCGAGTGTCGATCTCGGCTTGCGGCTGGCGGCACTGCGGCGCGGGGGTGAGCCTGCGCTTGACCGCATCCGGCGCGAGGCCGCACGGCTGGCGCGCATGGCCCCGCCTGACCCGGAACCGCTCAGCCTCGGTGCCATGGCCGCGCTTGCCTATCCCGACCGCATCGGCGCGCGGAGGAAGGGCGATCAGCCGCGCTTTGTGCTGTCGGGCGGCAAGGGCGCGGTTCTGCCCGCGCATGATCCGCTGGCGAATGATCCGTTCATCGTGGCGACCGATCTTGACGGCAACCCGCGCGAGGCCACGATCCGCCTGGCCGCGCCGATCACCGCCGCCGAGATCCGCGAGATCTTCGCCGACCGCATCACCACAACCGAAAGCGTCGAATGGTCCCCACGTGAGGGCCGCGTGGTCGCGCGAATGCGTGAGATGCTGGGCGCGGCCCCTTTGGCGGAACGCCCGCTTGAGACCCCCGACCCGCATTCCGTCGCCCGCGCCGCCTTCGAGGGCCTGCGCGCCGAGGGGCTGTTCTGGACCAAAAGCGCGGCGCGGCTGCGCGCGCGCATTGCGCTGATGCCCGAGGGGCCGGATGTCAGCGACGCAGGCCTGCTGGCCGATCCCGGCTGGCTGTTGCCATGGCTGAGTGAGGCGCGGCGCAGGTCCGATCTGCGGGCGCTTGATCTCACGCAGCCGTTGCTGGGGCTATTGGGATATGATGGGCAACAGGCGCTTGACCGGCTGGCGCCTGCGCATTTCACCACCCCGCTTGGCCGCCGCGTGCCGATTGATTACGACGCCGAGACCCCCTCGATCGAGCTGCGCCTGCAAGAGCTGTTCGGCGTGACCCGCCATCCGATGACAGGCCGCCAGCCGCTGCGCATCACCCTGCTGTCGCCCGGGGGCAAGCCGATTGCGGTGACGACCGACCTGCCCGGCTTCTGGGCCGGTTCCTATGCCGAGGTCCGAAAGGAGATGCGCGGTCGTTACCCGCGCCATCCCTGGCCCGAGGACCCGACCGCCGCCGATCCCACATTGCGGGCCAAGCCGCGCGGGAGTTAGCGGCCCAGAACCTGCACCGGCGCGCCCGCCTCTGCGGCCGCGCGGTCGAAGATCCGGTCGGCGGCCCATGCGCCGATATAAAAGCAGATCGTCGTGATCAGCGCGGTCACCGCCAAAATCGAGGTCCCCGAGAGCCCCGCGCCCACCGCGCAGCCCGCCGCCAACACGCCGCCAAACCCCATCAGCGCCCCGCCGATGATCGAGCGCATCATCTGCGCCGTGCTGGAATAGCTTTGCCATTGCAGCTCACGCCCGACCACGCCGCCGATAAACGCGCCGACAAGCGTTGCCGGAACCAGGGCAAGCTCAAAGCTGAAGCCGCCGATCCGGTTCAGAACATACATCAACAAGTTGCCCGAAGGCCCTGAAAAGGTGACGGAATTGACGGTCACCGGATCAAAGGCCGCCTCAGACAGCGTAAAGGTCGCAACCCAGCCCACCGCGACCGCAAACCCCGCCCCGCAGGACAACAGAAGCTTGAGCGCGGGCGTCTGCGCGCGCCATGCAATCGCAATTGCGACCAGCCCCGCGGCAAAGCCCAACGCCACGCCCGAGACCGGCGGCAGGCCAAAGGTCGCGGTCAGCTCGGGGCTGTTGCCGCTGGCCACCCAAAGGCCCGCCACCGTGTCGCGCACCGGGCGCAGCGCACCCGCAAGCGTCGCCTGCGCGGTGATCGCGAACACCATCCCCGCCACGATGGCGCGCAGGTTGCCGGTCCCCGCCAGCACCACCAGACGGCCCGAACAGCCCCGCGCCAGCACCATGCCGAAGCCGAACACAAGCCCGCCGATGATCGCGCCCGACCAGCTGGCGCTCGACCGCAAGATCCAGGAGGCGGCCGGGTCGAACAGCCCGCTATGGCGCGCCAGCTGCACCCAGAGCAGCGCGGTTGAGAAGGCCAGCAGCCAGATCGCCAGACGCGGGCCCGCCTGCCCCCGCGCGACCTCGACCGCCGCCGAGCGCAGGCACAGCGCCGAGCGCTGCGCGCAGAACCCGAACACCAGACCGACCACCGTGCCGATCATCAGACCCGATAGCGGGTCACCGAACCGCTCGGACAGGTTTGCCATCTGCTCAGCCAGCATGTTTTTGTCTCCGCCTTGGGAATGCCCCTCGATTTTGCGCTTAATGCGCATAGATTGGCCCATGCGCAAGATGAACCCTGCGCGGGGCCTCTGCGTTGTGGCGCAAAGATCATAAGGTGAGATCATGACCAACCATGCGATTTTCAACCGTCCGATGGATGCGCCGGTGCCCAAAGGGTTTGAGCAGGCGATTTTCGGCATGGGCTGTTACTGGGGCGTGGAACGCCTGTTCTGGAATGAGCCGGGCATCTGGATGACGCAAGTGGGCTTTGCTGGCGGCCAGACGCCCAACCCGACCTATAAGCAGGTCTGCGCGGGCGGGACCGGCCATGCCGAGGTGGTGCATCTGGTCTATGACCCGACGCGGGTCAGCTATGCGCATCTGCTCAAGATGTTCTGGGACAACCACAACCCGACCCAGGGCAACCGGCAGGGCAATGATGTGGGTGATCAGTATCGCTCGCTCATCATGTATTACACCGACACGCAGCGCCATCTGGCCGAGGCCAGCAAGGCCGATTACGGCAACCGGCTGGCGGTTGAGGGCTTTGACGCCATCACCACGCAGATTTTGGCCGCGACGACCTTTTATCCGGCGCAAGAGGCTGAGCATCAGCAATATCTCCACAAGGTGCCGGACGGCTATTGCGGCTTGCGCGGCACCGGCGTAGAGGCTGCGCTGCAAGAAGGATATGAGCCCAACTGATGCCCACCTGGACCGCCCTGACCCATGCCAAAGGCCGAGAGGCCGCCGAGACCTTGGCTGAATTATGCGAAGGGCTTACGCCCGAGCCGGTGGGTTCGGGCGTGTTCGAGATCGAGGATGGCTCAGATCTGTGGGAGGTCGGCATCTATTTCACCGATGCCCCCGACGAGATCGGGCTGGCCCTGCTGGCCGCCGCGCAGGGCACGCAGCCCTTCGTGATCTCGGAACTGCCCGAGGTCGATTGGGTCGCCCATGTGCGCCGCGAATTGTCGCCGGTCGAGGCCGGGCGGTTCTTTGTCCATGGCGGTCATGACGCTGACCGCGTGCCCGAGGGCGTCGAGGCCCTGCTGATCGAGGCCGCCATGGCCTTCGGCACCGGCCATCACGGCACCACGAAGGGTTGTCTGCTGGCGCTTGAGCATCTGCTGGGTGAAGGGGTGGTGGCGGATCGGGTGGCCGATATCGGCTGCGGCACCGCCGTTCTGGCCATGGCCGCCGCGCGTGTCTGGCCCGATGCCATGGTTTTTGCCAGCGATATCGACCCGATTGCGGTCGAGACGGCGGCGGCGAATGTGACTGCCAACGATCTGGCGGGCCGCGTCGAGGTGCTGGAGGCGATGGGTTTCGACAATCCCCGCCTGCGCGAGGCCGCCCCCTTCGATCTCATCTTCGCCAATATCCTCAAGCAACCGCTGATCGACCTCGCCCCCGACATGGCCCGGATGATCGCGCCGGAGGGGCGGGTGATCCTGTCGGGCATCCTCGCGCAGCAGGGAGACGAGGTGATCGCGGCCTATGAGGCGCAGGGGTTCGCGCTGCGCCGCACCGAAGACATGGGCGAATGGCTTGCCCTGACGATGCAGGCGGGGTGAGCGGCTGTTCAGGCGGGCGGGTTGTGGGCGGTTGGAGGTGTGCTGTTAACGGCGTGAAGCAAGGCGGTTGACGCCTGCTTAGTCTAGCATAAGCTATCTCATATGTCCCTTATGTAACCAGTAGGCTATGAGATGTTTTACGCAGTCCTGATCCTGATCGGCGTGACGCTGATTTTTTACTTCATCTTCCAAACGACCCAAGTCTCGTTGCTCGGGCTTCCGATTGCCGAAAGCTGGGCCGATCTTGCGGGCGCCTTCGCAGGGGCCGCGGCGCTTTTTACCGGATTAGCTTTGGTCGGCGTCGCCTTTACCCTCCACCAACAAGCCAAAGACGCGAAAGAGAACGCCGAAAGTCTGAGAAATAGCCTGAAGAAGCAGTCAGAAGGAGTAGCGGGCCTAGAGAAGGCTGCGACAAATATTGCCAGACATGTTGAAGCGGCCCAAAAGCATGCCGAAACGGCTGTGGATCAAGCAAAATCAGCGCTCAAGAACGCGGAGGCGGCTGTCGAGCAGAATAAGCTTTTGGCAACACAATTGGAACAGCAGAATACCCGTGCAAAAGCTGATCGCCTTTACAAGCTTGTCGAACGATTTGTTATATCTGACCGTCCGGACGCAAGAGAATTTCAGGATTTGAAGGACGACGACAAAGCTGTGAAGGTTGATGACGTAAGGCAGCGTCTTCCTGCGGGCTGGCGCAGCAGTCTTTTTTCACTTTTGATTGCGCTAGATCGAACCGAAGCAGAGAAAGGTGAAAACCGCTATCTCAAGGAGGTCCGTAACGATATTATTGAAGAGTTAAAGGCGCATATTAGCGATAACGATAAGCGACTTCTTACGTTCTCGGAACTGCCACACAATGCCGTGGTTGAGAGTATAGATCAGAATGCAGCAAAAAAAGATGAAAAAAAGGCATACGAGCCTAGTCGCTTCGCGAAATTATTGGCTAAGTATGGGCTCTTTAGTTACGCTATAGATATGAACCGCGGCGAAGCCTACAACCGAGCGCTGAACCGACCATCGAAATAAATCAACAAAAAAGGCCGCCCTCTCAGGCGGCCCCCTTCATCTCAAGCGTAGCTCAGATCACT
>JAUNTZ010000068.1 GCA_030538425.1 Paracoccus sp. (in: a-proteobacteria) | reverse complement strand
GGCCGCTCGAACGGGGTCGGCTTCAAGCTGCATATGTATTTCCAGATGTTCAACGTGGCGCAGGTGCTGGCCTGGTCGCTGGCCTTTGTGGCGGTGATGCTGGTCATCGACTATGCGATCCTGCGCCCGTGGGAGCATCGCGCGAACAGGTGGCGTCGCGATGAGGGTTGAGCTGGCGGGCAAGTCTTACGGCGGCAAGCCGGTTCTGGGGCCGGTCGCGCTTGAGCTGGGACGAGGGCGCAGGCTGGCGGTTCTGGGGCCGTCAGGGATCGGCAAATCGACCCTGCTGCGCATCGTGGCGGGGCTTGATCCGGCCCATGACGGCCTGCGCATCACCGGGCCTGCGCGGTTGGCAGTGGTGTTTCAGGAACCGACCCTGCTGCCATGGCGCGACGCTTTGGCCAATATCACCATCCCCGCGCGCGTGGACGCGGCCCGCGCCCGCGACCTGCTGGAACAGGTCGGTCTGGCGGGCAAGGCCGCGCATTACCCGCGCCAGCTTTCGCTGGGCCAGCAACGCCGCCTCGCGCTGGCCCGAGCCTTTGCCACCGCGCCCGATGTGCTGCTGATGGATGAGCCCTTCGCCTCGCTGGACGGCGACACGGCGGCGCGCATGATCGAACTGACCGCCGCCTTGCTGGACCGCACCGGCGCCGGCCTGTTTCTGGTCACACACGCGCCCGCCGAGGCCGAGGCGCTGTCGGCGCAAACACTCTGGCTGCGCGGCACACCTGCGGTTTTATCTGGCATTTCGTGACTTGCCGGGGGCCAAGCGCTCGTCAAGGATGAGCCTGTAAAGCAGGCCTCAAGGGGCACGAAAATGTGGGCGCATTCAGGACGAAAACCAGATCGCTCGCATTGGCAGCCACTGTCCGATCATCTCCACGCCACCGCCGAGCTGGCGGCGGAACTGGCCGGCCCGCTAGGGCTGTCGCGGACGGCGCGTCTGGCCGCGATGGTCCATGACCTTGGCAAGTTTCACCCCGATTTTGTCAAACGGCTGATGGGGCTGAAGGTAAGGATCGACCATTCGACGGCGGGCGGCGCGGTGCTGATGGCGGGTGCTGCGGGGCATGACAAGATCGTGGCCGAACTGATCGCCTATGCGGTTCTGGGGCACCATGCGGGTTTGCCTGATATGATCAATGACAGTGACGCCTGCGTTCAGGCGCGCGATGCGGGCATAACGAGCTGTCGCCCCCATGGCGCGATGTCGTGCAACCCGACCTGACCGGCCATGCCGCCAGGATCGGCGGTGATGATCAGTCGCGTGCTGCCTTTGATCTGTTGTCGTCGCCTTAAGCGAACAGGGATCACGACCGCATCCCGATTCACAGCATCCCGTGAGGCGTGGCCCCCAGGGCGCCGACGATTAAAACATAGCGGGCTGGGCGGCCTGCTGGACGGGCTGACCAATTCGGCGCGCCGTTCTGGCAGCAGTCAGGGCGGCCTGCGCGATATTCTGGGCCAGCTGACCGGCGGCACCATGTGCGCGGCGCAGTCAGGGCGGGGCGGTCTGCTGGAAGGCCAGCGCCGCCCCACCTCACCCCCCAACCTGCAACCTAGGTCGCATTGCCGCGCCGCTGGCTGCGCCATAGATTTGAGCGGTATTTCGCGCGCGGCCCTGCCTGCGGGCGACGTAATGCTTGGCGCTTTGGCGCTGTTGATGAGGGAGAGCTACCATGAGAACCCGCGCCGCCGTCGCTTTGGAAGCCGGCAAACCGCTTGAAGTGATGGATGTGAACCTCGAAGGCCCCAAGGCCGGCGAAGTTCTGGTCGAGATCAAGGCAACCGGCATTTGCCACACCGACGAATTCACCCGCTCGGGCGACGACCCTGAGGGGATTTTCCCCGCCATTCTGGGCCATGAGGGCGCGGGCGTAGTCGTCGAGGTCGGGCCGGGTGTCACCACGCTGAAACCGGGCGACCATGTGATCCCGCTTTATACGCCGGAATGTCGCCAATGCCCGTCCTGCCTGTCGCAGAAAACGAACCTCTGCACCTCGATCCGCGCGACGCAGGGGCAGGGGCTGATGCCGGACGGCACCACCCGGTTCTCGATGCTGGATGGCACGCCGATCCACCACTATATGGGCTGCTCGACCTTTGCGAACCACACCGTCTTGCCGGAGATCGCGCTGGCCAAGGTGCGTGAGGACGCGCCCTTCGACAAGATCTGCTATATCGGCTGCGGCGTGACCACCGGCATCGGCGCGGTCATTAACACCGCCAAGGTCGAGATCGGCGCGAAAGCGGTCGTGTTCGGTCTGGGCGGCATTGGCCTGAACGTCATTCAGGGGCTGCGGCTGGCGGGCGCCGACATGATCATCGGCGTCGACCTCAACAACGACAAGAAGGAAATGGCCGAACGGTTCGGCATGACCCATTTCGTCAACCCCAAAGAGATCGAGCGCTCGGTCGTGGAAGAAATCGTCGAGATGACGAAAACCCCCTTCGATCAGATCGGCGGCGCGGATTATTCCTTCGACGCGACCGGCAATGTCAAGGTGATGCGCGATGCGCTGGAATGCACCCATCGCGGTTGGGGCCAGTCGGTAATCATCGGCGTCGCGCCGGCGGGGGCCGAGATCAGCACCCGCCCGTTCCAGCTTGTCACCGGCCGGGTCTGGAAAGGCACCGCCTTTGGCGGCGCGCGCGGGCGCACCGACGTGCCGCAGATCGTCGACTGGTATATGGACGGCAAGATCGAGATCGACCCGATGATCACCCACACCATGCCGCTGGACGATATCAACAAGGGCTTCGATCTGATGCATTCGGGTGAGTCGATCCGCTCGGTTGTGATCTACTGAACCTTGTGCATGATCGGGCGGGGCATGACCCCGCCCCTTTCCTTTCTGGAGGCCGCGATGAGCTTTGAGACGATTTCCGAAAACGCCAGTTTCGGCGGTAAACAGGGCGTTTACAAACACCGCTCGACCGTGACCGGCACCGATATGGTGTTCGCAGTCTATCTGCCGCCCGAGGCCGAGTTCGGCCCGGTCCCGGTTCTGTGGTATCTGTCGGGGCTGACCTGCACGCATGAGAACGCGATGACCAAGGCGGGCGCGCAGGAATGGGCGGCGGAGACCGGCATCGCGCTGATTTTCCCCGATACCTCGCCGCGCGGCGATGATGTGCCCGATGATGAGGCTTATGATCTGGGCAAGGGCGCCGGTTTCTATGTGAACGCGACGCAAGAGCCTTGGGCGAACCATTTCAAGATGTGGGATTATATCTCCCAGGAACTGCCCGATCTTGTGTTCGAACATTTCCCGTTGGACCGTGACGCACAGGGGATCACCGGGCATTCGATGGGCGGGCATGGCGCGCTGACGCTGGCGATGACCTATCCCGAGACCTATAGATCCGTCTCCGCCTTTGCGCCGATTGCCAACCCGACCGAAAGCGATTGGGGCCGCAAACAGCTTGGCGCCTATCTGGGTGACGATGCCGAGGCGTGGAAGCCGCATGATTCGACCCTGCTGATGCTGGAAAAAGGCTATCCGGGAGAGGTGCTGATTGATCAGGGCAGCGAGGACCAGTTTCTGGATCTGCTCAAGCCCGAATCGCTGGCCCATGCGATGATGAAACGCCGTCAGCCGGGCAAATTCCGCATGCAGCCGGGCTATGATCACAGCTATTTCTTTGTGCAGACCTTTATGGGTGACCATATTCTTTGGCATGCTGAACGGCTGGGTGGCTGAGGCTGCGGCAAAGGCGGCTATGGGGCGCGGCATTGCTGCGGCCCCCGGATCAGGCGGGGAATGGCGCGGATATAGATCAGTTGTGAGATCAACTCGATCAGCGTTTGCGTGACGATCACCGCGGCGACGGTCGGCATAGCGCCGGGAATCGCCAGACCCACAGGCAGCACCACCAACGAATTGCGTGTCGCGGCGGAAAAGCTCACCGCCCGCGCCTGTCGTGGCGGCAGTGCGAAGCCCCGCGCCACCGCCAGCCCGATCAGCGGCGCGATCACCGCAAAGGCCAGATAAAGCGGTGCCACGGTTTTCGCCGCCGCAATGGCCTGAGCCAGAACCGGCATGGTGGCCGCCGTCACAAGGCACAAGACCAGCCCGGTTGCTGGCACCGGCAGCAAGTCAAGCCTTTGCCTGATGCCCGGTCCCGTGCGGGACTGAACGAGCCAGGCCACCCCAAGGGGCAGCACAATCAGCCACAAAAAGGCATGGACAAACGGCGCGATCCCGATTGATGCCGTCTCCGGCCCCATCGCCGCGCTCAGATAAACTGGCAAGAGCAGCATCTGCAACGCCAGCAAAACCGGCGTTGCCGCGACCAGTTGCAGACTGTCGGCGCGACCCATCTGCGCGAATGTGATCACATAGTCGATGCAGGGCGCGAACAGCACAAGATAAAAGCCAAGCCTGATCAGCGGATCGTCCGGCAAGAACCGCGATAGCCCCAGAACCAGAACGGGCACCGCCACGAAATTGGCCATCAGCAAGGCCGCCATGAACCGTCCGCCGATGGCCGGGCGCAACAGCGGCACCTGCAGAAATGTGGCGAACATCATCACTGCCAGCGCAGGCTCAATCAACGCGTGAGGCAGGTGCAGCACCAGTCCCAGCACCGCGCCAAAAGCCACGCAGGCAAAATATATCGCGATCTGATGGCGTTCCAGCATGACGTCGGACGAATCGGTTGTTTCTGTTTTGTTCAGGCTGAAAGATGCACGCATGACGGCGCCATAGCAAGCGCCTTGGCGCAGCTAAATAATTAAAATGCAATGTAAAAATAGCGAAGAGATTAGAGATTCCTTAAGGAATCGCGGCTAGTCTGGACCGGATCGGAGGATTCGCCCAAGATGGCCAAGCTGACACATATCGCGACACATCTGATACTCGGGGGGCGGTTCACCTCGAATATCACCGATATGATGGTCGTCCAGACGGAGGGCGGTCCTCGGCTGGTCACGGCCACGCATATGGATGGCGGCCTAGCCTCGTATCATATTGGCGACGGGTTGCGTGGGGGCGGAACGCGGGTTTATCCGGGCGGACAGGCCAGCCTTGCGGCGCCGCAGCTCGATATGATCACCGTTGCCGGGCAGGATATGCTGGTCGCTTATGGCGCGCATGACGCGCTTTTGCAGGGGGTCGCGTTCGGGCATCATCCGGGCATGGGCCAGTTCGGCCGCCTGTTCAGCGATGGGCGGTTGCCTGCCGATATTGTCGCGCTGGAAACGCTCTCGCTGGGCGGAACCGACTATCTGCTGGCGGGGCGGGCGAAATCGCTGGAAATCGGTATCTACCGGCTTGATGCCAGCGGCGCGGTCGCGCCGCATCGCACCCAGATGCTTGACCTGCGAGGCGTGGGGGCTGAGGCGCAGATCGACCTGTTCGACAGCCTGACCCATAACGGCAAGACTTTCGTGGTCGCGGGCTCATCGCTGGGGAATGCGGTTGCGCTGTTTCGCATGTCCGCCGATGGCAGCTTGCAACAACGCAGCCTGATCGGGTCCGACAACCAGATCGGCCTGACCGCACCGCGTGAGGCGGCTTTTGCACAGACCGGCGGCAACAGCTTTGTGATCGTGTCGGGCGGCGGGTCCGGCTCGCTCAGCGTGTTTCAGCTGACCGACAACGACCGGCTGGAGCTGCGGGATCATGTGATCGACGGCGGGCTGACCCGCTTTCACCGCGTCACCGCCTTTGAGGTGATTGAGATCGAGGGCCGGGTTTTTGTCGTCGCAGGTGGTGCGGATGACGGGCTGTCGATCCTGACGCTCGACCCGACGGGACGGCTGATTCTGCTGGATAGTATTGCTGATACGGATGCGATGGCCATGGCGCGGGTCTCTGCCCTGGCGGTCACGCAGATCGACGGCAAGCTGGCGATTTTCGCCGCCTCACAATCGGAGCGCGGCGTGACTGAGCTGCGCTTTGACCCCGGCCAGATCGGGCAAACGGTGGTCGCCGGGCCGGGCAGCCATAGCGGCACCGGCGCCAATGATATCATCGTTGCCGGTCCGGAGACCACGCGGATCAATGGCGGGGCGGGCGACGATATTCTGATCGCGCGGGGCGGCACGGTCACGATGACCGGCGGCGCCGGGGCCGACCGCTTTGTGCCGCATCATTCCAGTAAGCGCGTCATTATCACAGATTTTCAGCCGGGACTTGATATTCTTGACCTGTCTGAGCTGGGCTTTGGGCGCGGGCTGGCGCAACTGACCATCGTGCCGACGGCGCGCGGCGCGGTCCTGAGAGCCGGCCCGGTCACGGTCGAGATCAACACCGCCGACGGCACCAGCCTGCCGCAGTCCTTTTTCACTGAGGCGATGTTCGCCTTGCCGCATTATGTCAATGATATCGACTATTCGCGGCTGATCACGCCGGTCAACCCGGTGAACCCACCCCCGCCCGCGCCCGAGCCTGCGCCCCCCACCGCACCGCGCCCGCCCGCAAGCCCAGTCGACCTGGACGATCCCGAGCCAGAGATCCCGCGCCTGTTCGTCGATCCCGGCCCGCGCCCGGCCATGCCCGACATGCCGACGCGCCCCGCAGCACCCGCGCGCAGCCAGACCGCCGACCCGCGCGGGCAGGCCCTTGCCGCGCATTACGACGGCGCGCATCTGATCGGCCGCGACGGGAATGACACTTTGCGCGGTTCGAACGCCTATGACCTGATTGAGGGCGGGGCCGGCAACGATCAGCTGTTTGGCGGTGGTGGTGATGACTGGCTGATCGGTGGCCCGGGCCATGACACCTTGCTAGGCGAGGGCGGCGACGACTATCTGGACGGCGGCGAGGGCGATGACCGCATGTTCGGCGGCATCGGCGATGACACGCTGATCGGCGGGGCAGGCAATGACCTGCTGATGGGCGAACATGGCAACGATTTTCTGGTGGGTGGCCCGGGCGACGACACGCTGTCGGGCGGTCCTGGCGATGACACTTTGCTGGGCGGCGCGGGCAATGACCGTTTGGGCGCTGGGCCGGGCGACGATGTGCTGATCGACCTTCAGGGGAACAATTTTTTCAACGGCGGCGATGGCGATGACTGGATCGAGGCGGGCGACGGCAACGACACGATCATCGGTTGGTCGGGCGATGACACGATCATTGTCAGCGGCGGGGACAACTCGATCTGGGGCGCGGCGGGTGACGATCTGATCATTGCTGGCGACGGGCGCGACCGGATCATGGGCGGCCCAGGGAATGATACGATCTACGCGGGCGCGGGCGACGATTACATCAATGCCGGGACCGGGCATGACTATGTCGAGGGCGGGCCGGGCAATGACATCATTCTGGGCGGCGACGGCAACGACACCCTGTTCGGGGATGAGGGTGACGACCTGATCTTCGGCGGGCTTGGGAATGATCTGATAATCGGTGGCCCCGGCAATGACACTTTGCTGGGCGAAGAGGGCGATGACACGATCATCGGCGGTCCCGGCAATGACGTAATTCGGGGCGGTGAGGGCAATGACCTGCTTTATGGTGGTGAGGGGCGCGACTGGATCTATGGCGGCGCCGGTGACGACACGATTTTCGGGGGTGAGGGCAATGACGCTCTTTATGGTCAGGACGGCAATGACCTGATTTTGGGCGGCTCGGGCAACGATCTGATCTATGGCGGGCGCGGCAATGATCGGCTTTTCGGTGGCTCGGGGAATGACCGGCTCTTTGGGAATGAGGATAATGACACGCTGGACGGCGGCGCGGGCAACGACACGCTGAACGGGGGGCCGGGTGACGATCTGCTGATCGGCGGGCCGGGGCGGGATGTGATGACCGGCGGCCCCGGGCGCGACCGTTTCCTGTTCCGCGACGAATCGGAATCGCCGCCCGACGCGCCCGACACGATCACCGATTTCCGTTCTGGCGAGGACCGGATCGACCTGTCTGCGCTTAGCGCCAGGCTGAGCTGGTCAGGCGGCGACAGTTTCAGCCGCACACGGGGTGAGGTTATTCAGCGCCCGCATCACCGCGGCACGATGCTTGAAGTTGATCTCGATGGGGACGGTCTGGCCGATATGGCGATTTATTTTCAGAACGGGGCGGTGCTGGATGCGGGCGATTTTATTTTCTGAGCTATGGGCGGCGCGCCCATTGCTTTGCCGTGCGGTGGCATTCCTGCGGTGCCTATGTCACAGCACGGTCCACGTTGTCACACAAAAAAGATTTACGATATTTTACAATATGTTGCTTGACCATGTGCGGCGCGGACCGCACCCCTTTCGAGGGTCGAGGGTCGAGGG
>JAUNTZ010000067.1 GCA_030538425.1 Paracoccus sp. (in: a-proteobacteria) | reverse complement strand
TACGGCTTCCCGCTTGATCTGACGCAGGACGCGCTGCGCGAACAGGGCCGCAGCGTGGATATCGCGGGGTTTGACAGCGCCATGGCCGAACAGAAGGCCAAGGCCCGCGCGGCATGGGCGGGCTCGGGCGAGACCAAGGATGCCGCGATCTGGTATGATCTGGCCGAGCAGCATGGCGCGTCCGAGTTTCTGGGCTATGACACCGAAACCGCCGAGGGCCAGATCATCGCGCTTGTCGCGGGGACCGATTCCGTCGAAAGCGCGGGCGAGGGCGACAAGATCCAGATCATCGTGAACCAGACGCCCTTCTACGCCGAGGCGGGCGGGCAGGTCGGCGATACCGGCCTGATTGAGACCGAAACCGGCGCGGCGCGTGTGACCGACACGCGCAAACAGGCGGGCCTGTTCGTCCATATCGCCGAGGTGACCAAGGGCCAGATCTCGCGCGGGCAGGGGGCGACGCTGATCGTCGATCACGACCGCCGCAGCGCGATCCGCGCCAACCACTCGGCCACGCATCTGCTGCACGAGGCGCTGCGCCGCCATCTGGGCGATCATGTCGCGCAGCGCGGCAGCCTGAACGCCGCTGACCGGCTGCGCTTTGATTTCAGCCATAACCACGCGGTGACGGCTGAGGAACTGGCCGTGATCGAGGCCGAGATCAACGCCTATATCCGCCAGAACAGCCCGGTCGAGACGCGGATCATGACCCCCGACGATGCCCGCGCCATGGGCGCGCAGGCCCTGTTCGGTGAGAAATACGGCGATGAGGTGCGGGTCGTGTCGATGGGCACCCTTGACGGTTCGGGCAAGGGCGCGGACAAGGCGACCTATTCGCTTGAACTCTGCGGCGGCACCCATGTCACGCGCACCGGCGACATCGGCGCTTGCGTCATCTTGGGCGACAGCGCGTCCTCGGCGGGCGTGCGCCGGATCGAGGCGCTGACCGGGCAGGCTGCGCTTGACCTGCTGCGCCGCTCTGACGCGCAGCTTTCGGAAATCGGCGCGCTTCTCAAGGCGCAGGCGGGCGATGTGGTCGCGCGGGTGAAAACCCTCGCGGATGAGCGTAAGGCGCTTGCCGCCGAGATCGCGACCCTCAAGCGGCAACTGGCCATGGGCGGCGAGAGTGAGGCGCGCGAGATCAACGGCATCTCCTTTGTCGGTCGCCGGGTCGAGGGCGTCGGCGGCAAGGAACTGGGCGCTTTGGTCGATGAGATGAAAGCGCAGCTCAAATCCGGCGCGGTGCTGGTGCTGGCTGAGGATGGCGGCAAGGCCACCGTCGCGGCGGGCGTCACCCCTGACCTGACCGCGCGCCTGTCGGCGGTCGATTTGGTCCGCGCCGCGGTCGAGGCGCTTGGCGGCAAGGGCGGCGGTGGCCGCCCCGAACGCGCACAGGGCGGCGCGCCCTCGCTTGAGGCCGCCGATGCGGCGATTGCTGCGGCCGAAGGGGTGATTGGGGGTGTCGCATGACCGCGCTTTGGATTGCGCATGTCACCGTCACCGATGCGGCGGCCTTCGCGGAATATTCGCGCCGTGCCGCGCCGGTGATCGAAAGCCATGGCGGCGAGTATCTGTCGCGCGGCGGCGCCTCGCTTCAGCTTGAGGGCGCGGCGCGGCAACGCCATGTCGTGATTCGCTTTCCCTCGCTGGACGCCGCCCGCGCCTGCTACGAAGACCCCGCCTATCGCGACGCGCTGTCCTATGCCGAAGGCAGCTATGAGCGTGAGATCGTTCTGGTTGAGGAAAACGGCAAGAACGGCTGAGCATCCGCCAAAAGAAAAGCCGCACGCCCTGATCGGGCGGCGGCTTTTTCGCAATCACGCGGGGGTGGGCGATCAGTAGCCCATCTTGTCGCGGAACACATATTGCACGATGCGGTCGCGGGTGATGCCACGGGCGGCCAGTTCCGCATCGCTCATCGCCTCAAGCGCCTGCACCTGATGGATGCGCGAATTGGCCTCGGCGATCTGCATGATGAAACGACCAAAGCGGGCAAAGATGCCGGGACGGTCAGAGCGGGCGGCCAGATAGCCGGTATCGGTGATGTGAGCCATTGGAAAACCTCTTTCGCTGGCGATGTTTTCCTCCCAAAGCCAATCTAGGTCAGGGACGCTGTCCTTTCTACCGCCAAAGCGGCATATCCGCTTCCCGCATAGCGCAAGGCTGCGCACAGCACCTGCCGCATATTCGAGCAAAGGAACACGGGCCGCCGGGCCAAATCTCTGCTTTCCACCGCCGCGCCGCAGGGCTATAGCAGATGCGGCAATTTCGACCGGCAAGGAGAGCTTGATGGCCAATGTGGTTGTGGTCGGCGCCCAATGGGGCGACGAGGGCAAGGGCAAGATCGTGGACTGGCTGTCCGAGCGCGCCGATGTGATCGCGCGCTTTCAGGGCGGCCATAATGCGGGCCACACGCTTGTCATCGGCAACACGGTTTACAAACTCTCGCTGCTGCCCTCGGGGATCGTGCGGGCCGGCAAGCTGGCGGTGATCGGCAATGGCGTCGTGCTGGACCCATGGGCGCTGTTTTCCGAAATCGACAAGCTGGCCGCGCAGGGCGTCGCCATCTCGACCGACAACCTGATGATCGCGGAAAACACGCCGCTGATCCTGCCGCTCCATCAGGATCTGGACAAGCTGCGCGAAGAGGCGGCGGGCAAGGCCAAGATCGGCACCACCGGGCGCGGCATCGGCCCGGCCTATGAGGACAAGGTGGGCCGCCGCGCCATCCGTCTGGCCGATCTGGGCGACGAAGAAACGCTTGACGCGCGGCTTGACCGGCTGCTGGCCCATCACGACGCGCTGCGTCAGGGTCTTGGCGCGGGAGCCATCGACCGCGCGGCGCTGCGCGCGCAACTGCTTGAAATCGCGCCGAAACTCCTGCCCTATGCGCAACCCGTCTGGAAGGTGCTGAACGAGGCCCGCCGCGCGGGCAAACGCATCCTGTTTGAGGGCGCGCAGGGCAGCCTTCTGGATATCGACTTCGGCACCTATCCCTATGTGACCTCCTCGACCACCATGTCGGGGATGGCGGCGACCGGCACCGGGCTTGGCCCGTCCTCGATCGACTTCGTTCTGGGCATCGTCAAGGCCTACACGACCCGCGTCGGCGAAGGCCCGTTCCCGACCGAGCTTGACGATGCCGACGGGCAGCGTCTGGGCGAACGCGGCCACGAATTCGGCACCGTCACGGGCCGCAAGCGCCGTTGTGGCTGGTTCGATGCGGTTCTGGTCCGCCAGACCTGCGCCATCAGCGGCGTGAACGGCATTGCGCTGACCAAGCTGGACGTTCTGGACGGGTTCGAGACCCTGAAAATCTGCGTGGGCTATGAAATCGACGGCCAGCACTACGACTATCTGCCCACCGCCGCGGCACTTCAGGCCCGCGTGACGCCGATCTATGAGGAGATGCCGGGGTGGAGCGAATCCACCGCAGGCGCGCGAAGCTGGGCCGATCTGCCCGCCGAGGCGATCAAATATGTCCGCCGGATCGAGGAACTGATCCAGTGCCCCGTCGCGCTGCTGTCCACCAGTCCCGAGCGTGACGACACGATCCTTGTCACCGACCCGTTCGCAGACTGATGGATCACCGGCGCAAGAAACGGCTGTCGCTGCTGGTTTTTCTGGTGGTCATGCCGCTTTATATCATCGCGGTATGGTGGTTGCTGACATGGCTTGACGACCGTTTCGGGCGTCTGCCGATGCTGCTGGAACTGGCGATTTATGTCGTGGCGGGTATCGCCTGGATCTTCCCGTTCAAGGGCCTGTTCACCGGCATCGGCCGCGACGAATGATCCGCGCATGATCCGCTTTGCCCGGCCGGTGACGCTGATCGGCGGGGGTGAGACCCGCGCCGCCGATCTGGCCCTTGCGCTGTCGCTCGCGCCCGTTCTGGTCGCGGCGGATGGCGGCGCGGATCGGGCGCTTGCGCTTGGCCACCGGCCCCGTGCCGCCATCGGCGATTTCGATTCGATCAGCGAAGCGGCCCGCGCGGCCATCAGCCCCGAGGGGCTCATCCATATCGCCGAACAGGACAGCACCGATTTCGAGAAATGCCTGACCCGCATCGACGCGCCCTTCGTTCTGGCGGTGGGCTTTACCGGCGCGCGGGTCGATCACATGCTGGCCGCGCTCAGCGTTCTGGCCCGGCGGGTCGGCCCGCCCTGTCTCATCCTTGGCGGCGATGAGGTGATCTTTCTGGCCCCGCCGCAGCTGGAACTGGAGCTGCAAGCGGGCACGCGGGTCTCGCTGTTCCCGCTTGGCCCGGCGCGCGGGCGCTCAACCGGGCTGCGTTGGCCCATCGACGGGATCGAGTTCACCCCCGCAGGCCGGATCGGCACCTCGAACGAAGCGACCGGCCCGGTCACGTTGAGAATCGACGGCCCGATGATCGTGCTATTGGCCCGAGATAATCTGGCGGCGGCGCTGCGCGGAATGGGCCTTTAGCCGTCCCAGATGCGGCTCAGCAGGTCCGGCCAGTTCTGAGAATCGAGAAGCGCCCCGTAACCGCGCGCGCATTGCCTTAAGCGGCCCCGGACTCGCCGTAACAGGTCCAGCCAGTTGCGATGCGCAACCTCCGCACCGCAACCGGGTCCGCGTCGCATCAGCCGCCCCAAACCCGCCGCAGCAGGTCCAGCCAGTTGCGCGACGCGATCCGCTCGATCAGATCCTCGCCATAGCCATGGGCGCGCATCGCCTCGATCAGCGCGGGCAGGGCGCTTGCATCGGGCAGATCCTCGGGCATCAGCGCGCCGTCGAAGTCCGAACCAAGCGCCACGCCATTTTCACCAATCTTCTCAAGCAGATAATCCAACATCCTCAGGTAAGGATCAATGCCCTTGAACGGCAGCCTGCGCCCATCCTCGCGCACGAAACCGGCGGCGAAGTTCAGCCCGACAAGCCCGCCACTCCCCGCGATCATCTCAAGCTGTTCGTCGGTCAGGTTGCGGGTGGACGGACAAATCGCATGCGCCCCCGAATGGCTGCTGACCAGGGGCGCGCGGCTGATCCGCGCCACATCGCGCATCCCCTTTTCGTTCAGATGTGCCAGATCGACCATGATCCGCAGCCGGTCGCATTCCTCAACCAGTTCGCGCCCCGCGCCGGTCAGCCCCGCGCCGGTATCGGGGCTTGCGGGGAATTCAAACGGCACCCCATGCCCGTAAGCCGTGGGCCGCGACCACACGGGCCCGAGTGAGCGCAGCCCCATCCGGTGCCACAGCGCCAGCCCGTCAAGGCTGTCCACCGGCTCGGCCCCTTCCATATGCAGGATGGCGGCGATCCGGCCGGCATCGCGGGCCGCCTCGATCTCGGCCACGCTCTCACAGACCTTCAGCGTCCCGGTCCGCTCGATCCGGCGCAGCGCGGCGGTCAGGCGAAAGGCATGGGCGATGGCCGGGCCATAAGCCACCTCATCGGCCAGCGGCACCGCATAGGGCGGGTTTTCCTGATGAATATGCCAATCCGGCTCATCCGCGCGCGGCTCGGACGGCACCCAAAGCGCGAAGAACCCGCCGAACATCCCGCCCTTGCGCAGGCGCGGCAGGTCGATATGGCCGCTGCCATCGCCCCTGAGCCAAACGCCTTCCGGGTCATCGACCAGCAAGCGCTGTAAAAAATCGTTATGCCCGTCAAAAACCGCGACCATCGGCGCCCCCTCATTCGGGCTGCGACCATGACAGCCGCCTGCCGCCCACGCAAGGGGCTTTGCCGCCGCAAAGATCCGTGCCACCATGGCCCCACCATCGAAAGAGAGGACGCCATGCCCCATATTTCGCGCGATTTCGACGGCCAGACCGTCATCTGCACCTTTGACGTCACCCCCGGCACCGCGCAGGATGTGCTGGACGCGCTCAGTTCTGCCTGGGATGAGGTGATCTCCCGCCAGCCGGGCTTTGTCGGCGGCGCGATTCATCTGAACGACGCGCAGACCCGGATTGCGACCTATTCCCAATGGCGCGCGCGCGGCGATTATCAGGCGATGCTGCGCACGAACGAGATGCGCGAACGCAACCGCGTGATCCACGGGCTTTGCCGCAGCTTTGAGCCGGTCATGTATGAGGTCGCGCAGGTTTACCCGTGATGCAGGCGCAGAAAAATCGTGCATCCGCAGCATTTGCAGGGTAATCTTGCCCAAACCGCAAGGGAAACGCATATGGCCGGACGGATCATCACCATCGCGCAGCAAAAAGGCGGCTCGGGCAAGACCACGCTTGCCGTTAACCTTGCCACCAGCCTGCGGGCGCGGGGCCATTCGGTCGCGCTGATCGACACCGACCCGCAAGGCAGTCTGGGCCGGTGGTATATGGAGCGGATCGAGGCGCGGGGTGAGGATGAGGCGATGGAGTTCTCGACCTCCTCGGCCTGGGGCGTGTCCTATGAGGGCGACAAGCTGAAAAAACGCTTTGATTTCGTGGTGATAGACACGCCCCCCAAGATCGACAGCGACCTTCGGCCCGCGCTGCGGGTGGCCGATCTGGTGGTGGTGCCGGTGGCCTCGTCCCAGGTCGATCTTTGGGCGACCGAGGGGGTTCTGGATCTGGCCGAACGCGAAAAGGCGCCAGTGCTGATCGTTCTGAACCGGGTGCGCCCGAACACCCGGCTGGGGGCCGAAGTCGCCGCGCAGGCGGGCGCTTTGGGGGCAGGGGTCGCGGCGGCACAACTGGCCAATCGCGTGACCTATGCCGAGACCCTGGGGCAGGGGCGCGGCGTGATCGAACAGGCGGGCGCGCGCCCCGCGCATGAGGAAATGCATGCGCTGACCGATGAGATTCTGGCCCTCTGGTCCGCTTAGAGTAGAAAAAACTAGGAGATCTTCCCGATCTGTGCCATTTTGTCGCAGGGAAAAGGGAGGTCGCCATGATCCGCAAGGTTTCCATCGCCATTGCCGCGCTGTTTCCGCTGACAGCCGCGGCCGAAGCGCCCCGCGTGGGCATCACGTCCGAGATCAGCTCGGTCACGGTTGAGACGCCGCAGGGCCCGTTCGAGATCATCCGCGAACAGGACGCGTCCGCGCATCTGTCGGACGACTGGGCGCTTGTCGCGCGCGATTGCCCGCCGTTTTGCATCCAGCCCCACAGCGCCGCCGAGGGCACCCATACGATTGGTGAGCTGGAGCTGATCGACGCGCTGCAAGACCCTGATTTTATTGTCGTCGATAGCCGCACGCCCGACTGGTATGTAACCGGCACCATCCCCGGATCAATCAACATTCCCTATCAGAATGCGGTCGAGATGATGGGGCAGCTGGGCTGTGAGCCGGATTTCGACGGGCTGTTCGATTGCGAAAGCGCCAGCAATGTTGTGCTGTTCTGCAACGGCGTCTGGTGTGGCCAATCTCCGACCGCGATCCGCGCGATGATTAACGCGGGCTTTCCGGCCGAGCGTATCCGCTATTACCGTGGCGGAATGCAGGGCTGGCGTCTTTTGGGCCTGCCGGTTCTGGGCGGCGGGCAGGGCGATGCGCAGGCCGCGACCGAGGCTGAGCTTTCATCGGCGAATTGATGCCGCCTGGGGCGGCTGTGCCTGCAACGCATTGAATCTGTTCGCCATGAGGGCGTTATATCAGGGTGGGCGAATATGTCTGCCGCCCGCCCGAACGAGTCCCGGAGGAAAGAGATGCCTGTTCTGACCAAAAAATCGCTTGCAGCCTGTCTTGTCGCGCCAGTTCTTCTGGCCGCCTGTGCGCCGGCGCCGGCCCCCGATCTGGTGGTCGTGACGCCCGATGGCGATGCCTGCGGCGCCAGCCAATACCAGTCCTATGTGGGCCAGATCAGCCCGGCGATTGAGCTCCCGCCCGGCACGGTGATGCGCCATTACCGCAGCGGCGACCCGGTGACGATGGATTACAGCGCCGAGCGCATCAATTTTGAGTTCGACCGCGCCGGTCGTCTGGTCAAGGTCAGCTGTGGCTAAGGCTGTGGCCAGATCAACCATGCACATCGCGCCCAAACCATGCGCGCCACGATAAAGGCGATGGCGGTCGTTGTTTTGCTGAGCGGATGCGGTGACGCTTCTGCCCCGGTGAACCATCGCCCGCCGCCCTGCATAGCGCAGGATTACCGGCAGTTGATCGGGCAGGTTGCCCCTGCAATGACCGTGCCCGAACCCTACAGAGTTCGCGCCTATCTTCGTGGCACCGCGCTGACCGAGGATTACGATCCGTTTCGCCTCAATTTTGAGTTTGATGGCGATCATCGGCTGCTGGTTGTGACCTGCGGCTGAGGTCACATTCGCGCCAGTCCGCTTGACGAAAGGCGGGCTTCGGGCTTGGGTGGGGCCATGCGTTATCTGATCCCCACCGTTCTTTTGCTGGCCGGCTGCGCCGAACAACCCTCCGCCCTGCAGCTTGTCTGCGGGCCGGAACATGGCGCGATGGTCGGGCGCAATATTGGCGAGTTCGAGCTGCCGCGCGGGCTGGCTTACCGGGTCATTCAGCCGGGCGCGGCTGTGCCCGATGGCACGAACCCCGCGCGGCTGAACATTCGCGTCGATGACAAGGGTTGGATCAGCGCCGTAACCTGCGGCTAGACGCCATAACCCCCCGAATATCCACCAGATTGACAGAATCATCGCCATGTCCTTTCCCTGCCACACCTAGCAGGGAAAGATTTCGCGGCAGTTAACGCCCGCCTATTTTCGCCGTTTTGAGCGTTTCGTCCCGCCGCGCTGACCCGCGCGGCCCGCGGTCGAACGCCCGCGCCCCTGCGTGGCCTCTTCGGCGGCCTGCTCGATCTCGGCCTGGCGGGCCAGCGGGTCGTCCGAGACCGCCAGCTCGACCGCCTCCAGCCGTTTCACCTCATCACGCAGCCGCGCGGCCTCTTCGAATTCAAGGTTTTCGGCGGCCTTGCGCATCTGCACACGCAGCGCGTCAAGATGCGCGGCAAGGTTCGAGCCGATCATCGGACGCTCAACCGTGGCGGTCACGCGGGCCTGATCGGTGTCGCCCTGCCAGAGCCCGGCCAGAAC
>JAUNTZ010000066.1 GCA_030538425.1 Paracoccus sp. (in: a-proteobacteria) | reverse complement strand
AGCACAAGCCCAATGTCTATATCGACCTGTCGGGCTGGTCGCCCAAATATTTCCCGAAAATCCTGATCCAATATGCCAACACGATGCTGCGCAAAAAGATGCTGTTCGGCTCGGACTGGCCGATGATCTCGCCGGAAAAATGGCTTGACGCCTTTGACAAGGCCGAGTTCCGCGATGAGGTCAGGCCGCTGATCCTGAAAGAAAACGCGATGCGTCTGCTGGGGGTGTCACAATGAAAACGCTTGCCATTTTGCTGCTGACCGCCACCCCCGCCGCCGCGCTGACCTGCGACGGGCCGACGCCCGAGGCACTGGGCCTGAAAGGCGTGACCTTCACCGAGGTTGCCGCCGTCCCTGCGGGCGAGGACAGCCCGGTTGCGCAATGCCGTATTCGGGGCCTCATGGCCGAACGGACCGGCAGCGACGGGCAGGATTACGCGCTGTCTTTTGAGCTGGCCCTGCCCGATGACTGGAACGGCGATTTCGTTCACCAGTTCAACGGCGGCAATGACGGTCAGGTGCGCCCTGCCACCGGTGCGCTTCAGGCCGGGACCGGGGATCGCTCGCCGCTGGCGCGCGGCTTTGCGGTTATCAGCTCGGACGCGGGGCATGACGGCGCGGCGCGGCCTGATCGTGGCATCGCTGGCGGCGCGGCCTTTGGTGCGGATTTCGAGGCGCGGCAGATGTATGGCTACAAGGCCGTCGCCACCCTGCAACCCGTGGCCGAACAGATGGTCGCGGCCTATTACGGGCGCGAAATTGGGCATAATTACGGCATCGGCTGTTCCAACGGCGGCCGTCACGCCATGGTCGCCGCCAGCCGTATGCCCGAGGCGTTCGACGGGCTTTTGCTGGGTGCGCCCGGCTTCAACCTGCCGCGTTCCGCGCTGCAACATGCGCATGATGTGCAGGCGTTCAGCGCGGTGAACGAGGACATCAGGCAAGCGTTCTCGACCGAGGATCTGACGCTGGTGGCCGATGCGATTCTGGCGAAATGCGATGCTCTGGACGGGCTGGCGGACGGGATCAGCCATGACACCGCCGCCTGTCAGCAGGCGTTTGACGTGACCACGCTGCAATGCGCCGAGGGTCAGAATACCGCCTGCCTGTCGGCGGCGCAGGTCACGGCGCTGGTTGCCATCCACGAAGGGCCGCAAGGCGCAGATGGCCCGCTTTACAGCGATTGGTCATGGGATGCGGGGATCGGCGCGCCGAACTGGCGGACTTGGAAGCTGGAATCGGGCAATCCGAACTGGGACCGGATGCCGATCATCGCGGTGATGGGGGCCTCGTCTCTGGCGCAGGTCTTTACCGTGCCGCCGGTTGAGGTGGGCGGTGAGCCCGCCGATCTGCTGGCCTATCTGCGCGGCTTTGATCTGGCCTCGCAGGCGGGGCAGATCGACGCGACAAGCGACGCCTACCCGGAATCGCCGATGCAGGTCATGGCCCCGCCCGGTGCCGATGATCCCGACCTGACGGCCTTCCGCGATGCGGGCGGCAAGATGATGATCTATCACGGCGTGGCCGATCCGGTTTTCTCGGTCAATGACACCGCCAACTGGTTCGCGGCGCTGAACGAAAATATGGGCGAGGCGCAGGATTTCGCGCAATTCTACCCCGTGCCGGGCATGACCCATTGTCAGGGCGGCCCCGCTGCCGAGGCGTTCGACCTGCTCACCCCTCTGATCGCATGGGTGAAGGACGGCACCACGCCCGAACCCGTCACCGCCACGGTGCGGGCCAACAATGAGGCCGCGCCTGAGGCCCTGCGCGGCGCGACCCGCCCGCTTTGCCCCGCGCCTCTGGTCGCGCGCTATCAGGGTGGTGACACGGCGGACGCGGCCAGCTTTGCCTGCCAGCCATGAGCGGCTTTCACGCCCCGGTCGATGACATCCTGACCTCGCTGCGACGGGCGGCGGGGCCGGGTTGGGACGCGGAAACCTCGGGCGAGGTGATCGCCCATTTCGCCGCGTTCGCCGAAGGCGTGCTGGCCCCCCTCGACGCGCCCGGCGATGCGCAGGGGTGCCGGCTGGAGGGTGGCCGGGTGCGGATGCCGGACGGGTTCGCGGGCGCCTACCGCCAGTTGGCCGAGGGCGGCTGGCAGGGGCTTCTCACCCCCGAGGCGTTTGGCGGCATGGGCTTGGACGCGCTGAGTGCTGCGGGCGTGTCCGAGATCTTTTCGGGCGCGAACCATTCGCTGCAAATGGTCACCTCGCTTGTGCCGGGGGCGGTCGGGGTGCTGACCCGCTTTGGCTCGCCCGAGCAACAGGCGCGGCTGATCCCGCGCCTTGCCTCGGGCGAGTTGCTGGCGACCATGGCGCTGACCGAACCGGGCGCGGGGTCCGACCTTGCCGCGATCCGCACGCGGGCCACGCCCGACGGCGACCACTGGCGAATCGAGGGCGAAAAGATCTTCATCTCGGGCGGCGATCAGGACTTGTCAGCGGGCATCCTGCATCTGGTCCTCGCGCGCTCGGGCGGTGAGGGCGTCAAGGGCCTGTCGCTGTTCCTGTGCCTGTCCGAATGGGGCAGCATCAGCGTGACCCGGATCGAGGGGAAAATGGGCCTGCACGCCTCACCCACCTGCCAACTGGCTTTTGACGGCGCGAAGGCTGAGCTGATCGGGGAAGAAGGCGGCGGGCTGCGGGCGATGTTTGCGATGATGAACCACGCGCGGCTGGACGTGGCGCTGCAAGGCGTGGCCCATGCGGCGCGGGCCGCGGACCTTGCGCGGCGCTATGGCGCGGAACGGCGGCAGGGGCGCGGGCCGGATGGCCAGCCCGTGACCATCGACCAACATGCCGATGTGGCGCGGATGATTGCCGAATGTGACCGGCTGGCCCGCGCGGGGCGGCATCTGTGCCACCTGACCCTTGCCGCGATGAAACGGGGGGACAGCGATTTCGTCGAGTTCATGACTCCGGTCTGCAAATATGCCTGCACCGAGGGCGGCATCCGCGCCGCCGATCTGGCGATTCAGGTGATGGGCGGATATGGCTATCTGCGCGAATACGGGGCGGAGCAGAACTGGCGCGACGCCCGCATCTGCGCAATCTATGAGGGCACGAACGGCATCCACGCCCGCGCCACCGCGACGCGCGGCATTTCGCTCAATGGTGGCGCGGGGGCGCGTTCTTTTGCCGCATTCCTGACCACGAACGGCATCGACGCGGCGCCCTGGCAGGCCGAGGCGGCGCGGCTCATATCGCTGAGCGATCCCTCACACCAGGCGCATGAGTTCATGGAGCTGACCGCGCGTTTGGCTCTGGATGCGGCACTGGCCCATCTGGGCAATCTCGTGGGCTGAGCCATATCGGGCCTCAGCCGTGACAAGAGAATCAACAACGCAAAACCCCCAAGGATCAGCAGATCCTTGGGGGTTTTGTCAGACGATGGTGCCCAGGAGAAGACTCGAACTTCCACGCCTTGCGGCACACGGACCTGAACCGTGCGCGTCTACCAATTCCGCCACCTGGGCCGGTGTCGTGAGGCGTGGATGTAGCGATGCCCCGCCGGGCTGTCAACGGCCCTTTCGCCTTTTCGCAAAAGTTTTTTGACGGACCCCGCAAGGCCCGCCCGCAGCCCGCCCCCCCTTCGGATTGCACCGCGCCCGTCCCCGCGCTATCAGCGAAGGACAGGACGAACGCAGCCAACCTTGCGGGGGACAGAAGATGACGAAACTTGTCACGATTTACGGCGGCTCGGGCTTTGTCGGGCGGCAAATTGCCCGGCTCATGGCGGGCGCGGGCTGGCGCGTGCGGGTGGCGGTGCGGCGCCCGAATGAGGCGCTTTTCGTGCGCACTTATGGCGCGGTCGGTCAGGTCGAGGCGTTCCCCTGCAACATCCGCGACGATCTGTCGGTTGCGGCGGCGATGGCCGATGCCGATGCGGTGATCAACTGCGTGGGTATTCTGGTGAATGAGGGCAAGAACCGCTTTGACGCGGTGCAGGCGGAGGGTGCAGGCCGCATCGCGCGGCTGGCCTCACAGCGCGGCATCGCCCGTCTGGTGCATATCTCGGCCATCGGCGCGGATGCGGGCTCGGCCAGCAATTACGCCCGGACCAAGGCCGAAGGCGAACAGCGCGTGAGTGAGGAATATCCCGACGCCGTGATCCTGCGCCCCTCGGTGATGTTCGGGCCGGGCGACGGGCTGTTCGAGCGCTTTGCCGGGATGGCCGGGTTTGGCCCGATCCTGCCCATGGCGGGCGGCGATACGCGGATGCAGCCGGTCTATGTCGGCGACGTGGCCCGCGCCGCGATGATTGCCGCCGAGGGTGAGGTGCCCCCCGGCATCTACGAACTGGGCGGCCCGCAGATCATGACCACGCGTGAGATCGTCGATGCCACGCTGGCTGAGACCGGGCGGCGGCGCGCCGTGATCAACCTGCCCTTTGGCCTTGCCGGACTGGCGGGCGGGGCGCTTGATCTGGTCCAGTTCATCACCGGCGGGCTTGTCACCAACCGCATCGTGACGCGCGACCAGTTGCGCCTGCTGCGCAGCGATAACGTGGTCGCCCCGGGCGCGCAGGGGTTTGAGGCGTTTGGCATCACCCCCACCGCCCCGGCGGCGGTGATCGGCAGCTATCTCTGGCGGTTCCGCAAAGGCGGGCAATATGCAGAGAACCTGACCTCGGCAGATCAGATCCGCGCTGACTGATGGAATATAACACGATTGTCGCCGCGCTTCTCGGGATCATCGAGGGGCTGACCGAGTTCATTCCGGTGTCCTCGACCGGCCATCTGCTTCTGGTCGGGCATTTTCTGGGCTTTGATTCGCCCGGCCGCGCTTTTGAGGTGCTGATCCAGCTGGGCGCGATCTGCGCGATCCTGTCGGTTTATGCGACGCGGCTATGGCAGATTTTCAGCGCGGCGCCCCATGATCCGCAGGCGCGGCGGTTCATTCTGGCGGTGCTGCTGGCCTTTCTGCCCGCTGTGGTGATCGGCGTTCTGGCCCATGGTTTCATCAAGTCGGTGCTGTTTGAGACCCCCGCCCTTGTGGCCTGGATGCTGATCATCGGCGGGGTGATCCTGCTGGCGGTGGACCGCATGGACCTCAAGCCCACGGTTCACCGGGCGGAGGATTTCACCCTGCCCATGGCGCTGAAAGTCGGGTTTTTCCAATGCCTTGCGATGATCCCCGGCGTTTCGCGCTCGGGGGCGACGATTGTCGGCGCGCTGCTGCTTGGCGCCTCAAAGCGATCCGCCGCCGAGTTTTCGTTCTTTCTGTCCATGCCGACCATGGCGGGTGCCTTCGCCTATGATCTTTACAAGACCCGCGACGTTCTGGAGGGCGCGGCGCTGACCAATATCGTGATCGGCTTTGTCTTTGCGTTCATCGCGGGCGTGGCGGTGGTGCGGTGGCTGCTCGATTACGTTCAGCGGCATGGATATGCGCTGTTTGGCTGGTGGCGAATCATCGTGGGCGCGCTGGCTTTGCTGGGGCTTTGGCTTGTTAGGTAAACTTTGCTGACCTATTTTTGCCCCTCTAGGCGAAGATTTTTGCTCATATAGCCGAAAATCTTGCATTTAGGTCAGCCTTGCTGACTTTTCATCGCGAAGGCGCACCGCTAAGCAATCCTCACCTAGCGAGGGGAGCCAAGCCATGGCCGTCGAAAAGATGCTGAAATTCGTCGATCTCGGGCGTGAGATGCCGCAAAAGCGTGCCGCCGACGAACGCCGCGAGGATTTCCATGAGATCTACCGCGAATTCGCCGCCGCCAAGGCCGCCGAGCAGGCCAGCCGGTGCAGCCAATGCGGCGTGCCCTATTGCCAGTCGCATTGCCCGCTTCACAACAACATCCCCGACTGGCTGCGCCTGACCGCCGAGGGGCGCTTGCAGGAAGCCTATCAGATCAGCCAATCCACCAATACCTTCCCCGAGATCTGCGGGCGCATCTGTCCGCAGGACCGGCTTTGCGAGGGCAATTGCGTGATCGAACAGTCGGGCCATGGCACCGTGACCATTGGCGCGATTGAAAAATACATCACCGACACCGCCTTCGAGAATGATTGGGTCGAGGCCCCCCGCCCCGCGACCGAACGCGCCGAAAGCGTGGGCATCATCGGCGCGGGTCCGGGCGGTCTGGCCGCGGCCGACCGGCTGCGTCGGATGGGCTATCAGGTCACGATCTACGACCGCCACGACCGCGCGGGCGGGCTGATGATCTACGGCATCCCCGGCTTCAAGCTGGAAAAAGACGTGGTCGAGCGTCGTAACCGGCTTCTGGCCGATGGCGGGGTTGAGTTCGTTCTGGGCGTCAATGTCGGTGAGGATATTTCCTTCGACGCGATCCGGGGCAAGCATGACGCGGTGCTGATTGCGACCGGCGTTTACAAGACCCGCGATCTGGATCTGGACAATCAGCCCGCGAAGGGCGTGATCCGCGCGCTTGACTATCTGACTGCCTCGAACCGGGTCGATCTGGGCGATGAGGTGCCGGATTTCGCCGATGGTGAGCTTGACGCGAAAGGCAAGCGCGTGATCGTGATCGGCGGCGGCGACACGGCGATGGATTGCGTGCGCACCGCGATCCGGCAGGGCGCGCGTTCGGTGAAATGTCTGTATCGTCGGGACCGCGCGAATATGCCGGGCTCTCAGCGTGAGGTGCAGAATGCCGAGGAAGAGGGCGTCGAATTCGTCTGGCTGACCGCCCCCGCCGCTTTCATGGGCGCAGCCGAGGGCGTGACCGGCCCGGCCACCACGATCAACAGCGAACAGGCCCGCATCGCCGCGCTTCGCATCCAGAAGATGCGGCTGGGCAAGCCCGATGTTTCGGGCCGCCAAAGCCCCGAACTGATCGAGGGCGCGGATTACGACGAACCTGCGGATATGGTCATCAAGGCGCTTGGCTTTGAGCCAGAGGACCTGCCGCGCCTTTGGGGTGTCGAGGGGCTGGAGGTCACCCGTTGGGGCACGATCAAGGCCGATTTCGGCACCCACGCCACCAGTCTGGACGGGGTGTTCGCGGTGGGCGATATCGTGCGCGGGGCCTCGCTTGTCGTCTGGGCGATCCGTGACGGGCGCGAGGCGGCGGACAGCATCGCGGGTTACCTCAGCGGCGCCAGCCGCATCGCGGCCGAGTGATGGCCATGCGCGCCTTCATCACCGCCGCTCTGGCCTGCACCGCCATGCCCGCGATGGCGCAGGATTTCGGCTCGGTCGATGCGGCGGGGCTTTATGTGCCGCCCCAAGGCTGCACCCTGCAACTGACCGTGCAGTCAAACAGATGCCGCGTTTCGCAGCATTACACCTGCGCGGGCGATGCGCCGGGCGATCAGCACACGGTTTATTTCGACCGCGAGGGGATGAGCTATCATTCCCGCATCGATACCGAGACGCGATGGATGGAATCGCATTATCTGCGCGACGGCGTGACCGAATGGCTGGACGAGGGCTCGGCGGATCATGCCTCCTTCTCTGAGCTGCTTGAGACCGGGCGCGATGACATGGATTTCATCATCCGCGACAACCGGGGCGCGCGGATGCGCTATGTCGGTTTTGACGAACTGCCCGGCACCATGGTCGAGATCGACGGTGAGCCGCTGATGACCACCCGGTTCGAGCTGACCGCCACGCTTGAGGACGGCACCTTCGTGATGAGCAGGCGCGGTGAGCAATTCATCAGCCGCGACATGCGCCGCTTTTTCGGCGGGCGCGAATCCGGGCGCGACTGGACCGGCGCGGACATCAAAAGCGACGACACGCCGCGCACATTCCGCCGTGAGGGGCAAGAGGGCTTTGCCCTGACCCGCCCGCAATTCGGCTGTGACGAAATGGTATCGGATGCGGTGCTTGCGCCCGCGCCCCACAAGACCAACGCCTGACAAGAAAGGCAATGACGATGAAAGACTGGCAGCAATCCGAACAGGCCCGCCGCGACTGGATGGCCGAGAACAGCCTTTACCGGCATGAGGACGAACATTCCTCCTGCGGCGTCGGTCTGGTGGTGGCGATTGATGGCGCGCCCTCGCGGCAGGTGGTGCAGAACGGCATCGACGCGCTGAAAGCCGTGTGGCATCGCGGCGCGGTCGATGCGGACGGCAAGACCGGCGACGGCGCGGGCATCCATGTGCAGATCCCGGCCCCGTTTTTCTATGACCAGATCCGCCGCACCGGGCATGAGCCCGACAAGGCGAAACGCATCGCGGTCGGTCAGGTGTTTCTGCCGCGGACTGATTTCGGCGCTCAGGAACGCTGCCGGACCATCGTTGAATCCGAGGTCCTGCGGATGGGGCATTACATCTATGGCTGGCGTCATGTGCCGGTCGATGTCTCGGTTCTGGGCGACAAGGCCAATGCCACCCGCCCCGAGATCGAGCAGATCCTGATCCGCAACGAAAAGAACATCACCGAGGAAGAGTTCGAGCGTGAGTTGTATATCATCCGCCGCCGCGTCGAACGCGCGGCGATTGCGGCGCAGGTCTCGGGGCTCTATTTCTGTTCGCTGTCCTGCCGCAGCATCATCTACAAGGGCATGATGCTGGCCGAACAGGTGGCCGAGTTCTATCCCGACCTCAAGGACGAACGCTTCGTTTCGGCCTTTGCGATCTATCATCAGCGGTATTCGACAAACACCTTTCCGCAATGGTGGCTGGCGCAGCCGTTTCGGATGCTGGCCCATAATGGTGAGATCAACACGCTGAAAGGCAACCGCAACTGGATGCGCAGCCATGAGATTCGCATGGCGTCCTCGGCCTTTGGCGACATGGCCGACGATATCAAGCCGATCATCCCCGAAGGCTCGTCCGATTCCGGCGCGCTTGACGCGGTGTTCGAGGTGATGGTGCGTTCGGGCCGGTCCGCGCCGATGACCAAGACGATGCTGGTTCCCGAAAGCTGGTCCAAGGCCGTGACCGATATGCCGAAGGCATGGGCCGATATGTATGCCTATTGCAACGCCGTGATGGAGCCGTGGGACGGCCCCGCCGCGCTGGCGATGACGGATGGCCGCTGGGTCTGCGGCGGGC
>JAUNTZ010000016.1 GCA_030538425.1 Paracoccus sp. (in: a-proteobacteria) | reverse complement strand
AGAGCCGCAGCTTCCCAAGCTGAAGACGAGGGTTCGATTCCCTTCACCCGCTCCAGTTTCTCAGACAGCTTCGGCGGCATAGTTTCGCACCCGCTCGATCATCGCGCGCAGCCCGTTTGAGCGCTGCGCGGACAGATGTTCGTCAAGGCCCAGCCGCGCCAATTCGCCCTGCGCGTCAAGGCGCGCGACCTTCGCCACATCCTCACCCGAAACAAGCGCGTGCAGCACCGCAATCAGCCCGCGCACGATCAGCGCGTCACTGTCGCCCTGAAAATCAAAGCGGCCATTTTCGACCTGCGGCAAGATCCAGACCTGCGAGGCGCAGCCGTCAACCTTGGTCGCAGGCACCTTGAGCGCATCGTCCATCGCGGGCATGGCGCGGCCCAGCTCGATCAGGTGGCGATAGCGGTCCTCCCAATCCTCCATGAACTCGAAATCGTCGACGATGGTCTCGAAAGCGGCGGCGGCCATGATGTTCTTCCTGCGTGATCTTGCCGGTTTGCTAACAAGCCCGCCCGCAAAGGTCAAAGAGGCTTTCACCAGGCCGCGCAATCGCCTATCAACGAGCGGAACCACACGGGAATTGACGATGCGGATTGCCCCCCTTGCTCTGACCATGGCCGCCACAATGACGCTTGCCGGCTGCGGCAACTGGAACCCGCTTGGCTGGATGCGCAGCAGTTCCTCGGCTCCGACCTCGCTTGCGCCGGAAGGCGGCTATCCGCAGACCCGGCGCGAGGCCAGTGATCTGGTCCCGCAGATCGTCAGCGCGACATATCAGCCGATCAATGACGGGCGCCTGCTGGTGGTCACGGCGATGGCGCCGACCAAGGGTTGGCATGATCTGGCGCTGATGACCGCGCGCCCGCAGCCCGAGGGCCAGTTGCGCCCCGATGATGACGGCATCCTGCGGCTGGTGCTGACCGGCCTTCCGCCGCTTGAGGGCAGCGTCGATGCGCGGACGCCCGCCACGCTTGAGGCGGATCTGATGACGGTGGCCATGCCGGTTTCGCATCTGCAATTGTCGCGCATCCGCGGGGTTGAGATCAGCGCCGCGAACAATGTTGTGAACTTGCGTTAGGTCTTTCGCCTAACCCTTTGCCGAGGCAATGAAATCTCGGATCAGATCGGGGCTTTTGACGCCCGGCGCGACCTCGACCCCCGAGGACACATCGACCGCCTGCGCGCCGGTCAGGCGGATCGCCTCGGCCACGTTGTCGGGGGTCAGCCCACCGGCCAGCATCCACGGCTTCAGCCATTTGCGCCCGACCAACAGCCGCCAGTCAAAAGCGAGCCCATTGCCGCCCGGCAGGCTGGCATCTTTTGGCGGCTTGGCATCGACCAGAAGCATGTCGGCGACAAGCCCGTAATCGAACAGCGCGTCAAGATCGGCGCCTGAGGCGATGCCGACCGCCTTCATCACCGGCAGGCCGTAACGCGCCTTGACCTCAGCCACACGTTCGGGGCTTTCCTTGCCGTGAAGCTGGAGGAGATCCAGCGGAACCTTCGCCAGAACGCTGTCGAGCAGAGCATCGTCAGGGTTCACGAACAGCCCCACGCGCATCACCCCGGGCGGCACGTCAAGCGCCAAAGCGGCCGCCTGCTCAGCCGTGACATGGCGCGGTGAGGGCGGAAAGAACACAAAGCCCAGAAAACGCGCCCCGGCCTCAACCGCCGCCGTGATATCCTCAGGCGTGCGCAGCCCGCAAATCTTGACCTGAGCCACGGGTCTCAGCGCGGCGCAGGCAAGGTTGCGGCAGGCGCAGGCGCGGCAACCGGGGTTTTGGGCGCGTCAAGGATGGCCAGAACCTCATCCTTGGGGGCGTGATGGGTGTCGCGCAGGCTACCGACCTCACGCTGAAGCCGCTCACATTGTTCCTGGGCGCGGGCGGCCTGACTGCGGATCGGGGCCTCACGCAGCCATTCCCAGACCAAGCCCGCCAGCATCCCCACCAGCATCGCCAGAAGAACGATCAGGAACAGCGGCATGGTGACTTCCCAGGCGCCGCCGAGATAACGGTCGAAATTGGCGGGGAACAGCCGCATCGTCACCGCGCCACGGTTCGCAAGCGCGATCCCGATCAGCAAAAGCGCCATGAAAACGACAAAAATCAGTCGGATAATCCGCATAGTTCACCCTAGCTTGGCACGGTTACGCGCCCGCAAATTGCCAGATCAGGCCTCGTCGTTCAACCTGTCGCGGAGCAGTTTGCCGGTCTTGAAGAACGGAACATGCTTTTCATCGACCTGCACAGAATCGCCCGTGCGCGGGTTGCGCCCGATACGCGCGTCACGCTTTTTCACCGAAAACGCGCCAAAGCCGCGCAGCTCAACCCGGTCGCCGCGCGCCAAGGCTTCGATGATCTCATCGAGCACGGTCGCCACGATGCGTTCAACGTCGCGCTGAACGAGATGCGGGTTCTCATCCGCGATTTTCTGGATCAGTTCAGAACGGATCATGCTTCCTCCAGATCGGTTGTAAAGCCCAACGCATGATGAAAGCTGCGGGTTTCATAGGGTTGCCAGATCAGGCCCATTCACACAAGCAGATTAACAGTTCACCACCGAAAAAACGCGATCCGCACCGTCCTCGGCCACAAAAAAGCCGCCCCCGGTCAGGACCGGAGGCGGCGTTGATCAAGCGGCTGCGATTATTCGCGGCCTTTGAGCGCGGCGCCCAGAATATCGCCCAGCGAGGCGCCCGAATCGGAGGAGCCGAACTGTTCGACGGCTTCACGCTCTTCGGCGATTTCGCGGGCCTTGATCGAGAGGCTCAGGCGGCGCGATTTGCTGTCGATATTGGTGACGCGCGCATCGACCGAGTCGCCGACCTGGAAACGCTCGGGGCGCTGATCCTGACGGTCGCGGGCCAGATCCGAACGGCGGATGAACGACTTGACGCCGTTATATTCCACCTCGATTCCGCCATCCTCGATGGCCGAAACGGTCACGGTCACGACATCGCCACGCTTCACGCCGTCAACGGCTTCGGCCATGGCCTCGTTTTCCAGAGCCTTGATCGAGAGCGAGATGCGCTCTTTCTCGACATCGACTTCCTGGACGACCGCGCGGACCATATCGCCCTTGCGGAAGTCCTGAATGGCGTCTTCGCCGCGCGCATCCCAGGAGATATCCGACAGGTGAACCATGCCGTCGATATCGCCTTCGAGGCCGACGAACAGACCGAATTCGGTGATGTTCTTGACTTCGCCCTCGATGACGGTGCCGGTCGGGTGGGTTTCAGCGAACTGATCCCACGGATTGCGCATGGTCTGTTTCAGACCAAGCGAGACGCGGCGTTTGGATTCGTCGATCTCCAGAACCATGACGTCCACCTCTTGCGAGGTCGAGACGATCTTGCCGGGATGGACGTTTTTCTTGGTCCAGGACATTTCCGAGACGTGGACCAGACCCTCGATCCCCGCTTCCAGCTCAACAAAGGCGCCGTAATCGGTGATGTTGGTGACGCGGCCCGAATGGACCGAGCCCAGCGGGAACTTCTCAGCCACGGAATCCCACGGATCGGCCTGAAGCTGTTTCATGCCAAGGCTGATGCGGTGGCTGTCGCGGTTGATCTTGATGACCTGAACCTTGACGGTCTCACCGATGGCGAGGATCTCGGACGGGTGGTTGACGCGACGCCATGCCATATCGGTGACATGCAGCAGACCGTCAACGCCGCCCAGATCGACGAAGGCACCATATTCGGTGATGTTCTTGACCACGCCGTCGGCAGTCTGGCCTTCGCTCAGGTTCGAGATCACCTCGGCGCGCTGTTCGGCGCGGGATTCTTCCAGAATGGCACGGCGCGAGACGACGATATTGCCGCGGCGGCGGTCCATTTTCAGGATCTGGAAGGGCTGTTTCAGACCCATCAGCGGGCCTGCATCGCGGACCGGACGGACATCGACCTGCGAACCGGGCAGGAAGGCCACGGCACCGCCCAGATCGACGGTGAAGCCGCCCTTGACGCGGCCAAAGATGGCGCCTTCGACGCGCTCTTCTGCGGCATAGGCTTTTTCCAGACGGTCCCATGCCTCTTCGCGGCGGGCTTTCTCGCGCGAGATCGAGGCCTCGCCACGGGCGTTTTCGACGCGGTCCAGATAGACCTCGACCTCATCGCCGACCGACAGGTTGGGCTCTTCGCCGGGATTTGCGAATTCTTTCAGATCGACGCGGCCTTCCATTTTATAGCCGACATCGATGATCGCCTGGCCCGCCTCGATGGCGATAACCCGGCCTTTGACAACGCTGCCCTCATCGGGGGTGTCGATTTCGAGGCTTTCATTCAGCATCGCCTCGAAGTCTTGCATGCTTGCGCGTTCAGCCATGTGCTTTTGTGTTCCTTTGTTTCATATATCTGGCCTGACGGTTGGCTCCGCCGGTCTGGTATGGCGTCTTCCGGGAACGACAAAAGGTCGAAGCGTTACGCCCGACCCGTCTGCAAGCGGCCTGTTCTGGCCATATCGCCCCGATTGACTTGGGCGCGATATAGAGGGTTGGGGCCGGGAATGCAAGCCTGTCGCGGTAAAGGGGGCGCTCGCGCCCCCTCTTGGCCTGCGGCCAATTCACCCCCTGAGGATATTTGCGGACAAAAGACGCGCTCAGGTCGCAAACAGGTCCTTATGCGTGTCGCGCAGCTGGTTCTTTTGCACCTTGCCCATGGTGTTGCGCGGCAAGGCGGCGGTGAGGATCAGCCGCTTGGGGCGTTTGAAGCCTGCCAGCCGGTCGCGCAGGCTGGCCTCGATGGCGGCTTCATCGGGGGTTGCGCCGGCCTCCGGCACGATCAGCGCCACGACCGCCTCGCCAAAATCGGCATGGGGCACGCCGATCACCGCTGATTCCGCGATGCCCTCCATGGCGTTCAGCACGTCCTCAACCTCTTTGGGATAGACGTTATAGCCGCCCGAGATGATCAGATCCTTGCCGCGCCCGACAATGGTGACATAACCGTCCGGCCCCTCGGTGCCCAGATCGCCGGTGATGAAGAACCCGTCGGCGCGGAACTCGGCGGCGGTTTTTTCGGGCATCCGCCAATAGCCCTTGAACACATTGGGGCCGCGCACCTCGATATTGCCGATCTCGCCTGCGGGAAGGGTCTGGCCCTGATCACCGGTGATGCGCAGCTCAACCCCCGGAAGCGGCATGCCGACGCTGCCCGGACGCCGTTCGCCCTCAAGCGGGTTCGAGGTGTTCATGCAGGTCTCGGTCATCCCGTAGCGTTCCAGAATCGCGTGGCCGGTGCGGGCGGTGAAGGCCTGATGGTTTTCGGCAATCAGCGGCGCCGAGCCCGAGACGAACAGCCGCATATTCGCGACCGCCTCACGGGTCAGGCCCGGATGCGCCAGAAGCCGTGCGTAAAAGGTCGGCACGCCCATCAGAACGGTCGATGTGGGCATCAGCGCCAGAACCTCATCGGCGTCGAATTTCGGCAGAAGATGCAGCCGCGCGCCTGCCGCAAGGGTCATGTTCAGCGCGACGAACAGGCCATGGGTGTGAAACAAAGGCAGCGCATGGATCAGCACGTCATCGGCGCTGTAACCCCAGCAGTCGATCAGCGCTTCGGTATTCGACCACAGATTATCATGGCTCAGCATCGCGCCTTTCGACCGGCCCGTCGTCCCCGAAGTGTAAAGGATTGCGGCGATGTCATCGGCTGCGCAATCCTCGATCCGGGTCAGCGGCTGTTGGCGGTCGGTGCCCTGGGCCAGACTGCCCTGCCCCGTCGCGTCCATGGTGACAAGCCGGGCCCCGACCGAGGCTGCGGCGGCGTCCAGCCCGGTCTGGCGCGGATCATGGACGATCACGCGCGGCTCAGCATCGGTGATGAAATATTCAAGCTCGGCGCGGGTATAGCCGGTATTGAGCGGCAGATAGACCGCCCCGATCTGAAGCGCGGCGAGATAAAGCGCGATATTCTCGGGCGATTTTTCGACCTGAACGGCAACCCGGTCGCCCTTCGAAAGGCCAAGCGCGACAAGCTCTGCCGCCATCTGGCCCACGCGGTGCACAAGCTCGCCCGCCTGCATCGGCTGACCCTGCCAGTAAAGCACCGTGCGATCGGGGTCGCGCGACAGGATCTGCGCAAGCCGGGCATAAAGATTGTCATTCATGATCTGCTTCCTTCCTGAAATTTTCCCTCGGCAAGGGCGTGGACCTGCCCGCTTGCCGCGATGCGACCCTCGTCCAGCAATGCCTCGTGATTGCGCACGATATCATCCAGATTATAGGCGTAATTGACCATGATCCCGGCGGATTGGGCCAGCCCCTTGGCCGAGCGGTCGCCCATCCAGTTCAGCCGCGCAAGCTGAGCACCATTGCCCAGATGGAACCGCGCGACGGGATCAACCGGAACGCCCTTCTCGCGGCAACTCAGCAGATAGCTTGCACAGGCGGACATGAGACGCGCGCGCAGGGCCTCAAGCGCGGGCGCGGTCAGCGGTTCGGGCAGATCGCGGCGCAGCGCGGCCAGATCCGACGCCTCTGCCTGCCGCGCCAGCCAGTTCAGAAAACCCGGCACCGGCGAGAGGGTGACAAAGTTGCGCAGCCCCGGCAGATCTCGGCTCAGCTCATCGACCACCTGCTTGATCAGGAAATTGCCAAAGGACACGCCTCGCAACCCCTTCTGGCAATTGCTGATCGAATAGAACACCGCCGTGGTCGCCGCCTGATCGGCGTTCTCAACCACCGGCGCGGTCAGGATATCACCGATATTGTCGCTGACGCTATCCGTCAGCGCGACCTCGACAAAGACCAGCGGTTCCTCGGGCAAGGCCGGATGGAAGAAGGCGAAACAGCGCCGGTCGGCCTCCAGTCTGCGGCGCAGATCGTCCCAGCCGTCGATGGCATGAACCGCCTCATAGCGGATCAGCTTTTCCAGAATTGAGGCGGGCGTGTCCCAGTCGATGCTGCGCAACTCCAGAAAGCCGCGATTGAACCATGACCGGAACAGATGCTGAAAATCGGCATCCACGGCGGCCAGAGACGCATCCTCACGCAGCAGCCCCAGCAGGGCCTCACGCATCGACACAAGCGCGGCCATGGCGCCGGGTGCCTGATTGATCCGGCGCAGCAATTCCTGACGTGGCGGCTCGGCCAGCTCAAACAGAACCATTTGCGCATCGGGCGATGGGTCGGCGGCATAGGCGGCCGCCGCCTCAGCCAGTTGCGCAGGGTCCGGGTTGAACTGATGGGCAAGTGCGGCAAAAAACGCCCGCCGCTCTTCCGGGCCGGTCTCCCACCACGCACTCGCGATTTCGCGCGCAAGGGCGGTGCCGGTGGCCTCACCCCGCCGCCCCATCAGCGCGTGACACATCGCGACCAGACTGTCGGCGGGCGGATCAAGGGCGGTGCGCTGCGGCGGAAAGTCAAGCAGCGCACGGCCCCGATCCGCAATTGCCGTCATCCAGTTGACAAGGGCAATCGGTCTCATCGTGCCGGTCCCATGATCATGTCGGGCAGGAAGGTCGCGATGCCGGGGAAAAAGCACAAAAGCAGGATCGCCAGCACCATGCAGCCCACATAAGGCAATGAGCCCTTGAGGATGGTCTGCAACTTGATCTCAGGCGCAATCGAGTTGATCACGAAGAGGTTCAGCCCGACCGGCGGCGTGATCAGCCCGATCTCCATGTTGATGGTCAGCACCACCGCGAACCAATAGGGATCAAAGCCCGCCGCAAGGATCACCGGCATCAGGATCGGCGCGGCCATCACGATCACCGCGACGGGCGGCAGGAACAGGCCGGTGAACAGCAGAAACAGGTTCACATAGAAGAGCAGCAGCCACGGGTTCGCATCCATCGCGATGATCGCATTGGCGACCGACTGGGTGATATAGAGGCTCGACAGCATATAGCTGAACACGCCCGCAGCACCCACAATGACAAGGATCATCACCGATTCCCGCGTGCTGTCGCGCAGGATCGCCCAAAGCTTCGCGGGCTGATACATGCGGTAAACCACCATCGCCATGACGATGCAGAGCAGCGCGCCGATCCCGGCGGTCTCGGACGGCGTGGCGACCCCGCCATAAAGCGCGTAAAGCACAAGTGCTACGATGATCAGGAAGGGCAGAACCTTGGGCAGCAGCTCGAACTTTTCGGCCCATGTGTATTCGATGGCGCGCAGAGCGCCGGTGCGCCGCCCGGTCCGCCAGGTCGAGAACAGCGACCATGCCATGAACAGCCCGGTCAGCATCAGCCCTGGCACAAGCCCGGCCAGAAACAGCCGGCCAATCGAGGTCTCGGTTGAGATGCCGTAAACGATCATCGTGACCGAAGGCGGGATCAGGATGCCAAGCGTCCCGCCCGCCGCGATGGACCCCGCCGCCACCGAATCCGGGTAGCCGCGCTTTTGCATCGCGGGGATGCCCATCTTGCCAATGGCCGCACAGGTCGCCGGCGATGAGCCCGACAGCGCCGAGAACAGCGCACATGCGCCGAGGTTCGAGATCACCAGCCCGCCCGGAACCCGGGTCATCCAACGGTCCAAGGCCTCGAACAGGTCGGCCCCGGCCCGGCTGGACGCCACCGCCCCACCCATCAGGATGAACAGCGGGATCGAGAGCAGCGCGAAACTGTCCAGCTTGCCGAAGAACAGTTCGGGGACAAGCGACAGATCCCGCGCGCCTGAGTTGAAGATCAGAAAGCCGATCGAGGTCAAAAGCAGGCCGATGCCAATCGACATGCCCGAAAACAGGATCAGCGTGGTGACGACCGCCACCATCATACCAAGGAAAATCGGGTCCATCGCTTAATGCTCCTGCCGCATTTCAAGGGGGTTTTCGATCTCATCGGGCAGGCCGAACGGTTTTTCGCGGCCCGTCGCCACGGCGAGGATCTCACCGATCAGTTGCAGGCACATCAGGCCGAAACCGACCGGCATGGTCGCATAGGGCATCCATAGCCGTGGCCGCCAGACAGAGGCGGAACGCCAGTTATAGACATAGGCTTCATGCGCCATCTCAAGGCTATACCAGAAGATCAGCAGGCAGGTGCCAAGCGCCAGTGCCATGCAGATGTAATACAGGACCCGCCTTGCGCCGCGGCCCAGATAAAGCGGCAGAAGGTCCACATTCACATGACCGCGCAGGCTTTGCACATAGGGCATCCCGATCACGGTTGAGCCGATCATCAGGAAAATCACCGTCTCGGTCTGCCAGACGGTCGAGGACTGCATGAAATAGCGCATGAACACGAGCTGACAGATAATCAGCACCGCAAGCGCAAGCGCGGTCGCCGCCAATACGCCGCAGATGAATGAGATGCGGTTGATGATCAGGATATACCATCCCAAAGCCCCGCGCGGACTATCGGGTGGCGTTGTCGCGGCTGCGGCCATCGCAAGCCTCCTTCGCCAGAATATGAGGGGTCAGCCTGCGGCGAAGCCCTCGCCGCAGCTTTGTCACAGCGTGATGGGGTCCGCTGGGGCGCCCCGATCACTCGACGGAAAGCGCCATGTCCAGCAATTCCTGCCCGTTCGGGGTCGAGGCCGCATAGGCCGCGAAGGATGTCTCGCGGGCGACCTCCATCCAGGCATCGAAATCGGCCTGATCCATATAGGCAATCTCCACCCCGGCATTCTCGAACACGGTGACGGCTTCGGCATCCTCGCCCGCGCCCTCGGTCGCGTAATAGGCTTCGGCCACCACCGCCGCGTCGCGCAGGGCGGTTTGCTGTTCCTCACTCAGCCGGTCCCAGCTCCGCTTGGAGATCAGCAAAGGCTGATACATGAACCAAAGCGCGTGGTCGCCCGGCGGGGTAAAGCACTTGACCTGCTCATAAAGCCGGAAGGACACGAAACTCGCCGATGAGGTGTTCATCGCGTCCAGAACGCCGGTCTGCATCGCGGTATAGACCTCCGAGCTGGGCATGGAAGATATCGCGGCCCCTGCCCCGACCAGCATTTCCTCAAACGCCTGCCCCGCCGCGCGGGTTTGAAGGCCGCGCACATCCTCGGGGCGGCGGATGCAGCCATCGCGGGCTGCAAAGCCGCCAGCCAGCCAGCCGCGCACCAGCGTGACCACGCCCGCATCGTTCAGGATCGTCTCCAACCGCTCCATCACCTCGGAATCGTTGATCCGCGCGGCATGTTCGTGGTTCTGGACGATTCCGGGCATCAACGTCAGGTTGAATTCGGGATGGCGCCCCGCCGCATAGGCCAGCGGATAAAGGATCCCGTCCACCTGCCCGCGCGTCAGCGGGTGCCATTGCTCATTCGGGCTGAACAGCGAGCCGCTGGGGAAAATCTGGAACTCAAGCCCGACATCGGCCTTCGCGACCTCATCGGCCAGAAGCTCAATCACCCGGTGGCGCACATCGCCCGGCGAAAACTGATGCGAGATGCGCAGGGTCTGCGCATGGGCCGCCGTCCCGGCCAATAGCGCAATCGCCGAAGCGGCAAGGGCCGCCTTGCTGAAAAAATTCATCCTCTCCTCCCTGATTGACCGGCCTCCCAACCGGCATTGCATTCAGCCTAAACCCGTTTTCCAAAACCGCGCAAGCGTTATGTATACCAAAGCGCCAAATAGATATCCCATCTGCGACGCCGCGCGTTCCTGATGCTTGCGCTTGGCGTGCCGGCGACATTAGGGTGAGGCAATCAGAAAACGGGGCCTAACATGGTGTCGCAGCCCAAGAACCATGCCAGCAAGATCTTGCAATCGCTGGAAGAAGACATTCTGACCGGAAGGTTACGGCCCGGCGACCGGCTGGATGAACGCCAGCTGGGCGAACGCTTTGGCCTGTCGCGCACCCCGGTCCGTGAGGCCCTGTTCCAGCTGACCGCGAACGGGCTGGCCACCGGCGGGCCGCGCCGCAGCACGGTGGTCGCAGAGATCACCCTGTCGCAGCTGATCGAGATGTTCGAGGTCATGGTCGAGATGGAGGCGCTTTGCGCCGCCTCTGCCGCCCGGCGCATGACGCCTGCGGCGGTCGAGGCGCTGCACGGGCTTCAGCAACAGGCCGAACCTTTCGTCGCGGCGCAGGATTATGAGGGCTATTACCGCGCGAATGTCGATTTTCATCAGGCGATCTATGCCGGCGCGCGCAATGCCTATCTTGAGCGGCAGACGCTGTTTCTCAGCCGCCGCCTGTCGCCCTTTCGCCGCCTGCAACTGCGCCGCTCCTCGCGGCTGGAGAACTCACATCGCGAACATGGTGAGATCGTCGTGGCGATCCGCGCCAGTGATTCCGACCGGGCGGCGGCGCTGATGCGCGGCCATATGGCGGTTCAGGATGTCGGGCTGGTCGATGTGTTCGCGCTGTTTTCCGACGCGGTGCGCGGGGCCTGATACATCGCCTCAACCAGAGAAATCGCGCGGGTGACGGCCTCTTCGATGCTGAGCTCGGTCGTGTCGATGGTCACGGCGTCACCCGCCGCGCGCAGGGGCGCGGTCTCTCGGCTGCGGTCGCGGGCATCGCGTTCGCGCAGCGCGGCAAGGGTTTCAGCCGGGTCGGCGCCGATCTCGGCGGCGCGGCGGGCGGCGCGGGTCTCATCGCTGGCCACGACATAGAGTTTCAGCGCGGCATCCGGGCAGATCACCGTGCCGATATCGCGCCCGTCCAGCACCGCGCCGGGTTCCTGAGCCGCGAACCGGCGCTGAAAATCGGTCAGCGCGGCGCGCACCTCGGGGATGGCCGCCACGCGCGAGGCGGCCTGCCCGATCTCATTGCTGCGCAGGTCGGGCCTGCGCAGATCCTCAGCCGAGAGGCTCTGCGCGGCGGCAATCGCATCGCCGCCCTTGGCGCCCACCGCGCGATAAAGTAGGCCGGTATCCAGATGGAGAAAGCCGAAATGATGCGCAAGCGCCCGCGCGATCGTGCCCTTGCCCGATGCGGCGGGACCGTCAATGGCGATGGTGAAGGGCATGGGCGTTCCTTTCTCGGGGCTTGCGTCCTTGTGCCGCGACAGGCGCGAAAGGTCCAGCTTTCAGGGCGCGTCACCCGCGCGCGAAGCATCATAAAGCCGACCCATGAAATCGGCATATTCCGTGCAGATCTGAATTTCCGAGAGATCCGGGTCGTAAAAGGCGTTCTCCTCGCCGCAGGGCGCGAACAGGACGCGCAGCGGTTCGGGAAAGCGGATGACCTGCGACATCTCGGCCAGCTCACCGGCCAAAAGCGCCGCAATCTGGGGCGCTGCCCCGTCAGATTCGTCTGCGAATTGAGGCGCGTATCCGCCCGGCAGATCCTCCATCTCAGCCAGAAACCCGCCCCATGACGCCTCCATCAGCGCGCGTTCCGCGATGCAAAGCTCGGCCCGCTCGGGCGGCAAACCGGCGCGTTCGGGCAGCTCCGCGCGACCGTCAGGGTCGCCGCCATAGTAAAGGCAGGCCACGCTGAAATAACGCTGCAAATCGGCGGCATGTTCTTCCCACCAGGGGAATGGCTCAGTCGCTGTGGCATCGGCGGCGCGAAAAGCGGCGGCGACATGAGTGCTGATCAGCGCCGAGGTCTGGTCGTCCCAGACCGTATCCGACAGCAGGATCGCCAACTGGTCGGCGGCGTCCTCTTCCTTGCCCAGAACCGGCAGTTCCATCTGGTCGATGATGGCATGGCCAAGCTCATGGTAGAAGATCCACAGCGTATTGGCCTTGATGAAATCAAGGCGTTCCTCCGCAGCAGGCGGCGCGGCCATGGCGGGCGCAGCAAGCAGGGCGGCGAAGGCGGAAAGACCGGCCAGATTTGTGATATTATATCGCATCCTTGCGCTTTGCCCGAAGGCGCGGGCGGCGTCAAGTGACTGTGCCGCAAACGAAAAACGCCGGGCGCAATGGCCCGGCGTTCAGCGTTTCAGAGGATAGGATCAGTTGCCGCCCAAGGTCTTGGCGACCTCGGCTGCGAAATCCTCTTCCTTCTTCTCGATGCCTTCGCCCACGGCCATGCGGACAAAGCCCAGAACCTCGACGCCCGCATCCTTGGCGGCCTGTTCGACCGTGATATCGGGGTTGATGACGAATTTCTGGCCCAGAAGGGTCACTTCCTCGAAGAATTTGGCCATGCGACCGTCGATCATCTTCTCGATCACGGCTTCGGGCTTGCCCGATTCGCGGGCCTGCTCGGTCAGAACGGCCTTTTCACGCTCAACCAAGGCAGGGTCCAGATCGGCCTGACCCAGCGAGGCGGGGTTGCTGGCCGCGATATGCATCGCGATTTGCTTGCCGATCTCAGGGTTCGAGCCTTTCAGGGCGACCAGAACGCCGATTCGGCCCATGCCCTCAGCCGCAGCGTTGTGGACATAAGAGACCACGCTGTCACCTTCCGCGATCTCCATGCGGCGCAGGGTCATGTTCTCGCCGATCTTGGCAATCGCATCGGTCAGCACCTCAGAGACGGGCTTGCCGCCGACCGGCGCATCGCGCAGCGCCTCAACCGAATCCACCTCAAGCGCGGCTTCGGCAATCGAGCGGACCATGTTCTGGAATTCTTCGTTCTTGGCCACGAAATCGGTTTCCGAGTTCACCTCAACCGCAACGCCCTTGCCACCCGAGACCGCAACCGCGACCAGACCTTCGGCGGCCACACGGTCGGATTTCTTGGCGGCCTTGGCCAGACCCTTGGTGCGCAGCCAGTCAACGGCGGCTTCCATGTCGCCATCGGTCTCAGTCAGGGCTTTCTTCGCGTCCATCATGCCTGCGCCGGTCGATTCGCGCAGTTCCTTCACCATTGCAGCGGTGATCGCCATGATCTTCTCCTCAATTCAGATTGCTCAGGCGGGGATATCCCCGCCCGATGTCAGTTCGGTGACGAAACTCAGGCGGGCTCAGCTGCGGCTTCGACAGCAGGCTCTTCGGCGGCGCCCAGATCTTCCTCGGGGCCCTCTTCCAGAGCGCCAAGGTCAACGCCCGCCGCACCCATCTGCGCCGACATGCCGTCAAGGGCAGCACGCGCCGCCAGATCGCAATAAAGCGCAATCGCACGCGCCGCGTCGTCATTGCCCGGGATGATATAGTCGATCCCGTCGGGCGAGCAGTTGGTGTCAACCACCGCAACCACCGGAATACCCAGCTTTTTCGCCTCAAGAATGGCCAGATCTTCCTTGTTCACGTCGATGATGAACAAGAGGTCCGGCAGACCGCCCATCTCGCGGATGCCGCCAAGGCTGGCTTGCAGCTTGGCCTGTTCACGCTCCAGCCCCAGACGCTCTTTCTTGGTGAGCCCCTCTGCGCCGCTTTCCATCGTCTCATCAATGGCTTTGAGGCGATTGATCGACTGCGACACGGTTTTCCAGTTGGTCAGCGTGCCACCCAGCCAGCGGTGGTTCATGTAGAACTGAGCGGATTTTTCGGCAGCATCCGCGATCGGCTTTTGCGCCTGACGCTTGGTGCCGACGAACAGCACGCGACCACCCTTGGCCACGGTGTCGCGCACCACTTGCAGTGCCTGATCCAGCATCGGGACGGTCTGGGTCAGGTCGATGATGTGAATGCCGTTGCGGTCGCCGTAAATATACTGGCCCATGCGCGGGTTCCAACGCTGGGTCTGGTGGCCGTAGTGAACGCCAGCTTCAAGCAGCTGACGCATGGAGAAATCGGGAAGCGCCATGTCCATTTCCTTTCCGGTTTGCGCCTTGGCAGGGGTTTTGAGGGTCGCCCCCAACCGGTGGACCTTCGCACGATGTCTCCGCGCCAAAGCCCGCCCCTGCCTGAGAAGTAGGCGGGATTTAGGCCGGCGCGGCCCGGATTGCAAGCGGCGATTGCAGACAATTTTATGTATTGTTTTGGTGAGACTGCCGAAAAATCCGCTACCGTCAACCGATCCTTAAGAGGTTTCTGCCTAGAACGGGCCAAACGGACTGACGGAAAGGACGCAAGATGCGGCTGACTTCCCCTAACCGGCGCCCGGGGGCCTTTGTGGCATGACGGCGCTGACACTTGCTTCGCGGCTCGATCTGACCGCGGCGGGCCCGCTGGCCCGCGATATCGCGGCGGCGGATTCGCTGGAACTTGACGCGGGCGGCGTCGAATTTTTGGGCGGGCTCTGCCTGCAAATCCTGCTGGCGGCGGCACAGGACCGCAGGCGAAGGGGCCTTGGCCTGACGCTGATCGGGCGATCTGACGGGTTCGATACGGCGCTTGCCCAGTTCGGCGTCGATCCCCTCTTGCTGGAGGTCGCCGGATGAGCCTGAACGTCCTGGCTGTCGATGACAGCCGCACCATGCGCGACATGCTGCGCATCACCCTGACCGGCGCGGGCATGAGCGTGACAACCGCCAATGACGGCCTCCACGGCCTTGAGGTGCTGGAGGGGCTGAGCCCCGACGCGATTATCTCGGATGTGAATATGCCGCGCATGGACGGGTTCGGCTTCATCGAATCGGTGCGCCGGATCGAGAGGTTGCGTGCCACGCCCATTCTGGTGCTGACGACCGAATCGGCCCCCGAACTCAAGGCGCGGGCGCGCAATGCCGGAGCCACCGGCTGGATCGTCAAACCCTTCGATCCGCAAAAACTGATCACATCCTTGCAAATGGTTACAGGTTAAAGGGAAAGCGGATGTCACAAGATCCAATGGCCGAAATCCGGGCCTCATTCTTTGTCGAATGCGACGAATTGCTGGAAAGCCTGCAAGATGCGCTGGCCCAGATTGAGGCGGGCGGGAATGATTCGGAAACGATCAATGTCGTGTTCCGCGCGGTCCACTCGATCAAGGGCGGCGCGGGAGCCTTCGGGCTTGACGGGCTGGTGGGCTTTGCACACCGCTATGAAACCGTTCTGGACGAATTGCGCGCCGGCCGGCTTGACCCAGGCCCGGAGGCGGTGCGGCTGTTTTTTCAGGCCGCCGACAAGCTGCAAGACCATGTCGCGGCGGCCCGCGACGGGGCGCCCGAACCGGAGGGCGCCGAAGAAACGCTGACCGCGCTTGAGGCGCTTTTGGGCGAGGACGGCCCGCCCAAGGAAGAAGAGGTCGAGTTCGCGCCCATGGGCCTCAATCTCGATTTCGGCCTTGCGCTGCCCGGCTCCGACCGGCCGACGGTCGAGGGGGCGGCAGACGCCGAGGGTAGCGAACAACGCTGGCTGATCCGCTTTGCCCCGCATAAAGAACTTTATACCAGCGGGAATGAGCCGCTGCATATCCTGCGCGCCCTGTCCGCACTTGGCCGTGCCGATATCCGCTGTGAGATCCCCGATGATCTGCCGGCACCGGATGCTGGCAATTCAGAAACCCCTCTGCTGTCTTGGCAGATCGAGCTTGCGGGTGATGTCACTGAGGGGGACATCCGGCAAGTGTTTGATTTCGTGCTGGATGTCTGCACGCTTGACATTGCGACAGCCCAGCAGCCAACCCCGGCGGAGGCCCCCATCCAGACCACGCAAGCCGAGCCCAGCCTCGCCCCCCGTCCCGGCCCGCAACCGGCAACTGCGGCGCCCAAAGCGGCAGCCGAGCCCGCCGCCGCAACCGTCCGCGTCGATCTCGAAAAGATTGACCGTCTGGTGAACCTGGTGGGTGAGCTGGTAATCAATCAGGCGATGCTGTCGCAAAGCGTCGAAGAGGCCGGGCTGAGCCGCCACGGAGAGGTCACAAGCGGGCTTGAGGCCTTCATGATGCTGACCCGCGACATTCAGGACAGTGTGATGATGATTCGCGCGCAGCCCGTGAAACCGCTCTTTCAGCGCATGTCGCGGATCGTGCGCGAAACTTCGGCCAGCGTCGGCAAAGAGGTGCGCCTGCGCACCGAGGGCGAGGCGACCGAGATCGACAAGACCGTGATCGAACGGCTGGCTGAGCCCTTGACCCATATGATCCGCAACTCGGTCGATCACGGGCTTGAGACGCCCGAAAAGCGCCAGGCCGCAGGCAAGCCCGCCGAGGGTGTCATCACCCTTTCGGCGACCCATCGCGCGGGCCGCATCCTGATCGAGATTGCCGATGATGGCGCAGGCATCAACCGCGCCAAGGTCCGGGATATCGCCATCAGCAAGGGTCTGGTCGCCGCAGACGCGCCCTTGACCGATACCGAGATCGACAACCTGATATTCCTCCCCGGTTTTTCGACCGCGACTGAAGTCTCGGCCCTGTCCGGGCGCGGCGTCGGGATGGATGTGGTGCGCAGCGCCATCACCACGCTTGGCGGTCGCGTATCGATCTCCAGCGTGGCGGGCCAGGGCACGAAATTCTCGATTTCGCTGCCTCTGACCCTTGCCGTTCTGGACGGCATGGTGGTGCGCGCGGCCGGACAAACCCTTGTCGTGCCGCTTTCTGCAATCATCGAAACCGCGCGGATCGATTCCCAGAGAATCGAGACGTTGGGCGGCACCGGCAAGATCATGCAGTTCCGGGGCGAATATGTCCCGATCTACGACCTAGCCGAGCAACTGGGCTTCCGCGACAGGGCAGAGCAAACCTTGTCCGGGATCGTCCTTCTGACCACACAGGAAAACGGTGATCGCGCCGCGCTGATCGTAGACACGATCATGGAACAAAGGCAGGTCGTCATCAAAGGGCTAAGCCAGAATTACGGCTCGATCCCCGGCGTCGCGGCGGCCACCATCCTTGGCGACGGACAAATCGCCCTGATCCTTGATCCCGCTGATCTGGGCCAACGCCCGGCAGCACATAACCTTTCATTTGAACGCAGACTGGCAGGCTGAACATGACCGACGCAAGCATCATGCAGAACGAAAATGAGATCGAACTCCTGTCCTTCCGCCTTGGCGAACAGGAATATTGTGTGGACATCATGTCGGTGCGCGAGATTCGCGGCTGGGCACGCGCCACGCCCCTGCCCTTCGCGCCGCCCCATGTGAAGGGCGTCATCAACCTGCGCGGAACCGTTCTGCCGGTGGTGGACCTGTCGATCCGGCTGGGCATGCCGCCCATCGACGCGGAAGAGCGCAACGTGATCATCGTGGTCAGCATTGGCGGGCGGATGGCCGGGCTCTTGGTCGATGCGGTCTCCGACATCGTCGCAATGCGGCGCGAAGACATGCAGCCGCCACCCCGGCTTGGCGATGATCCTCAATCGCGCTGCATCGACGCCCTGCTGCTGATCGACGAGAAGCTGATCCGTGTCCTCGATCTTGGCGCCGTTCTTGAAAATGAACAGCAGGACGCAGCATGACCGCGCCCCAACCCGGTCACGACTGGCCAATCGACGACAGCGATTTCAACCAGTTGCGCAGCATCATTCACGATCAAAGCGGCATCGTTATTTCGGCGCCGAAGAAGACCATGGTCAGGGCGCGGCTTTACCGCCGCCTGACCGCGACTGGAAAGACCAGCATCCGCGACTATCTGCACTTTATCAACTCGCTTGACGGGCGCGACGAAAGGCGTGAGTTCATCTCTTCGCTGACGACCAATGTCACCCATTTCTTTCGAGAGGCGCATCATTTTGACACGCTTTGTCAGAATATACTGCCCGACCTGCGTCACAATGCCGGTTCGATCAATATCTGGTCGGCTGGCTGCAGCAGCGGACAAGAGCCTTATTCGATTGCCATGGCGATTGCGGAACGCCACCCGGATCTGACAAAGCGCGTGACGATTTTCGGCACCGATATCGATCACAATATTCTCGAACGCGCCAAATCGGGGTTCTACAGCCAGGCCGAGCTTTCGGGCCTGTCACCCGAACGCCGTGGGCGCTTTTTCGAGGATAAGGCAGGAGGCTGGCAGGTCAGGCCCGCAATTGCGCAAATGGTCCGGTTTTCATGCGAAAACCTGACTGCCTCCAAAGCATCGCGTGATCGCTTTGACGTGATTTTTTGCCGAAATGTGGCGATCTATTTCGATCAGGAAACGCAGGAACGTCTTTGGCGCAGACTGGCCGAATCGCTGAAACCACAGGGCTGGCTCCTGATCGGACATTCCGAACGGGTGCCGAGCTCGCTTGATCATTGCCTCGAAACCGCGGGCGTTACCACATATCGCCGCCTCTGAGCTAACGGAAAACAGAAGATGAGCCTGAAAGACCAGATCCATATTCTTGTCGTCGATGACATGTCAACAAGCCGCGGCCTGATTGTTCAGGCGCTTGAGGCGATGGGCATCCGTAATATTCACCACGCCGCAAGCGGTGACGAGGCTTTGGCGCTTTTGGCGCGCCAGCCCGCGCATCTGATCTTGTCGGATTACAATATGCCGGGGATGAGCGGCATCGAATTGCTGCAAAAATTGCGCAGCGGCGGGGCGACCAAGGGGGTGGGCTTTATCCTGATCACCGGCAAGGCCGATAAGGACACCATCGACTCGGGCAAGGCCTTGGGCATGAACAATTTCATTAAAAAGCCGTTTGAGGCCGCCGAGTTGAAAGCCTGCCTTGAGGCCGTGGTCGGACGTCTGTGATGGAGATGCGCAAGATCACGCCGACCCCCGCCGATCTGCAGGCGCGCCTTGGCGCCCTCGTCGCCGATATGGCCAAACGATCCGCGCAGCTTGAGACTCATTTGGGCGATATCGCGGCCGGGACAGCCGCGCCCGATGTCAGGATCCTTCAGATGCTTGATCGCATCACGCAAGAGCTTCAGGATATTGCCGCATTTCTTTCGCATATGCCCGGCACGGCTGCCGGCCCGGCAAATCTGCTGGACGGCCTGTCGCATATTCGCCTCGAATCGGTGCGAAACGCATTATTGGAGGCGCAAAGCAGCGCGGCTTCGCCCGCAGATGTCGAGCTTTTTTGAGATCATGGCCGTGGGCATCGAACAGGCGGTCTTGGCTGTCGGTGAATTGCTGAGAAAGGGGTAGCTCTGTTGCATGGCGGGCGGTGAAAACAGCAAGAGCTTTAAGGTCAGGTTGGCGCCGAAGAATGGCTGAAAATAACCGCCCGACCGTCACAAATGGCTGGATTGGACGGCTGCAATATCTATCGCGCGACGGCGCACCTCTCCTTGTTCTCGCCCACTTGCGCCCCAAACCGATGCGGGGCAAGCTGCGCGCGACGAAGAGGAGCGTAACATGAAACCGCAAGAACAGTCCGCCCGCACCCGTCAGCTCTGCGAACTCGCGCCTGTCATTCCTGTGCTGGTCGTCCAAGATGCGTTGCGCGCGTCGGATCTGGCGCGTGCCTTGATCGGCGGTGGGCTGCCCGTGCTGGAGGTCACGTTGCGAACCGAGGCCGCGCTTGATGCAATCAAGAATATGTCGCGCATCCCCGGCAGTCATGTGGGCGCGGGGACCGTGTTGACGCCGGATGATGCCAAACAGGCGCAGGATGCAGGCGCGACTTTCGCGGTCTCACCGGGCCTCACCGAAACCCTCGCGCAGGCTTGTGAGGATATTGGCCTGCCGCTCTTGCCGGGCGCTGTGACCGCAAGCGAAGTGATGCGGGCGGCCGAGCTTGGCTATGATATGCTCAAGTTCTTTCCCGCCGGCACATCGGGCGGGGCGGCGGCACTCAAGGCGCTTGGCGGTCCTTTGGCCCGCATCACCTTTTGCCCGACCGGCGGGGTCAGCCCGCAGAATGCGCGCGATTATCTCAGCCTGCCGAATGTCACCTGCGTCGGCGGAAGCTGGATCGCGCCCGACGCCGATGTTGCGTCGGGTGACTGGACCGCGATTGAGGCCCGCGCCCGCGAGGCCGCCCGGCTTGACTGAAACCATGACCAGCATCCGCCAGATGTCGCGGGCGCGCCGCAATGTGGCTGTCCTGGTTCTGGCTCAGGCGGTTCTGGGCGCCCAGATGACGATGATTTTCATCGTCGGCGGGCTGGCCGGGCAGATGCTGACGCCGAACCCTTGCTATGCCACGCTGCCGATTTCGATGGTGGTTCTGGGCTCGGCCCTGTCGGCAAGACCGCTCGCAGGCTTTATGCAGCGTCACGGTCGCCGGTCCGGCTTCCTGCTGGCGGTGGGCTTTGGTGCCGTTGGGGCCGCGCTCGCCTTCATCGGGCTTCAGGCCGACAGTTTTCTGCTTTTTCTGACAGGCTCCCTGCTGACCGGCACCTATATGTCGGCGCAGGGTTTTTACCGTTTCGCCGCCACCGACACCGCCCCGCCAGAATTCGAATCGCGCGCGATTTCATGGGTCATGGCCGGGGGGCTGCTCTCGGCGCTGATCGGGCCTGCCCTTGTGCGCATGACGATTGATGCGATGGCCGTGCCGTTCATGGCGACCTATCTGGCGATTGCGGGCATCAATCTGGCCGGCGCGTTGTTGTTCTTTGGCCTTGATATCCCCAAACCTGCCCCGCCAGTCACTGGCGGCATGACGCAGGGCCGCAGCACCGCCGAATTGCTGAAAACCCCGGTGATCGCGGTCGCGATGATCTGCGGAATGGTGTCATATGCGCTGATGAATCTGGTGATGACCTCGGCGCCGCTGGCGGTGGTTGGCTGCGGCTTTACCGGCGGCGATGCGGCCAATATCGTCTCGGCGCATGTGATCGCGATGTTCGCGCCGTCCTTCGTGACCGGCCACCTGATTGCGCGTTTCGGAGCGCCCGCGATTGTCGGAACCGGCCTTCTGATCCTTGGCGCCGCGGGTGCTGTCGCGCTGTCAGGGGTTGAGCTGCACCAGTTCTTTATCACCCTTATTCTGCTGGGGATTGGCTGGAATTTTGGCTATATCGGCGCGACCGCCATGCTGACCCGCGCGCATAGTGATGCGGAACGCGGGCGAGTACAGGGGATCAACGATTTCGTGGTGTTTTCGGGCGTATTTCTGGCCTCTCTATCGTCGGGCGGACTGATGAATTGCGCGGGGGCTGGCAATGCCGCAGCGGGGTGGAGCGCGGTCAATCTGGCGATGCTGCCCTTTTTGATGCTGGCGGGGGCCGCGCTGATCTGGCTGGTGCTGAGGCCGCGCTCTCGGGTGTGAGGATTGAGGGGCGGGCAGATGCTGTTTCGATAGCCCGTTCGATGATGCGCATGAAAAAGCTAAGGGCGGAGCCGATGGCGCGAGGCTCGGCCGCTGAGCGGGCGGCCCGGCGCCTTGCGTCGCTGCGACCGCTTGACCGCTTGACCGCGCGATAAGCCATCCGATCAGGCCGTCATGGCGGGATGCATCCGTCGACCCGCCTTTGGCCCTCGACCGGCCTTCTTGATGCAAGGGTTGCAATTTACCGCGCCTGAGAAGGCAAAGCAGCAGCTTCGCTCGACCGCCCGCCTCATTTCAGGCTTACGATAAGTGTGCCCCCGGCCAGCCGATCAGTCCATCGCCAGCGAGATGTGGCGGTTGCGCCCGCGTTTGCAACTTCGACCCTCATTTCAATGCGCAGGTTAAAATCCACGGAGCTTGATGAGGCAAAGGCATTGGTTTCTGGCGACCAATTACCCATGCCAAGTTCGGAAGCCACGAGCGCGCCGCAATCCGATCAGGCTATCAGCCGCTCATTACGGCGGTTCGCTCAGAGTTCGCCCCGTTTGGCCCACCGAGCCCATGCCGAGCCCGAAATTTTCAGGCCCGTGCCGTCCTACCGTCTTGTCCCGCGTTTCGATGAAGGGGTGCGAGCGGCCTATTTCCACATCTCAAGGCCCGTGCATCGACATCTAATCCTGCTCAGCTTGATACTGAGGCAAGACCAAACGCGCACGCGCCAACGCGCGTTTGATCCGGCGCGGGCTGGCATCGAGACCTCAAACTCGACGCCCGACGCGAGCAGCTCATCGCGCGCCGGAACCCGGCCTTCAAGACAGCCCCCGCCTCAACTCGCAGGCGGAGCCACCGCCGAGGGGGCGCGCATGCGCACGCGCTTGATCCGGCGCGGGTCGGCATCGACGACCTCGAATTCGACGCCCGAGGCGTGGGGGATCACCTCGCCGCGCAGGGGCACGCGACCCGCGAGCATGAAGATCAGCCCGCCCAGCGTGTCCACCTCATCATCGGTTTCGTCGGTGACAAGCGGCAGCCCGGTTTCCTGCTCAAGCTCGTCCAGCGGCGCGCGGGCCTGAACCAGCCATTGGCCGGGCTTTTCGGCGACCCAAAGCCCGCCCTCTTCCTCGTCATGCTCATCCTCGATCTCGCCGATCACCTGCTCGATCAGGTCCTCGATGGTGACAAGCCCGTCCACACCGCCATATTCATCGATCACAAGGGCCATGTGGATACGTTCGTTCTGCATCTTTTGCAGCAGAACCCCGATGGACATCGAAGGCGGCACATAAAGCAGCGGGCGCAGCATCGGGCGCAGACTGAACTTGCCCGAGGGGCGCGCGCCAAAGCCGTGTTTCAGCGCCAGATCCTTGAGATGGACAAGCCCAAGCGGGCTGTCCAGCGTGCCGCGAAAGACCGGGATGCGGGAAAAGCCGTGTTCGCGGAACATCTCGACCAATTGGTCCAGCGGCGTGGTCACCGGGGCTGCGACGATTTCCGCCTTGGGCACCGCCACGTCATCGACGCGCAGCCGGCGCAGGTTCACCATGCCGGGCGCGCTTGGCGCAGCGGCGCGGTGGCCGACCGAGTCCTCGGCGGCATCGGGCGCGTCGGTTGAGAAGGCCCCAAGCAGCCGCCCCAGAAACCCGCGCGAGGCGGGCAGGTCGCGGCCTTCGCCGCCGACGCCATCGGCCCAGCTTGCGGGCGCCGCGGCCAGGTCGGGCGGCGGGCCCGCGGATTGGGAGGGCTCGGAGCTCATGTTGTAACCTCTTGATACGGATCGGAAATGCCAAGCGAGGCCAGAATGACCCGCTCGGTCTCTTCCATCGTTTCGGCATCGGCCTCATCGTCGTGATCATAGCCCGCCAGATGCAAGGCGGCATGGACGATCAGATGGGTGACGTGATCGGCAAAGGGCTTGCCCTGCGCGCGCGCCTCAGCCGCGCAGGTCTCAAAGGCGATGGCGATATCGCCCAATTCGTCCGTGTCGGGCGGCACCGGGACCGCGCCCGCGATGCGCGGGGCATGTTCGACCGAGGGCCAGGACAGCACATTGGTCGGGCGCGGCTTGCCGCGAAAATCGGCGTTCAGCGCGGCAATGCGGGCATCGTCGCAGCCCATCACCACGATCTCAGCGTCAAGCCCCAGATGGTCCAGAACCGCCCGCCCGGCCCGTATGGCCAGTTCCTCAAGCCCAGTTTCGGCCCATCTGTCATCCTCGATGATCGTGTCGATCTCAGCCATCGCCGGGTCCGTCCGAGGCCCCCGTCCGGCGCTCCATTTCGGCAATGGGCGGGCCGTCATCGTCCCGTTCGCGACGTCGCCCCGACGACCCCGGGTCGCGGCGCGGCACCCAACGCGCCCGCCCGTCCGCATTCTCGCCGCGCGCGAGGGCGGCGGCGTCCTCGGCGTCGTAAGCCTCGATGATCCGGGCGACCAGATGGTGCCGGACGACATCCTTCGAGGTGAAATAGTTAAAGCTGATCCCCTTGATATCCTTGAGGATCTTCTCTGCCTCGACCAGACCGGACTGGGTGCCGCGCGGCAGGTCGATCTGGCTGCGGTCGCCGGTAATGACCATGCGCGAGCCTTCGCCAAGCCGGGTCAGGAACATCTTCATCTGCATCGTCGTGGCGTTCTGCGCCTCATCCAGCACGACAAAAGCGTTGGCCAGCGTCCGCCCGCGCATGAAGGCCAGCGGCGCGATCTCGATCCGTTTTTCCTCCATCAGCTTTTGCAGCTGTTTCGAGGGCAAAAAGTCGTTCAGCGCGTCATAAAGCGGCTGCATATAGGGATCGACCTTTTCCTTCATGTCGCCCGGCAGAAAGCCCAGACGCTCACCCGCCTCGACGGCGGGGCGCGACAGGATGATCCGGTCCACATGGCCGCCGATCAGCATGGTGACGCCGACCGCGACGGCCAGATAGGTCTTGCCGGTGCCCGCCGGGCCGATGCCAAAGCCCATCTCATTCGCGAACAGATTGCGCACATAGTCGCGCTGCGCGTCGGTGCGCGGCTCAATGGTTTTCTTGCGGGTGCGCAGCTCAATCGGGCCGGTGCCGAACATTTCCAGCTGTTCGGCGGGGCTCGGGGCGTCGGCGACCTGATCGGCGCCCATGCGCAAGGCGGCCTCGATCTCGGCCATGCCGACCGGGCGGCCCTGTTCCAGCCGGGCATAAAGCGCGTTCAGCACTCCCGCCGCCTCAGCCTGCGCCTCAGGCGCGCCAACCACCGCCAGCAGGTTGCCACGGCGCAGGATATGCACGCCGAAGGCTTCCTCAAGCCGGGCCAGATGCCGGTCATTGGCGCCGCAGAGGTCGATCAGCAGGCGGTTATCGGGAAATTCAAGCAGCGTTTCAGAGGGCGCGGCATTGGCGGGTGGGGTCGGCGTCAGGCCCAAATCGGTCTCCGGTGGTGGTTCGGGTCAATGGTGCGCATATCCGGCCCCGCAGGCAAGTGCCGATCCGCCCCATGGGCCAGATTCTGCCGCAGTTTGATCAAAGATTTACGACGCAGCGCCTTGGCCGGGGCGGGCGAACCGCCAGATCAAAGGATCTCGCGCCTGTAGCGCCGCCCCAATCCGGTCAGCACCTCATAGCCGATGCTGCCCATCGCCTCGGCCACCTGATCGACGGTCTGGGTCGCATTGATCAAATCAAGCGCATCAGGCACCGTCTCAAGCGCGCTCACGTCAACTGTGATCAGATCCATCGAGACGCGGCCCACCACGGGACAGGAAATATCGCCCGCCATCAGCCCCAGCCGCGCGCCCTGCCCGTCAGAGGACAGCGCGCGATGGATGCCGTCGGCATAGCCCGCCGCCACCGTCGCGACGCGGGTGCGGCGCGGCGCGGTCCAAGTGTTGGAATAGCCGACCGGCTCGCCTTCCTCGACGATGCGGGTCTGGATCACCGGCAGCGACAGCCGCACAACCGGCTGCGCATCGGCAAAGGGCAGGCCGCCATAAAGGCCGATGCCGGGGCGGGTCAGGTCGAAATGATAGTCAGGGCCAAGCAGGATGCCGCCGGTCGCGGCAAAGCTGCGCGGCGCGGTGATGCCATCGGTCATGGCGCGAAAGGCGTCCAGCTGGCGGCGGTTCATCGGGTGCTCGGGCGCGTCGGCGCAGGCCAGATGCGACATGACCAGTTCGGGGCCAAGGCTCAGCGCCTCATCGCGGATCACGGCCCACTCAGAAGGCTCCAGCCCAAGCCGGTTCATGCCGCTGTCGAGCTGAATGCCGAAGGGGCGGCCCGGTCGCATGGCGCGGTCGCGGAAGAACTGTTCGGGCGAGTTGAGCATCGGGATGGCGTCTCCCAGATCCTCACCCTCCATATGCCCCGACAGAACGAAAATACGCGGCCCCGGCCCCACGGCCTGCCGCAGCGCCTGCGCCTCGGAGGCGAGTGCGACGAAGAAATCGCGCGCGCCCGCGTCACGCAGCACCCGGCCCGCGACCTCAATGCCCAGACCGTAGCCGTCGGCCTTGACCACCGCTGCCGCCCGCGCCTGTCCTGACAAGGTGGCAAGCGCGCGATAATTGGCCGCAAGGGCCTCTGTGTCGATGTAAAGCGTCATGCGCGCAGATTGCGCCAAGCGTGGCCCGCGTCAAGGTGTTTGCGGTTTTGCATTTTGCACCGCCTGCCCTGCGGAATATTTGCAAATATCCCGAATAACTCTTTTTACGCAACTGTCATCACGTTAAACATTCGCAAATTGGCTGCGATCCCGCGCGAGGAGGCGATGATGAAGGACATTCACAACCAGCTTGAGGAACGCCGCGAAGCCGCCCGCATGGGTGGCGGTCAGCGCCGTATCGACGCGCAGCACGCGCGCGGCAAGCTGACCGCGCGGGAACGGGTCGAGCTGCTGCTGGACGAGGGCAGCTTTGAAGAGTTCGATATGTTCGTCGCCCATCGCTCGACCGATTTCGGGATGGAGAACGACCGCCCCGCAGGTGACGGTGTGGTCACGGGCTGGGGCACGATCAACGGGCGCATGGTCTATGTGTTCAGCCAGGATTTCACGGTCTTTGGCGGCTCTCTGTCCGAGACCCATGCGCAAAAGATCTGCAAGATCATGGACATGGCGATGCAGAACGGCGCGCCGGTGATCGGGCTCAACGATTCGGGCGGCGCGCGGATTCAGGAAGGCGTGGCCAGCCTTGCCGGCTATGCCGAGGTGTTTCAGCGCAACATCATGGCCTCGGGCGTGATCCCGCAGATCAGCGTGATCATGGGGCCCTGCGCGGGCGGCGCGGTCTATAGCCCGGCCATGACGGACTTTATTTTCATGGTCCGCGACACCTCCTATATGTTCGTGACCGGCCCTGATGTGGTGAAAACCGTGACCAATGAGGTCGTGACCGCCGAGGAGTTGGGCGGGGCCTCGACCCATACGAAGAAATCCTCGGTCGCGGATGGGGCTTTCGACAATGATGTCGAGGCGCTGTATGAGATCCGCCGCCTGTTCGATTTTCTGCCTTTGTCGAACCGCGACAAGGCCCCGGTGCGCCCCTTCTTCGACGAGCCGGGCCGGATCGAGGAAAGCCTTGACACGCTGATCCCCGACAATCCGAACATGCCCTATGACATGAAGGAACTCATCACCAAGATCGCCGATGAGGGCGATTTTTATGAGATCCAGAAGGATTTCGCGGGCAATATCATCTGCGGCTTCATCCGGATCGAGGGGCAGACCGTGGGCGTCGTCGCCAACCAGCCGATGGTGCTGGCGGGGGTCTTGGACATTGACAGCTCACGCAAGGCGGCGCGGTTCGTGCGGTTCTGCGATGCGTTCGAGATCCCGATCCTGACGCTTGTCGATGTGCCGGGCTTTCTGCCGGGCACCGGGCAGGAATATGGCGGCGTCATCAAGCATGGCGCGAAACTGCTGTTCGCTTACGGCGAGGCGACCGTGCCGAAGGTCACCGTCATCACCCGCAAGGCTTATGGCGGCGCCTATGACGTGATGGCGTCGAAACATCTGCGCGGCGATTTCAACTATGCCTGGCCCACGGCGGAGATCGCTGTGATGGGCGCGAAAGGCGCGGTTGAGATCCTCTATCGCAGCGAGTTGGGTGAGCCCGACAAGATCGCCGCGCGCACCCGCGATTATGAAGAACGCTTTGCAAACCCCTTTGTGGCCGCCGAAAAAGGTTTCATCGATGAGGTGATCCAACCTCACGGCACCCGCAAGCGTGTGGCTCGCGCCTTCGCCAGCCTGCGCAACAAGAAACTGTCGAACCCTTGGAAAAAGCACGACAATATTCCGTTGTAACAGGCGACAGACGGCAAAAAGGGGGATGCCATGACGGCCCGCATTGATGCAAGCAAGCCACAGCACGATTATGTGATCCCGCGCCATCGGGCCGGGGCCTATGCCTTGTCCCTGCGCGGGCCTACTATGGCGCCATCCGCGCAAGCCGTGCGGAGTGATACCGAACCCAAAAGCCGGGGCAACAAAGCCCCGCGTCACAGGAGCAGAGACATATGTTCAAGAAAATCGCACTCGCTTGCGTCGTTATCGGCACCGTCGCCGCGTGCCAGCCGCGCCAGCCTGAATTCGCGCCCGGCCCGGTTCTCACCACCCCGGCCCCGGTCGTCACCCAAGAGCCGGTTTACACCAGCAAATATCGCTGATCCGGTTCGGCGCGGGCGGGCTTTCCCCCCGCGCCAGCCCGGCCAGAGGCATGGCATCCGGGGCGTGTCATGCTGAAACATCGTGGCTTTCCCTCACGCCTGCCCTCCTCTGATTTTCAGTTCACGATCCGCCGCGCCAACAAGAAGGGCGCAACCAAACTGGTCGCCCGTGAACGCTTTCGCGACCGTGCGCCCGCGGATCGTCGCGCCGATGCGGGCTTTCTGTCCGCGCTGATCAACCATTTCGGCGAAGAGCCGTTCGAGCGCGGCAATCTGGATGCCGGGCGGCTGTCCTGGCTGCTCAACCGTGAGGTGGTCGCGGTCGGCCAATTCGACCCCGCCAGCTATGATCAACTGCTGCGCGTGGATATGGCCCGCGCCGAGGCCGGTTTTCCTGAGCTTTTCGCCACCGACTCGCCGCCCGAATTCGATTGGGACGATGCCGATTTCGACGATGAAGATGAGTGGGATTAATGCGCAAAAACCCGCCGCTCTCATCTTTTTCACGGCAAAGTCAGTTTCAGTTCATGGCGTTGCGTGACATGATGCTTCTGCAAATCAATGGAACCCGGAAACGGGCAACTCGAAAAGGCAGTGTAACATGCAGAAAACGAATCTCATCCGTCTTGCCGGGGCCGCGCTTGTGGTCGGCTCGCTTGCCGCTTGCGCCGACCCCTACGGCCAATATGGCATCTCGCCCGACGTTCAGCGCGCCGCCGGTGGCGCGGTCGCCGGTGCGGTCGTGGCCAAGGCCGTTGACGGCAATGCCGCGACTGGCGCCCTTGTCGGCGCGGCCGCCGGTGCGCTGTGCGACGACGTGGGCGTCTGCCAGTAACGAAACCGGATGCAGGCCCCGCGCTGCGTGGGGTCTGACAGATATAAGGACAAAACCATGCGCAAGTTTCGCATTGCAGCGGCGGTTGCCGCGCTTTCAGTGGCAGGCGTCGCCGGCTGCACCCAGAACATCAACCCGACCGATGCCGACCGGGCCATCATTGGCGCGGCCACCGGCTATACCGTCCAGACCGTTCGCGGCAAGGGCGGCGGGGACCGCCTGCGCGGCGCGGCCATCGGCGCCGCGGCCGGTGCGCTGTGCGACGACGTTCGCCTGTGCCAGTAAAGATCTGATCCACCCCGCAGGGGCTGGGTTTTCCATTCGCGCCGTCCGTGGTTCCGCCACGGGCGGCGTTTTTGCATCCGCCGGTTGAGGAGCCGCCATGTTCAAGAAGATCCTGATTGCCAATCGTGGCGAAATCGCCTGCCGCGTTATCAAGACCGCCCGCAAGATGGGCATTCAGACCGTGGCGGTCTATTCCGATGCCGACCGGGGCGCGCTTCATGTCAAGATGGCCGACGAGGCGGTGCATATCGGCCCGCCCCCGGCGAACCAGTCCTATATCGTGATCGACAAGATCATGGAGGCGATCCGCCAGACCGGGGCCGAGGCAGTCCATCCGGGCTATGGTTTCCTGTCCGAGAACAAGGCATTTGCCGAGGCTCTGGCGGCCGAGGGCGTGGCATTCATCGGCCCGCCCGCAGGCGCCATCGAGGCGATGGGCGACAAGATCACCTCGAAAAAGCTGGCCGCCGAGGCGGGCGTGTCGACTGTGCCGGGCTATATGGGGCTGATTGCCGATGCGGATGAGGCGGTAAGGATCTCGGGCGAGATCGGCTATCCGGTGATGATCAAGGCCTCGGCGGGCGGCGGCGGCAAGGGGATGCGCATCGCCTGGAACGACGAGGAGGCGCGCGAGGGCTTCGAATCCTCCAAGAATGAGGCTGCGAACAGCTTTGGCGATGACCGCATCTTCATCGAGAAATTCGTCACCCAACCGCGCCATATCGAGATTCAGGTTCTGGCCGACACCCATGGCAATGCGGTCTATCTGCATGAACGTGAATGCTCGATCCAACGGCGTAACCAGAAGGTCATCGAAGAGGCCCCCTCGCCCTTCCTCGACCCGGAAACCCGTCGCGCGATGGGCGAACAGGCGGTCGCCTTGGCGCAGGCGGTCGGTTACGCAAGCGCGGGCACAGTCGAGTTCATCGTGGACGGCGCGCGCAATTTCTATTTCCTTGAGATGAACACCCGGCTTCAGGTCGAACACCCCGTCACCGAGCTGATCACCGGCATCGACCTGGTCGAGCAGATGATCCGGGTTGCTGCGGGCGAAAAGCTGCCCTTCGCGCAGGACGATCTGAAGATCAACGGCTGGGCCATCGAAAGCCGCCTTTACGCCGAAGACCCCTATCGCAACTTCCTGCCCTCGATCGGGCGGCTGTCGCGCTATCGCCCGCCGGTCGAGGTGGCGGCGGGGCCGCTCAACGACAACGGCAAATGGATCAGCCAGACGGACAAGACCGGCGCAGAGGCCGTGCGCAACGATACCGGCGTGTTCGAGGGCGGCGAGATCAGCATGTTCTACGACCCGATGATCGCGAAGCTCTGCACATGGGCGCCGGATCGCGGCGCGGCCATCGAGGCGATGCGGGTCGCGCTTGACAGTTTCGAGGTCGAGGGGATTGGCCATAACCTGCCTTTCCTGTCGGCGGTGATGGACCATCCGCGCTTCGTCTCGGGCGAGATCACCACGGCTTTCATCGCCGAGGAATATCCCGAAGGGTTCGAAGGCGCGACCCTGCCTGATACCGAACTGGAGCGCATCGCGGCGGCGGCGGCGGCGATGTATCGCGTGGCCGAGATCCGCCGCACCCGCATCTCGGGGCGGCTGGACAATCACGAACGGGTCGTGGGCAGCGACTGGGTGGTCACGATTGACGGGCGCGAGTTCCCGGTTGAGATCAAGGCCGACCGCGAAGGCTCGACCGTGACGGTGGGCGGGCGCGATCTGCGCGTGACCTCGGACTGGGTGCCGGGCCAGAGCCTTGCGCGGCTGATGGTCGATGGCGCGCCTTTGGTGCTGAAGGCAGACAAGATCACCGCCGGTTACCGCCTGCGCGTGCGTGGTGCCGATCTGCGCGTGCAGATCCGCAGCCCCCGTGCGGCGGAACTCGCCCGGCTGATGCCGGAGAAGGTCGCGCCCGACACCTCGAAATTCCTGCTTTGCCCGATGCCGGGTCTGGTCGTGAAGATCAACGTGGCTGAGGGCGACGAGGTGCAAGAGGGTCAGGCTTTGGCCACCGTCGAGGCGATGAAGATGGAAAACATCCTGCGCGCCGAACGCCGCGGGGTGGTCAAATCGGTGAACGCCGAGGCGGGGCAAAGCCTCAAGGTCGATGATGTGATCATGGAGTTTGAATAAGCCATGCCTCGAAGGCTTCATGTCGTGGCGCCTGACGCAGCAGCGGGGCAATGGTTCCGCTGCGACGCGTGGCCCGCTGCAAACCTCACTGCGCCGCGTTAGCCGATATGCCCCCGCTCGACCCCTATCTTTCGCCCCCCGCGCAGCAGGCACTCATCGCCGGGCTGTTCGTTGTGGCGGGCTGGTGGGTCGTTCATTTCCAGAACCGGCGGCGTGAGGCGGCGCTTCGGGCGGAGCGGGTGCGCGATGTGCAGCGCGCTTTGTTTGCCGAGATCCGCGCCTATGTCAGCGCGCTGATGCGCGACGATCTGGAAAGCTACGGCGATGAGATCGCGACCCGGATCGAGACCGAGCCCGGGTTTTTCCCGACCATCCCGACCGAGGCCAATGACGCCGTGTTCCGCGCGATTCTCAAGGATATTCACGTCCTGCCGCGCGACACGATCGACCCGATCATTCTCTATTACACGCAGTTGCACCGCATCGGGGCGGCGATTTCGGACCTGCGGGCTGTGGATGTGGAAAAGATCGGGGCAGAGCGCGCCTCGGCGCTTTATCTCGATTATATCGCGCTGCGGATCGAGGCGTTAGAGCTGGGCCAGCAGGTTCTGGCCGCCATCGTGGCCAATCAGGACGGCACCAAGAGCCCCGCCCTCAATAGCCCGGACGCATCCCCGTCCGGCCCAGAATCGGTTTGACCCCCATGCGGCGTTCCAGCTCAGCCAGAAACTCGGCCCGCGCCTCCGCATCCAGCCGCGGCGCGCGGATCGCGGGCTTTTTGGCCCCAAGAGCAGGCTTACGCAGCGGGCGCGAGGCGCGGATGGCGGGTGACTGGCGCATGATGAACCCCTTTGTTCAGCCCAATATGGGCCCAATCTGCGCGAAAATCAATCACGGCAAGACGCCCGCCCGCCCGATTTCCTGCCGCCGCAACTGGAAACGGTCAATCGCGCGTGAGATTTCCCGCACGCTCCAGGGTGAGGGCTTGCGCTGTTTCACCTCACCGTCCTTGTCGATCACCACCAGCGAAAAGCCGCGCGGGCGCAGATTGCCGCGCCAGACCCCGGCGCCCGCCGGGTTGGTATCGGTGACCACCACCACATCGCGTTCCAACAGAAGGCCCGGCGCCTCGCGCAGCATCCGCATCTGTTCGACGAAGGCCGGATCATCGGCGGTATCGGCAAAGACCACGACGGGCCGGGCAGTCCAGAGAAAATCCTCGGGCGCGACCTCGGCGGCGTCGTGGACCACCAGAGCCGCCACCGGGCGCGCCTCTGGCACCGCCCCCCCTGCGGCCTCCTGGCGGGCGCTGACCTCGGCGGCCGAAGGCGGGTTCACGCGTTCGCGCGCGGGCGGCGCGTCCGAGCGCCCCGAGCCCATCGCCGCCACCGCAAAAGCGGCCATCACTATCAGAGTTTTCTTCATCCGCTCCTCTTTTGCCCTAAGATATAGGGCAATGCGCCCGTTCGGAAAGGACTTGCCATGACGACATATGAAAAACCACAGCTTGACCAGTGGAAAAGCCTTGCCAGCAAGGAACTCAAGGGCCGCGAGCCTGACAGCCTGAACTGGGACACGCTGGAGGGAATCACCGTCAAGCCGCTTTATACCGAGGCCGATACCGAGGGGCTGGACCATCTGGGCACCCTGCCGGGGCTTGCGCCCTTCACCCGAGGCCCCCGCGCGACCATGTATGCGGGCCGCCCCTGGACGATCCGCCAATATGCCGGTTTTTCGACCGCCGAGGAATCAAACGCCTTCTATCGCCGCGCCTTGGCCGCCGGTCAGCAGGGCGTTTCCGTGGCCTTCGATCTGGCCACCCATCGCGGCTATGACAGCGACCATCCGCGCGTGGTGGGCGATGTCGGCAAGGCAGGCGTGGCGATTGATTCGGTTGAGGATATGAAGGTCCTGTTCGACGGCATCCCGCTTGATCAGGTCTCGGTCTCGATGACGATGAACGGCGCGGTGATCCCGATTCTGGCGAATTTCATCGTCACCGGCGAGGAACAGGGTCACGATCGCAGCGTCTTGTCCGGCACCATCCAGAACGATATTCTCAAAGAGTTCATGGTGCGGAACACTTATATCTATCCGCCCGAGCCCTCGATGCGGATCATCGCGGATATTATCGAATACACCTCGAACGAGATGCCGAAATTCAACTCCATCTCGATCTCCGGCTATCATATGCAAGAGGCCGGGGCCAATCTGGTGCAGGAACTGGCCTATACTTTGGCGGATGGCCGCGAATATGTGCGCGCGGCGCTGTCTGCCGGCATGGATGTGGACAAATTCGCGGGCCGTCTGTCGTTCTTTTTCGCGATTGGCATGAATTTCTTCATGGAGATCGCGAAATTGCGGGCGGCGCGTCTGCTGTGGCACCGCATCATGTCCGAGTTCAACCCCAAGAAAGACAGCAGCCTGATGCTGCGCACGCATTGCCAGACCTCGGGCGTCAGCTTGCAGGAACAGGACCCCTATAACAACGTGATCCGCACCGCATATGAGGCGATGTCGGCGGCTTTGGGCGGCACGCAAAGCCTGCATACCAACGCGCTTGATGAGGCGATTGCGCTGCCCACCGAGTTCAGCGCCCGGATCGCCCGCAACACGCAGCTGATCCTGCAAGAGGAAACCGGCATCACCCATGTCGTCGATCCGCTGGCGGGCTCTTATTATATTGAGACGCTGACCGCCCAGCTGGCCGATGAGGCATGGAAGCTGATCGAAGAGGTCGAAGAGATGGGCGGCATGACCAAGGCCGTGGCCACCGGCATGCCCAAGCTGCGCATCGAAGAGACGGCGGCGCGGCGTCAGGCGATGATCGACCGGGGCGAGGAAGTGATCGTCGGCGTCAACAAATACCGCAAGGAGAAAGAGGACCCGATCGACATTCTGGACATTGATAACGTCAAGGTCCGCGACAGCCAGATCGCCCGGCTCACGAAGATCCGCGAGAGCCGCGATGAGGCCGCCTGTCAGGCCGCCTTGGCCGAACTCACCCGCCGCGCGCGCGAGGGTGGCAACCTGCTGGAGGCCGCCGTCGAGGCCGCCCGCGCCCGTGCAACTGTTGGGGAAATCAGCATGGCGATGGAAGACGAATTCGGCCGCCACCGCGCCGAGGTGAAGACTTTGGCCGGGGTTTACGGCGCGGCCTATGAGGGCGATGAGGGCTTCGCGCAGATTCAGCGCGACGTGGACGCCTTTGCCGAGGCCGAGGGCCGCCGCCCGCGCATGCTGGTGGTGAAAATGGGTCAGGACGGCCATGACCGGGGCGCCAAGGTCATCGCGACCGCCTTCGCCGATATCGGCTTCGACGTGGATGTGGGGCCGCTGTTCCAGACCCCCGAAGAGGCCGCGCAGGACGCCATCGACAATGATGTCCATGTCGTCGGCATCAGCTCTCAGGCCGCCGGTCACAAGACCCTGGCCCCGAAACTGATCGAGGCGCTGAGGGCCCAAGGCGCGGGCGATATTCTGGTCATCTGCGGCGGCGTGATCCCGCAACAGGATTACGACTATCTGCGCGACGCGGGCGTCAAGGCAATCTTCGGCCCCGGCACCAACATCCCCGCCGCCGCCGCCGATATTCTCCGCCTGATCCGCGAGGCGCAGAGCTGAGCTGACCGCCTGTCGGGCGCGCAACAACAGACAGCCGCCACGAAGCACCCGCGCTTTGTGGCGGCTGTTCGGGTGCTTGCCTGCGGGCGTTGAGCGCCCACTTGCCGCCCTGCAATGGCTTGAGGCGCGCCCGCCCCACTAAGCGCGCTCTTGGCTGATCAGCGTTGCCCCCTGCCCGCGAATACCCGCAGGCCAGAGGGGGCAGACAGCCCCCTTGCGCCGCGCTAGTCTGGGCGCGTTCATCAAGGTAAACGCATGTCCATCTCTCGCGCCCCTGACCGCCTGCCCGATGATTTCGCCGCGGCTATCGGCCATGCGGTGGCGGGCTTCGGCTTTCTGGAAGAGGCGCTGAAACGCGCGATTTATGCGCTCACCCGCGACAATCTGGGCGAGACCCCAACCGAAGAGCAGATCCAACGCTGGCTCGCCCGGATGAGCGATGTGGCTGACGATACGCTTGGCACCCTGATTGAGCAATTTCTGGCCGCCCTGCCCGATCGAAAGACGCGACTCGCGCTGCAAGACCCGCTTGCGGCGATCCGTCGCAACCGCAACCTGCTCTGCCATGCCTCATGGTGGCCCAGTGATCAGCCGGGCGTCTGGCAGCCGCGTTTTCTCAACACAAAGGGCGAGAAATGGCCCTCGACGCTGAGCGTGGCCGAGATCGGCGCGATCCATGACGACACGCTGGCCGTCGCCGCCCGGATCGTCGCGATCATGCGCCAGACCGGCATCGCGGGCGAATGGCCGGGCATCGACGGCTGAACAGCCCGCTCGGGCCGCATTGCAACGCCGCCTGCCCTGCGTTAACAGTTTCGCGATTAACGCAAGAGGAACTCATGTCCGCCCCCCTCCGCCTTGGCATCGCCGGGCTTGGCACTGTCGGGATCGGTGTCGTCAAGATCATCCAGAAACATGCCGATCTGATTGCGGCGCGCTCGGGCCGTCCGGTCGCCATCACCGCCGTGACCGCCCGCGACCGGATGAAGAACCGCGATGCCGATCTGTCGGGCTATGCCTGGCTTGACGATCCGATGGCGGTGGCGACAAGCGATGAGGTGGATGTCTATCTCGAACTGGTCGGCGGCGATGAGGGCGTGGCGCGCGCCTCTGTTGAGGCGGCGCTGCGGGCGGGTAAGGACGTGATCACCGCGAACAAGGCGCTTCTGGCGATGCACGGCCAGGAACTCGCTGAAATGGCTGAGGAAAACGGTGCGCTTCTGCGCTTTGAGGCCGCCGTGGCGGGCGGCATTCCGATCATCAAGACCATGACGGAGTCGCTGGCAGGCAACCAGATCACCCGGATCATGGGGGTGATGAACGGCACCTGCAATTATATCCTCACTCGCATGGAAAGCGGCGGTCTGCCCTATGCCGACGTCTTCGAAGAGGCCCGCCAGCTGGGCTATCTTGAGGCCGACCCGACCCTTGACGTGGGCGGCATCGACGCCAGCCACAAGCTGGCCATCCTCGCCTCGCTTGGCTTTGGCACGCGGGTCTCGTTTGAGGGCGTCGAGATCGAGGGGATCGAGCGGATCAGCATCGACGACATCCGCCGCGCCCGCGACATGGGCTATCGCATCAAGCTGCTGGGCATCGCGCAGATGACCGCGCGGGGGCTGGAACAGCGCATGTCGCCCTGTCTGGTGCCCGCCGACAGCCCGCTTGGCCAGTTGGAGGGCGGCACGAATATGGTGGTGGTCGAGGGTGACAGCGTGGGCCAGATCGTGCTGCGCGGCGCCGGCGCGGGCGAAGGCCCGACCGCAAGCGCGGTCATGTCCGACGTGATCGAGGTCGCGCGCGGCGTGCGCATGCCGGTCTTTGGCCAGCCCGCCACAGATCTGCAAAGCCCGGTCGCGGCCCGCACCGCCGTGCCCGCCGCCTATTATCTGCGCCTGTCGCTGCTGGACAAGCCCGGCGCGCTTGCCAAGGTGGCGCAGGTTCTGGGCGATGCGGGGATCTCGATCCACCGGATGCGCCAATATGACCATGAGACGGGCCCCGCGCCGGTGCTAATCGTGACCCATAAGACCACGCCCGACGCCATCGACCACGCCATCGCGGCCCTGCCGAAAACCGGCGTGATCGCCGAAGACCCGGTCGAGCTGCGCATCGAAGAGGTCTGACCCCTTGCCTCCCCACCGGTTTTAACGCGATGTTAAACCCGGTGTGCCAGATTGGCGCGGACCGGATCTGCGAATCGGCGAAGGGGGCGGCATGGCGGGCTGGCTGACAACTCATGTTCTGGATACGGCACGGGGCCGCCCCGCTGCGGGGATGGAGATCGTGCTGTTCCGGCTGGACGGTGCCGCTCGGGTTGAGCTGGCGCGGATGCGCAGCAATGCCGATGGCCGCACCGATCAGCATATCCTGCCCGAGGCCGGCTTTGCGCCCGGCATTTATGAGCTGGAATTTCACGCAGGCGCTTGGCTTGACGCAACCGGGGTCGCGCCCGAAAGCCCGCGTTTTCTTGACGTGATCCCGATTCGCTTTGGCATGTCGCAGGCGGATCACTATCACGTCCCGCTGTTGATCTCACCCTTTGGCTATTCGACCTATCGGGGCAGCTAGGATGATGCTCGACCCCGTGATCCTCTGGGAATGGCTGGCCTTCGGCTTGCGCTGGCTGCATGTGATCACGGCCATCGCCTGGATCGGATCGTCGTTTTATTTCATCGCCCTGGACCTTGGCCTGCGACGCGCCGAGGATCTGCCGCCCGGCGCTCATGGTGAGGAATGGCAGGTTCATGGCGGCGGCTTTTACCAGATTCGCAAGTTCTTGGTTGCGCCTGAGCGCCTGCCCGAGCATCTGACATGGTTCAAATGGGAAAGCTATGCGACATGGCTGTCGGGCGCGGCGCTGCTGGCGGTTGTCTATTGGGCCGGGGCCGAGCTTTTCCTCATCGACCCCGCCCGAGCCGATCTGGCCGTCTGGCAGGCGGTTGCGATCTCGGCGGCATCGCTCGGCCTTGGCTGGCTGGTCTATGACGGGCTTTGCCGCTCAGCTCTGGCGGCGCGTCCGACCGTGCTGATGCTGGTGCTGTTTGTGGCTCTGGTCGCGACGGGCTGGGCTTATACGCAGGTTTTTACCGGCCGGGCGGCTCTGCTGCATCTGGGCGCGCTGACCGCGACGATTATGACCGCCAACGTGTTTCTGATCATCATCCCCAATCAGAAGATCGTGGTGGCCGATCTGAAGGCCGGGCGGGTGCCGGACCCCAAATATGGCCGCATCGCCAAGCTGCGTTCGACGCATAACAATTATCTGACCCTGCCGGTCCTGTTCCTGATGCTCTCGAACCACTATCCGCTTGCCTTTGCCAGCGAATACAATTGGTTGATTGCCGCCTTGGTGTTCCTGATCGGGGTGACGATCCGGCATTTTTTCAACTCGATGCATGCGGGAAAGGGCTATTTGTGGTGGTGTTGGGCACTCGCGGCGCTGCTATCTCTCGCGATCATCGCGCTGTCATCGGCGGGTCTGCGCGGGGGCAGCGGCGCAGGGCCTGAGCCCCGCGCCCTGACCGCCTCTGAGGCGCGCTTCGCCACCTCGCCCGGCTTCGCGGAGGTTGAGGCGGCGGTGCTGGCCCGCTGCTCCATGTGCCACGCCCGTGAGACCTATTATCCCGGCCTTTATCATGCGCCGCGCGGGATCTACCTTGAAACTCAAGCCGATATCGCCCGCCATGCCCGTGAGATCTACCTGCAAGCGGGCCTCACCACCGCCATGCCGCCCGCCAATCTCACCTATATGGACGCGGCCGAGCGTGACGCGATCATCCGCTGGTATCGCGAGGCAACCGCCCGCCAGTTGGCCGCGCGATAGGACGGGCTTGTATCGGCGCGACATTTTCGCGACCATCGGCCCAAGCGGCATGAGGGGGCGCCATGGCGGGCTTGCAATTTTTGCTCAATGACAGCGCGGTCACCCTGCAAGAGATCGGCGGGCGCGACACCTTGCTGGACTATCTGCGCCTCAACCGCCGCCTGACCGGCACCAAGGAAGGCTGCGCCGAGGGTGATTGCGGGGCCTGCACGGTTCTGGTCGGCAGGCTTCACGACGGCCGCCTTATCTATGAGCCGGTCAATGCCTGCATCCGACTGATGGGTTCGCTTCACGCGACCCATATCGTCACCATCGAGCATCTGCGCGGCGAGGGCGGCGGGCTTCACCCGGTGCAACGCGCCATGGTCGATCATCACGCCAGCCAATGCGGCTTTTGCACGCCGGGCATCGTCATGGCGCTTTATGCGCTGTGGATGCGGCATGACGCGCCAAGCGAGGCGCAGATTGAGACCGCGCTTCAGGGCAATCTATGCCGCTGCACCGGCTACGCGCCGATCATCCGCGCGGCGCAGGCGGCAGCGCGGGAGGGCGGTCAGGCAAGCGATGCGCTGAGGCTTGAACGCGACCGTATCCGCGCCGCACTTGCGGCCATCCCGCGCCATCGCATCGCGCTGTCTCGCGGCTCGGACCGGGTGATCATCCCCGCCGATACCGATGATTTCGCCCGGATCTATGCCGCAGAGCCCAAGGCGATCGTGGTTGCCGGGGCGACCGATGTCGGGCTTTGGATCACGAAATTCCTGCGCGACATTTCGCCCGCGATTTTCATTAACCATCTGATGAAAGACATCACCCAGACCGAGGATGAGATCCGCATCGGCGCGGGCGTGACCTATGCCGAGGCGGGCCCGATCCTTGCCGCGGCTTTCCCTCAGCTGCGCGATTACTGGCTGCGAATCGGCGGCTGGCAGGTCCGTGCCATGGGCACGATCGGCGGAAATATCGCCAATGGCTCACCGATCGGAGACACGCCGCCCCTGCTGATTGCGTTGGGCGCGCGGCTGGTGCTGCGCCATGGCGACAGGCGGCGCGAGATCCCGCTTGAGCGGTTTTTCATCGACTACGGCAAACAGGACCGCGCCGCCGGTGAGTTCGTCGAAACCATCGTGATTCCGCGCATCAACGGTCAGCTGCTGGCCGCCTATAAAGTCTCAAAACGCGCGCATTCCGACATCACATCGGTCGCCTGCGCCATTGCGCTGACCCTTGAGGCCGGGCGCATCACGACCGCCCGCATCGCCTTTGGCGGCATGGCCGGCACCCCCAAACGCGCCGCATCTGCCGAGGCCGCGCTGACCTGTGCCCCGCTCAGCGCCGAAAGCTTTGAGGCCGCCGCCCGCGCCCTGTCGCGCGATTTCGAACCGCTCAGCGACATGCGCGCCAGTGCCGCCTATCGCGCGACCGTCGCCGCCAACCTGATCCGGCGCTTTTGGCTGGAACAATCGGGCGAACAGACGCGGCTGAGCCGCCGGACCGAGGATTGCGCATGACCATCCCACATGATTCCGCGCATAAACACGTCACCGGCAGCGCGCCCTATACCGACGATCTGCCTGAGCCGCCCGGTCTGGTCCATGCCTGCCTTGCCCTGTCGCAATTTGCCCATGGCCGGATCACGCGGCTGGATCTGGACGCGGTGCGCGGCGCGCCCGGCGTGATTGCGGTGCTGAGTGCCGATGATCTGGCGCATAACGATGTCTCGCCCCACGGGTTGGGCGATGATCCGATCCTTGCGCCGGGGCTTGTGCAGTTCTGGGGTCAGCCGGTTTTCGCCGTTCTGGCTGAGACCCGCGATCAGGCGCGGCGCGCGGCGCTGTGCGCGAAAATCGAACATGAGCCCCTTCCCCTGCGGCTGCGCCCTGAGCCGGGCGGCGAGCTGGTTGCCAAACCGCTGACCCTCAAACGCGGCGAGCCGGGCGATGCCCTGCCCCGCGCGCCCCACCGCATCAAGGGCCGCATGGCCATCGGCGGGCAAGATCACTTTTACCTCGAAGGCCAGATTGCCATGGCAATCCCGGGTGAGGATGACGACATGGTTCTGCATGTCTCGACCCAGCATCCCAGCGAGGTTCAGCATATGGTCGCCCATGCGCTTGGCGTGCCCGACCATGCGGTCACGGTCAAGGTGCGGCGGATGGGCGGCGGCTTTGGCGGCAAGGAAACGCAGATGAACCTGTTCGCCGCGATTGCCGCCATCGCGGCGCGGCGGCTGGGGCGTCCGGTCAAGATCCGGCCCGACCGCGACGACGATATGACCGCCACCGGCAAGCGCCATGACTTCATCGTCGATTACACCTGCGGCTTCGATGATGAGGGGCGGATTCTGGCCGTCGAGGGCGATTGGTATGCGCGTTGCGGCTTTTCCGCCGACCTTTCGGGGCCGGTCTGTGACCGCGCGCTGTTTCATGCCGACAACGCCTATTACTACCCGGCGGTGCGGCTTTCCTCGCACCCTTTGCGCACGAATACGGTGTCGAACACGGCATTCCGGGGCTTTGGCGGGCCGCAGGGCGTGATCGTGGCCGAGCGCATGATAGAGGAAATCGCCTGCGCGCTTGGTCTCGATCCGCTGGAGGTGCGCCGCCGCAACCTTTACCAGAACGGCCAGCTCACGCCCTATCACCAAGTGATCGAGGACCAGATCCTGCCGCGCATTCTGGATGAGCTTGAGGCAAGCGCCGATTATCAGGCCCGCCGCCGCGCCGTCATCGCCCATAACGCGCAAGGCGGCGTGATCCGTCGCGGCATCGCGCTGACCCCGGTCAAGTTCGGCATCAGCTTCACCGCGACGCATTTCAATCAGGCGGGCGCGCTTGTCCATGTCTATACTGACGGCTCGGTCCTGTTGAACCATGGCGGGACCGAGATGGGTCAGGGCCTGAATATCAAGGTCGCGCAGGTGGTGGCGGACGCGTTCGGGCTGCCGCTGGACCGTGTGCGGATCACCGCCACCGCGACCGACAAGGTGCCCAACACCTCGGCCACGGCGGCCTCTTCGGGCACCGATCTGAACGCCATGGCCGCGCTTGATGCCTGCGAACAGATCAAGGCGCGGATCTCGGATTTTGTCGCGCAGCTTTGGGACACCGATCAGCCGATCTGTTTCGAAGGCGGGCAGATCAGCGCGGGCACCCGCAGCGAGGCCTTCGCGCAGGTCATCGCGGATGCCTATGCCGCCCGCATCCAGCTTTCGGCGGCGGGTTTTTACAAAACGCCGAAAATCCACTGGGACCGCGCGACGGGACGCGGCAGGCCGTTCTATTATTTCGCTTATGGCGCGGCCTGTTCCGAGGTCTCGGTCGACACGCTGACCGGCGAATATGTGATCGAGCGGGCCGATATCCTGCACGATGTGGGCCGCTCGCTGAACAAGGCGATTGATCTTGGTCAGATTGAGGGGGCCTTCGTGCAGGGCGCGGGCTGGCTCACCTCGGAGGAGCTGTTCTGGGATGACGAGGGACGGCTGCGCACCCATGCGCCCTCGACCTACAAGATCCCGCTGGCCTCTGACCGCCCCCGCATTTTCAACGTGACCCTGGCCGATTGGTCGGAATGTGCGGAACGCAGCATCAAGCGGTCAAAAGCGGTGGGTGAGCCGCCCTTCATGCTGGGCATTTCCGTGTTCGAGGCGCTGAATATGGCGGTCGCCTCCTTCGGCGACGGGCGCCATCCGCGCCTTGACGCCCCGGCCACGCCCGAACGCGTGCTGATGGCGATTGAAGGGCTGCGCGCATGATCCGGGTGCGCATCATCCGAACCGAAGGCTCGGTCCCGCGCGAAGCGGGGGCCGAGATGGTGGTGAGCCGGGACAGCACGAGTGGCAGCATTGGCGGCGGGCAGCTCGAATATATGGCGATTGACCGCGCCCGCCAGATGCTGCGCCGGGGTGAGGCGCGGGCCCAGATGGATGTGCCGCTTGGCCCGATGATCGGGCAATGTTGCGGCGGCAAGGCCTGGCTCTTGCTGGACCGTTCACCCCCTACGCCTGAGGCGCGCGCGGGCTCTGTGCTGATCTTTGGCGCGGGCCATGTCGGGCGGGCATTGGCCCTTGCGCTTGCGCCTTTGCCGCTTCGCAGCCTGCTGATCGACAGCCGCAAGGCCGAGCTCGCCATGGCCGCGCCCGGCGTCGAGACCCGGCTGACCCCCCTGCCCGAGGCCGAATTGCGCACAGCCCCGCAGGGTGCCGCGGTGGTGATCCTGACCCATGATCACGCGCTTGATTTTCTGCTGGGAATTGAGGCACTTGGCCGTCCCGACCTCTCCTATATCGGCATGATCGGCAGCGCGACGAAACGCGCCCGCTTTGCCAGCCATGCCCGTGCCGCGGGTCTCGATCCCTTGCGGCTCATCTGCCCCATCGGCGGCAAGGCGGTCGCGGACAAACGCCCAAGCGTGATTGCCGCGCTGACCGTGGCTGAGATCCTCACGCGGCTTGCCGCCGCCCGCTTGACCGTATCACCATGCAACATCTGATCCGTGGCCGCATTCTGGACTTTCACGCCGACCCGGCCCAGACGGCGGACAATCACCGCTATATCGAAAACGGCGCCATCGTGATCCGGGCCGGGGCGATTGTCGCGGTCGGCGAATATGCCGATCTGGCTCGCGCGGGCCTGCCCGAGACCGACCACCGCCCGCATCTGATCATGGCGGGCTTCATCGACCCGCATCTGCATTTCCCGCAGGTGCAGGTCATTGCAAGCTGGGGGGCGCAGCTGCTCGACTGGCTCAACAACTATACCTTTCCCGCCGAGGCCCGCTTTGCCGATCCCGCTCACGCGGCGGATATGGCGGGGCGCTTCCTTGACCTGCTGATTGCGCATGGCACGACCACCGCCACAGCCTTCTGTTCCAGCCACAAGGCCAGTGCCGAGGCGCTGTTCACCGCCGCCGCCGCGCGTGACATGAGCATCATTGCAGGCAAGGTGATGATGGACCGCAACGCGCCCGCTGCGATTCTGGACAGCGCGCAATCGGGCTATGACGACAGCGCGGCGCTGATTGCGCGGTGGCATGGCAAGGGCCGCGCGCGCTATGCGATCAGCCCGCGCTTTGCGATCACCTCGACCCCGGCTCAGCTTGAGGCGGCGGGCGCGCTCGCCGGCGCCCATCCCGATTGCCACATCCAGACGCATCTGAGCGAAAATCGCGCGGAAATCGACTATACCTTGTCGCTTTACCCGCAGGCGCGCGACTATTTCGACATCTATCAGCATTACGGGCTGACCGGCCCGCGCGCGCTGATGGGCCACGCGATCCACCTGCGCCCGCGCGAGATTGCCGCCATGGCCGAGACCGGCAGCCGCGCGGTGTTCTGCCCGACCTCGAACCTGTTTCTGGGCTCGGGCCTGTTTGACGCGGACGGGCTGCGCGAGGCGGGTGTGGTTGCCGGAATTGCCAGCGATATCGGCGGCGGGACCAGCTATTCGATGCTGCAAACCCTGGCCGAGGGCTACAAGATCATGCAGCTGCGCGGCCAAAAGCTCAGCCCGCTTGCCGCCTTCCACTGGGCCACGCGCGGCAATGCGCTTGCGCTGGGGCGCGCCGATGAGATCGGCACGCTCACCCCCGGCAGCGCCGCGGATCTGGTGGTTCTGGACGCGCGCGCCACCCCCGCAATGGCGCTGCGGGCCGAGGCTGCGGAAACGCTTGAGGAAGAGCTGTTCATCCTGCAAATCATGGGCTGCGACCGTGCCATCGCGCAAACCTATATCGCCGGGCGGCCGATGAAGCGGTGAGGCGATGGGCGGGTGGCGCGGCCGCTTCGGGTCAAGCTACGGATCTTGCAGGAGGGGGGCGGTGAAGCCTAACCGCGTTGCCGATCAAGCGCGCGCCGCAAGTTCAGTCACGCCGCAGCACCCTGCCCATCTCATGCCATCGCACCGAGCCACGCAGCCGCAAGCCCTTGCCTTCTTCTGTGCCTAAATACTCACCGCCAACAACAACACCGCCCCATAAAAACAAAGCGCGCCCAAGCCGGACGCGCCTTGTTTTCGCAAGCTCAAGCGCCGCTTACTTGAAGCGGTAATTGATCCTGCCCTTGGTGAGGTCATAGGTGTTCATTTCCACCTGAACCTTGTCACCGGCCAGAACACGGATGCGGTTCTTGCGCATCTTGCCTGCCATATGTGCGATGATCTCATGGCCATTTTCAAGCTCGACCTTGAACGTCGCATTGGGCAGGAGTTCCTTCACGACGCCGGGGAATTCGAGCATTTCTTCCTTGGCCATGGTCACTCCATTATTGATGACCCGCTCGATCAGCGGGCGAGCGATACATGAGCCGTAAACAGCGGTTTTTCAAGCCTGAACCACGCAATGCCGGGGCCCACCGCGCAGAATATAGCCGGATCACGGCAGAAATGCCGCATTTGCCGCAGCCTTCCATCAATCAAAGGCGATTTGCAGCGGCAAAGCAGCCTCCTCATCGCGGAATGGGTCGGGCGCGGTCAGGTCGTCCATTGGCGGCTCGGTCGCACTGTCCATAAGCGGCAGATCCGGCGCGGCTTCGGCGATGTCGGCCAAAACCACCTCACCCTCATCATGGCCCGAAAAGAGATTTTCGCTGTCCGGCTTGGCCGGTGTCGCGCGGCTTGCGGCCCGCAGGCGAAGCGCCGGGGCGCCGTCCAACTCACCAAGCCTTCCATGCATCAACAACGCGCCATCGGCGCCCTCAATGCGCACCGCCTCAAGCGCGAGGCGCGGCAAGGGCAGTTCCCCCCCGGCGGCCAAGGCGCGCAGCTGGCCAAGCGTCACTTGTTGGCGCGCCAGAACCGCCGAAAGCGCAAGCGGTGCGGCGCGCACCGCTGCAGCAAGCGAGGCAGGCTGCGGCAGTTCCGCCGCCGGTGCCGACAAGACCCGCCCATGGTCGCCGCGCCGCGCGTCCTGCGTCTCATCGGGCAGGATAACCATCAGCCGCGCCACCCGCGCGCCGCCCTTGCCGACCGTCATCTCAAGGCTCATGCCGGCATAGGCGCAATCGTCAAGGATCAGCTCAAGCGGCTTGGGGTCATCGACGAAACTGGCGTAGCGATAGCCACCCGCCCCCGAGAGCCCGCCCGTCACCGCCCCCTCGGCGCCGATCTCGGCCAGGGCTGCGTTGACGAATTCGGCACAGATGGCCGCATCGGTGCGGGTCGGGAATCGCGGGCGCGGTGGCTGTGGTGAGACCCGGCCCAGGGATTGCTGTTCGATCACTGCCGCCACCAGCGAGGGGCACAGCGCGACCAGACCCAGCCGCTCCTCTGCGCCCTCAACCACGATCAGCAGCGCCTGTTCGGGCAGCCGTTCGATCATCTCAGTCAGGGTCAGCGGCTCAAGATCGACCCGCCCCGGATAGGTCGCCATGCCGCATTGATCCTGCGCCGCGCGCCCGACCGCAAGCGCGACCGCACGGCGCGGCGTGGGCGGGGGCGGTTCCGCCCGCCGCACCGTTGTCTCACCCCGGCGCGCGGTCACAAGGCGAAACAAATTCCCGCCGCCCCCGGTCTTTGCTGTCGTGCTATCCTGCGTCATCGGTCCGAATCGCTGCCCCGTTTCAGGCAAGATGACAGCGATTGGTTGAAAAACCGTTTATGCCGCCGCTTTTTCGTGCTTTTTCGGCGGCCGCAGCGGGACCGTTACCCGAAACGCCGCGCCGCCCTGACCGGGCAGATAGGTGATTGAGCCGCCCAGAGCGGCCATGATCTCGCGACAGATGGCAAGCCCAAGACCGGCGCCGCCCGCCCGCGCGGGATCGTTCAGACGGGCGAATTTCTCAAAGATAAGCCTTTGTTTTTCAGGATCAATTCCTGATCCGTTATCGACAAAATCAATCACCGCCTGACCGCCTCGCTCACGCGCGCGGATGTTCAGGACAGGCCGCGGCGCGTCGCAATATTTGCGGGCGTTCGAGATCACGTTGATCAGCACCTGCAACAGGCGATCCGAATCGGTGACGATGGCGATATGTTCAGACGGCTTGTCGCGGTCCACGCTGAAACGCGCATCGGGGCGAATCGCCGATGAGGCGGTGATGGCCCGGCTGATCAGATCATGCACATTGGTCAGCCCCAGATTTATCTGCGCGCGCCCGCTTTCCAGAACCGAAAGGTCGAGAAGATCGTCGAGCAATCGGGTCAAACGCTTTGATTCGTCGTGGATAATCGCCGCGAAGCGGGTGCGGTCCTCAGGCCCGAGATCGGGCGTCATGAGCAGTTCCGAAAAGGCCCGGACAGAGGTCATGGGCGTGCGCAGCTCATGGCTGATCTGGCCCAGAAAGGCGTCCTTCTGAACCGAAAGCGCGGTCAGATGTTCGTTGGCTTCTTGCAGGCGGCGGGCGGTGCGGGCCAGCTCTTCCTGATCGTCCTCAAGCTTATGGGCGCGGTCCTGCGCCCGCCTCGCCTCACTGGCCACGTTGATCAGATCGGCAACCGTGGTCATCCGCGTCCCGGCGACCTGCGCGACCATGGTATGCGCGGTTGCGGTGCCGACCGCGCCTGCCAGACGACGTTCCAGCCGCATCAGGAAATCGGCGGTCGGGTCGGGCAGAAAGCCGGTCTTGCCCTGCGCCTCGGCCTCGGCGCGAAAGAACTGCAACGCCTCATCCCCGCCCCAGATCCGCCGTGACATCGCCAGCAGAGCTTCGGCGCGGGCGGCGCTGCCGGGGCGCACGGGTTCGGTCGTGGCGCGCCGTTCAGGCATCAAAGCGTGGACGAAGGACAGGCCCTGCAAGCGTTCCTCAGGCCCGGGGATTGAGAATAGCGAGATCGTGGTGAACAGCACCGTGTTGATTGCCAGAGCCACAAAGATCCAGAATGCCATCGGGTCCATGCCGGGCGGCGCGGGGCTGGGCGTGATCAGCCCGACCGAGGGCAGAAACACCACCATCAGCCAGATCAGCGCGCCCGCGATGATCCCCGCATAAGCGCCGTGCCGGGTCGCACCGCGCCACAAAAGGCCGCCGATCAGCGCGGGCAAAAGCTGCGAGACACCGATAAAGGCCACGGTTCCCATCGTGGCCAGAGCCTCACCGCCGCCGGACATTTGTTGATAGGACGCGCCCCCGGCCAGCACGATGACGATGGCCACGCGCCGCGCGGTCAGCACCGGCCCGCGCAAATCGTCGCTGTTGAGCGACTGGCCCGAGCGGCGCTTGAGATCAAGCCAGACCGGCACGATCCAGTGGTTCGAGATCATCGTGGCCAAGGCAATCGCGCAGATCACAACCATTGAGGTGGCCGCCGAAAACCCGCCCAGAAACACTAAAAGCGCAAGCCCGCCCTGCCCCTGCGACAAAGGCAGGCTGAGCACATAAAGGTCGGCATCCGCCCCCGCGCCAAGGATCTGCCGCCCGACCACCGCAATCGGCAGCACGAAAAGCGACATGGCCATGAGATAGGCCGGAAAGGCCCATGAGGCCGAGCGCAGCGAATCCTCGTCTTTGGCCTCGACGACCAGAACCTGAAACATGCGCGGCAGGCAGATGATCGCCGCGCCCGAGATAAAGGTCAGCATCACCCATCGGTCGGGCTGAAGCACCCAGCCGGGTGCCTCAGGGCTGTCGGCCATGGCCGCGATGCGGGACAGAATGTCGGACGGCCCGTCCGCCAACCCCCAGACCACCCAGATGCCAAGCGCCAGAAAGGCCACCAGCTTGACCACCGCCTCAAGCGCGATGGCCATGACGACGCCGTGGTGACGCTCATCCGCGGCAAGGTTGCGGGTGCCGAACAGGATCGCGAACAGCGCAAGCCCCGCCGCGACCCAGAGGCTCAGCCCCGAGGGCAGCGCCGAGGGGTCCGAGGCAAAGGCGCCAAAGGACAGCGCAATCGACTGAAGTTGCAGGGCAATATAGGGCATCGCCGCGACAACGCAAAGCAGGGTGACGATGGCCGCCAGCGGGTTCGATTTGCCAAAGCGCGCCGAGATCAGGTCAGCCAGCGAGCTGACCCGGTGCATCCGCGCCACGCGCACCAGTTTGCGCAATCCCCACCACGCGCCCGCGAATGTGATGGTCGGGCCCAGATAGATGGTCAGGAATTCAAGCCCCGCGCGGTCGGCATAGCCCACCGCGCCGTAAAAGGTCCAGGCGGTGCAATAGACCGACAGAGAAAGCGTATAGACCAGAGGTGAGCTGCTCCAGGCGCTGCGGCCCTGCGCGGCGGCGCGGTCGGCGGCCCAGGCGACCGCGAACATGATCGCGACATAGGCCAGACAGGCGGCGACAAGGGCGTCAAAGCTCATCGGGCGGCTCCGATCTGGCGCCGCGTGACAAGATGCCATGCAAGAGCCCCGTGGCGACAATCACGATCAGCCAGATCGAGAAGAACCAGATGGCGCCGCTGGCAAAGCTCATGGCCCGCGCGCTCCACATCACGGGCAAGAGAACCGCCAGCATGGCCAGAACCGGAAGCACCCGCGCCGCATCGCGCAACCGGCGGCGACGATAGGCGGCCCGTTCGAGAAAAAGCGGGCGATCCGTGGAGAGGCTACGCGGCATGGTGGGCCCCTGCGATTTTGTGGTGGGCTTTCAGATTGCGCGAGGGGTGTAGTCTGACGATTGTGCGGCGCGTCCGCCTGTCTGTTGCGAGAAAATTGCGGTGCCGGATCGGGCGCGTGGCAGCCACGAACTGGCGGCCTCGCCTGCCCCCTGAAGTGGTATCCTGCACCAGCGGCCCTGCGCCATGTCCGAACAAGGCACGGCCCGCCTTGCCCGTAAGCCATCCAACCGCCCGGCCAGCTTTGCAGCCAGCAAGCGCGTAACCCGCCCTCGCACCGTAATGCGCCAGCCGCATCGTGCAATGCTCAGACAAGACGCCGCCCGCCTCGCCCCAACGCCATCCGTCCGCCTGCCCGGCCTTGCGACCAGCAGGCCCCCAACCCGGCCTTGCGTGATTGATCTGCGGCATCGCAGCGCCCTCCCCCTGTCGCGCAAGGCTAGGGCCGCGCGGGGCGGATTGTCAAAACCAAAGCGCGGATTGACAGGCGGGCGGTGGTGGCTAGGCTCTGCGACCAAAGGGGACCGCATGAACATCCGTATTCTTGTGGCGATGCAGGCGGTGGTCTCGGCCGCCAGCCTCGTGGTGGAGATCGTCGCCGGGCGCATGTTGGCGCCCTATGTCGGCATGTCGCTTTACACCTGGACCTCGGTGATCGCGGTGGTGCTGGCCGGGTTCTCGGTCGGGCATTGGATGGGTGGCAGGCTGGCCGAGCGGCCCGCGCGCGCCGCACTTGCGGCGAATGGCTGGGCGATGGTGGCCGCCGCGCTGACCACCGCAGGCGCGGTCTTCCTGCTGCGGGCCAGTGCCGGGCCGATGCTGGCGCTGCTGCAAAATCCGGTCGCGGGGATCGTCGCTTTGTCGATCATCGCGTTTTTCCTGCCCTCGGTCTTTGCAGGAATCCCTGCGCCAATCCTGACCCAGATCGCGGTCAGCCGGGCGCAGAAACAGGCGCAGGAACAAAGCGGGCGGGCGCTTGGCGCGATGTTTGCCGCGGGTGCCATCGGCGCGATTGCCGGAACGCTGCTGGCGGGGTTTGTGTTCATCGCATGGCTTGGCTCAAGCGGCACGCTGGCCGTGGTGACGCTGTGTTACGCCCTGGTTGCGGCGGCCAGTTTCGCCATGGCCGGGCGCGACCGGGGCGCGGGGCTGATTGCGGCATCGGGCGCACTGATGCTGGCTGTGGGCGCGGCCCTGACCCCCGGGCCTTGCGACCGCGAATCGCGCTATTTCTGCATCCGGGTGATCGAGATGGACGACATGGCGGGCGCGGCCACGCGGCTGATGGTTCTGGATCATCTGGTCCATGGCGTCTCGGCTGAGGCGGATAGCGGCGCGATGCTGACCCCGCATGGCGCGATTCTGGACGCGCTGACCCGGCACCGGATGGAGGGCCGGGCCTTTGAGGCGTTCTTCATCGGCGGCGGCAGCTTTACCCTGCCGCGTGCCTGGGCGGATCAGACAGCGCGGCAGGTGGTGGCCGAGATCGACCCGCAGGTCACCCGAACCGCCACCGACAGTTTTTGGTTCGACCCCGCCAGTGCCGAGGTCCGCAATATCGACGCCCGTGTGGCCCTTTCCCGCGACCCCGCGCGCTACGACGTGATCGTGGGCGATGCCTTCACCGATATCGCCGTGCCGCCGCATCTGATCACGCGTGAGTTCTTCGCGCTTGCCGCCAGCCGCCTGAACCCGGAGGGCATTTTCGTGATGAATGTGATCGACCGCATGGACCGGCTGGAACTGGTCAGCGCGCTTTACCACACGATGCAGACCGCCTTTCCGGTGGTCGAGCTTTGGGCCGAGCCGGTCTCGGACAGCGACCGTAGGCGCATTTTCATCCTGCTTGGCGGGGCAAGCCCGACCGACAGCCCGGTGATCGACGGCGTGGCGCAGCGCGTCTCAAGCGCGTCACTTGCGCGGCTGTCACAGGCGCAAAGCCCGATCCTGCTCACCGACGACCGCGCCCCAATCGAGCGCTTGCTGGGCAGCCTTCGTTGACAAATTGCGCCTAAATCGTTGACTTGTGTCAAGACCCGGCCATTATCGGCGGATAATCGCCTGCCGCCGCGGCATGCCAAACAGAAAGGAACGACCTTGCGACACATGACCCTTGCCGCAGCTTTCGGTCTGGCCGTGATGGCCGGACCCGCGCTTGCCATTGATGAGGTCGAGCTGAGCGTTCTGGCCGGACCCTGCGCCAGTTGCCACGGTCCCGACGGCAATTCGCCCTCAACCATCCCCTCGATTGCGGGCCATGACCGCGAAGAGCTGAAATCGCGGATGCTCGCCTTCCGCGCCGGTGAGGTCGCAAGCGCGACGGTCATGCCGCGCCATATGCGCGGCTATACCGAAGAGCAGATCGACGCCCTCGCCCGCTATTTCTCGGAGATCGAATGATGACCCGGCTGAACCTGACCCGCCGCTCGACCCTTGGCCTGATTGCCGCCGGTTCCGCCTCATTGGCGATGCCGCATTATGCGCGCGCCTCGAACGGGGCGCATGTCGTCGTCGTGGGCGGCGGCTTTGGGGGCGCGACCGCCGCGCGCTATCTGCGCCGCCGGATGCCCGATCTGGCCGTCACCCTGATCGAGCCCGCCGAGACCTTCTACACCTGCCCCTTCTCCAACCTCTATCTGGGCGGGCTGCGCAGCTTTGAAAGCATCGGCCACGGCTTTGACGACCTGCGCGCCCATGGGGTTGAGGTGATCCACGCTTATGCCGACGCGGTGGATTCAGACGCGCGCAAGGTCACGCTGTCGGATGGCACGGTGCTTGATTATGACAAGCTGGTGCTGTCGCCGGGCGTCGATATGCAATGGGGCGCGCTTGATGGCTATGATGAGGCCGCGTCTGAGCGCGCCCCTCATGCATGGAAGGCGGGCGCGCAGACCCAGTTGCTGAAATCGCAGCTTGACGCGATGGAGGATGGCGGGCTGTTCGTCATGTCGATCCCCGACAACCCGTTCCGCTGCCCGCCCGGGCCTTATGAGCGCGCCTCGATGATCGCGCATTACTTCAAGGAAAACAAACCGGCCTCCAAGCTGTTGCTACTGGATTCCAAGGACAGTTTTTCAAAGCAGGGGCTGTTTCAGGCCGGTTGGGACGCGCTTTATGGCGATATGATCGAATGGGTGCCGATGTCCGAGGATGGCCGGGTGATCCGCGTCGATGCCGAAGCACTGGAGGTTGAGACCGCCTTTGGCGAGATCCACAAAGCCGCCGTTCTGAACGTCATTCCGCCGCAAAAGGCCGGGGCGATTGCCGATAAGGCGGGGGTGGTCGACAATACCGGCTGGGTGCCGGTCAATGGCCAGACCTTTGAATCGCAACTGGTTGAGCATATCCATGTCGTCGGTGATGCGACCATCGCCGCACCGATGCCGAAATCGGGCTTTTGCGCCTCGGGTCAGGGCAAGGTGGCGGCGGCGGCGATTGTCGCGATGCTGCGCGATGAGGCGCCGCCGCCCTCGCATTTCGCCAATACCTGCTACAGCCTGATCGGGCCGGATTACGGGATCTCGGTCGCGGGGGTCTATCATGCGCCCGATGGGGTGATCGCGGAGATGCCCGATTCGGGTGGGGTCAGCCCCGCCGATGCGCCCGCCAGCTTCCGCCGCCAAGAGGCCCGCTATGGCGCGGGCTGGTATGCCTCGATCTCGCAAGATATCTGGGGCAGCTCGGCCTGATCGGATACAGGGCGCGGCGGCTCCCGCGCCCCGTTTCACATCGCGGCCACGCCCATCAGCCTTGCATGGGCGTCGATGGCCTCTTCCAGATCGGGATAATAGGTCAGCTTGCCATTGTTCAACAGCGCCGCCGCATTGCAGATCTCGCGCAGCGCACGCGGTGAGTGTGACACGACGATTGCGCTTGAATTGCGCATCCGGTCCAGGAAAAGCGCATTGCTTTTGGCCCGGAACGAGGCATCACCGACCGCCGTCACCTCATCGACCAGATAGGTGTCAAACGGCACCGCCATGGACGCGCCAAAGGCCAGCCGCGCCCGCATCCCCGATGAATAGGTGCGGAACGGCACATAGAATTGCTGGCCCAGTTCGGCAAATTCGCGCACGAATTCGGTCATCTCATCGGTATCTACGCCGTAAACCCGCGACAGAAAGCGGATATTCTGCTCTCCGGTCAGTTCCGGGTGGAACGATCCCGCGAAACCCACCGGCCAGGAGATCGTGCCATCCGACAAGACCCGCCCTGAGCTGGGCTTCATCGTCCCCGCAATCATCCGCAGCAAGGACGACTTGCCCGCGCCGTTACGACCCAAGAGGGCGACCGAACTGCCGGTCGGAAACTCGGCATTGATATTGTCGGCCACCACCTTGCGCGAGCGCCGCGTCACATAGGCTTTGGACAGGTTTTCAAGCCGGATCATGGGCTTAGCGCCGGTCCCGCACGGAATAAAACACCAGAACACCGATGAACCAAAGCACCAGAATAAACCCGCTGATCAAGCCAAGCAGCCGGACGCGCGCGGGATATTCGGGCGTCTCTGGCCGGGTCGGGTTCAGATAGGTGGCCAGATAACGTGTCTGGCGCGCCGCATTGGCCTGCGCATTGTCATAGCTGGCCATGGCGGCAACATAGGCCTGTTCCGCGAAGGCACGGTCCACCGCCAGAACCTCATATTCGCCGACCACCTCGGACAGCATCTGCCCGCCGCTGCCGGTCTCGGCGCCGATCTTGCGGCGCTCTTCGTCGATCTGTTCCTGGATCACCTGCACCCGCAGCCGCGCCTGCTCAAGCCGGGGATCGCCCGAGGCCGCGTTCTGCCGCATCAGCCCCTGTTGGATCAGCGCCTCAGCGAGCTGGCCTTGCAGCGAGGTGACAACGCCCATCTGGGCTGCGGCATCGGCGGTCGGATCGACGATCTGGTGGCGATTGCGGAACTCGGTCATCTGGCGGCGCGAGTTGCGCAGCCGCTCAAGCGCGCCGTCCAGCTCAACCTGCGCATAGCGGATCGCATCGGCGCGGGCCAGATCGCTTAACTCATTGACGCGGCGGGTGCTTTCCTCAACGATGGCCTGCGCGATGGCATAGGCGTCGTCCGCGTCGAATGCCTTGACGCGAATATCAAGCATGCCGGTGTCGTAATAGACATTGACCTTGCGTTCCCAGTTCTCAAGCAGATCCTCGGGATTGCTGCTGCCCCAATAGCCGAAAACCGGGTCAGTGTCGCTGTGCCGCGACCAGATCGCGCGCAGATCCAGCCTTTCGTCGATCCGGGCCACGATGTCATGGCTCTGGATGTATTTATAGAGGATATCCGTGTCGCTGCTGCTGTTCGAGGACAAGGCCGCAAGACCGCCCAACAGATCGCTGGCCGAGGCCCCGGATTCGCTGCGCACCGAAAAGCCGATATAAGAGGCGTATTGATCGGCGGCCCGCGCCCAGAGATACCAGGCCGTCGCCGCAATGGGCGCCGCGACAAGCAACAGAAAGGACAGCACCAGCATGATATGGCGTGCCCTGATCCGAGCAGGCCGCGCGGCGGGGCGTGCCTGATATCCGGCGGAGGGCGGCGGGGCGGCAGGTGCGGGGGCCGCGGGTTGAGCGGCGGCGGTTGCGTGGGTGGCAGTCGCAGGCGTGGCAGGCGCGTGGGCCGCAGGTTGCGCAGCGGCGGTTGCGTGGGTGGCAGACGCGGGGGCGGCAGGCTGCCCAGCCACAGGCGCGCCCATGGCAGGCTTCGCAGCGGCAGGCGCGGCGCCGGTAGGCTGCGCAGCGACAGACGCGCCCGCGGCGGGCTTCGCAGCGGCAGGCGTCCCCCCGCCGGGCTGCGCGACCGGACTCGCACCCCCGGCCGGCTGTGCTGCCGCACCTGGTTTCACTGCCGCAGGCGCAACCGCAACCGGCCGAGCCGCAGCCCCGGTTGCTGCCGAAGCCGCAGTCCCCGCCGCAGCCGCAGCCCCGGTTGCAGCCCCACTCGCAGCCACAGGCTTGGCCGCTTGGCCTGCTGCGCCCTCGCGGGGCGCGCCTGCGGGCAAAGGTTTTACGGGGGTGGCGTTCGGGTCGGGCTGCGTCATCGGCTTTGATCTCGTATCGGGCGGGCCAAAACGCCCGCGCTCAACCGTCCCTTAGCGTTTTCTGCGCCGCAACGCCAGCGATTGCGCCGCGGCCTCACCACCCCTTGAACGTGATCCCGCAGCGCGCCCGCCGCCATATCTGGCCCATGCCTCTGGGTTGATTCCCGCGCCCATGCAGTCCATTCCTGTGCCAGCCCGAGACAGGATAACAGATGCAGCGCATTTCCCTTCCCGAACGCCCGAACTGGCGCGACGCCGCCCGCGAACTGGGCTTTACCTTCGCCGATATGGACGGGGCGCCCTATTGGGATGAGACATCGGCCTATCGCTTTACCATGGCGCAGGTTGAGGACGATATCGAAGACCCCTCGACCGAGATCCACCGCATGGTCCGCGAGGCCGTTTCCTTCGCCATCGCGCATGAGGAATGGCTGGACCGGATGCAGATCCCGCCCGCACAGCGCGATTTCGTTGCGCAAAGCTGGCGGGCCGGTGAGCCTGAACTTTATGGCCGGCTTGACCTCTCCTATGACGGCACGGGGCCTGCGAAACTGCTTGAATATAATGCCGACACGCCGACCTCGCTTTACGAATCCGCGTCCTTTCAATGGCTTTGGCTGGAAGAACAACAGAAGTTGGGCGTCTTGTCGGACGCGACCGATCAGTTCAACGCCATCCATGAGGCGCTTGTGGAGCGCTGGGCCGCGATGGCGCCGCCCGGCACCGATGTGCATTTCGCGGCATTTCGCGACAATCCCGAGGATTATGCCACCGTCGAGGCGCTTGCCTGGGCCGCGCGTGAGGCGGGGCTTGGCGCGCATTTCGTGGGGCTCGACCAGATCGGCGTGACCGATCAGGGCCAGTTCGCCGATGAGGAATCGCGGGTCATCGGCACGCTGTTCAAGCTTTATCCATGGGAGGACATGCTGCGCGACAATTTCGCGCCGCAGCTTCAGCCCTCGGGGACGCGGTTTATTGAGCCGCCCTGGAAGGCGCTTGTCTCGAACAAGGCGATGCTGGCTCTGTTGTGGCAGATGTTCCCGGGCCATCCGAACCTCTTGCCCGCCTTTATGGCCACCGATCTGGGCGATGCGCTGCAAGGCGGAAGCCCCGCGCCGCATATCGCGCAGGCATTTGAGGCCGCGCAGGACGCGCTGTCGCGTGGCCATGTGACCAAGCCAATCTTTTCGCGCGAAGGCGCGGGCGTCACGATTTTCGAAGACGGCAGCCAGACCGAGGCCGCGCCCGATCAGGATTATAGCCAGCATCCGCTGATCGTTCAGGCGCTTGCGCCCCTGCCGCAGATGGGCGGGGCCTATCCCGTGATCGGCGCCTGGATCGTAGGCGAGACCTGCGTCGGCATGGGCCTGCGCGAGGATGCCAGCCGGATCACCCATAATCTGTCGCGGTTCAAACCGCATTTCATCGAGGGCTAGAACATGACCGAGATCACCACCACCAAACGCAAACGCTCGCGGCGGGTCGCGCTGTTTCTGGCAGGCTCTGCCGTGGTTGCCCTGGCGGCCTGCCGCGAGGAACAGACCGATGCGGCGGCATTTCCCGATGAGGCCAGCTGTGTCGCGGCAGCACAAGCCGGTTCGCTGTTTTTCACCGAGGCCGACTGCCGCACCCAATTCGCCGCAGCCCAGCAAGAGCACCTGGAAACCGCGCCCCGCTACGAATCGCGCGAGTTGTGCGAACAGGAACATGGCGCAGGCAATTGCGGCAGCGACCCGGCGGTCAGCGATGGGCGCAGCGGCGGCTCGATCTTCATGCCTTTGTTGATGGGTTATATGATCGGCTCGATGCTGGGCGGGCGCGGCGTGACGCAGCAGCCGCTGGTCCGCAATGCGCAGGGCGGTTTTTCGAACCCCAGCGGCAATGCCAGTTTTGCCAACAACTCGGGCACCGGCCGCGTCGCGCCAAATACCTTCACGCGCGGGGCCACCACCATGGGTCAGGCGCCGATGACGCAGGCCCAGGTCGCGCAGCGCGGCGGGTTCGGCGCCTCCTCGACCTCTTCGCGCGGCGGTGCCGGGCGCAGCGGCGGCAGCTAGGCCGCCAGTCCTGTTATCCGCATCATCCATTCCCCGCGGATAGCAGGAAATCCCCAAGAAACCGTTAAGAGAAACGAAAAACGGCGCCTTTGTCAAGGCGCCGTTCATATTCATGGATCATCGGATGCGGATCAGACCGCGCCCTCGATGAACTTGACCGCATCACCAAAGGTCTGGATGGTTTCGGCGGCGTCATCGGGGATCTCGATGCCGAACTCTTCTTCGAAAGCCATCACCA
>JAUNTZ010000015.1 GCA_030538425.1 Paracoccus sp. (in: a-proteobacteria) | reverse complement strand
CGGTGTCGTCATATTTGTCGATGAAATACAAAAGGCTGCCGCCGATACCTAGAACCGCAGGGGCGTCCAGAACCTTGCCGGGGCCGGTATATTCCTTTGCACCCAGTTCAACCGCGCGTTTGAGCGCATGCGCGGCATCGACCACACGCCAGCCCATCGCGGGGGCGCAAGGGCCGTGATCGGCGATGAACTGGCTGGCATGGCTGTCGGGCTCGGCATTCAGCACATAGTTGATGCCACCCTGCCGATACAGCGTCACATTGCGGCTTTTGTGTTTGGCGACCGGCACAAAGCCCATCTTGCGAAACAGGCTGTCGAGTTCCTCGGGGTTCGGATGGGCGAATTCGACGAACTCAAACCCGTCGGTGCCGGCGGGGTTGGCCGTGCTGATCGTGGCCTTTGGTGCATCATGCGGGAACGGACCCATGGTTTCCTCCTCCTGTCGGGCGATTGGGTGAGGATATCAAATCCGAGGCGCAAAGGGCTTGCATTTGGCGCGGAATATGCGCCATTTTTGCGTGAAATATGCGGGTGATGGCAAAATGGTGCATGATTCAGACATTGACAGCTATGATCGCGCAATTCTTGCCGCATTGCAGCGTGACGGCTCGCTCACCAATGCGGGCCTGTCAGAGATGGTGCATCTGTCGCCCTCGCAATGCTCGCGCAGGCGGGCCGCGCTGGAAAAGGCGGGGCTGATTCGCGGCTATGGGGCGCGGCTGGATGCGCGCGCCTTGGGCTTTGGCATCCGCGCCTTTGCCCGCGTCAACCTGCGCAGCCATGGGCAGGCGCAGGACGGCGATTTCGCCCGTTTCATCGCCCGCCAGCCCGAGGTGAGGGCCGCGCATTCCGTGTCAGGCGATGCGGATTATGTGCTGGAGCTGCATGTCCGCGATCTGGACGCGCTGGCCGGGTTCATCCATGACCGGCTGTTGCCGCATCCGCAGGTCGCGCAGATCCGATCCGAGATCGTGCTGAAAACCGCGAAAGAGGATGGCGGCCTGCCGGTCTAGAGCAGATCCCACAGCAGCCGCAGCGCAAGCGCGGTCGAGGTGATGACCAGCAGCGGCTTGATGATCCGCGCGCCCACCCGCATCGCCAGCCGCGCGCCGACCCAAGCGCCCGCGATCTGCGCGATGCCCATCGCCAGACCCAGCAGCCACAGCGGTTTGCCGATCATCGTGAACCCCACCAGCCCACCAAAGTTCGAGGCGAAGTTCAGCAGCTTGGTATGCGCGGTTGCCTTGAGGATCCCGTAACCCGCCAGCGTGACGAACCCGATCATGAAGAACGCGCCCGTGCCCGGTCCGATCAGCCCGTCATAGAATCCGATCAGCGGCACGAGGGTCAGCGTGAAGGCAAGGGGCGTGATTCGCTGCATCCGGTCCATGTCGCCCAGACCGGGCTTCAGCGCGAAAAACGCCGCAATCGCGATCAGCACGAAGGGCAGCACATAGCGCAGCGCCTGCGCCGGGATCAGGCTGACGCAAAGCGCGCCCAAAAGCCCCGCGCCAAAGGCAATCAGCGCGGCGCGCCACTGGCTGCGCAGATCGACCAGCCCGCTTGCCGCATAGCTGAGCGCCGCCGTCCCCGCCCCGAAGGCGCCCTGCACCTTGTTGGTGGCCAAAGCCTGCGCCGGCGGCAGCCCCGCCAGCATCAGCGCGGGCACGGTAATCAGCCCACCGCCGCCCGCAATCGCATCGACAAAGCCCGCCGCAAAGGCCGCGACCACCAGCATCAGGACAAGATCAAGGGACAGCTCAAACATAGGGGCTTGATCTGCCCCGCGTCAGCCTTTGTAAAGAGCTCAAAACTGGGGGCGATCATGCTGGATCTTGGCGTTCAATATCCGATCATTCAGGCACCGATGGCGGGGATCACCACGCCTGAACTGGCGGCGGCGGTCTCGAATGCGGGCAGGCTGGGGGCGCTTGGGCTGGGGGCGCTGAACGCCGAACAGGCCCGCGCGCAGATCACCCGGACCGCGGAGCTGACCGACCGGCCCTTCGGGGTGAACCTGTTTTGTCACCGCGCGGCTGGCCGTGACGCCGCCCGGGAAGCCGCATGGCTTGACCGGCTGGCCCCGCATTTCGCGCGATACGGTGCGGCGGTGCCGGACGCGCTCAGCCCCGATTATATCAGCCTGCGCGATGATGACGCGATGCTGCGCGTGATCGTGGAGACGCGGCCTCGCGTGATCAGCTTTCACTTTGGCTTGCCTCGGGCGGATCAGCTGGAGGCGCTGTGCGCGACCGGAGCGGTTCTGCTGGCGAGCGCGGTGAACCTTGAGGATGCGCAGGAGATCGCGCGGGCGGGGCTGGACGGCATTGTCGCGCAGGGCTGGCAGGCGGGCGGGCATCGCGGGATGTTTGACGAAAACGGCCCCGATGCGCGGCTGGAGGTGCTGGACCTGCTGGCCGAATTGCGCCCGGTGGGCCTGCCCTTGATCGCGGCGGGCGGGATCATGACGGCCGGGGACGTGCGCGCGGCTCTGGACGCGGGCGCGGTTGCGGCGCAATGCGGCACGGCCTTTCTGGTCGCCGATGAGGCCGCCACCACCGCCCCCCATCGCGCCGGCCTGGCGGCGGGCGAAACGATGATGACCCGCGCGATTTCAGGTCGCCCGGCGCGGGGCCTTGCGAACCATATCGCGCAGATCGACCCCGAGGGCGCCCCCGACTACCCGCTACCCTATAGCGCCACCAAGGCGCTCAACCGCGCGGCGCTTGACGCGGATGAGACGGGCTATGGCCCGTTCTGGGCGGGCACCGGCTGCGCACAGGCGCAACCCGGCCCGGCGGCTGAGATTCTGGCGCGGTTGGTGCCCTAACCCGCGAACTCGTCCCGGCGATAGCCTTGCAGATAAAGCAGCGCGGTCAGATCGGCATGGTCGATCCGCACCGCTGCCTGTTCGGCCACCACGGGTTTTGCGTGAAGGGCGACGCCGGTGCCCGCCAGTTGCAGCATCCCCAGATCGTTCGCGCCGTCGCCGACCGCCAGCACATCGGCAGGGCTCAGCCCGCGCGCGGCGGTGATGTCGTTGAGCGCATCGACCTTGGCCTGACGGCCCAGAACCGGCAGCGCGACATGGCCGGTCAGCACGCCGTCCTCGTCCAGCAGGATATTCGCGCGGTGTTCGTCAAAGCCCAAGGCCCGCGCCACCGGCCCGGTAAAGGCGGTGAAACCGCCCGAGACGAGCGCGCAATACCCCCCGTTCGCCCGCATGGTCGCGACCAGTTCGCGGCCCCCCGGCGCAAGCGTGATGCGTTCGTCCAGAACCTTGTCGATGATCGACAGGCGTAGCCCGGAGAGCAGGCCGACACGCTCGATCAGGGCCTCGTGGAAATCAAGCGCGCCGTTCATGGCGCGGGCGGTGATCTCGGCCACGCGTTCGCCCACGCCCGCGAAATCGGCCAACTCGTCGATACATTCCTGTCCGATCATGGTCGAATCCATATCGGCCAGCAGAACCGATTTACGCCGCCCCTCGGCGGGCTGGATGACCAGATCATAGCCCGACATGCGGGTATCCTCGGCAATCGCTGCGGCGTCTTCAGGCAGGGTCGTGCTGTGGAACTCGGTCGCGATGCCGGGGGCCAGCCATGTCAGATCGCCACCGCCGAACAGGTCGCGAATCGCATGGGCGCGGTGTTCGTCCAGATCGGCGCGGGCGGGGGGCGCCAGAAGGGTGATGATGTGGCCGGTCATGGATGCCTCCTGTTTTGGCACCTTGTCCGGCATGTCGGCGGCAAGATCAATCCGGCCTGATGCCCCGACGGGCGGCAAGCTGTCGCAAAAATTTCGCTTGCGCAGGGCGGGGCGGCGGATGTAAGCGCGTTCTTGGGACACCCTTCCCCAACGAAGGGCTTTATAGCTGGAAGGCTAATATGACGCATGATGCACCGGCCGCGCGGCCGCAGAACCCGCGCTTTTCCTCTGGCCCCTGTGCCAAAATCCCCGCTTACAATCTGGATATGCTGTCGGACGCGCCGCTTGGCCGCTCGCATCGCGCCGCCATTGGCAAGGCCAAGCTGGCCGAGGCGATCGAGCTGACCCGCGAGGTTCTGGGCGTGCCCGCCGATTACCGCATCGGCATCGTTCCGGGGTCTGATACCGGCGCGGTTGAGATGGCGATGTGGTCGCTTCTGGGTCAGCGCGGCGTTGAGATGCTGGCATGGGAGAGCTTTGGCGAAGGCTGGGTTACCGATGTTGTGAAACAGCTCAAGCTGGATGCGGTGGTGCGCAAGGCTGATTACGGGCAGATCGTGGATCTGGCCGAGGTCGATTTCGATAAAGACGTCGTGTTCACCTGGAACGGCACCACCTCGGGCGTGCGCGTGCCGAATGGGGATGCGATTCCGGCGGACCGTGAGGGGCTGACGATTTGCGACGCGACCTCGGCGGCCTTTGCGATGGCGCTGCCATGGGACAAGCTGGATGTGGTGACGTTTTCCTGGCAGAAAGTGCTGGGCGGCGAGGGTGCGCATGGGATGCTGATCCTGTCGCCCCGCGCGGTGGAACGGCTGGAAAGCTACACGCCCGCATGGCCGCTGCCGAAAATTTTCCGCATGACCAAGGGCGGCAAGCTGATCGAGGGCATCTTCAAGGGTGAGACGATCAACACGCCGTCCATGCTGGCGGTTGAGGATTACCTTGTCTCGCTGAAATGGGCGCAGGGCCTTGGCGGGCTGGATGCGTTGATTGCGCGTTGTGACGCCAATGCGGCGGCGGTGCGGGATTTCATCGCGACCCGCGACTGGATCGCGGATCTGGCGGTGGAGCCTGCGACGGCCTCGACCACCTCGGTTTGCCTGCAATTCACCGACGCGCGGATCAAGGACGGCGCGGCCTTCGCCAAAGCGGTGGCCAAGCGGCTTGAGAAAGAGGGCGTCGCCCTTGACGTGGGCGCCTATCGCGATGCGCCGCCCGGCCTGCGCATCTGGTGCGGCGCGACGGTCGAGACCGCCGATGTTGAGGCGCTGATGCCGTGGGTTGAATGGGCGTTCAACGCCGAGATCGACGCGCAAAACTGAGAGCGCCGGGGGCTTTGCGCCCCCGGACCCCCGCAGGATATTTCCAGACAAAAGACAGCGCCGCGCGCGCAAAAAGGAGCATGATATGCCCAAGGTTCTCGTTTCCGACAAGCTGAGTGAAACCGCCGTCCAGATCTTTCGCGACCGTGGGGTCGAGGTGGATTACCTGCCCGATCTGGGCAAGGACAAGGAAAAGCTGGCCGAGGTGATCGGCCAATATGACGGGCTGGCGATCCGGTCCGCGACCAAAGTGACCGAAAAGCTGCTTGAGGCGGCCACCAATCTCAAGGTGATCGGCCGTGCCGGGATTGGCGTGGATAACGTCGATATTCCGGCGGCGTCCAAGAAGGGCGTGATCGTGATGAACACGCCGTTTGGGAACTCGGTCACGACCGCCGAGCACGCGATTGCGCTGATGTTCGCTGTGGCGCGGCAATTGCCCGAGGCCTCGGTCTCGACCCATGCCGGTAAATGGGAAAAGAACCGCTTTATGGGGGTCGAGCTGTTCAACAAGACGCTTGGCCTGATCGGGGCGGGCAATATCGGGTCTATCGTGGCGGATCGTGCGCTTGGGCTGAAGATGAAGGTGGTGGCCTATGATCCCTTCCTGTCCGAGGAACGCGCCGCCCAGATGGGCGTGCGCAAGGTTGAGCTGGACGAATTGCTGGCAAAGGCCGATTTCATCACGCTGCATGTGCCGCTGACCGACAAGACCCGCAATATCCTGTCGCGTGAGAATATCGCGAAGACCAAGAAGGGCGTGCGGATCATCAATGCCGCGCGGGGCGGGCTGATTGATGAGGCGGCCTTGGCCGAGGCGCTGACCTCTGGTCATGTCGCCGGGGCCGCTCTGGACGTGTTCGCGACCGAACCGGCGACCGACAGCCCGCTGTTCAACCTGCCCAATGTGGTGGTGACGCCGCATCTGGGCGCCTCGACCAATGAGGCGCAGGAAAACGTCGCGCTGCAAGTGGCCGAACAGATGTCGGATTACCTGCTGACCGGCGCGGTGGCCAATGCGTTGAATATGCCCTCGGTCACGGCTGAAGAGGCCGCCGTGATGGGGCCGTGGATCAAGCTGGCCGGCCATCTGGGTGCCTTTGTGGGTCAGATGACCGATCAGCCGATCAAGGCGATCAACATCCTTTATGATGGTGTCGCGGCTGAGATGAACCTGAACGCGCTGAACGCCGCCGTGATTGCGGGCGTGATGAAGGCCACGAACCCGGATGTGAACATGGTCTCGGCCCCAGCCATCGCCAAGGATCGTGGCATCCAGATTGCGACCACGCATCAGGAAGCGAGCGGCGTTTATGACGGCTATATCAAGGTGACCATGGTCACCGATGAGCGTGAGCGGTCGATCGGCGGCACGGTCTTCAGCGACGGCAAGCCGCGCTTCATCCAGATTCGCGGGATCAATGTCGATGCCGAGATCGGGGAACATATGCTCTATACCCGCAACAAGGACGTGCCGGGCGTGATCGGCGCGCTTGGCATGACGCTGGGCGATCTGGGCGTGAATATCGCGAACTTTACCCTTGGCCGCTCGGCCTCGGGTGAGGATGCGATTGCGATTCTCTATCTGGATGAGGCGATCCGCCCCGAGGCTCTGGCGGCGCTGGAGCAGACAGGCAAGTTCCTTCAGGCCCGCGCCCTGCGCTTTGAGGTCTGAGCCTGATGTGATGGCCCCGCCAGCCCTTGCGGTTGGCGGGGTGTGCGAAAGGGGCGGCGATGCGCGTCTATGCAATCGGTGATATTCACGGGCATCTGGACAAGCTGCGCGCGGCGCATGCCTTGATCGAGGCCGATGGCGGCGCCGATGCACAGGTCGTCCATATCGGCGACCTGATCGACCGAGGCCCCGATTCGCGCGGCGTGGTGCAATATCTGATCGACGGTCAGGCGCAGGGGCGCGACTGGGTGGTGCTGCGCGGCAATCACGATCACAAGCTGGTGATGTTCCTGCGCGATCCCTATTGGATCGACCCCGGCTCGGCCTCGGGCCTGCCTTATACCAAGAACCCGCTGCACGGGGCGGGGGCGACGCTTGGCTCTTACGGGGTCGCGGATGTCGAGACCCGCCCGATTGATGCCGTCCATGCCGAGGCCGTGGCGCAGGTTCCGCCCGCCCATGCCGACTGGTTGGACCGCTTACCTTACCTGCACAGGCGGGACGGAGTGGCTTTCGTCCATGCGGGGATCCGTCCGGGCATCGCGCTTGACGCGCAAGACCCGCTGGACCTGATGTGGATTCGCAAGGATTTTCACAATGACAGGCGCGACCACGGCGACTTGATCGTGCATGGTCACACGCCGGTGCGGCAGGTCACGCATTACGGCAACCGGGTGAATATCGACACGGGCGCGGGGCATGGCCATGCGCTGTCAGCGGTGCGGATCGACGATGCCGGGGTCTGGCGGCTGGATGGGGCGGGGGCGGTGCGGGTCGATCCGGTGGAGTAGGTGGGCGCTGCGAGGCGTGATGTGGTGGGTTGCGCTGCCAGCTGGTCGGGCTGTGGGCGGCGTTCTCATGCGGGTGCGAAGATCGCTGAGAAATGGCCGATGCGCGGTACGGCGCCACCTTGTAGACGCGGCGACCGCTTGTAATTCGTGCCCCGCTTTCAGATTCTCCCGCCAGTCAGTCCACCGCTCGGATCAGCTTGTTTTCCAGCACGCGCAGCACGGTTTTCAGGTCGTGGCCACGGCGCAGGATGCGGCCGTCCATGCCGATCACGGCATACATGCCCTGCGCCGCGCGCAGCTTTGGCCGTTTCTCGATCCGGTAGAGCGGGAACTCGGCGGCGCGGCGGAAGACGCTGAAAATCGCCACGTCGCGCAGAAAGGACATGCCGTAATCGCGCCACTCACCGGCGGCGACCATGCGCCCGTAAAGCGACAGGATGACCGCCAGCTCGGCGCGGTCAAAGCTAATGCGGTCAGGGTCGCGGCGCGGCGATGCGGGCGGGGTCAACATGGCCTGATGCTGACACCCGGTCGCGCATCGTTCAATCCCCTAAACATCGCCGCCCCCCGCCGCATCCCGGCAAGCGCCGGTCAATAGCAGGCAATCCGGGTGATCGCGCGGCTTGTGTCATATTCGACATTCAGCCGTTCAGGCCGGTAATCGGATGAGACCGGCATGTTCGGGCCGATCAGCCGGATCGGGCCATCGACGCGCAGCGCCTGAGCCACACGGAAATCCTGCCCGATCAGCCCTTGAAACCGCGAAGCGCCGCATTCATCCGAGGGCGGGGGAACCCGCGATGCCGGGTCTGCCTCGGTGCAGGCAATCAGCGCGACGGGCGCCAGAAACCAAAGCGCCCGCATCAGCCGCACTCAATGCGAGAGATCAGCCCTTGCTGATCGAGGTGGAAATTGACCCGGTAGGGCTGATATTGCTGCGGCTCAATCCCGCGAAACTCAACGATGCGATAGCTGTCGGTGATGCCGAGCGAGGCCACCGCATCGGCAGGCTGGCCGATCACATGGGAGAAGCGGCTGGCGCGGCACAGATCGGGCTGCTTTTCTTCCAGCCGAGAGCCGCCCGCCGCCGTGTCGATCGGCGCATAAGAGGGCTGGACCGGCACCGGCGGCTGGGCCGGGGTGGCGGCCTGCGCCTGCGTGGCGGCTGCGGGACCGTAAGGCCATGCCAGACGCGGGCCATTATAGGGCATACATGCGGAAAGCAGGCCGGTCGCGGCCAGCAAAAGCGGGATTTTCGCGTTCATAAGCGTCGTTTCTGTCTTTCTGCCCCAACGGGTGTCGTGATTCATGCGCGCGGACCGTCCGCACGCACCTGTTTAGCCGGTTCCGAATCAGAGCATAACAGAAATGTCTTCACAAACTCTTTAGCGCTCTGCGTTATTGCGGCTCATTATGGCCCGGCGCACCATAGGCGCGCAGAAAAACCATCACCGCGTTGTCGCAGCTTTGTTGCGTCATCTCATCATCCACAGAATCGCGGCCCAGAAAAAGCGCGTGGTCCTGGATGCGGGTCGCGACCAGATGAACAAAGGTATAGGCGGCTAGGCTGACATCCTTGACATCGGCGCGCAATTCGCCGCGCTCCAGATAGATTTCAAGATAGCCTGCGATGGCGCGGGTCAGATCGGCGATGCCGCGTTCATAAAACTCACGCGAAAGCGATGGAAAGCGTTCCGCCTCGGCCATGCAAAGCCGATATGTGCGCAGCCCGAAATCGGACAGAAGATGGCTCACCAGCAGCCGCGCAATCAGCGGCATGGCCTGAACCATGGGCATCTCAACCGGCACAAGCGCGGTCGCGTCAGCCCTCTCACGCATCAGTTCATCACGGAAAACCTCCTTGAACATCAATCTTTTGTCGGGAAAATAACTGTAAAGTGTTGCCTTGGAAACGCCGGCTTCCCGTGCAATCATATCGACGCTCGCGCCTTCAAAACCGTCGCGCATAAACACCCGCCGGGCGCCGTCCAGAACCTGCGCGAACTTGCGGCCCCGGTTAACTGTTTGGTTAATATCCATAACTGCGCAATGCTCCATCTTAACACGTTTACATATTTGACAAAACGCCTGAACGATTGCCAGCACATCCGGTTGCGTTCCGAGGGCTAATCGGAAAGTATCAGACGAAATTGTTGCGAAAACCCAACTGACTGAGGAGGTTCAGGGGATGACAACAGGTTCGTTTCGCGCTTCGGTTGATCGCATGTTCGGGCGCGCCGCCGCTCTGGTTGATCTGCCGCCCGGCCTCGAAGAGAAAATCCGCGTCTGCAACTCAACCTATACGGTGAGATTCGGCGTCCGCCTGCGCGGCGCGATCCACACCTTTGTCGGCTATCGCTCGGTTCATTCCGAACATATGGAGCCGGTCAAGGGCGGCATCCGCTATGCGCTCAGCGTGAATCAGGATGAGGTCGAGGCCTTGGCCGCGCTGATGACCTATAAATGCGCCCTGGTTGAGGTGCCGTTTGGCGGCTCAAAGGGCGGGTTGTGCATTGATCCGCGCGAATGGGATGTGGACGAGCTGGAGCGGATCACCCGCCGCTTTACCTATGAGCTGTCGCGCCGCAGCCTGATCTCGCCCTCGCAGAACGTGCCGGCGCCGGATATGGGCACGGGTGAGCGTGAAATGGCCTGGATGGCGGATGCCTATAAGCGCCTCCATCCCGAGGATATCAACGCCAAGGCCTGCGTGACCGGCAAGCCCAAGGCGGGCGGTGGCATCGCCGGGCGGGTCGAGGCCACGGGGCGCGGGCTGCAATACGCGCTGCGCGAGTTTTTCCGCCACCCCGAGGCGCTCAAGCGCGCCGGGATGTCGGGCTCACTTGGCGGCAAGCGCGTGGTCGTCCAAGGGCTGGGCAATGTCGGCTATCACGTCGCGCATTTCCTTCAGACCGAGGATGGCTGCGATATCATTACGGTGATCGAGCGCGACGGCGCCGTCTCCTCACCCAAGGGCATCGACATCGCCGCCTTGCGTGCGCATATCCAGGAAACCGGCGGGGTCAGGGGCTTTCCGGGCGCCGAGTTCCGTGAGAACGGGCTTGAGGCGCTTGAGGATGATTGCGACGTGCTGATCCCGGCGGCCATCGAAAGCGTGATCCATCAGGGCAATGTGGACAAGATCCGCGCCCGGCTGATCCTTGAGGCGGCGAATGGTCCGATCACCGCCGAGGCCGATGCGGTCTTGCGCGAACGCGGCGTGGTGGTCATTCCCGACCTTTATGCCAATGCGGGCGGCGTGACCGTGTCCTATTTCGAATGGGTCAAGAACCTGTCGCAAATCCGCATGGGGCGTCTGGAAAAGCGTCACGAAGAGGCGCGCAACCGCCTGATGGTGAATGAGCTCGAGCGCCTGTCGGCGGATACCGGGCTGAACTGGACGCTTTCCGACAATTTCAAGGCGGCTTATATGCGCGGTGCGGATGAAATTGAGCTGGTCCGCTCTGGCCTCGATGACACGATGCGCGAATCCTATACGCATATGCAAAAGGTCTGGTTCGAGGACGCGCGCGTCGATGACCTGCGCACGGCGGGCTATGTCGTGGCGGTGCGGCGAATCGCGCAGGTTTACGGCTCACTTGGGCTTTAGGCGACGGGCGAGGCGCGCCGATCAGGCGCAGCCAGAGCCAGATGCGGGATGTGATCTGGACAACCCGGCTCATATCCGGTCCGTCCTTTGCGCAGCGGCGGCCTTTTCGGCGTGGGCAAGCTGTTGCAGCACCTGACTGCGGCCAAATTCGCGCATCGCGCGGTCGCGGGCCTCGTCAAAGCCCGGTTGCAGGCGCGCCTGCTCAGCCCGCGCCTGCAGCGCCATGATGGTGAGTTGTCGCGCGGTGCGATTGGCCATCTGCGCCTCATCGACCGAAAACGGCTGCGCGCGCCGGAAAAGCTGGTCCAGCCCCTCATCAGCCTGACCGATCTGCGATTGCAGCATGGCCATATGGTCGCGAAAGGCGGCAAAACGCTTGATCTCGCGGTCCATGCGCAGCTTGGCAAGCCGGTGCAGCGCGGCCAGTTGTTCGGCGCGCCTCACCATCCCGAGCGCGCCTTCTGCCGCATCTTTTCAGCGAATCGGATCGCGGCGGCGACGGGCGCGAAATGCGTCTCAGAGATTTCGTCGCCAATGCGCACCGAGGCGTGAAGCGCGCGCGCCGCCGGTGGGTCGGGCCAGATCGGCACGCCATGTTCCACCGCGCGGGCGCGAATCCGGGCGGCGACCTCATCCACGCCCTTGGCGACGCAGACCGGCGCGCGCCCGCTGCCGCGCTTCCATTCCAGAGCGACGGCGTAATGGGTCGGGTTCACGATCACCACATCGGCCTTTTCGACATCGGCCAGCATATTGTTCAGAACGATGTCCATCGCCTTGCGCCGCCGCGCCTGTTTCATATGCGGGTCGCCCTCGGAATCCTTCATCTCGTCGCGCAATTCCTTCATCGACATGCGGTTGCGTTTCAGGTGGTCCATCCGCTTCCAGGCCAGGTCGATGGCCGCAAAGACAATGGCGATGCCAAGCGCCAGCATCAGCACATGGCGCAGGATCTCACCCAGTCCTGCCGTCCATTGATTGCCCGCCCCAGCCGCCGCCCCGGCCAGATCACCCAGCAGCATGCGAAACAGGATCCAACCGCCCAGACCGACAAAGCCCGCCTTGCCGACCGAGATCGCGAACTGAACCCAGCCGGTCTTGCCGAATTTTTGCTTGGCGTTCTGGATCGGGTTGATCCGCTTGAGATCGGGCGCGAGTTTCGAGGGCGTGAAGATCAGCGCCCGCTGCACGATCAGCCCCAGCAGGATCGCGACCGCAGGCAGGGCCATGGCCGCCAGGACAAACCCCGCCGCCGGGAGCCAAAGACGCGCCGCGCTGTCAAGATTGGGGCCAAGCGCGGCCTCGGCAATCAGGTTTTGCGCCGCCGCCAGCCAGCCCGGCGCGAACCACGCCCCGCCCATCGTAAGCGCGCCGAACGCGCCCGCATAGGCCATCGCGGCATTGACCTCATTCGAGCGCGGGATGTCGCCTTTCTCGCGCGCCTTGCGGAGTTTCTGCTCGGTCGGATCGTGGGTTTTGCTGTCCTTGTCCTCATCGCTCATCTTTGCGCCACCCCGAACACGGCGTCGGCCCAGATCGACAGGATAAAGGGCGAAAAGATCATCAGCCCCAGCAGCGCCAGCATGATCGCCGCCGGTGAGCCGATGAACACCACAGGCAGCGCGGGCATGACCTTGCTGATCGTGCCCAACAGCGCCTGATAGAGAAGCCCGCCCAGGATGAACGGGGCCGATATAGTCATGGCAAGCTGAAAGGACAGCGCCGCCGCCTGACCCACCATCGGCCAGCTTGTGTCCGCAGACGGTATCGCCCCGCGCGGAAACAGCTCGAACGAGGCGGCCAGCATGTCGATCATCAAGACCGGAAGCCCAAGCGCAATCAGCACCGCGATTCCGGCATAATGCAGCATGTTACCAATCGGATGCGGCGAGGCTTCGGTGCCGGTGCCCAGCAATTGCGACAGCGAGGCGACCGAGGCAATCGCACTGGCGGCAATATTGAGCGCCAGCGAGATCAGCCGCACCGGCATCGCCATCAGCACGCCGATCAGCCCCTCGGTTGCGATCAGCGCGGCAAAGGCTGCCGGCGCGCCCACGCCCGCGGCGGCGGGAAACAGAGGCGTCAGCGCCATCGCCGCCGCAACCCTCACCCGCACCGGCAGGTTTCGTTCAGAGAAAACCGGCATGACCAGCAGGAACAGCTGGATGCGCACATAGACCGGCAGATGCGCAAGCGCGAGGTCAAGCGGCAGGTGCCGCGTGACCTCAAGCAGGGCATCGGCCAGCTCTTGCGGCATCAGGCGGCGGCCTCGATGGTGCCGGCCAGCCTGATTTCGGCGGCTGGGTCGATATCGCCCAAAGCCAGCACCGGCAGGCACACGCCGCGCGCGGTCAGGATGTCCCGGATCTGGCGGCGGCGATGGTCGGGCGCCGCCAGCACCGCGCCGCCCGGCGTCTCGCAGGCGCTGAGCGCAAGCCGCGTTTTTGAAGCCAGCCTGCGCGCCAGATCATTCGCCACGGCGACGTTATTCGCCTGTATCCCGCCGGTTTCGTTGGCGGTGAACTCGGCCTCCCATGCGGGATGGAGTTGCAGGACATGGACGCAGCCTTCCGTATCCGCGACCCGCTCGGTAATCTGGCCGCGCAGACGCTTGCGCACCGCCTCCGCCACCAGTTCGGGGCTGCCTGCGCCCTTGACCTCATTGATGGCATCGACGATCAGCGGCAGGTTGCGGATCGACAGGTCCTCGTCCAGCATCTCGCGCAGCACCGAAAGCAGCAGCTCGGGCGAGACCCGTTCCGGGATCATGCTGTCCAGAAACTTGGCATGGGTCTGCGCACGGCCTTGATCTGAAACGGTTTTCAGCTCCGCCAACAGCTTTTGCAACGCGCTCATGGTGAGCAGGGAGGAGAGGTTCGCCTTGACCACCTCCATCAGATGGGTGGACAGGATCTCAATCGGCGTGACGACGGTCGCGCCCGCCGTCTGGGCCTGTTCCTGCGAATCAGCAACGATCCAGCGGGCGGGGGTGCCAAAGACCGGCTCACGCACCTCGGTTCCGTTCAGCGTCTCCAGCACCGCCTCATCGCCAAGCGCCAGAACCTTGTGAGGCTGCAAAGCGCCGCGCCCGCGCATGACGCCGTGCACCCGGATCGCATAGGCGTCAGCGTCGCAACTGGTGTCGTCGGTGACGCGGATCTCGGGCAGGATCAGCCCATAGCTTCGGGCGACATGGATACGCAGATTGTCGATCCGCCCCGCCAGACCACGACCGGGATCAAGCGCGGCCAGCACCAGATTGCTGCCGATTTCAACGCTGATATCGTCCATGTCCAGCTCATCCCCGATGCGGCGGGGCGGCAGGCTGGCGGGCTCGGCCACCGGCTCGGGCGCGGGCTCGGGGCGACGCCTGACATAGGCCGCAAGGCCCGCAGCGACCAATGCGATGGCCAGAAACACCGGCTTGGGCATCCCCGGCACCAGCATCATCAGCAGCATCGCCGCCGATACCACCGCAGGCGTCTGCCATTTGGTGATCGTCTCACCCAGCAGCATATCGGCCGTGGGCTTGGTCGCGCCCCCGCGCGACAGCAGCAGCGCCGCCGCCAGTGAGGTGATCAGCGCGGGGATCTGTGAGACCAGCCCGTCGCCGATGGTCAGTCGCGAATAAATGCCGATGGCCTCAGACACGGCCAGATTGTGGCTGACGACACCGACCGCAATGCCGACCACCAGGTTGATCAGCGTGACGACAATCCCTGCAATCGCATCGCCCTTGACGAATTTCGACGCCCCGTCGAGCGAGCCGTAAAAGCTGATTTCCTCTTGCTCACGGGCGCGGCGGGCCTTGGCCTCATCATGGGTGATGGCGCCGGAATTGAGGTCGCCGTCGATGGCAAGTTGCTTGCCCGGCAGGCTGTCCAGCGCAAAGCGGGCCGAGACCTCGGCCATCCGGCCCGCGCCTTTCGTGATGACGATGAAATTCACCGCCGAAATCACCGCAAAAATGGTCAGCCCGACCAGAACCGAACCACCGGCGACAAAGTTCGAAAAGCCGTAAATGACCTGTCCCGCCGCCAGTTCCCCGGTCTGACCCTGTGTCAGGATCAGCCGGGTCGATGAAATGTTCAGCGACAGACGGATCAGCAGGGTCACCAGCAGCAGAACCGGGAAAGCCTGAAAATCCGTTGGCTTATCGGTCAGTGAGGCCATCACCAGAACCATCGTCGCGGTCGCGATCGAGAGTGCGATGCCGATATCAAGCGCGCGGGCAGGCAGCGGCACGACCATCGACAGAACCACCGCGACCAAGAGGCCGGTGACGACCAGCGGCCCGGCGCCATGGCCGAATCTGCTGCGCAGCGCCTCAATCATCGCGGGCCTCCTGAGCGATGAACACGTTATTGTCCAACGAGACCACCGGGCCCCGCAAAAGCCCGGCGCGGCGCAGATAGATCAGCGCGCTCATCCGGTCGGCAGGCTCTCGCAGGGTCCGCAGCCGCAGCAGGTAATCGACCGGCATGCTGCGCCCTTCCAGAACGAAGGTGTCGATCTCATCCATCACCTCGGGCAGGCTTGGCGCGGCCATGGCAGGCGCGGCGATCAAGGCGGCAAGCGCGGCCCATCTCATGCCGACCTCTTGAGTTCACGCAGCGCGTTTTCGACGGAGATGAAGCTTGGGCGGACATGCTCGGGCGCCGATTGGCGGCCCACCTCGACGCAAAGATTGGTCGCATGTTGATGAAGCGCGGCTATCAGCACCGATTTGATCACATCGTAAAAGGCCAGATCCTGCCTCACCACGTTGTTGAGCCGCTGCGCCAGCGGGGCGACCAGACCGTAAGCCAAGAACACGCCCAGAAAGGTGCCCACCAAAGCGCCGCCGATCATCTTGCCCAGAATTTCGGGCGGCTGATCAATCGAGCTCATCGTCTTGATCACGCCCAGCACGGCGGCGACAATGCCAAGTGCGGGCAGGGCGTCGGCGGTCGATTGCAGCGCGTGCGGCACATGCATCGATTCCTCACGGATCAGCGCCAGCCGCTTTCCCAGCATGTCCTCGACCTGATAGGGGTCGTCATAGTTCAGACTGGCCGAGCGCAGCGTGTCAGTGATCAGCGTGACCGCCTCGTGATCCGCAAGGATGCGCGGATAGGTCTGAAAGAACGCGCTGTTTTCCGGGTTCTCGATATGCTCTTCCAGCTCGACCGGGTTGCTGCGGGCAAGGCGAAGCAATTGATAGAGAAGGCAAAGCACGTCCTCATTGTCCTGATCGGTCCATTTCGGCCCCTTGAAGGCCTGAATGATGGCGGGCAGCGTGGCTTTCAGCACGTCCGAGCTGTTCGACAGCAGATAGGCGCCGATGGCCGCGCCGCCGATCATCATCATCTCAAACGGCAGCGAATAGAGAATCACCGACATGGTGCCACCGGCCAGAAGATAGCCGCCGAACACCATCAGAAAGGTGATGCAGATCCCGATAATTCCGAACATTTACAGCCCTTTATCTTTGGTGAGCGCGGCGCGCGCCCATATAGGTGGTCAAGATGGCGGCCTGTCTCGGCTGGACCGAGGCAATGATGCGGGCCGACGAATCGGGGTTGAGCCGCATCAGCAGCTCGGCGGCGAAATCGGCCGGAAGGTCGCTGATGATCGCGGCAGCATCGCGCGGGCGCATCGCGTCATAGACGGAGACAAGCTGCGCGATATCGGCCTCAACCTCATCTTGCGCCGCGATGCGGGCGCGGCGCTCGACGTCGCGCATGCCGCGCAATTCGTCCAGCCGCGCCCGGATCCGCGCCTCGGCATCGCGCAGGTCACCCTCGCGCCGGTCCACGGCGGCCAGATAATGATTGATGCGCTGTTCGCGCTGGCGCAGCTCGGACACAAGCGCGACGGCCTCGGGGACATCGCTGCAACCCTGCATCAGCGTGGCCGCAGCGCCGGTCGGGGGCGGGGCGGGCTCGGCGCTAAGGTCAAGCGCCGCCGCTGTCGTCACCGCCAGCCCGCCCGCCAGACATATCCAGACAATTTTACGCATTTTCTGCCCTTTCGCTTTGCCGAGGCCGCAGCCTGCGCGCGGGTGCCGCGCGGCCTGCCCGGGCCAGTTCGGCCTGAAGCGCCCAGAACGCCTTTTCGCTGCGGGCGGTTTCGATGTTGCGGGTGAGGTGGCCGGATGCCTCGGCGGCCTCATCGCGCGCCTTGAGAATCGCGCCTTCAAGCCGCGAAATCTCGGCGGTCATCACGGCAATCGCCCCGCCAAGCCCGGTTTCAAGATCATTCAGCCGTCGCAGGCGGCGCGACAGCACAAAGCAATAGACGGCCAGAGGCAGGCCGATTGCGGCAGAGATCAGCGACGAGAGGTCGATTAAGGTCATTGGCGGGCTCATTGGATGGCGAACTCGGTGACCAGAAGGTCGGTGACGGCGGATTCGCCCGCGATATGCTGCGCGCGTGTCAGCAATTCCTGGCGAATGATCTCAAGAACGCCGCGCCTGCTGAAAGCAGCGGCCTCGATATTCGTTAAAAATCGGTTAAATGAATCAAGAATGCGCGGCATGGCATTGTCGATATTGCCCTGTGATTCGGCCGCGATTTCCAGCTTGATCCCAAGCGCCAGCGCCCGCGATGCGCCTAGCGGGACGGTGATTCGCGGCACATCCGCATAGCGCGGCGCATCGAAGGTTACGGCCCTGTTTTGGCTGAACAAAGACGAAGGGGCAAAGGTGCCGGTATAGCTGGCGCCAAAGCCCAGCCCCGCGGCCACCAGCACCGCAATCGCCAGCAATCCAACGCGCTTTGCGGGTGCCGGGGGGATGTCCGTATCGACAATTTCCGTCATCGTGATTCTCCTTTGACGAGACCGGAAATAACACGCTCGCACTAACGGATAATTAACGGGCGTCGTGCAATGTCGGGGCATCGGGAAGAAATCTGATTCGGAAGGGCCGGTCTTGCAGGAATTGCTCAACTTCTGGAAATCGCGCAGCAATGCGCAACGTCTGGCGATTGGCGCGGGGTTTATCGTCACCTTTGCGTTTGTGCTTGCCTTTGTGGGCATGGCCGGGCGCAGCCCCAAGGCGCTGTTATATTCCGGGCTCGACCCGGCGGAAGCCTCGGCGGTCGTGGCCGAGATCGAACAAGCCGGCATCGCTTATGAAATTCGCGGCAATGCGATCTGGGTCGATGAAAGCCAGCGCGACCGGCTGCGGATGGATCTGGCGGCGCGGAACCTACCCTCTGTGGGCGGTGCGGGTTATGAGATTCTGGACCAGATGTCGGGTTTCAGCACGACCTCGCAGATGTTCGACGCCGCTTATTGGCGCGCGAAAGAGGGCGAGCTGGCGCGCACCATCCTTGCCGCGCCGAATATCAAATCGGCCCGCGTCCATCTGACTGCGCCGCGCGCGCGCGGCTATCGCGGCAGCCAGCCGGGCGCGGCTTCGGTGACTTTGGTGACCAATGGCGGCGTGATTGCGCCCGAACAGGCGCGCGCCCTGCGTTTCCTGGTGGCCTCGGCGGTGCCCGAGCTGGACGCCGATTCGGTGACCGTGATCGACAGCGCACGCGGCGTCGTGCCCAATGGTGAGGATCAGGGCGGCGCCGACCGCGCGCGCGATCTCAAGCGCAATGTCGAGCGAATCCTGACCGCCCATGTCGGCGCCGAGAACGCGATTGTCGAGCTGAGCCTTGAACTGGTCACTGAGACTGAGCTGTTGACCGAACACCGGCTGGACCCGGCGCAGCGCGCGCTGATCTCCGAAGAGACTGAGGAACTTAGCGATGAAAGCAGCATGGCGCAGGCGGCGGCGGTCACGGCGGCCTCGAACCTGCCTGACCGTGACCAAGGCGCCTCTGGCGACCGAGAGACATCTCAGCGGTTGGAGACCCGGCAACGCGCGAATTATGAGATCGGCAGCGTGACCCGCCAGGTCGAACGCCAGCCCGGTGCCGTGCGCCGTCTGACCGTGGCGGTGCTGGTGAATGGTGTCGCGCAGACCGGGCCGGATGGGGCGGTGCAGATCGTCCCGCGGCCTGAGGCGCAGCTGGCCGCGCTTCGTGATCTGGTGGCGGCGGCGGCTGGCTATGACGCGGCGCGCGGCGATGAGATCACCATTCGTTCTCTGCCTTTCGCCGCGCTTGCCGATGCCGGAACCACGGCCCAGCGAGAGGAGGGCCTGCTGGACCGGTTGCATCTGAACTGGCTGGCGCAGCTGGCCTTGATCGGGCTTTTTGCGGTGATTGCCTTGGGCCTGACGATGCGGGCCATGCGTGGACGGGCGGGCCGCGCCGAGCCGCAGGCCGCGCTGGATGAAAGCCTCCCTGCGCCCGCAGCCTTGCCTGATCTGGCGCCCGCCACCGAAGAACCGGCGGTCCTGCCGACCCTGTCCTTTGCCGCCGCCGATTTCGATTTCGACAATCCGGGGGGTGGCAGCACGCATGATCCGGTCGCCCGCCTCAAGCGGCTGATGAAGGAGCGTCGCGACGAAAGCCTGCGCCTGCTGGGCGGTTGGATCGAAAAAGATGGAGCGGCAAGATGAGTGCGCTTGCCCTTCGGCTTGAGGATTTCGGGCGTCCGCAACCGTTCCACGATCCGGGCTTTACACAGGCGGATCTTGATGCCGCGCATGAGGCCGGGCGCCGTCTGGGTGAGGCTGCGGGGCAGGATCTGGCGGGCCTGCGGTTCAGCGATGCCGTGGCCGATCTGGCCGCGACGGCGGCGGACCGTGAGCAAATGATGCGCGAGGCTCATGCGCAGGCCCTGTCAGATCTGGCGCGGCTGGCGCATGCGGTGATGCAGGCGGCGCTGCCTGAGCTGCAATCGCGGCTGACCGCCCGCCTGCTGCGCCGCGAACTCGACCGGCTGGCGCAAAGCGCGGGCGGCCCGGCCTGCACCGTGACCGGGGATGCCGCGTTGCTGGCCCGTATTGCCGCAGAACTGCCCGAGGACAGGCGCGACATGGTGCGGCTGGATGCGGGCGAGGATGTTTCGATCCGGCTTGATACCGGGCGGCTTGATATCGACGCAGGCCGGTTCTGCGACGAAATTATCTCACTATTGCAAGAGCTTATTGAAAGGAATGACGCCGATGAACGCGCTTAACCAGATCGTCCAGACCGATCACATCAAGGTCGATATCTCGATCCGCATCGGAAAACTGCGGCTCAGCGTGGCCGAGCTGTCGGCGCTGCGTGAGAATGATGTTGTGGCGCTTGATGGCGATATCGGCGATGCGGTCGAGCTCTGCGTCGGCGATCACGTCATCGCCACGGGAATGCTGGTTCCGGCAGAAGGCGACGCCGATTCGCTGCGTTTGCGCATCAAGGCCACCGTCGAGACATGAGGGCGGCGCTGTTTCTTGCCGCGCTGCTCTGGCCGCAGGCGGGTCTTGCGCAGGACCTCTCGCAGGGCGTGGGCCAGCAATCGCTGCTGATCTTTGCCGCGCTGACGGTTCTGTCACTGGCCCCCGCCATCGCGATCACCGTGACCTGCTTTCCGTTCATCGTCACGGTGCTGTCGATCCTGCGCCAGTCGCTGGGCTTGCAGCAATCGCCGCCCAATATGCTGATCGTCAGCCTTGCGATCTTTCTGACATGGTTCGTCATGGACCCGGTGCTGCAAGATTTCTGGACGGTTGCCGGGCAGCCCTATCGCGACGGCGATATCGGCATTGACGATGCGATCCGGCAGGGGATCGTCCCGTTCGAACGCTTCATGGCGGGGCGCGTCGATCCCGATATTCTGGAACGAATCCGGGATGTTGCGCCCGGGAGTGCCGCAGGCGACGATCTGCGCGTGCTGATCCCCTCATTTATGCTGACCGAACTTGAGCGCGCCTTTCAGGTGGGCTTTCTGGTCGCCCTGCCGTTCCTGATCATTGATCTGGTGGTCGCCTCGGTGCTGATGGCGATGGGCATGATGATGGTGCCGCCCGCGATTGTCTCGCTTCCGTTCAAGCTGGCGTTTTTTGTGGTCGTCGACGGGTGGAGCCTTGTCGCCGCGGCGCTTGTCAGGGGCTATCAGTAAGGTCAGCTGCGCCCGAACAGCCGCTCGATATCGGTCAGGCTCAGGCTGACCCATGTCGGGCGGCCATGGTTGCACTGGCCCGATTTCGGGGTCCGTTCCATCTCGCGCAGCAGGGCGTTCATTTCATCGGCGCCCATCCGCCGGCCTGAGCGGACTGAGCCGTGGCAGGCCATCGAGGACAAAACTGCATCAATCCGGGCGCGCAGTTTTTCAGATGATCCGGCATCGGCCAGTTCGTCACAAATGTCACACAGCAAGGCCCGGCAATCGGGCTTGCCCAACAGGGCGGGCGTTTCGCGCACGGCAACCGCGTCGCCGCCAAAGGGTTCAATCACCAGCCCAAGCGCGGCCAGATCGGGCGCAATATCCAGAAGGGCGGCGCAATCGGCCTCGGACAGCGCGACGATTTCGGGGATCAGCAGACTCTGCGAGGTGATGCCGCTGCCTTCCGCCTGCGCCTTGAGCTTTTCGTAAACCAGCCGCTCATGCGCGGCGTGCTGATCCACGATCACCAGGCCGTCGGCGGTTTGCGCGATGATATAATTCTCGTGGATCTGCGCCCGCGCGGCACCAAGCGGCGCATCGGGCGGGCTGTCCGCCGGGATGGGCTCGAACCGTGCGCTTGGGCTTTCGGCAAAGCCTTCAAAGCCCGGGGATTGCGCCTGATAGGCGGCAGCGCGGGCCGGGGCCGAGCTATGCGTTGCGCCGTAATGCGCTTGATAAGGGCGGGCCGCAGCCTCGGGGCGGAACGCCGCCGCAGTTGCCGCCCCCACCGTCGAGGAGGCCCGATGCCCCGCCTGCCCAAGCGCGTGGCGCAGCGCCGTGACCACCAGACCCCGGGCCAGTTCAGGCTGGCGAAAGCGGATCTCGGCCTTGGCGGGATGCACGTTCACATCGACGAAATGCCGGTCGCAATCCAGAAACAGCACCGCCGCCGGATGCCGCCCTGAGGGCAGCACATCCATATATCCGGCCCGCAAGGCGCCGGTCAGCAGCTTGTCACGCACCGGCCTTCCGTTGACATAGACATGCTGCGCAACCGCCGCGCCGCGCGAATAGGTCGGCAGCGCGGCAAAGCCGGTCAGCCGCAAGCCGTCGCGTTCCGCGTCGATTTTCAACGCATTGTCGATGAACTCGCGCCCCATCACCCGCATCAGCCGGGCATGGATCGCGTCGAACAGATCGCCCGTTTCGGGATCGGCGCGAAAGATCAGCCGGTCGTCGGCGGTCAGGGTGAAGCCGGTGGCGGGTTCCGCCATGGCGAGGCGGCGGACCACCTCGGCGACGGCCTGAGTTTCGGCGCGCTCGGTTCGCAGGAATTTCAGCCGCGCGGGGGTCGCATAGAACAGGTCGCGCAGCTCGACCACGGTGCCGCGATTGCCGCTGGCGGGGCGGACGGGCTCTGTGCGGCCACCGGCGATATTGATCTCGGCGGCGTCAAAACCCTGCGCCCGCGACATGATCCGCAGCCGCCCGACCGCCCCAAGCGAGGGCAGCGCCTCACCGCGAAAGCCGAAACTGCGGATGTCGAGCAGGTCCGAGCCGTCGATTTTCGAGGTCGCATGGCGCGACAGAGCCAGCGGCAGGTCGTCGGGCGCCATGCCGCAGCCATCATCAGCGATGCGAATCAGCGTCTTGCCACCGTCGCGGATCGTCACATCAATGCGCGCAGCACCCGCATCAAGCGCGTTCTCAACCAGTTCCTTGACCGCCGAGGCCGGGCGCTCGACCACCTCGCCCGCCGCGATGCGGTTGGCGATGGTATCATCCAGTTGCCGTATGACGGGGCGCATTTGGGGGGCGTGTTCGACCATGCCGCTATATCTAGCAAGGCGAAGGCCCCGCCGCCAGAGATTCGCCGCTGCGTTAACCAACTATCCTGCGCAGGCCTCAGTCGCGGCCAAAGCGCGATTGCCAGCTTGGTTGCAGATCGCCCGGATGCGCTTCGGCGTGGAACACTGCGCGGGCGATGGCGCGGGAAAGGCAGGCGGCGGCCGCGTGACCAAGGGCGAACGGGTCCGCAACCGGATCGGCCAGCTTGCGCGCCCCGGTTGAGACCGCGAAGATCAGGTCGCCGTCAAGCGGTGTATGGCTGGGGACAAGGGCGCGCGCCATGCCGTCATGGGCGGCGACAGCCAGACGCTGCAAGCCCGCCTTGTCCAGATCGGCATCGGTCGCGACAATCGCGATGGTCGTGGCCTCACCCAGACGTTTGGCGGGCGCGGGCTCTGCCGTTGCGGCAAAGCGGTCGGGCAGGCCGCGCCCGCCGAACTCCGCGTCGATTTCCCAAGGGGCCGCCCAGAAATGCGGGCCGTCCGCGATATTCGCATGGCCAAGCGCGTTAACCACCACCAAGGCCGCCACGCTATGCCCGCCCTCAAGCCGCGCCGAGGCCGAACCCAGTCCGCCCTTGAGCGCACCGGTCAAGGCGCCAAAGCCCGCGCCCGCCGTGCCAAGGGCGAAATCCTGCGATGCCGCCCGAAAGGCCCGCGCGCCAAGCGCCGGATAGGGGTTGGCAGCCCAATCCTTGTCGCCGCCGTTCAGCAGATCGAACACAATCGCGCCCGGCACGATCGGCACCCGGGCCGCACCCACGGCAAAGCCGCGCCCGGCCTGATGCGCGGCCTCCATCACGCCGTCGCAGGCCGCAAGCCCAAAGGCCGAGCCTCCGGCAAGCACAAGCGCATCGACCTGATCCACCAGCTTGTCGGGGGCCAGAAGGTCCGTCTCGCGCGTGCCGGGCGCCCCGCCCATGATGTGAACCGCCGCGCGAAAGGGCTGCGCGGCGGTCAGCACCGTCACGCCCGAGCGCAGCCCCGCGTCATGCGCATTGCCCACCAGCAACCCATCAATATCGGTGATCAGGTTCCGCCTGCCCGGTTTCATCAGCCCCTCCGTGATGGGTGGCGCGCACCGACGCGGCACGCAGTGCGAGGTCATGGACAGCATGGGCCGCATTGACTAAAAGGCAAGCCTGAAAGGCGGAAGATATGCAGGCGATCACAGCAAAATTCACTATCGGTCAGGTTGTTCGTCACCGCAACCACCCGTTTCGCGGGGTGGTTTTCGATGTCGATCCGCATTTCTCGAACACCGAGGAATGGTATGAATCCATCCCCGAGGATATCCGCCCGGCCAAGGATCAGCCCTTCTATCACCTCTTTGCCGAGGCGGAGACGACCTATTACGTCGCCTATGTCTCAGAGCAGAACCTGATTGCCGACCAATCGGGTGAGCCGGTTGAGCATCCCGAGATTGCCGCGATGTTTGGCGGGCTGAACAATGGTGTCTATTCGCTTCAGGCCGGGTTCAACTGATCGCGTCGATGGTAAAGGACAGATAGTTGCGCCGCCCCTCGCGGAAATAGCGCAGCGATTCGGTCAGATCTCGGATCAGGAACCAGCCAAAACCGCCTTCGGGGAATGACCTGACGCCGGGCAGATCGTTCGCGGCAAGGCATGACAGCGGCAGTTCCGTGCCGGTATCGCAGAGCCCCACGATCAGCCCCGCCGCGTCGCAGCCGATGCACAGGTGAATGAAGGGCGCCCCGACGCCCGCCTGCCCATGTTCGCCCACATTGTTCATGATTTCCGCCAGAACCAGCTCTGCCCGGCCTAACAGATCGTCAGGGGCTGTGCGTGACAGGCAGTCGGCCATCGCCCGCAGCGCCTCACGCACGTCAAGCGGCTCAGCCCGGAGCGAGTGAGCAAAGACCGCCGTGCCTTCGGCCGCCCTGGTCATGCGCGCGCCGCAGCGACGCTTGGGAAGATCTCGAAGACGCTGTCCATCCGGGTGAGCCGAAACACCCGCGCGACATTGGGCGTCAGCCCGGCAAGCCGCATCTGCCGCCCCGCAGGCAGCGCTTTGCGCAGCGCAATCACCGCGCCGAGGCCCGAGCTGTCAATAAAGGCCACCTGCGACAGATCCATCATCACATCGGGGCCGTCGCAGGCGATATGCGGGCGCAGCCGGTCCTTGAATTCGGCCGCGGCGGCGGCGTCGATGCGTGTTTCGTTCACGCGGACCAGAACCGCGCCGCCCGCCTCATCGATCAAGATATTCACCGCCCGCCCTTTCCTTCGATTTCATGTCGCGTCATTCTGGGGATAAGGCGAAAACCTTACGATCCGGTTAGCGCCGGTCGGTTTTTCGGCAGGATGGGGGATAAAATGTCGGGCATTTTCATCAATTCGGCGGCGCGCACGGCGATGGGCGGGCTTTCGGGCGCCTTTGGCGGGCTGGCCGCGCCGGAGCTGGGCGCGGCGGCGATTCGTGCGGTGGTGGAACGCGCGGGCAGTCCCGATATCGACGCGGTGCTGATGGGCTGCGTTCTGCCCGCCGGACAGGGTCAGGCCCCCGCGCGGCAGGCGGCGCTTGGTGCGGGACTGCCGCAATCGGTGCCTTGCACGACGCTGAACAAGATGTGTGGCTCGGGGATGCAGGCGGTGATGATGGCGGCCGATGCCATCGCGGCGGGCAGCGCGCGCAGCGTGGTCGCGGGCGGGATGGAAAGCATGACCAACGCGCCTTACCTCTTGCCGAAAATGCGCGGCGGCGCGCGGCTTGGGCACGGTCAGGTGCTGGACCATATGTTCCTTGACGGGCTGGAGGATGCCTATGACAAGGGCCGCCTGATGGGCACATTTGCCGAGGATTGCGCGGCCAAGTTCGGCTTTACCCGCGAGGCGCAGGACGCCTACGCGCTACGCTCGCTTGAGCGGGCCAATGCGGCGATTGCGGGCGGCGGTTTTGCCGATGAGATCACGCCTGTCACGGTCGCGGGGCGCAAGGGTGACACGGTTGTGGACACGGACGAACAGCCCGGCAATGCGCGGCCTGAGAAGATCCCGACGCTCACGCCCGCCTTTCGCAAGGACGGCACGGTGACGGCGGCGAACAGCTCGTCCATCTCGGACGGGGCGGCGGCCTTGGTGGTCTCGAACCGGGCCGAGGGGGCGCTTGCGCGGATCGTGGGCTATGCGAGCCACGCGCAGGCCCCCGCCGATTTCCCGACCGCGCCCGTTCCTGCCGCCGAAAACCTGCTGGCGCGGATCGGCTGGAGCGTCGCGGATGTCGATCTGTGGGAGGTGAACGAGGCTTTCGCGGTCGTGCCTATGGCCTTCATGGCGCGGATGGGCCTCTCGCCCGAGGTGGTGAACGTCAATGGCGGGGCCTGTGCGCTAGGCCATCCCATCGGTGCCTCGGGGGCGCGGATCATCGTGACGCTGATCCATGCGCTGCGGGCGCGGGGGCTGAAACGCGGGGTGGCGGCGATCTGTATCGGCGGCGGCGAAGGCACCGCCATCGCGGTGGAGCTGGTCTGATGCGCTTTGGCCCCGAATTGCCGTTGATCCTGCGGCTTGTGATTTGCGGGCTTGCTCTGTTTGGGGCGGCCATGGCGTTTTCGGCAGGCTCGATGCTGTTGGCGCTGCCGGCGCTTGCGTTGACGGGCTTTCTGTTCTGGCGGTTGTTTCTGGCGCTGTGAGGGTGATCCGCCATGGCGGCATCGCCTATGCGCGGGCCTTGCGATGGGCGCTGCCCGCGCCCGTGTCCGCCGCCCCGCTTGGTCAGGCGCGCGCCTGCCCGCAACTGGCGATTGCGCGGTTGGATGAGGCGCTGCCCGGGGCCTTTGACGGTCTGGCTTTTGACGAAGACTGCACGCAGTTAACCATCACCCGCCCGGAAACGGGGCGCGATCTGCCGGTGATGGTCTGGATTCATGGCGGGTCCTACGAATCGGGCGCGGGCGATATGGCGCTGTTTGACCCCGAGCGGCTGGTTGCCGAACAAGGGGTTATCGTCGTCTCGGTCAGCTATCGGCTGGGGCTGTTCGGCTGGCTGGGCCATGCGCGCAGTCCGGCCAATCTGGGGCTTTTCGATCTCATCGCGGCGCTGAACTGGCTGCGCGCGCATATCGCGGATTATGGCGGCGACCCCGGCAATATCACGCTATTCGGTCAGTCCTCGGGCGGGGATGCTATCGCGCGGCTGATGGTGGCCGAGGGCGCGCAGGGCCTGTTCCGCCGTGCGATTATCCAAAGCGCCCCGCTGGAGTTGCAAGACCGCGCCGAGGCCCTGCGCGCGGTGATGCGGCGCGAGGTGGACCGGCTGCCTGACGGCGCGACCACCGCGCAGGTGCTGGCGGTGCAGGCAGGGTTGCGGCGCAGGCTGATGCGGTTCGGGCTGCGTGGTTTTATGCCGTTTGGGCCGGAACATGGCGCGTCGCCCTTGCCTGCGCGCGAGGTGCTTGAGGCGGCATTTCGGGCGGCGGCCCCTAGCATTGATTTGCTGATCGGCCACACGAGGGACGAGGCCGCGCTTTTCCTGCCGCCAGCGCGGGGGCTGGCGCGTCTGGCCGATCCCGCGCGCCGTCTGGCCGTAGGCGCGCTGACGCGCAGGCTTTATGCAGGCCCTGCCCGACGCTTTGCCGCGCGGCACCGGGCTGCGGGCGGGCAGGCGGCGCGCTTTGTGATCGACTGGCCCGGCGGCGCGCTTGGGCGGGCGCATCTGGGGGAACTGCCGCTGCTTTTCCCCGGCCCTGCATGGATTGGCTCGCCCCTTGTGCCGGACGGCATGGGGCTGGCGGAACTGACCCGGACCGGCGCGCCGCTGCGGGCGCTCTGGGCCGGGTTCGCGCGCGATGGGCGCGTGGGCGAAAGCCTGCCCGGTGTGATCCGGCTTAGCGCGGCGTGACCCGCAGCCAGACGCCGCCTTCGGGGCGGAGCGTCAGGATCAGGCGCGGCACGGGCTGGCGCTCGGTCAGGACAAAGCGGTGGCGCGCGAGCAGCGTGGCCAAGATAATCACCGCCTCTTGCAGCGCGAAACTGGCCCCGATGCAGATGCGCGGCCCCGCGCCAAAGGGCAGGAAGGCAAAGCGGTCGCGGGTCACATCGGGCGCGAAGCGGGCGGGGCGAAAGGCGTCCGGCTCGTCCCAGTGCAGCTTCGAGCGGTGCAGCGCGTAGATCGGCAGCATGACCGTATCGCCGGGCCGGATCTCGCGCGCGCCAAGCCGGTCGGCCTCGCGGGCGGTGCGCGACAGAAAGGCGGCGGGCGGGTAAAGGCGAAGCGATTCGTTCACGATCCGCGCGGTCAGATCAAGCGCCGCGACATCATCCGCCCCGGCCACGCGGTCGCCCAGAACCTCGCGCGCCTGTGCGCTCGCGCGGTCCTGCTCAGCCTCGTCAAAGGCGCAGAGATAAAGCGCCCATGCCAGCGTCAGCGCGGTTGTCTCATGGCCCGCGACGATAAAGGTTAACAGGTTGTCGCGCAGTTCCGCCTCGGTCATTGTGCGGCCGGTTTCGTCATCCTGACCGGCGCGCAGCAGGTCCAGAAGGTCCGGCGGGATGCGCGGGCCGGTGGCGGCGCGGGCGGTAATCGCCTCATCCGCTAAGGCCTTCATCCGCCGCAGGTCGCGCCCGCCAAAGATGCGCGAGGGGCGGGGAATCCAGTCCGGGATGCCCGCCACATCCATCAGCGAAACCCGCGCGGTGCGGGCGATATAGGCATCAATCGCGCGATGGACGGCGGCACGGTCGAACCCCTCGCTGCCCGAGAATGTCACGTCCGAGATCACGTCAAAGGTCGCCGCAATCGCTTCGGCATAGAGATCGACCGGCCCGGTCGTGCGGGCCAGCCGCGCCGAGGTGGCCTCGGCTGCGGCGCTCATCACCGGGGCGAGGGCGGTCACATTGCGATGCGCGAAGGCCGGAGCTGCGGCGCGGCGCTGCCATCGCCATTCCGCGCCCTCAGCGATGAACAGCGATTCGCCGATCGCGGGCCGCAGCAGCGATTTCGTCACCGTCGATTTGGGATAGTTGGCCACATTGTCCTTGAGGATATGTTCCAGAAAACGCGGCTCCATCACCATATGCCAGCGGATTGCGGTCTTGGCCGAGATCATCGGGCGCTCGGTCGCGATGGCGGGGATCAGCTCCAGCAGATTGCGCCGCGCAGCCCGTGCGGTAGCGATCAGGCCAAGCGGGCGTGTGGCCAGTGGGACGCGGACGGGGATGTTTCGTGTCGCGCCATAGGGCAGGGCGGCATGGTGCTGCGGGTGAGACGCGAGTTGGCCTGCGCGATGCTGCGTCGGTGTCGCTTCGTCGTGATCAGGATCAGAGGCAGGATCGTGGTCATGGTCATGGTCATGGTCAGGGGCGGGCGCAGCGGCAGCACCCGTTCGGCCTTCCGTCGCGGTATCACCTTGCGACGATGCCACCTCGCCGTGGTCGCGCGACTCAGGGTCAGGCGCAATCCCCGTTCGCAGCCCAGTTGCGCTATCACCGCGCGACGGTGCCGCCTCACCGTGATCCGGCGGGTTCGAGGCAGGCGTGACGCCTATTCGTCGCCCTATCGCGGTATCGCCTTGCGACGATTCCCCTTTGCCATGACCCGGCAGATCATGGGCAGGGGCGGCACCTCCCGTTCGGCGCCCCGTTGCGCTATCACCGCGCGACGGTGCCGCCTCGCCATGCTCCGGCGGGTTCGGGGCAGGCGTGACGCTCGTTCGCCGCCCCGCTGCGGTGTCACCTTGCGACGATTCCCCTTCGCCATAACCCGGCAGGTCATGGGCAGGGACAGCGCCGCCCGCCTGCCGCCCCGTCGCGGCATCATCGCGCAACGGCGCCCCCTCGCCCTGAGGCGCGGCAGATCGTTGGCCCGGATCGGGTTGGTCTGGCATCACATCCTCGCAACAAAAAACCCGCGCCGGTGGGGCGCGGGTTCATTCTTGCGGGCGATGCGTCGTCAATCAAGCCGCAGCGCGGGCTTTCTCGACGATGGCGTTGAACGCCTCGGGCTCATGAACCGCCAGATCGGCCAGAACCTTGCGGTCCACCTCGATACCGGCCTTGCTCAGCGCGTTGATGAAACGCGAATAGGTCAGGTCAGCATCAATCGCGCGGACAGCGGCGTTGATCCGCTGAATCCACAGGGCGCGGAAATTGCGCTTGCGGTTCTTGCGGTCGCGGGTTGCATACTGGTTCGCCTTGTCCACAGCCTGCGTGGCGGTGCGGAAGTTGCGCGAACGGTTGCCATAGTAACCCTTTGCCGCGTCAAGAACTTTCTTGTGGCGGGCGTGGGTCACCTTACCGGATTTAACTCGTGCCATTGGTCAGGTCCTCTCAGCGGTCGTAGGGCATGTATTTCTTGACGATACGGGCATCCGGTTCCGACAGGATGGTGGTGCCGCGCGCGTCGCGAATGAACTTGGTGGTGCGCTTGATCATGCCGTGGCGTTTGCCGGCCTGACCCGCCTTGACCTTGCCCGTTGCGGTCATCGAGAACCGCTTTTTCGCGGAGGATTTGGTCTTCATCTTCGGCATTTTCGTCTCCTTTTCAGGGTGAACGCGCGACTCGGCAATGCCATATCGGCCGGCCGCGCGGGTCGTGAAGCGCCCCCTTTAGGTGAAGGCGCCTCGATTGTCCAGCAGATTCGCGTCAGTTGGTGGCTGGGGCCTCGGTCTCGGTTTCAACCGGCGCTTCGGCCTCGGGCGCGACAGGCGCAGGCGCGTTCCCCGTGATCCGCGCCCAGGCATCCGGCACCGTCTGCCACGACACCGGCGCACCCTGCCAGACGGCAACGGCAAGCATCAGCACACCGGCCACGAACAGGATAGCCGCGCCGCGCGGCGGATAGGTGCGGGCAAGCGCGATGATCGCGACGGGAACCGACAAAACCAGAAGCGCCGCGCCGATTACGATAAGATAATCCGTCATGTCGGACCCCTTTCTTGTGTCAGCCCCCGCTTACTCGGGATCGGCGCGGTAGATCAAGCGTTCGTCGCAGGGCGCGACGCGCAGGATATTGGTCGTGCCCGGCACGTTGAACGGCACGCCCGCCATCACCACGATCTGATGCGTCTCATCGGCAAAACCGTAATCGCGGGCGGCGCGGGCGGCGTTGACCACCGCCTGCTTGAAGCGTTCCAGTTCCGGCGTGGCGACGCAATGCGTGCCCCAATGCAGGCACATGCGCCGCAGCGCCACCCGGTTCGGCGACAGCGCGATGATCGGCACCGAGGGCCGTTCCCGCGCAATCAGCCCCGCCGTGGTGCCCGATTGGGTAAAGGCGCAGATGGCGGCGATGTCGGTGGTCTCGGCAATCTCGCGCGCCGCGACCACGATGCCTTCAGCGATGGAATGGCGGCTGGCGGTGCGCGCGGCGTCGATCACCTGACGGTAAGTCGGGTCGCTCTCAGCCGATTGGGCGACGTGATCCATGGTGGTGACCGCCTCAATCGGGTAATGGCCCGCCGCCGATTCCGCCGAGAGCATCACCGCATCGGCCCCGTCATAGATCGCGTTCGCGACATCCGAGACCTCGGCCCGGGTCGGCATCGGGCTTTCGATCATGGATTCCAGCATCTGCGTGGCGACGATCACCGGCTTGGCAGCGGCGCGGCAGGCGCGGACAAGGCGTTTCTGGATCGGCGGCACGGCATGAACCGGCATTTCCACGCCCAGATCGCCCCGCGCGACCATGATCGCGTCCGAGACCTCAAGGATTTCGTCAAAGGCGCGCACCGCAGCCGGTTTCTCGATCTTGGAGACGATGGCGGCGCGGCCACGGGCCAGATCCCGCGCCTCGATCACGTCCTGCGCCCGCTGCACAAAGGACAGCGCCAGCCAGTCCACGCCCAGCTCGCAGGCGAATTCCAGATCGTCGCGGTCCTTCTCCGACAAAGCGGCCAGAGGCAGCACCACATCGGGGACGTTCACGCCCTTGCGGTTGGAAATCGCCCCGCCCGCCGTGACCGTGCAATCGGCAAAATCCGCGCCGCAGGCCTCGACCCGAAGGCGGATCTTGCCGTCATTGACCAGCAGTTCCGATCCCGGCTCAAGCGCCGCGAAAATCTCGGGATGGGGAAGCTGCACCCGCGCGCCATCCCCCGGCGCGGGGTCCAGATCAAAGCGGAACGCGGCCCCTTCGGCCAGATCATGCGGACCAGACGCAAACTCACCCACCCGCAGCTTCGGCCCTTGCAGATCGGCCAGAATCGCGATGGGCCGCCCGGTTTCCTGCTCGATCCGGCGGATTGCGTCATAACGCGCACGGTGATCATCATGGCTGCCATGGCTCATGTTCAGGCGGAACACATCGGCACCGGCGCGGAACAGGGCGGCAATCATCTCATAATCGCTTGAGGCAGGGCCAAGCGTGGCCACGATCTTGGTGTTGCGCAGGCGTCTCATGCGGTGCTGTCCCCGGATTGTTTGCGCCATCATGGCCGAAATCGCAGGCGTTGCCAACTGGCGCGCGCGGCGAAAATCGCGTATTCGCACAGCATGGGAAATGCGACAAAGACATGACGGATAACGCTTTCTGGACCGAGGGCGAGGGGCGTCCCTCGCGCTGGCTTGTGACCTGCGACCATGCCACCAACCGGGTTCCCGACTGGGTGGCGGGCGGCGATCTGGGCATCGCGCCCGGCGACATGAACCGCCACATCGCCTATGATGTCGGCGCGGCGGGGCTGGCCCGCGAACTGGCCGTGCGGCTGGATGCGCCCGTGACCGGCTCGGACTTCTCGCGCCTTGTGATCGACCCCAACCGGGGTGAGGACGACCCGACCCTGCTGATGCGGCTTTATGATGGCACGGTGATCCCCGCCAACCGCGCGGCGGATGAGGCCGAGCGCGAGCGCCGCCTGAACCGCCTTTACCGCCCCTATCATGCCGGGCTTGCCCGACTGGCCGGCGCGCATCCCCGCTGCGCGATCTGCGCGATCCATTCCTTCACGCCGCAACTGCGCGGCCGCCCGCCGCGTCCCTGGCATGTCGGCGTGCTTTATTCCCATCGCGACGAAAGGGTTGCGCCCGAACTCATCACCCGCTGCCGGGCGCAGGGCTGGGTGACGGGCGACAACCAACCCTATGCGGGCCATCTGGACGGCGATTCCATCGACCGCCACGCGCTTGCCCATCGCCGCCCCAATGTGCTGATCGAAGTTCGCAACGACCTGATCCGCGACGCGGCAGGTCAGGCCGAATGGGCCGCAAACCTTGCCCGCGTGATGGAGGGCCTGCTGGACGCTTGCGGGGTCTGAACCCCGCCCGTCTTATGCCCGCAAGTATCCTCTGATCCGTCCAGCCCCGACCCTACAGCCCGCAATGGAACGAGCGGGTAGGGGCTGGCCTGCGGGTGCCGTAGGTTTGAACCCATGGCGGACGGTCGGTATACCTCTATTTTACCGATTGGGCACACGAGAAATTTGATGAAGCATGATGATATTAGGTCTGTCGCCCACAGTATTGCCGACTCGCTGGCCTGTGGGGTCAGCTTGATGACGGGCTTCTACGATTTGCGCGTCTATGAAGATGCCGGGCGTTCGGAGAGTGGCATTTTGACCATCGACCTGTTGAACGGCATCGTGGTTGTCGGAACACCATCCTCTGATCTGGCATCAGCGGTCATGCTTATCCCGAAAGAGTTTGATCGCCTCAGTCGGTCGAAAGGCTTCGAGAGAAAAGACTGCCGGGCAGCGCTGGCCGTCTTTCATGCTGATCTGATCATGCCATGGTTTACGCTGGTCATTGAGGACAGTTCCGGGCGGGTTGCTGAAACTGATTATCAGGGTGTCCCGGCCCGTCGTGTGCGTGAGCTTGATCCGCGCGGGAGGCTGCGGCGCAAGCCAATTCGTCATCGGTGAAGACAGGGCGACCGTCCGCTTCGTCCGCATAGCTGAGGAGGGCGAAGCGTCCCCGGCACGGCTTCGGCGCAACCCTGGCTCGGCCCCGCTGTCAGATCGCCGCCTTGCGCATCTCTTCGATATAGATCTCGCGCAGGCGGCGGGTGACCGGGCCGGGGGTGCCGTCACCGACGCGGGTGCCGTCGATCTCGACCACCGGCATGACAAAGGCCGAGGCCGAGGTCACGAAGGCCTCATCCGCCGCGCGGGCCTCATCGGGGGCAAAGCTGCGTTCCTCGACCGTCATCTGCGCCTCACGCGCGAAGCGCAGCACGGCGGCGCGGGTGATGCCGTGCAGGATCTCATTCGACAAGGCCCGCGTGATGATCGCACCATCCTTGACGATATAGGCGTTGTTCGACGTGCCCTCCGTCACCAGCCCGTCCTCGACCAGCCAGGCATCATCGCAGCCCTTGGCCTTGGCCTCCATCTTGGCCATCGAGGGATAGAGCAGTTGCACCGTCTTGATGTCGCGGCGCGCCCAACGCAGATCGGGCAGGGTGCAGATTTTCCAGCCCGTTTCAGCGGCCGGATTGTCGATCAATTGCGGCTTTTGCCAGGTGTAAAGCACCACTGTCGGCGGCGTATCCTGTGCCGGATAGACGAAATCGCGGTCGCCGCCATTGCCCCGGCTGACCTGCAAATAGACCATGCCGTGATGGATCTCGTTCCGGGCGACCATCTCGCGGTGAAGCGCCAGCCATTCGTCGTCCGAATGTGGATTACGGATGCCCAACTCACCCAGTGACCGCTGAAGCCTCGCCAGATGGCCCGCAAAGTCGATCAGCTTGCCGTCCAGCACGCTTGTCACCTCATAAACCGCATCACCCATGACGAAACCGCGATCAAAGACCGAGACGGTGGCCTGATCCTCGGGAAGATACTGGCCGTTGACATAGACGATGCGCGACATGATGGCTCCTGTGATGCTTGGCGCAGGTTTGCGCCGCGATGCGTGGCGCGTCAAGCCGCTGATGCTGCGCTTGCAAAAGGGCTTGATGCAGGCGCGGCAATAATCTAACCCTGACGGCAACGGAATTGAAACATACTTGCCGAGGCCCTGATGTCCTTTCGCACCCAACCCGCCGCACCCGCCCGCCTGAACCGCTGTCAGCTTTTCGGCCCCGGCTCGCGTCCCGCGATTTTTGAGAAAATGGCCGGCTCGGCGGCGGATGTCATCAACCTTGATCTTGAGGATTCGGTCGCGCCGGACGGCAAGGAACAGGCCCGCAAGAACATCATTCAGGCGATTGGCGATGTCGATTGGGGCGACAAGACCCTGTCGGTGCGCATCAACGGGCTGGACACGCCCTATTGGTATCGCGACGTTGTGGACCTGCTGGAAAACGCCTCGGAACGGCTGGACCAGATCATGATCCCCAAGGTCGGCTGCGCGGCGGATCTTTACGCCGTGGACGCGCTTGTGACCGCCATCGAGGCCGCAAAGGGCCGCGGCAAGCGCATCGCGTTTGAGGTGATTATCGAAAGTGCTGCGGGCATTTCCCATGTCGAGGAGATCGCCGCCGCCTCGCCCCGGCTTGAGGCGATGAGCCTTGGCGCTGCCGATTTCGCCGCCAGCATGGGCATGGCCACGACCGGCATCGGTGGGACGCAGGCGAATTACTATATGGCGCATGAGGGCGCGAAATACTGGTCCGATCCGTGGCACTGGGCGCAGGCCGCCATCGTCGCCGCCTGCCGCACCCATGGCGTGCTGCCGGTGGACGGCCCGTTCGGCGATTTCAGCGATGATGAGGGCTTCCGCGCGCAGGCGCTGCGCTCGGCCACGCTTGGCATGGTTGGTAAATGGGCGATCCACCCGAAACAGGTCGCATTGGCGAATGCGGTCTTTTCGCCCTCGGCTGAGGCCGTGGCCGAGGCTCGCGAAATCCTCGCCGCCATGGAGCAGGCGCAAAAAACCGGCGCGGGGGCCACGGTATACAAAGGTAGACTGGTTGACATCGCGTCCATTCGTCAGGCAGAAGTGATCGTGAGACAGGCAGAGTTGATCTCGGCCTGACAGGGCGGAATACGCAGGGCGCCAGGCGGGGAGGCCGCGCGCCCGATGCGGGAGGAGAGGCAGGCCCCGGCGCAACCGGGGCCTGTCCTCTTTCAACGATCAGGGGGGATCATGGAAACGCGGTTTCATCTGGCCTATCACGTCACCGACCTGGACGCGGCGCGGCGCTTTTACGGCGGCGTTCTGGGCGCGGTCGAGGGGCGCAGCACCGATACATGGGTCGATTTCGACTTCTTCGGCCATCAGATCAGCCTGCATCTGGGCGAGCCCTTTGCCACCACAAACACCGGCAAGGTCGGCGATCACATGGTGCCGATGCCGCATCTTGGGCTGGTCATGCGACAAGCCGACTGGCAGGCCCTGGCCGACCGCCTGACCGCCGCCGGGGTCGATTTCATCCTGCCGCCGCAAACCCGCTTCGCCGGCCAGCCGGGCGAGCAATCCACGATGTTCTTCCGCGACCCCTCGGGAAATCCCATCGAGATCAAGGGCTTTGCGGACTGGGACGGGATTTTCGCGCGGTAGGGTGGGGAGGTGCTGTTCCGGCTTGTCACACCTTAAACAGCCCTGTTCTTCGCGGCCCCATCCGGCGATCCCGGCTAAATCAGGGTTATTGCCGATTGGGATGGTATCTTCGCGCAATAAGAGGGGGCGCTGGCCCGGTTTGCCACGCCAGCAATCGCCGTTTTCTTCCGCGACCCCTCGGGCAACCCCATCGAGATCAAGGGCATTGCCGATTTGGACGGGAGATTCGCGGGCAGTTTGTTGAACCGCCGCTGATCCGGCTTGCCATGGATGAAGACGCCTTGTCGCCCGCAGGTCGCTCAGAACCTCCTTCCAGATCAATCTTTTATCGGCCTCGGACTTACCGTCTCAGCGCTTGGGCACCCGCGCGGAACTGCCCTTCATTATGCCGTGACAAAGCACACCCAACGCCCGGTGAACAATCGGGAACGCTCGTCCGCGCCCCCACCGAGATCAAGGCTTTACCGTCCCTAAACAGCCCCTCGCCCCCAACCACCATCACCCAGCTCTATCGTTAATGTTTCGGAACGCTCACACCTGCGTGCGCGTTTCAACACAGCCGCATCCGCAAGTCGTGATGTGCAAGTGTTTGGAAAGCCTGCCATAACGGAGCCATGAAAATACTCTCTTTCGCTCTTGCGCCCGTCCTCGCCCTCGCCCTTGCGGTCCCCGCAGCGGCCGAGAGAATTTCCCTCAACGCTCTCTCGAACTATCTCAACGGTCTGACCACCGTGACCGCGCCTTTCACGCAGGTGAACGCCGATGGCTCGATCCAGACCGGCACGGTCTATATTCACCGTCCGGGCCGTGTCCGGTTCGAATATAACAACGACAACTCGCTTGTGCTGGCCTCGGGCGGGCAGGTCGCGGTGTTCGATGGCCGCTCGAACCAGCCGCCGCAGCAATACCCGCTGGACCGCACGCCGCTGTCGATCATTCTGGCGCCGAACGTGAACCTTGGCACGGCCAATATGGTGACCAACCATGCCGAGCGTGACAACACCACCGTCGTGACCGCCCAGGACCCCGCCAACCCGCAATATGGCAATATCCAGATGGTGTTCACCGGCGGGCCGACGCAGCTGCGCCAATGGGTCGTCACCGACGACACCGGCACCCGCACCACGGTGATCTTGGGTGAGCTGTCGCAGGGTGGCTCAATCCCCGCATCGCGGTTCAACATCACCAATGAAATCAACCGCCGCTGATCCGCGGGCAGAGCACTGAAAAGGCGGCGTCCCTGACCGGGCGCCGCCTTCTTCTGTGCCGAAATACTCGGGGGTCCGGGGCGCAGCCCCGGCGCTTTCGCCCTAAAACACCGGCCCAAGCGGCGCCCGGACCCGTCCGCAGGCGATCAGCTGCTGCTGATACATGCGCGAGCGCGCCTCCACCCGGCTGGCCACCGTCAACAGCCAGGGCTTGCTGTTATGGCTGCCCCGCCGGTATCCGCCCCGGCCCTCATGATAGGCCAGATACTGGTTGCGCGCATCCCATTTGGAGATCCCCAACTGGCGCGTGGTGCCGTCCATATACCAGCCCATGAAATCGGTGGCGCTGTTGATATTGTCGCGCCGGGCGCGGCGGTTGCCGGTCTGCTGGACATATTCGTCCCATGTCCCGTCAAGCGCCTGACTGTAACCAAAGGCCGAGCTTTGCCGCCCGATCGGGATCACCCCCAACGCATATTGATGCGGCGTCCGCGCATCGCCCACAAAGCGCGATTCCTGATGGATCGTCGCCATCTGCACATGCACCGGCACGCCCCAACGCCGCTCGGTCGCCTGCATCGCGCGCCAATAGGCGGGACGTTCCGCGACAATGGCGCAGGCGTTTTCCAGATCGCGCGGGGCCGAGAAATTGCCGCCGCCGCTGCCGCAGGACGCGACCAGACACAGCACGGCCAGCTTGAGAAACCTGTTCATTCTGCCCTCTCGTTTATTTTTGCACAGTCTAGAGGATTCGGACGCGGCGCGAAACTCACAAAGCGGTCACGGGCGGATCTGCCCGATTTGCGGGCAATCCGGCGCGGGTTGATATGTTTTTGCCGCGCAAAACCGGAACTTTGCGGGAATTTGGTCTGTTTTGTCACAAGACTGGCATGTCGGGCCGCGCGTGATGAGGGATTGATGTATTACAACGAAATGTATGACGGCGACCGGGTGCGCGAGCCCTACCGCAACCTGTCGCAATGGGTGGACAAGATGCCCGCCGATCTGCGCCAGATGAAACAGGCCGAGGCCGAGGCGCTGTTCCGCCGCATCGGCATCACCTTCGCGGTTTACGGCGAGGGTGGCGACCCTGACCGGCTGATCCCCTTCGACATGATGCCGCGCGTGTTCACGCAAGGCGAATGGCGCAGGCTGGAACGCGGGATCAAGCAGCGCGCCCGCGCGCTCAACGCCTTTTTGCGCGATGTTTACGGGCGCGGTGAGATCATCCGCGCGGGCCGCATCCCGGCGCGTCTGGTCTATGGTAACGCGGCCTATGAAAAGGCGGTGGTGGGCTTCGTGCCGCCGCGCGGGGTCTATAGCCACATTATCGGCATCGACCTTGTGCGCACCGGCCGCGATGAGTTCTTCGTGCTCGAAGACAACTGCCGCACCCCCTCGGGCGTCTCTTACATGCTGGAAAACCGTGAGATCATGATGCGCATGTTCCCCGAACTCTTCCGGGGCAGCCAGATTGAGCCGGTCGAGCAATATCCCGAACTGCTGCGCCGCACTCTGGCATCGGTGGCGCCCGCGAAGTGCGACGGGCGGCCCACGGTGGCGATCCTGACGCCCGGCCATTTCAACAGCGCCTATTACGAACACTCTTTCCTTGCGAACCTGATGGGGGTTGAGCTGGTGGAGGGCACCGATCTGTTCGTCGATGGTGAGTTCGTCTTCATGCGCACGACCGAGGGGCCAAAGCGCGTCGATGTGATCTACCGCCGGATCGACGATGATTTCCTTGATCCGCTGACCTTCCGCCCCGATTCCATGCTGGGCGTGCCGGGGCTGATGGATGTCTATCGCGCGGGCGGCGTCTCAATCTGTTCGGCCCCGGGCGCGGGCGTGGCCGATGACAAGGCGATCTATACCTTTGTGCCTGAGATGGTCCGCTTTTATCTGGGCGAAGAGCCGATCCTGAAAAATGTGCCGACATGGACGCTGTGGAAAGAGGATGACTACAAGCATGTCATGGCGAACCTGCCCGAACTGGTGGTGAAAGAGGTTCACGGTTCGGGCGGCTATGGAATGCTGGTCGGCCCCCGCGCCAGCAAGGCCGAGATCGAGGAGTTTCGCGCAAAAATCGAGGCGGACCCCGGCAATTACATCGCGCAGCCCACGCTGGCGCTGTCCACCTCACCGACCTTTGTCGATGAGGGCATCGCGCCGCGCCATGTCGATTTGCGCCCGTTCTGCCTGTGCGGTGAACGGATCGAGCTGGTGCCGGGCGGCTTGACCCGCGTGGCCCTGCGTGAGGGATCTTTGGTGGTCAACTCGTCTCAGGGCGGGGGTGTCAAGGATACCTGGGTTCTGTCGGAATAAGAGGGAAAACATGCTCAGCCGCACCGCATCCAATCTGTTCTGGCTTGGCCGCCATCTGGAACGCGCAGAAACCGCCGCCCGCCTGCTGGAGGTCGGCACGCGCATGACGCTGTTGCCCAATACCGCCGAAGGCTATCGCAATGAATGGGAATCCCTGCTGCGCGCATCAGGCGCGGCAGGCCAGTTTGCCCGCGATTATGGCGAGGTGAACGAACGCAATATGGAACAGTTCCTGTTCTTTGACCGCAACAACCCGTCCTCGGTGATTGTCTGCATCGAAAAGGCGCGCGAATCGGGGCGGATCGTGCGCACCGCGCTGACCTCGCTTGTCTGGGATGCGCTCAACATCGCCTATCAGGACTTGCGGGCCTATAAGCAGGGCGATGAGGATGCCGCCGATCTGGCCGATCTGGTCGCGCGGCATGGCGCAACGGTGCGCGGCGCGATTGACTCGACCCAGCTGCGCAGCGACGGTTTTCATTTCATGAAGCTGGGCTATGCGCTTGAACGCGCCGATTCCACCGCGCGGCTGCTGGATGTGAAATATTTCGTGCTGCTGCCGCGGGTGGAGTTCGTGGGCTCGGAGCTCGACAATTACCAATGGCAGGTGATCCTGCGGGCGCTTTCGGCGCATCGGGCGTTTCACTGGGCTTATGGCGGCGATGTCTCGGCCTCACGGGTGGCGCATTTTCTGATCCTGAACGCCGAAAGCCCGCGCGCGCTGATCTCGGCGGCGAATGAGGCGCTTTGGCATCTGTCGATGCTGGCGACCCGTTACGGCGGCAATGTCCCCGCCACCGCCCGCGACAGCGCGCAAAAGCTGGCCAACCGGCTGCAATCGCTGGGCATTGAGGACGTGTTCGACGACGGGCTGCATGAGTTCCTGACCGGCTTCATCCACGAAATCGGCCAGATCGCGAATCTTGTCGATCACGATTATTTCCACGGGCGGGGCTAGGCAGATGCGGCTGAAGATCATTCACCAGACCTTGTATCGCTATGACTGCGCGGCAGGCTTTGTGGTGCAGACCTTGCGCATGACGGCCTCGGTCCATGACGGGCAGCGGGTGGTCTCATGGAATATCGACGTCAAGGGCGGGCAACAGGGCGCGGGTTTTCGTGATGGCGCGGGCGACTGGCTGCAAAGCTGGACGCTGCATGGCCCGGTCGTGCAGGCCCCGATCCGGGTCGAGGGCGTGGTTGAGACCACCGACACGGCGGGCGTGCTGCGCGGGCATCGCGAACAGATCAACCCGCTTGTCTATCTGCGCGACACAAGGGCCACCAAAGCCGATGACGCGCTGCGCGACCTGGCGGGGGGCGTGCAGGGCGCCGACCCCCTGGATCTGGCGCATCGCCTGTCTGAGGCGGTGGGCGCGGCCATCCGATATGCGCCCGGCGTGACCGGCGTGCAGACCACCGCCGCCGAGGCGCTGGCCTTGGGCGAAGGCGTCTGTCAGGACCACGCCCATGCGCTGATCGCGGTGGCGCGGCTGCGGGATCTGCCGGCGCGCTATGTCTCGGGCTATCTGCATGCAAGCGCCGACGGCACCCCGCATGAGGCCGCCCATGCCTGGGCTGAGATCCATATCGGCGGGCTTGGCTGGGTGGGCTTCGACCCCTCGAACGGCACCTGCCCGGATGATCGTTATGTGCGCACGGGTTCCGGGCTGGACGCGCTTGATGCCGCGCCGGTGCGCGGGGTATCACTGGGCGGCGCTGCGGCACAGCTTGACGTGTCGGTCAAAGTCACGCAGGAGCCGGAACAGAACGGCGCGTCGCAGGGGTAGCGGCGCGCATAGACGGACGGATGACGAGATGACCTATTGCGTCGGGCTGAAACTCAATGCCGGGCTTGTGCTGCTGTCGGATACGCGCACCAATGCCGGGCTCGACAATATTTCAAGCTATCGCAAGACCTTCGTGTTCGAGGAACCGGGTGAGCGGGCCATCGCCATCATGACCGCAGGCAGTCTTTCCGTCACGCAGACCGCCATCGCCCGCCTGCAAGAGGCGATTGAGGACGATCAGGCCACTGAGACCAGCTCGATCATGCTGGCCCCCTCGATGCTGGCGGTGGCCGATATCATCGGCGATGTGCTGGCCCGCACCCGCGCCCAGATCGCCCATCAATGCCGCGACCTGAACCAGAATCAGGCCTCGGCCAGCATGATCGTCGCCGGTCAACGGATCGGCGGGCGCCCGCGCATGTTCCTGATCTATCCGCAGGGCAACCATATCGAGGCCACTCAGGACACGCCCTATCTCCAGATCGGCGAGCATAAATATGGCAAGCCGATTCTGGACCGTGTGGTGACGCCGGAGACCGGGCTTGATGACGCGAAAAAGGCGGTTCTGCTGTCGATGGATTCGACGATGCGCTCAAACCTTTCGGTGGGGATGCCGCTTGACCTGACGGTGATCGAGGCCGACGCCCTGCGCGTGACGGAGCGGCGGCGCATCCTTGACGGCGACACCCAGTTCACCGCGATGTCGCAGGCATGGTCCGCCGCCCTGCGCGACAGTTTCGTCAAGGTCACGCTTTAGGCGCGCTCAGCGGCACGGCAAAGGGCCGGGGCGCGCGGATGATCGCCAGCCCCTGCGGGATCAGCTTTTGCAGCGCGGGCGCACTCCAGAACAGCCCGCCGGTATAGGTGCCGAACGCGGGCAGGATCAGGTGGTCGCGCCCGGCGAGGAATACCGGATAGGACCGGCCCATGAACCGCAACTTTGGGTGGTAATGCCCTGAAATATCAGGACCTTCACCGGCGATATGGCGCAGCGTCACGGGCCCAAGCCGCGCCTCACCCTGACCGCCCGCATCATGGTTACCCGACAGGAAAACATAGCGCCCGTCGCGCTGCATCGGCTCTAACACGGCGCGGGCGGCCTCGGGCAGGTCCGGCCCAAGCCCCGCCGCGTCCAGCGTGTCGCCCAGAAGATAAACGCGCGCCGGGTTCAGCGCCGCCACCTCAGCGGCCAGCCGTCGCAGCGTATCAAGCGATTCAAACGGCGGCAGCGGCAATCCCCCGTCGCGCGTGGACCGCAATGATCGGCCCAGATGCAGATCAGCGGCAATCAGCGCGCGATATTGCGCCGCCCACAACGCCCCCGAGCCCCGCGCCTCAAGCGCCAGCCCCTGCCATGTGAACCCGTAACCCATCGTCTCGCGCTGTCCTGCTTGCCTTGGGCGCCCCTTTGCCACGGGTGGCGAGGATAGGCCATGGGTGGGGTGAGGGATGGCGCGCGGGCGATTTTAACCGGCGCGAATACCGGGCATCCGGTGATGGCAGTTTGGCCTGCCGCCTTTTCGGCGCAGGCGGCGAAGATAGCGCCATCACCCGCGCCCGATTTTCGCCCATCCAAACACTACGCCGCCCATGAGAGCAGTTCGTCCCGGTCGCCCCGTTGCCTCGCGCGGTGTGGCGAGGCTCTGGCGCGGGACGGTCAGCCGCTAACCGTCCCCCACCGCTTCGCCCTCATCCATGCCCGCCTCGCGCATCAGCCTTGCGGCCTCGTCCATCGAGAGGCGCAACCGGCCCTCGCCCGCGATGGGGACGCGGCCTGCCTCAAGCAGGAGGGGGGCGGCAAGGGGGGTGACACGCTCGGCATGGGTCAGCACGACCGCACCGCGCGTGGTCAGCATCTCCTCGATGCGGTCGAAATCGACCAGACCGCGCCGCGCCTCCTCGGCGGTGATCCGCAAAAGCAGGTGGTCGGGGTCATAGCGGCGCAGCGTGTCATAGATGATGTCGCTGGAAAAGGTCGCCTGCTTGCCGGTCTTGCGCTGACCGGGCAGGTTGCGTTGCAACAGCCCCGCGACGGTGGCGATGCCGCGAAAGCTGCGCTTCATGATCGCGTTATCGGCCAGCCATTCGGCCAGACCCTCGCGCAGCCCCTCGGGCGAGAGCAGGGCTGCGGCATCGTGCACGCGGTCCACCGACCAGATCAGCAGCGCGTAATCGGTGCCGACAAAGCCTAATGGGCCAAGCCCCGCCGCCTCCATCCGGCGCGTCACCAGAAGGCCAAGCGTCTGGTTCGCGTTGCGCCCCGCAAAGCTGTAGATGCACAGATGCGCCTGCCCGCCGCGCATGAAGGTCTCGCAGGTCAAGGTCCCGCTTTCGGGCAGCCGCGCAACCTCGCGCTGAAGCGCCAGCCAGTCGCGTGTATGGGCGGGCAGGGCGGACCAGGCGGCGGGGTCGCCGATCAGTGCCAGAACCCGCGCCGACAGCTCGGTCGAGGTGGCCATTTTCAGCCCACTGAACACCGCGATTTTCGGCTGACGGGCGGGCTGCGGCGTGACCTCGACCACCATTTCGCGCAGCCGGTCATAGCGCACGGTCTGCCCGCCGATCAGGAAGGTATCGCCGGGGGTGAGGCTGGCGGCGAAGCTTTCCTCAACCTCGCCCAAGGGGGCGCCGCCCCGGCCCCGGCGGCGGACCTTGAGCAGTTCGGGCGCGGTGATCGTGCCGATATTCATGCGGATCAGCCGCGCCGAGCGCGGGTCGCGCAATTGCCACAGCCCGTCGCGCTGCATCAGCCGCTGCCAACGATCATAACCGCGCAGCGCATAGCCGCCGGTCGCGACGAAATCGAGGCAATCGTCGAAGGCCGCGCGGCTCAGCGCGGTATAGGGACCGGCCCGCCGCATCTCCGCGAACAGATCATCGGCATCGAACGGACCTGCGCAGGCGGTAATCAGGATCTGCTGGCACAGCACGTCCAGCCCGCCCGAAGAACCCATAGGGCCGCGCCCGTCGCCGTCCAGATCGCCCTCGGCCACGGCTTGCAGGGCGGCGGCGCATTCGATCACCTCGAAACGGTTGGCAGGCACGATCCGCGCACGCGAGGGCGCGTTATAGCGGTGGTTCGCCCGCCCGATCCTCTGGACCAGACGCTTGACGTTCTTGGGCGCGCCGACCTGAATGACCAGATCGACATCGCCCCAGTCCAGCCCCAGATCAAGGCTGCCGGTCGCCACCACGGCGCGCAGGCTGCCCTCGGCCATGGCGGCCTCGACCCGCGTGCGGGCCTCACGCGAGAGGCTGCCGTGATGCAGACCGATGGGCAGATTGGCGTCATTCACGGACCAGAGCGCCTGAAAGAACAGCTCGGCCTGCGCACGCGTGTTCAGGAACACAAGCGTCAGCCGCGCATCTGCAATTGCCGCCATCACGTCGCGCGCGGCATAGGCCCCGCCGCCGCCTGCCCATGGCGGCGGGCGGCGGGTCTCCAGCATGGCGATGTCGGGCGGCGGGCCGGGGTCCGCCTGCACGATCTGCGCGCCGCCCATAAAGGCGGCCAGTTCGGCGGGGTTCTCGACCGTGGCCGAGAGGCCCGCGACCCTCAGGTCGGGGGCAAAGCGCCGCAGCCGCGCAAGGCCTAGCATCAGTTGATCGCCCCGCTTGCTTTCGGCAAGCGCGTGGATCTCATCAATCACCACCCTGCGCAGCCCGGCAAAGATGCGCGGCGCCTCTGGGTAAGACAGCATCAGCGCAAGGCTTTCGGGCGTGGTCAGCAGGATCTGCGGCGGATCAACCCGCTGACGGGCGCGGCGCGAGGATGATGTGTCGCCGGTGCGGTCCTCGATGCGGATCTCCAGCCCCAGATCGGCCACCGGGCGGGCCAGATTGCGGGCGATATCATGGGTGAGCGCCTTCAGCGGGCTGACATAAAGCGTGTGCATCCCCTGATGCGGCCCGTCCAGCAATTCGGCAAGCGTGGGCAGAAAGCCCGCCAGCGTCTTGCCGCCGCCGGTCGGCGCGATCAGCAGCGTATCGCCCCCGGCCTCCAGCAGGGCAAGCTGATGCGGGTGCGGGGTCCAGCCCTGCGCGGCGAACCACGCGGCCAAAGGGGGCGGCAGGCTCATTCCGGCAGCATCGCGATGAGGGTTGCCAGGTGGTCGGCCTCAGCGGCGGGCTTGTCATCGCGGATGCGCGAGATGCGCGGAAAGCGCATGGCCACGCCCGATTTATGGCGGGTCGAGCGGTTCAGCCCCTCAAAGGCGACCTCAACCACCTTGGTCGGCGCAACCGCGCGGACCGGGCCAAAGCGTTCGGTCGTGTTGTTGCGCACGAAACGGTCCAGCTCGCGCAGCTCGGCATCGGTAAAGCCGAAATAGGCCTTGCCGACGGGCACAAGATGGCCCTCGTCCCAGACCCCGAAGGTGAAATCCGAATAATAGCCCGACCGCTTGCCATGGCCGCGTTGGGCGTAAAGCAGCACCGCGTCGATCACCATCGGGTCGCGCTTCCACTTGAACCACGGCCCCTTGATGCGGCCCGCCTGATAGATGCTGTTGCGACGTTTGATCATCACACCCTCGATCACCGCATCGGGGGGGCCTGCGCGCAGGGCGGCCAGTTCGTCCCATGTCGCGAAGGGCAGTTCGGGCGACAGGTCGATGCGCGCATCCAGCCCCGCGACCACCTGCGCCAGTTCGGCGCGGCGCGCGTCATAGGGCAGGTCGCGCAGGTCGCGCCCGTCGCGGATCAGCGCATCGTAAAGCCGCAGCCCGGCGGGATGGCTGCGCAGCATGGCCGCGCTGACCGTCTTGCGGTTCAGCCGCTGTTGCAGATCCCCGAAGGGCGCGACGGTCTCACCGCGCCGGACCAGCAATTCGCCGTCAAGCGCGCCGTCATAATCCATCAGCGCGATCACGTCGGGGAAGGCCGCGCTGATATCCTCACCGGTGCGGGAATAGAGCCGTTTCGTGCCCCGGTCGCTGACCGCCTGCACGCGGATGCCGTCCCATTTCCATTCCGCGGCGTAATCGGCGGGCCTCAGCCCGCGCAGCGCGTCCAGATCGGTCGCGGTGGAGAGCATGACCGGGCGGAATGGCGCATGGGCGGCGGATTCAGGTCGCTCCGCGCCCTCGGCCCATGCGAAGAGGTCGAGATAGGGCGGAGTCAGGCCGTGCCAGATCTCTTCAACCTCACTCAGGGGCAGGGCGGCCCAGTTGGCAAAGGCATTGCGCGCCAGCCGTGCCGAGACCCCGACCCGCAGCGCGCCGGTGGCCAGTTTCAGATAGGCATAGCGTTCGGACACGCCCAACCCGTCCAGCCGCGCCGCAATCACGGCGGGCAGGGTGGCTTTGGGCGTGTGGGCCAGTTCCTCGACCAGTTCGGCAAGCGGCGGGTCGGCCTCGCCCCCCGCAGGCCAGATCAGCGCGATGGTCTCGGCCAGATCACCCACGAAATCATAGGACAGCGCGAAAAGCTCGGCATCCACCCGCTCGGACGTCAGCCCGCGCAGCAGCGAGGGCGTGACAGCGCGCAGCCGCAGGTCGCCGGTCAGCGCGGCAAGCGCCAGCCCGCGTTCGGGGTCGGGCTGGCTGGCGAAGAAGTGCCCCAGATGGCGTTCCTTGCCCAGCCGTTGCGGGGTGAAGGCAAGCTGTTCCAGAAGGCGGGCGAAGTCACGCATCCGGTTCGTCCTCATAGCCCGCCAGATGCAGCGGGCGGGCCGGGCCGGCGAAGAAGCGCGCGAGATGGCGCTCCTTGCCCAAGCGTTGCGGGGTGAAGGCAAGCTGTTCCAGAAGGCGGGCGAAGTCACGCATCCGGTTCGTCCTCATAGCCCGCCAGATGCAGGGGGCGGGCCGGGCGGCCCTCGATCTCGCACCACCGGATCACCGCATCCTCGCGGCCATGGGTGACCCAGACCTCGGACGGGTCCAGTTCCGAAATGGTGCGGGTCAGGTCCGGCCAATCGACGTGATCCGAGATGATCAGCGGCAGTTCGACCCCCCGTTGCCGCGCCCGCGCCCGGACCTGCATCCAGCCCGAGGCGAAACCGATCACCGGGTCGGGGAAGCGCTGCGCCCATGCTGCCGCAAAGGCCGAGGGCGGGCCAAGGATGATCTGGCCCGCGTAATCCGCCTTGGTCCCCCGCGCGACCGTGGCGGGGCGCAGATCACCCAAGGGGACGCCCTGCGCGCTATGGTAATCGCACAGCTTTTGCAGCGCGCCGTGGATATAGATCGGTGCGTCCCAACCCGCCTGCCGCAGAAGCATGATCACCCGCTGCGCCTTGCCAAGCGCATAGGCGCCGATCAGATGCGCGCGTTCGGGGAAGGCGGTGATGCTGGCCATCAGCTTGGCGATCTCGGTCCGTGGGTCGGGGTGGCGAAAGACCGGCAGGCCAAAGGTCGCCTCGGTGATGAAGATGTCGCAGGGCGCGGGCTCCCACGCGGCGCAGGCGGGGTTCGGCACGCGTGAGTAATCGCCCGAGGCGGTGATCCGCCTGCCCGCCACCTCAACCGTGATCTGGGCCGAGCCAAGCACATGGCCCGCGGGGGTGAAGCTGACGGTTGCGTCACCGATGCGCAGGGGCTCCGGCCCCGCAATCTGGCGGCTGGCGGTGAAATCCTCGCCATAGCGGATAGCCATGATGTCCAGCGTCTGCGCAGTGGCCAGCACCGCGCCATGACCCGCCCGCGCGTGATCGGCATGGCCATGGGTGATCAGAGCACGCGCAACCGGGCGCAGCGGGTCGATGTAAAAATCGCCCGCCGGACAATAAAGCCCCTCGGGGCGGGTCAGCAAAGGCGGGCGAGGGGCGGTCATCAGCGCGGGGTTTCCTTGGCGTGGACTGATCCAACGCCGCCCCAGACCGAATGTTCCGGCGCGGGCCGGGCGTCACGTTTTCGTCGTGCCCGCCTGTTAGATCCCGCCTGCCCGCCGTGGCGTTCCCCTTGACCTTGCGCGGCAGAGGCGCAAGACAAGCCCTGCGCCGCGTGAACCGAAACCCAAGGCCCCGCGCGACCGGGGTCGCAGCACCGCAAAGGCAGGCGACATGCATCTGGTCAATCGTGTTTTTTCGGAAATCGAGGTCGGCGACCGCGCCGAATTGCGGCGGCTGATCACCACCGACGATCTGCTGGTCTTTGCCAATGTCTCGGGCAATTACAACCCGATGCATCTGGCTGAATATGACGGCGACGGCGACGGCCAGCCCGAACAATATGCGCCCGGCATCTATCTGGCCTCGATCATCTCGGCGGTGCTGGGGATGCGGCTGCCGGGCCCCGGAACCCTCTATCGCCGCCAGAGCCTGAGTTTTCACGACCGCGCGAATGCGGGCGATGAGGTGGTGTGCCGCGTCACCGTCACCGCGCGGCATGAGGATGGCTGCCTGACGCTTGCCACCGAGGTCCGCCGGGTCAGCGACGGCGCGCTCATCGTTGAGGGTGAGGCGGTGGTGCAGGCGCCCACGGCGCGGTTCGACATGGACGGCGTCCAGCTGCCCGGCCTGATCGTCGAACGGCATCGCCATTTTGAGACTCTGGTCGAACGCGCCCGCACCCGGCCGCCTCTGGCGACCGCCGTGGTTTGCCCGACCGATCCCAAATCGCTGGGCGGCGCTTTGCGCGCGCGGGATGAGGGCATCATCACCCCCATCCTGATCGGTGATGAGAGCCGCATCCGCGCCACCGCGGGAGAGCTGGGCGAGACCTTGGACGGCGTCGAGATCATCGCCGTTGCGGGCGACCGCGCCGCCGCCGCGCGGGCCTGCGCGCTGGTCCATGAGGGGCGGGCGGGCGCGGTGATGAAGGGGCATCTCCATACCGACGATCTGCTGCGCCCGATGCTGGACAAGGCCACGGGCCTGCGCCGGGGACGCCGCTTTACCCATGTTTTCGTGATGGATGTACCGGGCCGCCCCGAGCCCGTCATCGTCACCGATGCCGCCATCAACATCGCCCCCGATCTGGCCACCAAGATGGATATCGTGCAAAACGCCATCGACCTGAGCGCGGCCATCGGGTTTGAGCCGCGTGTGGGCGTTCTGTCAGCGGTTGAGACCGTCAACCCCGCGATCCAGTCCTCAATCGACGCGGCGCTGCTCTCCAAAATGGCCGAGCGCGGCCAGATCACCGGCGGGCAGGTCGATGGCCCGCTGGCGATGGATAACGCCGTCGATCTGGGCGCCGCCCGCACCAAGGGCCTGCGCGGTGAGGTTGCGGGGCGCGCCAATATCCTTGTCGTGCCGGGGATCGACGCGGGCAATATGCTGGCCAAACAGCTTGCCTTCATCAGCCATGCCGAGGGCGCGGGGCTGGTGCTGGGCGCGCTTGTGCCGGTCATCCTGAACTCACGCTCTGACAGCGCAATGTCGCGGTTGGCCTCTTGTGCGGTGGCCTCGCTTTATGATGCCGCGCTGCGGTGGGAGGGGTGATGCGGAGGATATGGGTTCTGGATGCCGGGGCGTCGTCGTTCAAGGTAGCGCTGTGTGGTGCCGCTGATCTGTCGCGGCTGGCCTCTTGTGCGGTGGCCTCGCTTTATGATGCTGCCTTGCGGTGGGAGGGGTGATGCGGGCGACATTGGTTCTGAACGCGGGGGCGTCCTCGGTCGAAGTGGCGCTATGTGGTGCTGCTGATCTGTCGCGGCTGGCCTTTTGGGCGGTGGCTTCGCTTTATGATTCCGCGCTGCGGTGGAGGGAGTGATGCGGGCGATATTGGTTCTGAATGCGGGGTCGTCCTCGGTCAAGGTGGCGCTTTATGATGCCGCTGATCTGTCGCTGTTGGTCTCGGGCAAGGCCGAGCGGCTGGGCGAGGGGCAGGCCGCGCTGTCGCTGAAATCCGCCAGCGGCGCGGGATTGCCCACCACCGCCAGCCCCGCCGATCATGGCGAGGCGGTTGCGGCGGTGCTCGACGCGTTGGGCGCGCATCTGCCGGGTCTGCGCGTCGTCTCGGTCGGGCATCGCGTCGTGCATGGCGGCACGTTTTACGATGCGCCCGTGCAGCTCGATGAGGCGGTGATGGCGCGGCTGGAGACGCTGGCACCCTTTGCGCCGCTGCATCAGCCGCATAATCTGGCCGGTATCCGCGCCGCCATCGCGGCCTTTCCGGGCGTGCCGCAAATCGCCTGTTTCGACACGGCGTTTCACCGCCATCAGCCTTGGGTCAATGACACTTTCGCCCTGCCGCCCCAGATGTATGAGGCGGGCGTGCGCCGCTATGGCTTTCACGGGCTGAGCTATGACTATATCTCGGGCGAGCTGCGCCGCATCGCGCCGCTGATTGCGGATGGAAGGGTCGTGGTCGCGCATCTGGGCAATGGCGCGTCGATGTGCGCGATCCAGGGCGGTCGCTCGGTCGCCTCGACGATGGGGTTTTCGGCGCTGGACGGCTTGCCGATGGGAACCCGCTGTGGCCAGCTTGATCCGGGCGTGATGCTATATCTGATGGATCATGAGGGGATGGACGCCGCCGCCATCTCGGACCTGCTTTACAAACGGTCGGGCCTGCTGGGGCTTTCGGGCGGGTTGTCGAACGATATGCGGACGCTTGAGGCATCAAACAGCCCCGAGGCGCGGCAGGCCATCGACTATTTCGTCTTTCGCATTCAGCGCGAACTGGGCGCCATGGCGGCGGCGATGGGCGGGGTCGATGCGCTGGTCTTTACCGGCGGGATCGGTGAGAACTCCGCCCTGATCCGCGCCCGCGTCTGTGAGCGGACCGAGTGGATGGGCTTTGAGATCGACCATAGCCGCAATGCCGAAAACGCGGTGATCCTGTCCTCGGAGGTCTCGCGAGGGCATGTCATGGCGATCCCCACGAATGAGGAAATCATCATCGCCCGCGCGTGTCGTGAGGGGGTGGTTGATATTTAAAGAAAAAATGGTGAGCCCAACAGGATTCGAACCTGTGACCCACTGATTAAAAGTCAGTTGCTCTACCAACTGAGCTATGGGCCCACAACAGAGGGCTTCTTTAGGGTTGTGGGGCGTGGCGGTCAAGCGAAAAAAGCACATCTGGCGGAATCTTTTTGCGGTGCCTATATGCGCAGGCATGGAACAGATGCGCGACATACCGCTGGCCTTCATGAAGATGCACGGGCTGGGCAATGACTTTGTGATCATCGATTCGCGGGGGCGTGAGGCGGTGGTGACGGCCTCACTTGCCCGCGCGATGGGGGACCGGCACCGGGGCGTGGGCTTCGACCAACTGGCCGAGATCCGCGACAGCGAGTGCGCGGGCTTTGCGCTGGATTTCTGGAACAGTGACGGCAGCCGGGCGGGGGCCTGCGGGAATGCCTCGCGCTGTGCGGCCGATTATGTGATGGGCGCGGGGGCAGAGATCAGCTTTGAGACCGCGCGCGGGGTGCTGCACGCGATCCGCCGCGATGATGGCATGGTCAGCGTGAATATGGGGCCGCCGGTTCTCGACTGGCAGGGCGTGCCCTTGGCGCATGAGGGCGATCCGCTGCATCTGCCGATTGCGGGCGATCCGGTTGCGGTGGGGATGGGCAACCCGCATTGCGTGTTCATCGTGCCGGATGCCGGGGCGGTGGATGTGGCGCGTGAGGGCGCGGCGGTCGAACATCACCCGCTGTTCCCCGAGGCGACCAATGTCGAATATATCAGCCTGACCGCGCCCGATACGCTTCGGATGCGGGTCTGGGAGCGGGGGACGGGCATCACTCTGGCTTGCGGCTCGGGCGCTTGCGCGGCGGCGGTGGCGGCGCATCTGCGCGGGCTTACGGGTCGGCGCGTGGCGGTCGATCTGGACGGCGGGCGGCTGGAGATCGACTGGCGCGAGGATGGCGTCTGGATGAGCGGCCCAACCGCCCATGTCTTCAACGGGGAATGGCTGTGAAAGCGCCGGTCTTTTCCACGCTGGGTTGCAGGCTTAACGCCTATGAGACCGAGGCAATGCGTGAGATGGCGCAGGCGGCGGGGCTTGACGGCGCGGTGGTGGTCAATACCTGCGCCGTGACGGCTGAGGCGGTGCGCAAGGCGCGGCAGGAAATCCGCCGCCTGGCGCGCGAAAATCCGGGCGTGCCGGTGATCGTCACCGGCTGCGCGGCGCAGACTGAGCCCGCGACCTTTGCCGCCATGCCCGAAGTGACCCGCGTGATCGGCAATCACGAAAAGATGCAGCCCGCGACATGGGCCAGCCTCACCCCCGACCTGATCGGCGAGACCGAGCGGGTCGTGGTCGATGACATCATGTCGGTCGAGGAAACGGCGGGCCACCTGATCGACGGGTTCGGGCGGCACCGCGCCTATGTGCAGGTGCAAAACGGCTGCGACCATCGCTGCACCTTCTGCATCATCCCTTACGGGCGCGGCAACTCGCGCAGCGTTCCGGCGGGTGTGGTGGTCGAACAGATCAAGCGGCTGCGGGATCGCGGATTTCATGAGGTCGTGCTGACCGGCGTTGACCTGACCTCATGGGGCGCCGATCTGCCGGGCGCGCCGCGTCTGGGTGATCTGGTCATGCGGATCTTGCGGCTGGTGCCGGATCTGCCGCGCCTGCGGATCAGCAGCATTGACAGCATCGAGGCGGACGAGAACCTGATGCTGGCGATTGCAACTGAGCCGCGCCTGATGCCGCATCTGCACCTGTCGCTTCAGGCGGGCGATGACATGATCCTCAAGCGAATGAAGCGCCGCCATCTGCGCGACGACGCGACCCGGTTCTGTGCCGAGGCGCGGCGGCTGCGGCCTGACATCGTGTTCGGCGCGGATATCATCGCCGGTTTCCCGACGGAGACCGAGGCGATGTTCGAAAACTCGGTCAAGCTGGTGGATGACTGCGGGCTGACCTTTCTGCATGTTTTCCCCTATTCGGCGCGCAAGGGCACGCCCGCCGCGCGGATGCCTGCGGTGCCGGGCGATGTGATCCGCGACCGCGCGGCGCGGCTGCGGGCGGCGGGCGATGCGGCGCTTCGCACGCATCTGGCGGCGCAGGTTGGACAGACGCATCGCGTGCTGACCGAAGGCCCGCGTCTGGGCCGCACCGAGCAGTTCACCGAAGTGAGCTTCGCGCAGGATCAGCCCGAGGGCGCTTTGCTGGATGTCGTGATCGGCGGCCATGACGGCGCGCGCCTGCAAGCGGGTGGCGCGGGCTGAAAGCTGCCTCCGGCGGGGATATTTGGGGACAAAAGACATGGGCCGTCGCGCGCCCGTCAGGTCGGGGGATTGTTCCGGCAGGCGCGATGTTCGGGAACCATATTCCCGCGCGAGGGGTTGCGAAGGCAGTTAACGGGCTTTTCTTTCCGGCGGCATTGTATCGCTTTGCTGGTGTGGTCAGATAGGCGCAAGCACTCAGCAGGAGATTTTCGATGTTCAACAAACTTGTTCTGGCCTCGGCCCTTGGGCTTGGTCTTGCAGGCGCCGCCGTCTCGCAGGAGGCGGGCGACGCGCAGGTTCTGCGCGTGGGCATGTCGGGCGGCTATTTCCCCTTCACCTTCGTGCGTCAGGACGTGCTGCAAGGCTTTGAGGTCGATGTGATGAACGCGGTCGGCGAAAAGGCTGGCATGGATGTGCAGTTCGAGACGATGGCTTTTTCCGGCCTGATCGGCGCGCTGGAATCGGGGCGTCTGGACACGGTCGCCAACCAGATCACCATGACGCCCGAGCGGATCGAGATGTTCGCCTTTTCGCAGCCCTATGTCTATGACGGCGCTCAGGTCGTGGTGCGCGAAGGCAATGACACGATCCACGGGGTCGAGGATTTGCGCGGGCATTCGGTCGCGGTGAACCTTGGCTCAAACTTTGAGCAATTGCTGCGCGAACTGCCCTATGCGGGTGAGATCGACATTCGCACCTATGAGACGAATATTGAGCAGGACACCGCGCTTGGCCGCGTCGATGCCTTCGTGATGGACCGGGTTTCGGCGGCGCAGGTGATTCAGGAAAGCCCGCTGCCGCTGGCCTTGGCGGGTGAGCCGTTTTCCGAGATCCGCAACGCGCTGCCCTTCCGCGATGATGAGGCGGGCCGTGCGCTGCGCGACCGCGTGGATGCGGCGCTGACCGAGCTGCGCGAAGAGGGTGTGCTGGCCGAGATCTCGGAAAAGTGGTTCGGCACCGATATCACCGTTGGGTCGAATGATGAGGCTGAGGCGGATGAGGCCGAAGCCGAGGCGGATGCCGCGACCGCAGCACCGGCAGCGGCGCAATAAACCGTGCGGGGACTTGACCTTGACTATATGTTGGGGCTGGTCCCCGTCATCCTGCGCTATGTGCCGCTGACCCTGACCATGGCCTCCATCGCCATGGTTCTGGCGCTGATCTTGGCCGCGCTTCTGGCGGTGGAACGGGTGATCCGGGTGCCGGTGCTGGATTGGCTGGTGATGCTGTTCATCAGCTTTTTCCGAGGCACGCCGCTGCTGGTCCAGCTGTTCCTCTTCTATTACGGGTTGCCGCAGATCCTGTCTTTCCTGACCCGGATTGACGGGGTGACGGCGGCGGTGATGGGCCTGACCCTGCATTTCGCCGCTTATATGGCCGAGACGATCCGCGCCGCGATCATCGGCATCGACCGTTCCCAATGGGAGGCCGCGCAGTCTATCGGCATGACCCAAAGCCAGATGATGCGCCGGGTGATCATGCCGCAGGCGACCCGTGTCGCGGCGCCGACTTTGGTGAATTACTACATCGACATCATCAAGGCGACCTCGCTTGCCTTCACGCTGGGCGTGACCGAAATGATGGGCGCGGCCCAGAAAGAGGCGGCGGGCAGCTTCATGTATTTTGAGACCTTCCTTGTCGTCGCGATCATCTACTGGATCATCGTCGAGGCGCTCAATCAGGGCCAAAAGCGGCTGGAAACCTATCTGAACAGGGCTTATGCACGATGATTTCGCTTAAGGGGCTCAGCAAACGCTTTGGCGATACGGTGGTGCTGGAGGGCATTGATCTGGACATCGCGCCGGGCGAACGGGTGGTGATTATCGGTCCGTCCGGGACCGGCAAATCGACGCTGCTGCGCTGTATCAACTTTCTGGACCGCCCCGATGCGGGGGTGATTACCATCGGCGATCTGACGGTCGATGCCGCGCGCGCCAGCCGCGCGCAGGTGCTGGCGCTGCGCCGTCGCACGGGCTTTGTGTTCCAGAACTATGCTCTGTTCGCCAACAAGACCGCGAAACAGAATATCATGGAGGCGCTGACCACGGTCCAGCGGATGCCGCGTGCCGAGGCAGAGGCGCGCGCGCTGTCAGTGCTGGCGGAAACCGGGCTGGCGGACAAGGCCGACAACTATCCCGCCAGCCTCTCGGGCGGGCAGCAACAGCGGGTGGGCATTGGCCGCGCGATGGCGATCGGGGCCGAGGTGATCCTGTTCGATGAGCCGACCTCGGCGCTGGACCCCGAATGGGTGGGCGAGGTGCTGGACCTGATGCGCCGCGTGGCGGAGCGTCGCCAGACCATGCTGATCGTGACCCATGAGATGCAATTCGCCCGTGAGATTGCCGATAGGGTCGTGTTCATGGATGGCGGGCGCATCGTCGAACAGGGCCCGCCGGCGCAGATATTCGACGCGCCGCAGGACGAACGATTGCAGCGCTTTTTGCGCCGGATCAGCGCCTGACGCCATTCGCCCAACGGAACATGCCAAGGGCGCTTTCGGGCGCGGGCCGCTTGGGCTAGAACAGCGCGGCACAAGGACGCGAGGCCCAGATGAGCGATCAGCCAACCCCGATGATGGCGCAATATCTTGCGATCCGCGAGGCCAATCCGGGCGCGCTGCTGTTCTATCGCATGGGCGATTTCTATGAGATGTTCTTTGACGACGCGGTCGAGGCCGCCGCCGCCTTGGACATCGCGCTGACCAAACGCGGCACCCATCAGGGCCAGCCGATCCCGATGTGCGGCGTGCCGGTCCATGCCGCCGAATCCTATCTGCTGACGCTGATCCGCAAGGGGTTTCGGGTCGCAATCGCCGAGCAGATGGAAGACCCCGCCGAGGCGAAAAAGCGCGGCTCCAAATCCGTGGTGGCGCGTGATGTCGTGCGGCTGGTCACGCCCGGAACGCTGACTGAGGAAAGCCTGCTTGAGGCGCGGCGGCATAATTTTCTGGCCGCCTATGCGCTGATCCGCGATGAGGGGGCCTTGGCATGGGTGGACATCTCCACCGGCGCGTTCCGGGTGATGCCGTGCCCGCGCGCCCGGCTTGCGCCGGAACTGGCGCGGATCGGGCCGCGCGAGCTGCTGGCGACGGATGGCGCAGGGCTGGAGGATCTGACCACCGATATGGGCGTCGCGCTGACCGAGCTTGGGGCTGCCAGCTTTGACTCCGCCTCGGCCACGCGCCGGTTGTGCCGCCTGTTTCAGGTCGAGACGCTGGACGGGTTCGGCAGTTTCACGCGGCCCGAACTCTCGGCCATGGGCGCGATTGCCGATTATCTGGACCTGACCCAAAAGACGCAGCTTCCCCTGCTGCGCCCGCCCGTGCGTGAGGCTCTGGGCGGCGCGATGCAGATCGACGCGGCGACGCGGCGCAATCTGGAACTGGTGCAGGCTTTGTCGGGCGGGCGCGATGGCTCATTGCTTTGGGCGATTGACCGGACGCGGACGGCTGCGGGTGCGCGGCTGCTGGAGCGGCGGATCAGCGCGCCCTCGCGCGACCTTGGCCTGATCGTGGCGCGGCAGGATGCGGTCGCGCATCTGCTGGACCGCCCCCGGCTGGCCGCCGATCTGGGCGTCGCGCTGTCGCAGGTGCCGGATATGGACCGCGCGCTTTCGCGGCTGGCCTTGGAGAGGGGCGGGCCGCGCGATCTGGCGGCGATTCGCGCAGGTCTGGCGCAGGGCGCGGCGATTGCGGGTCTTTTGGGCAATGACGCGCCTGCGGCCTTGGCTGAGGCGGCTGCGCGCCTGCATGGCCATGACGCGCTGACCGATCTGCTGGACGACGCGCTTGTGGCTGAGCCGCCTTTGCTGGCCCGCGATGGCGGTTTCGTCGCGCAGGGCTATGATGCGGATCTGGATGAGACCCGCGCGCTGCGCGATGAGGGGCGCGGCGTGATTGCGCGGATGCAGGCGGAATATGCCGATCTGGCCGGGGTCTCTTCGCTGAAGATCAAGCATAACAACGTCTTGGGCTATTTTATTGAGACGACGGCGACCCATGCGCAAAAGATGCTGGCCCCGCCCTTGTCAGAGACCTTCATCCACCGCCAGACCACCGCGAACCAGATCCGCTTCACCACCGTCACCCTGTCCGAGCTGGAGACCCGCATCCTCAACGCCCGCGACCGCGCGCTTGAGATCGAGCGCGGCATCTTCGCCCGCCTGCGCGACGCGGTTCTGGCCGCCGCCCCCGCGATTGGTGAGGCCGCCCGCGCGCTGGCCCAGATCGACCTGAGCGCCAGTTTCGCCGATCTGGCCAGTGCAGAGAACTGGACCCGCCCCCGCGTCGATGACAGCCGCGCCTTCCAGATCGAGGGCGGGCGGCATCCGGTGGTTGAACGCGCGCTGCGGCGTCAGGCGGGGGCGTTTGTCGCCAATGACTGCGCCCTGACCAACGGTGAGACGCCTGCAATCTGGCTTCTGACCGGGCCGAATATGGCCGGTAAATCGACCTTTCTGCGGCAAAACGCGCTGATTGCCATTCTGGCGCAGGCGGGGGCCTATGTGCCTGCCGCCTCGGCGCATATCGGGCTGGTCAGCCAGTTGTTCAGCCGTGTGGGGGCGGCGGATGATCTGGCGCGGGGGCGCTCAACCTTCATGGTTGAGATGGTGGAAACCGCCGCCATCGTCAATCAGGCCGATGACCGCGCGCTTGTGATTCTTGACGAGATCGGGCGCGGCACGGCAACCTGGGACGGGCTGTCGATTGCCTGGGCGGTGCTGGAGCATCTCCATGAGGTCAACCGCTGCCGCGCGCTATTCGCGACCCATTACCACGAGATGACCGGCCTTTCGGCGCGGCTCTCGGGGGTTGAGAATGCCACCGTCGCGGTGCGCGAATGGGAAGGTGAGGTGATCTTCCTCCATGAGGTGCGGCGCGGTGCTGCCGACCGTTCTTACGGTGTGCAGGTGGCGCGTCTGGCCGGTTTGCCCGACAGCGTGGTGGCGCGGGCGCGCGATATTCTGCACAGTCTGGAAACCGGCGCGCGTGAGGGCGGCCCCAGCCCCGCCGCGCTGATCGACGATCTGCCGCTGTTCCGCGCCGCTCCACCACCCGCGCCCGCGCGCCCCCGCGAATCGGCGGTCGAGGCGCGGCTGCGTGAGGTGAACCCGGATGAGCTGTCCCCGCGCGACGCGCTGGAACTGCTCTATCAGCTCAAATCCGTCAGTAGCTCAGTTCCGTGATCACAAGCCGCCCCGGATTGCGGCGTGAGCCGTCATAGGTGCCGATCCAGACGCTATAAAGCCCCGCGGCCGAGGCCGGAAAGCGCAGCGCCGGGTTCAGCCCGCGATAATCATCGTTATAATGCCAAGTCCCGTCCGGCCCGTTGATCAGCAGGACGGCATCGGCGCTGTTCACCTCGGCGGCGATGGTGAGCGGCAGGCTGCCGCCGCCCCAATAAAAGTCGATATCGGGCGCCGCCGAGACACGCCCGGTCCAGCCATTGCCAAGACAGCGCCCGACATCATGCGTGCCGCCTGCGGTGATGCGCTGCACATGCGGGTCGGGGGTGAAACCGCTGCCCAAGGCGATATTGCCGAAACTGGGATCGGCGCGCCAGTTGGGGCAGGCGGCTGCGGCTGCGGGGATGAGAATCACCGCACAAAGCGCGGTCAGGAAACGTCCGATCATCGTTAAACCTCTGCAATGGTGACGCTGCCCGAAAATAATCGAACCTGAACTGCCCCGGCATTTTTTGATTCTTGCGTGGAATCAGGCCACAGCAAATCAAAAAGATCAAGCGCAGATGCCACGTCGCGGCATCTGATGATCCCGCTTTACCGCCGCGCGCGCTGCTATAGAATTGCCCAACCAACAACAGGGAGCAAATCATGTTCAACTTTCGTATCGCCGGGGCGGCAACGGCGCTTGCGCTGATCCTGTCCGGCGCGGCTTCGGCCGAAGTCGTGCTGAATCGCGGCAACGACACCGATCCGTCCACGCTGGACCATCACAAGACCTCGACGGTCGGCGAATCGCGTATCCTCAAAGACCTTTACGAAGGTCTGGTCAGCCAAGACGCCACCGCCGAGGTGGTGCCGGGCGTCGCCGAAAGCTGGGAGATTTCCGAGGACGGCCTGACCTATACCTTCCATCTGCGCGACGATGCGCAATGGTCGAACGGCGATCCGGTCACCGCGAACGACTTCCTCTTCGCCTT
>JAUNTZ010000065.1:6016-9826 GCA_030538425.1 Paracoccus sp. (in: a-proteobacteria) | reverse complement strand
TGCGGGATCAGATCGTCGAGACGGTGCAGAAAACAGATGAATAGCTGCGATCATCACTTTGAATTTTATGAATGTCTTTGGCTGTCTTAAGTTCGACCGGTGCGGGGCCATTTTCCCTGCGCGGTTGTGGCGCTTGGGCTGTCCTTTGCCGGTCAGGTCCATGCCGTCGGGAAGGGCAGGGAACGTCGCGAAATCTGCGGTGCCGATCAGTAGCCCGACGATATGCTGAAGGGAGCGGGGCGCATTTCATGCTTTGTGTTGATGACATGCAAGATCTGACCCCCCTGTGCCAGCTTGCCGACCTGCCCGAGGGGCAGGCGCGCGGTTTTCTGCCCCATCCGCAGGCACGGCGGCAGGTGATCGTGATGCGGCGCGGGAATGGGGTCGTGGCCTATTGGGATTCCTGCCCCCATTACGCGGGCGGCACGCCGATGGCCTGGCGCAAGGACGCCTATCTGAACGGCGACGCCACGCATTTTGCCTGTCATGCCCATGGTGCGCTGTTCGATATCGACAGCGGCGAATGTGTGATCGGCCCCTGTCTGGGCCGCCGCCTGACGCGGGTGCCTGTTCAGCTTTGCAACGGCGCGGTGCTGATCCCCGCGCGGCTGGCAAGGTAAAGGCGGGTCAGCGGGCGCAGCCCGCCTTATCCCAGCACCGCCACCGGGCGGCACCACCCGGCCGAGCCGCCCTCGACCTTGATCGGAAAGCAGATGACCTGAAAGCCCGTGCCGGGAAGCTGTTCAAGGTTCGCCAGCTTTTCCATATGGCAATAAACCGTGTCCGCGCCGGCCTTGTGGCCTTCCCAGAACAGCGACCAATCACCGGTTTCTTTGGCGGCCTTGACCTGCCCCATCAAAGGGGCGTCCCAACTCCATGCGTCCGTGCCGCAGACGCGCATCCCCTGCGCGGTCAGCCAAAGCGTCGCCTCGCGCCCGATGCCGCAACCGGCGCTGACATAATCGGGATGGCCATAGCGCGCGCCCGCCCGCGTGTTGACCAGCACAATATCGCCGGGTTGCAAGTCGTGGCCGATGCGGGCCAGTTCGGCCTGAACCTCGGCGGCGCTGACCACATGGCCATCAGGCAGGTGACGGAAATCCAGCCGCACCCCCGGCCCCATACACCATTCCAGCGGCACCTCGTCGATGGTAATGGCACGTTCGCCGCCGTTCATCGTCGGGTGGTAATGCCAGGGCGCATCCATATGGGTGCCGTTATGAGTGGTCACGGACAGCCGTTCCACCGCCGCGCCCTTGCCATCGCGTTGGTTTTCCACGGGAATACCGAACATCTGCGCGAACTCTGCCGCGCCCGCGTCATGGTCCTTGCGGGTGATCTGCGGCCCCAGACCCGGCGGGTCCGATGCGTAACGGTCGGTCAGCACCACCGACAGGTCGATCAGCCTAGCCATTCTGTCCCCCCTTGATAACCCGCTGATAAATCGCCCCGAACAGGGCCGAGCCATCGCGCAACCGACATTCCATCCGCACCCGGTCGCCGAACTTCATATAGCCCGTCTGCGCCGCGCCAGTGTCGAGGATCTCGATCCCGCGACGTTCCGCGATACAGCTTGAGCCAACCTCGCGATAATCCGGGTTCGACACCGTGCCAGAACCGATCACCGTTCCCGCCACCAGATCGCGGCTATAGGCGGCATGGGCCACCAGCTCGTCAAAGCCAAAACCCATCGGATAGCCCTCGGCGGCGCCGAACCGTTTGCCGTTCCAGTCCACGATCAGCGGCAGGTCCACACGTCCGTCACGCCACGCATCGCCCAACTCGTCAGGCGTCACGGCGACCGGGGCCATGGAACAGGCGGGCTTGGCCCGGACCCAGCCAAAGCCGGTTTTCATCTCGACCGGCGCGATGACGCGCAGCGACCAGTCGTTGATCTGCACGATCAGGCGGATATGCCGCGCGGCCTGCGCGGGGGGCGCCCCCATCGGGACGGCATCGCAGATCACGCCGAACTCGCCTTCGAAATCAATGCCGTCGCCTTCGGACGGCAGTGGCACATCGGCGTGGGGCGGCAGGAACCGATCCGACATGCCCTGATACATCAATGGCTTGTCGCGCGGAATCGGGTCCATCTTGAACACCTTGTCCATCAGCGCGCCGTGGCTGTCATAGGCCGAGCCGTCCAGCCACTGCCATGCGCGCGGCAAGGGGGCAAGCGCGCGAGCCGGATCAAACGGAACGCCCCCGCCCGCGTTCAGCGCGTCGTAATCCGCCTGCAATGCAGGGGCGAGGTCGTCCCAATCCTCCAGCAGCGCCTGCATGGTTTTCACACGCGCAGGGATGCAGCGGGTCAGGTCTCGGCTGACCAGATGCAGCCGCCCGTCCGGTCCTTCGGGCAGGGTCGCCAGCTTCATGCGATCCGCCCCCCAAGCGTTTCCGCGAACCAGTCCGCGATATAGTTGCGCCCGAATGTCATGTTATCGGCGCCGACATGTTCGACCCCGCCTTCGCGTTCGGTGAAAATCTTCAGCTCGCGCCGGGGCGAGTTCACCAACTGGTCATAGGACTGATGCGCGTATTCCAGCCCGATTTGCCGATCATTCGCGCCATGCGTCACCAGAAACGGCACGCGAATCTTCTCCATCTGGCCGGTCAGATTCATCCCCGCCGCGCGGGCCATGAAATCATCCATATCCTTGGCCCCGAATACCCACATCACATGATTCCAGTAATGCGGCACGGGGTTCTCGCCTTCGCGTTTCAGGCGCTTTTGCTGAACTTCGGCCCAGTTGTGGTTCGCCCCCCAGACGGCACCCGAGGCAAAGCGCGGCTCATTCGCGCAGACGCGCGGCGCATAATAACCGCCAAGCGAAATCCCGGTGATCCCGATCCGCGTGGCGTCCACATCATCCCGCGCCGCCAGATATTCATAAACCGGCGTGCCCCATTTTTCGCTGTCGAAATGGGCCGGCAGCCCCTGCAAACGCAGGCTTTCCCCGGTGCCGGGCTGATCGACACACAGCGTTGCAATCCCGCGTTTTGCAAGCGCATGGGGCAGGAACGACCAGTAAAGCAGTTCCTTGCAGCTATCCAACCCGTTCAGGTAAACCACCGCCGGGGCTGGCCCCTCGACGCCCTCGGCAGGGGTATAAAGCGCCGCGATCACCTTGTTGCCATAGGGGATTTCCACCCGCGTCACCCGGTCGCCTGCATAGCCCGTCCCGCGCGAAAACGCATCCAGCCCCTTGGCATAGGTCTCGGCGCGGCCCGGCGCGCCATGGCCCTGCATCCGCTCGGCCAGGATATAATAAAGCGCCGCGCGTTTCAGCTTGTCCCCGGCCGAGAAAAGACGCCCCGCCGCCTGATCCTCATCCGCCAGCCCGGACAGGCGATCCGCCACCCGCACCCATTCACGCATGAAATCGACCGTGCCGGTATCCTCGCCTGCCTTGGATTTTTCCAGCAGGGGTTGGCACATATCCATGATCTCGCCCATTTCCGCCCCCGAGGCGAGCGCGATCGAGACCGTCAGATTCCAGACGTAATTCGGGAAATAATTGAACATTGCCATGACGGTCGCCCCTATTGCTTCTGTCAGGCTAGGGGCTGTGTCGGGATAGAGGAAATGGAATGTGGCAATCCGTGGTATTCACGGGGTGGATGGATTGCGGTTAATTGCTTGACGGAGGTTATGGCTTTTATGCGGTTCGGCGGCTTTATGGCCCGCATCTGTCGCCCGCGGATGCTGGCCGGGGCCGTTCATCGGGACATGTAAGATGGCAAAGCGCGCTCCTGCGCGCCCCGCTGACGCTACGACAGAGATTGCAAATACTATGCGCTGTGTATTCC
>JAUNTZ010000065.1:0-5916 GCA_030538425.1 Paracoccus sp. (in: a-proteobacteria) | reverse complement strand
CTATGCGCTGTGTATTCCTCTGGCGAGAGTGAGTTGTCTCACAGGTCTGCGGAGAGGGGAGGCTCTATGACCGATACAGATATTATCATCGTCGGGGGCGGGCTTGCCGGTCTTGTCGCTGCGACCGAAGCGGCAGAGGCGGGGCGGCGGGTCACTCTTCTGGATCAAGAGCCTGAACAGAGCCTTGGCGGGCAAGCCTTCTGGTCGCTTGGCGGGCTGTTCATGGTCGATAGCCCCGAACAGCGCCGGATGCGCATCAGGGACAGCGTTGATCTGGCGATGCAGGACTGGACAGGCTCGGCGGGCTTTGACCGGGATGAGGATCACTGGCCGCGCCGTTGGGCCGAAGCCTATATCGCCTTTGCCGCCGGTGAAAAGCGCGCATGGCTTCGTGCGATGGGCCACCGGCTGTTTCCCGTGGTGGGCTGGGCCGAGCGGGGCGGCGGGTCCGCGCAGTCGCATGGCAATTCGGTGCCGCGCTTTCATCTGACCTGGGGAACCGGGCCGGGCGTGGTCGCGCCCTTCGCCGCCCGCGCGCGTGAGGCCGAAAAGGCGGGCCGCCTGATCTTCTGCTTTCGCCACCGCGTCGATGGGCTGATCCTGCGCGATGGCGTGGTCGAGGGCGTCCATGGCGCGATACTGGAACCCAGCAATGTCGCGCGCGGACAGACAAGCAGTCGCACCGAGACCGGCAGGTTCGAGCTTCGCGCGCAAGCGGTGATCGTTGCCTCGGGCGGGATCGGCGGCAATCATGATCTGGTCCGCCAGAACTGGCCGGCACGATTGGGCGCCCCGCCTGAAACCATGGTCTCGGGCGTGCCTGAGCATGTGGACGGGCGGATGATCGGCATTACCGAGGCTGCGGGCGCACGGCTCATCAACCGTGACCGGATGTGGCATTATGTCGAGGGGCTGCAAAACTGGAACCCGATCTGGCCGAACCATGGTATCCGCATTCTGCCGGGGCCGTCCTCGATGTGGTTCGATGCCTTTGGTCGCAGGCTGCCTGCGCCGCTGCTGCCGGGTTATGACACGCTTGGCACGCTGGAACATCTGATGAAAACCGGCGCGGATTATTCGTGGTTCATCCTGAACCAGTCGATAATCCGGCGTGAATTTGCCCTGTCAGGGTCCGAGCAGAACCCCGATCTGACCGGCAAGGACTGGCGCGCCGTGCTGCGCCGAGGTGTCGGCAAAGGCGCGCCCGCCCCGGTCGAGGCATTCAAGAAACACGGTGCCGACTTCGTGGTGCGCGATGATCTGGAAAGCCTTGTGGCGGGGATGAACAGGCTTGCAGGCAATGACCGGATCAGGCTGGACGATCTCCGCGAGGCTCTGCTTGCCCGCGACCGTCAGGTCAGCAACCCCTTCTGCAAGGATGCGCAGGTGATGGGGATCCACAATGCCCGCAAATCGCTTGGCGACCGGCTGATCCGCGCGGCGAAGCCGCACCGCATTCTTGACCCGGCGCATGGCCCGCTGATCGCGGTGCGGCTGAATATCCTGACGCGCAAGACTCTGGGCGGGTTCGAGACCGACCTTGATGGCCGCGTATTCGGGCAAGAGGGTCAGATCATCCCCGGCCTTTACGCGGCAGGCGAGGCGTCAGGCTTTGGTGGCGGCGGTATGCACGGCTACCGCTCGCTTGAAGGGACGTTTCTGGGCGGATGCCTGTTCAGCGGACGGCAAGCCGGACGCGCGGCGGCGCGGGCGGTGGTGTAGGGGTGCGTGATCGCGCGCTTTAGCCTGTCGAGGCGGGCTGCGTTGTCGCGTAACAGCGCCATGCGCTTGGCTGTCAAAGCGCCGCGGGTGATGTCGTCAACGCTGCTTTACGCTTTGGGACGGAAACAGCTTGCCCGCATGAATAGGCCGAGATCGGTTCCAAAAGCCTTCATCGCGGCCTTATCCTGGGCGGATGCTGGCGGTCGCTTGATCTATGAAGCAGGGCTTCATAAAATCGCGCATGGTCCGCGATCTGTCCCTTTCGTCCATGGCCTATTTCGAGGCAGTCGCGCGGCTTGGCGGTGTCATGCGCGCGGCCGAGGAATTGCAGGTCTCGGCCTCGGCGGTCAGCCAGCAGATCCGGCTTTTGGAGCATAATCTGGGCGTCAAGCTGTTCCACCGCGAAAAGCGGCATTTGCGGCTGACCATCGACGGCGAACGGCTTTTTCAGACCACCTCGCAGGCGTTCCAGTCGATCCGCGAGGTGCGCGCGGCAATCGTCCGTCAGCGCGAGACGCATACGCTGTCGATCCGGGTCAGCCCATCCTTCGGCGTGCGTTGGCTGGCCCCGCGTCTTGCCGATTTCTGCCGGGCGCAGCCGCAATGGGATCTGCGCGTAGACGCGACGCCCAGCTTTACCGAGTTCGAAACCGAAGTCGTCGATATGGACCTGCGCTATGGTGAAGGCGACTGGGAGGGGCTGCACAGCACTTGCATCGTGCATGATTTCATTCTGCCGATGTGTTCGCCCGCCTATCTGGATCGCTTGCGGCAGATTTCCGATGATCCGCGCGAACAATTGCGCCATGCAAGCCTGATCGACAGCGTGAAAACCTATTACCGTTGGGATTACTGGCTGCCGCGCAACGGCGTTCAGGGTATGTCGATGGCCTATCGCTGTCGCTTTGACCGATCCAGCATGTCGGTGCAGATGGCGATGGATGATGGCGGGCTGATTCTGGACAGCATGACGCTTGCCTTCGAGGAATTGCGGCGTGGCGATCTGGTGCCGTTTTCGACGGCTTTCGAGGTGATCGAATTTCCCGGCTATTGGATCGTCTGCCCGCATCGTCATGCCGGGCGTCGGGCGGTGCGGCTGTTCTCGGAATGGGTCGCGGAAAAGGGCCGGCAACATATGGATGAGGCGCGGGACTGGTTGCAGGCGCGTGGTCATGTGACGCGCTTTGCGCGCAACGCATCCTTTGGCGGGGATGACGAAGGGTGATGCCGGGCTGATGCGCCCGGCAATTTATCAATAGATGGTCAGCGCCGGGATGAAGGTAAAGGCCAGCAACAACCCCAAGGCCACCAGATAGAATGGCAGCAGCGCCTTGGTCGTCGCCCCGATCCCCGTCCGGGCAATCGCCATCGAGATGAACAGCGTCGTCCCGACCGGCGGAGTATAAAGCCCGATGGACAGGTTGATGACCATCATCAGGCCAAGCTGCACCGGATCGAGGCCAATCGTGTTGCCAATGGTCACGAATAAAGGCGCCAGCAGCAGAACGGCGGCAGGCAGGTCAAGGAACATCCCCACGACCAGCATCACCAGATTAAGCGCGATCAGCACCATCCACGGCTGGCTCAGGTTTGCTGACACGAAGGCGGCGAGGTTCTGGGGGATCTGCTCGGCGGTCAGGATCCACTGGATCGTGCCGGATGCCATGATGATCAGCATGACCGCACCCGTCATCATCCCGGTATCTACCAAGGCGTTCCAGATCAGGCGCGGCGTGACATCGCGATAGACGAAGATGCCGATCAGCAGCGCATAGGCCACGGCCAGAACGCTGACTTCGGTCGGCGTGGCGATGCCAAAGCGCAGCGTGCCGATGATGAAAACCGGCATCAAAAGGGCAGGCAGGGCGAACAGGATCTGGCTTTTGAACGCGCGGAACCCTCCGGGCAGCGGGGCCGCAGGCAGGCCGCGACGCCGCGCGACATACCAGACCGCCGTCATCATACCTGCCGCCAGCAGCAGCCCCGGCAAGATACCCGCGACGAACAGATCCACGATCGAGACGTTCGCGACCAGCCCATACAGGATAAGCGGGATCGAGGGCGGGATCAGAACCGAGATGGTCGAGGACGAAGCGTTGATCGCCGCTGCGAAAGGCGCGGGATAGCCGTCACGCACCTGCACCGGGATCAGCGCGTTCCCCATCGCCGAGGCGTCGGCCACGGCCGAGCCGGACACGCCGCCGAACATGACCGAGCCAAGGATGCTGACCTGACCCAGCCCGCCGCGATAACGCCCGACCAAAAGCCGCGCGATATTGACCAGATATTCGCCGAACTTGCCATGCATCATCAGCGACCCGGCAAGGATGAAATAGGGGATGGCCAGCATCGGAAAGGCTTGGGTCGGCGCATAAAGCCGCTGTGCGATCACCGCCAAGGGTTTGCCATCCATCAGCAGCGCAAGCGCCGTGCCGCCAAGCATGGCATGGGCGACCGGCACAGAAAGCGCCATCAGCACAAAGAATGCAATTACGAGAACAGGGGTCATGTCTGTCTCCTTTTCAGCTCAGGCTTGATGCGGTTTCGACGTCGCGCAGGATGCGGCCCGTCGAGGTGGCGATCAGGTCGCAGGCGCAGATGATGGCAATTGCGCCAAAGCCGTAAATCAGGCTGACATAGCCCCAAAGCTGGCTGATGCCGCCAAGCGAACTGATCCGTTGATATTGCGCCGCCCTGATGATCGGAAAGGACGACCAGACCACAAAAACCGAGATCAGCAGGGTCAGCAGCGAGACCAGAATGAACAGCAGCCGCTGCCGCCCCAATGACAGAACATCGGGCAGAATGGTGATCGCGATATTGCGGCTGTGAACGGTTGCGATCACGACGCCACCGGCGATCATCCACGGAAGCAGGATCGCGTGAATCTCATAGGCCCAGCCCAGACCCTGACCATAGACATAGCGCAGCACCACATTCGCCAGCAGCCCCGCGAACAGCACGACTAACGTCGCCGCGCAGATGATCCGACCCGACAGGTCCAGCAGCCAGACGATCCCCCGCAGGATGGCGGGCGCGTCGCGCCCGCCTTTCGCGAAGGTGGAATGAACCGCGCCGGTCATGGCCCGCTCGCCGCGACGATGGCATCGACCAGTTCGGGGAAGCGGGCGCGATATTGCTCGTAAACCCCCGACGTCGCGTCGATGAAGGCCTGGCGGTCATCAAGTTCGGTGATGATTGCGCCCTCTGCTTCAAGCTGCGCGCGGATTTCGGCTTCTTGCTCATGCGCAGTCTGGCGCTGAAACGCGGTGGCCTCATCGGCTGCCGACTGGACACATTCCTGATCTTCGGGCGACAAGCGCGACCACCATGCCATGCTCGCCAAAAGCGGGGTGGTCTCGTATTTGTGGCCGGTCAGCGAGATATAGGGCGTGATCTCGTGCAGCTTGGACGAATAGATATTCGTCAGCGGGTTTTCCTGCGCCTCGAATACGCCCGATTGCAACGCGGTCGGCAGTTCGGCAAAGGTCAGCGGGGCCGGGTTCGCGCCGAAAGCGTTGAAGATCGCGATGGTCATATCATCGGGGGGCGTGCGGATCTTGACGCCGCGCAGATCTTCCGGCGCGGTGATCGAGCGTGACAGATGGCTGACATGACGAATGCCGTTATCCCACAGGCCCAACAGCTTCAGCCCCGCCGCCTGCGCCCGCTCGTCGATCCGGGTGCGGATATCGCTGTCGATGACCTCCCATGCGCTTGGCGCATCGGCGAAGAGGAAAGGCAGGCCGATCACATTGAGTTCCGGCACGATCTGCGCCGTGGCGCCCTGACTGTTGGCGGTGAGCTGGATCACATTCGCCGCCGTCGAGGTCAGCGCTTCGACGTCGTCGCCCATCGTTGCGGCACCGGCAACCGAGACCGTGATGCGGCCTTCGGTGCAGGCGGCGACCTGTTCGGCGAAGAAATCCGCCGCAAGCGAACGCGGATTGCCCGGCGGCTGTGCATGAGCCAGAATGACCGTGTTTGCTGCCACCGTGCCAGTCAGGGCAACGCCGCAGAGAAGTGCAGAGATTACAGTTCTTTTCATCGTGTTTCCTCCCAGAAACGCTGTTGAACAGCCCGCCGCCTCCCTGCGGCAGGCCGGATTTCAGTGGATGAGTGATCCGCCATTCACATCGACCTCGGTGCCGGTGCAATAGGCCGACAGATCCGAGGCCAGAAACAGACAGCAGC
>JAUNTZ010000014.1 GCA_030538425.1 Paracoccus sp. (in: a-proteobacteria) | reverse complement strand
GCGCGCTCATCGGTGCCGCCGATATACATGCCGGGGCGTTTGCGCACCGGCTCCAACCCCTCCAGCACCTCGATCGAGGAGGCGGAATAGCTGTCGCTGGCCTTGTCGGCGGCGGGGAAAAGATCGTCGGCCATAGGTCTCTTTCGTTTTGCGTGCCGGCTTATCTCACAAGCGGCGCCGGGCGGGCAAGCCCGCTAACAGCGGTCACGCAGCCAGTCGGCAAGCTGCCCGTCATCAATCGCGCCTTGGGCAAGCGCGATGATCTGCGGGCCGATTTCGTCGGGCGAGACACGCGGCGCATGGCGGCCGTTCAACTCCAGCACGACCTGCATGCTGCGATAGGCGGTCCGCTTGTTCGCATCATTAAAGCAATGCCCGCGCGCAACAGCCATCGCATAAAGCGCGGCGAGCTCAAAAATGTCGCGCACCATCCCATAAGCGATGTGGTTCTCCACCCGCGCAAGCGTCGATTCCAGCGATTTGTCACGCGCCCGTCCGGTCAGCTCACCGGGGTTCAGAACCTCATCATGGATCGCCTCGACCATCTCGGCGGTCAGCAGCATGAAATCCATCACTTGTCTTTCAGGTAATCCAGAACCGGCTGCGCCTCGGCGCGGGTGCGTTTCAACACCGCCATCACCTCATCCATCGTCGCATAGCGATGATTGGCCTGCGTGGCCTCTTCTGGGACCAGATAAGCGACGACCTGAGAATTCTTCAGCACCGCCACGGGTTTCCCGCCCGAGCGGTCCAGCACCTTTTGCGGCTCACGCAGTTCGGTGATCGTGCAGATATGGTTGGTCAGCAGGCGGGTCATGGCAATATCCTTTCGCTTGCATTCAATATTGCACATCTCAACGCATATTTCAATGCCCGCCCGCGCTACTCCGGCTCGGACAGCCGCTGCTCCCACATCTTGCGGAAGGCGGGGCGCGACTGGCAGGCGGCCAGCCATTCGCGAATCGCCGGATAGTCGTGCATCAGCGCCTCATGCGCCTGGGCATAGCGGATGACCTCGGCCATATTGATGTCCGCGACGGTAAAGCGCCCGCCGACCATATAGCCATGCGCCGACAGATGATCCTCAACCACGCGCAGCGGGCGGGCCAGACGCTCGGCGGCGTTTTCGACCATCGCCGCATCATCGCCGCGCCCGTGCAGGAACAGGATGGTCAGCGCGTCAGGCTCAATCGAGGTCGCCGCATAGAACGACCATTGCAGCATCAGCGCATCCTCGGTCGCATCGGCAGGCCCGAACGGCTGGCCATGCTTGCGGGCCAGATACATGGTGCAAGCCATGGATTCGGACAGAACCAACCCCTCATCCTCGATCACAGGAACCGCGCCCGCAGGCGAAAGGCGCAGAAAGCCCGGCGAATGGGTGTTCATCGGCGCGCCCGCCGCATCGGGATCGGCCAGCCGGTAAGCCTGGATCACCGGCACCTGCCGGAACTCCAGCCCGATCTCATGGCACAGCCAGATGATGCGCGAGGCCCGCGAACGGGTGACGCCGTGAATGGTCAGCATGGTTTTCTCCGCTTTGCGTTGCGCCAAGGCTAGGGCCTGTCGCGAAAAAGCACCAGAGCCGGGAAAGGATCACGCAAATATGTTCAATTTGATCCTGCGCAAACCGGGGCCTGTCAGAAAACGGTTACCTTTTGTCGAATCACGAACAGGAGAAGCACATGACCGATTCGACCCGCCCCGAGCCAAAGGCCGATGCCGCGCAGGCGATCAGCACCGCCGCGACGGAGGCCGCGCCCTCGCAAGGCGATGCGCCGCAAGTCGTGGTCGCCGCCCGCGCGGCAGGCCCGCAAAGCTTCCCCAATGTAACCCCCGATCAGGTCCGCGCCGCGTTTGAGACGGGGCGCTACCCTTACCCCCGCCGCATGGCGCGCCGCAATTATGAGACCGAAAAGGCGCTGCTTCAGGCCGAATTGCTCAAGGTGCAGAAATGGGCGCAGGAGACCGGCCAGAAATTCGTGATCCTGTTCGAGGGCCGCGATGCGGCGGGCAAGGGCGGCACGATCAAGCGGTTCACCGAACATCTCAACCCGCGCTTTGCCCGCGTCGTCGCGCTGAACAAACCGACCGATGAGGAACGCGGCCAGTGGTATTTTCAACGCTATGTCAGCCATTTGCCCACCGGCGGCGAGATGACCTTCTACGACCGCAGCTGGTATAACCGCGCAGGGGTTGAGCGGGTGATGGGCTTTTGCACGCCCACCGAATATCTGGAATTCATGCGTCAGGCGCCCGAGTTCGAACGGATGCTGGTGCGCTCGGGCATCCGGCTTTACAAATACTGGTTCTCGGTCACGCGTGAGGAACAGCGCGCGCGCTTCAAGGCGCGTGAGACCGACCCGCTGAAACAGTGGAAACTCTCGCCCATCGACAAGGCGAGCCTTGGCAAATGGGACGATTACACTGAGGCGAAAGAGGCGATGTTCTTCTACACCGACACTGCCGACGCGCCTTGGGTGATCGTGAAATCCAACGACAAAAAACGCGCCCGGCTGAACTGTATGCGCCATTTCCTGTCGACGCTGGACTATCCCGACAAGGACCACGCGGTGGTCGGCATCCCCGACCCGCTGATCGTGGGCCATGCGAGCCATGTGGTCCATGGCATGGCGCATATTCTGGACGCATCGGTGCATCCGGAGGCGAAGCGGGCGGGTCGTGCGGAGGATGCCGGGGCCGCGAAGCCCGTGGCCGCGCGGCGGGGCAAACCGGGCGCGTAAGGCGCGGCTATTTCACGTCGCACATCACCGCAGCGCCGCCAAGCGACAGCGCGCCGGCGCTGCGGATCATCAGTTCCATCCCGCGCGGCGCGGGCAGGATGCCGCAGCCTTTGGCGATCTCGGGCGCCACAGAATCGCTGTTTTCAATGACGATGCCGCGCGTGCCAGACGCCTTTGCCACGCTCATCGCCTCGCGCATCAGTGCGTTGGCGGTGGGCGGGTCAGCGGCGTCGAGATATTCACAGATGGTCATCGCGGTCACCGCATCCCCGCGCTGCCAGCCCAGATTGTAGCAGCCGATAGAGCCCACAATCGCACCGTCACGCTCCGCCACGCGGAAAAACGCGGATGGCGCGGCGCTGAGGTGATGGAACAGCATGTCAGCACTGGGCCGCCAGACAATCGCGCCCGCGCGCCGGTCCGCCAGCCTTAGGATCTCGGCCATGTCCTGTCTGGTCGCGGGACGAATTGTCGTCTCACCCCCCGCGCTTTCGGCCATCGACAGGCGGCGCGGATTGATCACCGCCTGCCGCAGACTGCGTGTCGCAAGCGAGACGCCATAGCGCGCCGCCCCGCGCCGGGCTGCCTCGATCACGCGCTTGCCGGTTTCATGCCAGGCCAGGATCACGGCGTTTTCATCCGACAAAAGCGGAAGGGGACGGGTCAGCACGCGCACGATCTGGCGGCGCGTGCCGTCCTCCAGCTCGGGGCGCACGGTGAGATGGGTTGAGATATAGCCCGCCACGCGGCGCGAGCCGATCGACAGCGCGCGATATAACAGCGCGCTGCACCCGACCACGCGCCCGTCATCATGGCGGATCGCGCGCAGGATATGGCGCGGCGCGTCCGGGCCGCCATAAAGCCAGCCAAGCAGATCGGGCGTGAAATCAATGCAGCCGGTCTTGCCATAGTTTGAGGGCCAGACCTCGCGCAGCAGGCTCAGTGCCGCAGCAACGTCAAGCCGGGTTTCGTGATAGTCGCCCGGCAGGGTGTCGCCCGGGTCGTGGATCGAATTCTGGCTCAAAACGACCTCCTCTTACGGCGTCCTGCTGGTCCGGCCAGATCAGCGGAGCGGCGGTGATTTAAAGGATGCAGCCCGAACAGCGGGCTGCGCGCTCATGACCATTCACCGGCGCCGGTTCCGGTCAAGGCGCTGATATTCCTCAGCCCTTCGCGTTCGGCGCGGGCGTCCAATTCGCGCGCGATATGGGCGGCCAGCGAAAAGCCCTGATAGATCAGTGCCGAATAGATCTGCACCGCCGAGGCCCCGGCGCGGATCTTTTGCCAGGCGTCCTCGGGTGATGAGATCCCGCCGACGCCGATCAGGGGCACGCGGCCCTCGGTCGCGCGATAAAGCCGGGCGAGAACCCGCGTTGAACGCTCGAACAGGGGCGCGCCGGACAGGCCGCCCGCCTGACCGCGCTGCGCATCGCGCAGACCGTCGCGCGAGAGCGTGGTATTGGTCGCGATCACCGCGTCAATGCCGCTGTCGAGCGCAATTGCCGCAATGTCGTCCAGCCCCGCCTCGTCCAGATCAGGGGCGATTTTCAGAAAGACCGGGCGGCGTTCGGGAAGGGCGTCGCGCGCCTCAAGCACGCCCGCCAGCAGGGCGCGCAGCGCCGCTGCGCCTTGCAGATCACGCAGCTTTTCGGTGTTGGGTGAGGACACGTTGACGGTCAGGAAATCCGCCGCCATCCCGGCCACCCGCACCACCTCGGCGAAATCCGCCGCGCGGTCGGCGCTGTCCTTGTTGGCGCCGATATTGAGGCCGACCGGGATGCCCGCAGGCCGCGCGGCCATGCGCGCGGCAATCGCCGCCGCGCCTTCATTGTTAAAGCCAAAGCGGTTGATGATCGCGCGCTCGCCCGAAAGCCGGAACAGGCGCGGCTTGGGGTTGCCGGGCTGCGGGCGTGGCGTCGCCGCGCCGAGTTCCACAAAGCCGAACCCCGCCCGCATCAGCGGCCCCACCGCGCGGGCATTCTTGTCATAGCCCGCCGCCAGCCCGACCGGATTTGCCAGATCCAGCCCCGCAATCCGCGTGGCCAGCCGCGGCCCCGTGACCGGCCCGCCCGGCAGCGGCACGACCCCCGCCGCAAGCGCGCGCAGCGACAGGTCATGCGCCCGCTCGGGGTCCAGACGGTGGAGCACGGCCAGACCCGCGCGCTCGATCAGGCTTGGCTTGTCCTGTTGCGTTTTGCTCTCGGCGCTCATGCCAGATCCTCCGGCACAACCCCCGCCGCAAGCGCGCGCAGCGACAGGTCATGCGCCCGCTCGGGGTCCAGACGGTGGAGCACGGCCAGACCCGCGCGCTCGATCAGGCTTGGCTTGTCCTGTTGCGTCTTGCTCTCGGCGCTCATGCCAGATCCTCCAGCCGGTCCTCTGCCGCAATCTCGCGCGACCAGAGCACATCCTCGGCCCGCAATTCGCGGTAAAGATGCGGGAACAGCGCCCCCCCGCGCGAGGGCTCCCATCGCAGCGGATCAAGCGCCGCGCTGTCCAAGGCCAGCAGCCATAACCCATCCTCACCCGCGAAATGCTTCACAAGGGTCTCCGCAGCCTGCGCGGCGGTGGACAGATGAATATATCCATCGGCCAGATCGACCGGCGCGCCATCGCTGCGCCCGGCATCGACGAAGGCTGCATATTCATCCGCGCGAAAGATCTTGTAAACCAGCATGGCCCTGTCTTTGCCCGAAGCGCGGGCGCGGTCAAGACACCGCGCTGTCGCATCATCCGTTCATCATCGCATCCCCCGTGTAACCGAATCGCCGCTGATCCCCAGACTAACCCCCAAAGCCCCAACAAATCGTTAAGCGCGGCAGGAAATCGCCGGGCTGTCACGGGTCTGTTGCGGTGCCGGGCTATCCGCGTGAAGCTGGCACCATGCGCGCCGAGCGTTCCAGCAAAGGCGCGCATCCCACCAAAGGAGAACCCATGTCCATCAAGACCCGCCTTCTGGCCACCGCCGCCGCCATCTCGCTGACCGCCGGTGCGGCGCAGGCCGAATATGTGCTGAATGTCCTGCATATCAATGACTTCCACAGCCGCATCGAGCCGATCAACCGCTTCGATTCGACCTGCGATGCCGAGACCGAGGCGAATGGCGAATGCTTTGGCGGGGTCGCCCGGCTTGCCACCAAACTGGCCGAGCTGCGCGCTGAACTGGACGGCCAGAACGTGATCCTGCTCGATTCCGGCGACCAGTATCAGGGCAGCCTGTTCTACACCCATTATCGCGGCGAAGAGGTCGTCGAGTTCATGAACCGGCTCGGCTTTGACGCCATGGCGGTGGGCAATCACGAATTCGACGATGGCGATGACGGGCTGGCGCTGCTGGCCGAAGGCGTCGATTTTCCGGTTCTGGCCAGCAATCTGGATCTGAGCCAGAACAACCGCCTGCAAGGTCTGGTGGACAGCTATGCCATCCTTGAGGTGGGCGGTGAAAAGATCGGCATCGTCTCGGCGCTGACGCCCGACACGGTGGAGATTGCCAGCCCCTCGGACAGCGTGATCTTCACCGATCCGGTCGAGGCGCTGCGGGCCGATATCGAGGCGCTGACCGAACAGGGCGTGACCAAGATCATCGCGCTGAACCATATCGGTTATCTGCACGATCAGGAACTGGCCGCCGCCGTGCCGGGGCTGGATGCGGTCGTGGGCGGTCATTCGCACACGCTGCTGGGTGACATGGAGGGGGCCGAGGGCCCCTATCCGACCATGGTTTCGGGCGCGGATGGGCGCGATGTGCCGGTGGTGCAGGCCTATGCCTATTCGAAATATCTGGGCCATCTGGTGCTGACATTTGACGATGAGGGCAACCTGACCGGGGCCGAGGGGCAGCCGATCCTGCTGGATGCCTCGGTGACCCCGGACGCTGCGGTGGCGGCTCGTGTGACTGAGATGGCCGAGCCTATCGAGGAGCTGAAAAACCGCGTCGTGGCCCAGACCAATACCGAGATCGGCGCGGATCGTGCCGATTGCCGGGCGCGCGAATGTGTGATGGGCTCGCTTGTGGCCGATGCGATGCTGGAGCGGGTCCGCGATCAGGGCATCCAGATTGCCATTCAGAATGGCGGCGGGCTGCGCGCGGCGATTGATCAGGGCCCGATCACCATGGGCGAGGTTCTGGCCGTGCTTCCCTTCCAGAACACGCTGGCGACCTTCCAGCTTGGCGGCGAATATGTGCTTGAGGCGTTGGAGAACGGCGCCAGCCAGATCGAGGAAGGCGGCGGGCGTTTCGCGCAGGTCGCCGGTCTGCGCTATACCATCGACCCCGCAGCGCCCGCTGGCAGCCGGATCTCGGATGTCGAGGTTGAGGAGAACGGCGCATGGGAGGCTCTGGACCCCGAGCGGGTTTATGGCGTGGTGTCGAACAACTTCATGCGCAATGGCGGCGACGGTTATGCGATGTTCAAGGCGCATGGCCAGAACGCCTATGATTTCGGCCCCGATCTGGCCGATGTGCTGGCCGACTATCTGGCCGAGAAAGGCGCCGATTTCGCGCCTGAAACCGATGGCCGCATCACGGTGAACTGAGCGCCTTTGCCAAAGGACTGGACCGGCAGGCGCGGGCTTGCCGGTCTTTTTCATGCGCTCGGGCCGGGGCGAGGGCTGCAAGATGCGCCTCGGGCGGGGATATTTGCGGGACAAGAGACTCAGGGTGCTTTGCGCGGTCTGCGGTTTTTTATGCGAGGGCCATGGCGTGGGCTGAAAGATGCGCCTCGGGCGGGATATTTGCGGGACAGCAGAAGCAGGGCGCCTTGTGCTGTCCTTTTTTATGCGCTCGGGCCATGGCGTGGGCTGCAAGATGCGCCTCGGGCGGGGATATTTGCGGGACAGCAGAAGCAGGGCGCCTTGTGCTGTCCTTTTTTATGCGCTCGGGCCATGGCGTGGGCTGAAAGATGCGCCTCCGGCGGGGATACTTGGGGACAAGAGACCGCGCAGGGTGCTTGTGCTGTCTTTTTATGCGCAGGCCTGGGCGCGCGCTGCAAGATGCGCCTCCGGCGGGGATATTTAGGGGACAAAAGACGCTTTGCGCGGTCTTTTGTCCTCAAATATCCGGGGGGGGCAGCGCCCCTAACCCTCGCGGTCGGGCGGCGGGGTCTGGTCGGTAATCGGATAGTCGCGCGCGGCACGGGGGCGGTATGCGGGCATGGACCAGCCAAAGGCCAAGGCCGCCATGCGCAGGCTGGCCGCCACCCCAAAGCCCGCGCCCGCAGCGCCCAGCTTGCCCGCGCCAAGCTGCACCGCGATGACATAGCTGACCGCGCCCGCAAGGGCGGCGGTCACATAGATCTCTCGGCGCATGATGATGGAGGGTTCTTGGGTCAGCACATCGCGGATGATCCCGCCCACGGATGCGGTGAACACCCCCATCGTCACCGCAATCAGCGGCGCCGCACCGACCGACAGTCCTTTCGAGGTCCCCGCCACCGTCACCAGAGCCATGCCAAGCGCATCCAGCCACAACAGAGCGACAAAGCGCCGCTCGATCAGATGGGCGCCGAAATGCACGATGATCGCGGTGGTCACGCAGGCGATGATATGGGCCGGGTTCACCACCCAGAAGACCGGCACGTCAAGGATCAGGTCGCGCACCGTGCCGCCGCCCACGCCGGTGGCGATGGCCAGCCAGATAAAGCCCACCACATCCATCTGCCTGCGCGAGGCGGCAAGCGCGCCGGTCGCCGCAAAGATGGTGGCCGCCGCCATATCCATGCCGAACAGAACCAGAGGCGGGGCGTCGATCAGGGGCGAGATCGCCTGTGGGCCGTCGATCATGGCTCACCCGCCAGCCAGCGAAGCCCGGCCTCGGTGGTTGAGCGCGGGTTGTATTCCGCGCTGACCCAGCCGCGATAGCCCGCGGCATCGACGGCGCGGAAAAAGGCCGGATAGTCGATCTCTCCCTCGCGCGGCTCATGGCGGTCGGGGGCGCCCGCGATCTGGATATGGCGCACCAGGGCCGCATGGGCCTGCCATGTGGCCAAGACGTCGCCGGTGATCAGATGGGCGTGATAGGCGTCGAATTGCAGCCCCAGATTGGGCGCATCGACCGCCGCAATGATCTGTGCCGCCAGATCATAGTCGGACAGAAAATAGCCCGGCATATCGGTCTGGTTGATCGGCTCGATCGTGAGGCTGGTATGGGGCGCGCGCTTGGCCGCCCATTTGAGGTTCGCGATGAAGGTGGCCTGCGCCTCATCCCCCTCAGCACGTCCGGCCATGATATGGATATGCCGCGCATGAAGCGCCTGAGCATAGCGCAGCGCGCGGCCGAAATCGGTGCGAAAGCGGTCCTCCAGCCCCGGCACGGCGGCAAATCCGCGCGGGCCCCCCGCCCAGTTCGGCGGCGGGCAGTTCATCAGCACGATCTCTGTATCCGCCGCGCGGGCGGCAAGGCGCAGCTCAGAGGGCGCGAGATCATAGGGAAACAGGATCTCGACCCCCTGAAACCCCGCCTGCTTGGCCGCGCGGAACCGTTCGAGGATCGGCAATTCGGTGAACAGAAAGGTCAGGTTGGCGGCGAATTTGGCCATGGCTCAGACCTCCAGCGGGAAAAACTGCCCGCCCGACACGACCCCGGCCCGGCCATCCGCGCCGGGCTGCGCCAGATCGGCCAGTCGGTAAAAGGTCTTGCGGTCGATGCGCGCCAGAAGGCCGCCCCGGATCTCGACATAAGGCCGCGGCGCATCACGCGTGCCGCGCAGGATGATCGGATGATCCGGCCCCGCCAGCACCGCCTCACCCAGATTGGTGACAAAGGCGATGCCGTCCGCGCCGGGCTCTGCATCCACGGCGACGAAGGGCGCGTCCTCAACCCGGATGCCCACCTTTTCGACCGGCGTGACCAGATAGTGCTTTCCGTCCTCATATTTCAGGATCGTGGCGAACAGCCGCACCATCGCCTCGCGCCCGATCGGGCTGCCCTGATAGAACCATGTCCCGTCGGCGCGGATCTCCATATCCAGATCTCCGCAATATTCGGGGTTCCACAGATGGACCGGCGCAGGCCCGCGCCCGCCTGCGGCACGCGCCGCCTCGATCAGCGCCGATGCGCGATCCCCCGCCTGAGCGGGGTTCAACTCATTGTCATTCGGTTTGCCCATTTTATCCGGCCCGTTTCCGTGTCTTATATGTCGTAGAACAGAAAGAAGGGCTTGTCATGGTCGGCGATTCAGAACTGGTCAGCGAAATCCTGACACTGGCCGGGCGGCTGGGCGAGGCCCGCGCCTCGGTCGAGCGGCGCTTTGTCGGTCAGCATGAGGTGGTTGAGCAGGTCTTGGCCGCGATCCTGTCGGGCGGTCACGCGCTGCTGGTCGGCCAGCCGGGGCTTGGCAAGACGATGCTGGTCGATACGCTGGCCACGGTTCTGGGGCTTGACGATGCGCGCATCCAGTTCACGCCCGACCTGATGCCCGCCGATATTCTGGGCTCGGAGATCCTCGATCAGGCCGCAGATGGCAGTCGCGCCTTCCGCTTTGTCGAGGGGCCGGTCTTTACCCAGCTTCTGATGGCCGATGAGATCAACCGCGCCAGCCCGCGCACACAATCGGCGCTGTTGCAGGCGATGGCTGAACAGCAGGTGACGGTCGGCGGCGCGCATCGCCCGCTTGGCCGCCCGTTCCACGTCCTTGCCACGCAAAACCCGATTGAGCAGGAAGGCACCTATCCACTGCCCGAGGCGCAGCTTGACCGTTTTTTGCTTCAGGTGGACGTGACCTATCCCGACCGCGACACCGAGCGTCAGATCCTGCTGTCGACCACCGGCGTGGCGCAGGACGCGCCCCATGCCGTTCTGGACGCGCCGGGCCTGATTGCCGCGCAACAGCTGGTCCGCCGCATGCCGGTGGGCGAATCGGTTGTCGCCGCCATCCTCGATCTGGTCCGCGCCCTGCGCCCCGGTGAGGCGGAGGCCGAGCCTTGGGCGGCTGAGTTCCTCAACTGGGGCCCCGGCCCGCGCGCCGCGCAAGCGCTGATGCTGGTGACCCGGGCGCGGGCGGTGCTGAACGGGCGCTTTGCGCCGACGCTGGACGATGTGGCGGCGATGGCCGCACCTGTCTTGCGCCACCGCATGGCGTTGAGTTTCAGCGCAAGGGCGCAGGGTGAGACGGTCGATGCGCTGATCTCGCGGGTGGTCGAGCGGCAGTTCCGGGACGCGGCGTGAGCCTCTCGCCCCGGCAGATCCATGCTCAGGCCGCAGAACTCGCGGCGGGGCTTCCGGCCCTGATGCTGGCCGCCGAACGCCTTGCGCAGGCGGTCGCGCCGGGCGCCCATGGGTTGCGCCGCAGCGGTCAGGGTGAGGATTTCTGGCAATACCGCCCCGCCCATGACAGCGACGGCGCGCGGCAGATCGATTGGCGCCGTTCCGCCCGCTCGGACGCGCGTTTCGTGCGCGAGAGGGAACGCCAGAATGCCCGCGCCTTGGGCGTCTGGGTCGCGGGCGATGCGGGCATGGATTATGCGGGCCAAGGCGGCGGCGAAAGCAAGGCCGCCCGCGCCCGTCTGCTGGCGCTTGGCGCGGCGATCATGGCCTTGCGCGCCGGTGAACGCGCCGCGCTTCTGGGCGAGACCCCGCGTCAGGGGATGCAGCGCGCCGAGGCGATGGCCCGCGCCATGCTGCAACCCGCCAGCCATGCCGCCCGCAGCTCTGCTGACAATCGTTCCGACCCCGCCAGCCCCGACCCGGCACAGATCCGCCCGGGCGTAAGCCATCTGCTGATCGGCGATTTTCTGGGCGATCTGAGCGGGTTTGAGACCTGCTTGCAGCGCGCCTCGGCGCTTGGCGCAGGGGGTGTGCTTGTGCAGGTGCTGCACCCCGATGAAGAGGATTTCCCCTTCGACGGCGCGCTGCGATTTGAGGCGCCGGGGGGCGCGTCACGCTTTGAGACCCGCGATGCGGGCGGGCTGCGCGCGGCCTACCGCGCGCGTCTGGGCGCGCGGCGCGATCAGCTTGCGCGACTGGCGGCGGGGGCGGGCTGGCGCTTTGTCACCCACCGGCTTGACGTGGCACCCGCGCGGGGGTTGGAACAGATCTACGGGGCGCTGACGCTTTGATGTGGACGCTTGGCCCGATAGGATTTGCGACGCCCTGGCTCTTGGGCGGGCTGATTGCGCTGCCGCTGCTGTGGGTGATCTTGCGCGCCATGCCGCCCGCGCCGCGCCGGATCAGCTTTCCGGGCACCGCGCTTTTGCTGGGGCTGCGCGATGCGCGGATGCAGGCCCAACGCACGCCATGGTGGCTGATGCTGCTGCGGATGCTGGCGGCGGCTGCGGTGATCGTCGCTCTGGCCGGTCCGGTCTGGCGTCCGGCCCCGCCGGTCGCGGCAGAGGGCCCGCTGCTGGTGGTGATGGATGCGGGCGCAACCGCCGCGCCCGGCTGGGCCGAGGCAGAGCGGCTGGCCCTGCGTGAGATCGGGCAGGCCTCCGCCGCAGGCCGTCCGGTCGCGCTTTTGCTGGCCGACGGGCAAGAACCCGCGCCGGTCTTTGCCACGGGTGACACGGTGGCGGCCCGCCTGCGGGCGGCCACGCCCCGCGCATGGCCCGGCGCCTATCCCCCGGACCCTCAGGGCTGGCTGGACGCTGCGCCCGAGGGGCGGCTGGACGTGCTGTGGCTGGCCGACGGGGCCGAGCATCCGGGCCGCGCCGATTGGCTGGCCGCATTGGCGCCCCTCGCCGATCTGCGCGTCAGCCTGCCCGCGCGTCCCGCCATGAGCCTTGGCCTGACCGGCGGCGATGTGCCCGCGCTGATCTTTCACGCGCTTGATGCCGGGGCCGCGCCCGATATTCTGGCGCTTGGCCCAGATCCGCAGGGCGTGCCGCGCGAATTGGCGCGTCTGGTGCAGGGGCCGCCGCGCACCGATGGCGGCGTGACTGAGCGGCTGACCCGGATCGAGCTTCCGGTTGAGCTGCGCAACCGCGTCACCCGCTTTCAGCTTGACGGCGTCGCCTCGGCGGCGGCGGTGGTTCTGGGCGATGACGCGCTGCGCCGCCGCAAGGTTGGCCTTGTCGGCGCCGCCCGCGCGCGTGAGGCGCAGCCGCTTTTGCTGCCCGGCCATTATGTCCGCGAGGCGCTGCGGGTCCAAACCGATCTGATCGAGGGGGGCTTGGGTGACGTGCTTGAGGCGCGGCCCGATGTGGTGATTCTGGTCGATGAGGCGGGGCTTGATCCGCAAGGTCCGCTGGCTGATTTCGTGCAGCAGGGCGGGCTGCTGATCCGTTTTGCCGGGCCGCGCATGGCGGCGGCCGCGGGGCTTGAGGCAGAGCCGCTGCTGCCGGTCCGCCTGCGTCCGGGGGGGCGCGATGTGGGCGGCGCGCTCAGCTGGGGGGCGCCGCGCGATCTGGCCGAGTTCGCCACTGACGGCCCCTTCGCGGGGCTGGCCATCCCGCCCGAGGTCGTCGTGCGCGCCCAGCTTTTGCCGCAGCCCGGCCCCGATCTGACCCGCGCCACCATCGCCAGCCTCTCTGACGGCACGCCGCTGATCACGCGCAGCGCGATGGGGCAGGGGCAGGTCGTGCTGTTCCATATCGGCGCCAATGCCGAGTGGTCCTCGCTGCCTCTGTCGGGGCTGTTCACGCAGATGCTGGCGCGGCTGGTCGCGACCGCAGCTCTGCCGCAAGAGAGCCCCGCCGATGACCAACTGGCCCCGGTCTGGACGCCGGAACTGGTGCTTGACGGCTTCGGTCAGGCCGCGCCCGCTGACGCTACGGCGGCGATTGATGCTGAGGCGGTGGCGCGCGGCGTGGCGCCGGGTGTGCCCGCCGGGCTTTATCGCGCGGGCAATCGCCATATCGCGCTGAATGCGGGGCACCGCCCGGGCCTTGCGACATGGGGCGGGGCGAACATCATCTCCGCCGAGGCGCTCGCGCAGGGTGTGGCCTTTGGCGGCTGGCTGCTGCTGGCGGGGGCGGTTTTGTTGCTGCTGGATGCGCTTGGCTCGGGCTGGGTGATGCGCGGTGGCGGGCGACGCATTGCGGCGCTGGCGGTGGCCGTCGCGCTTCTGCCGATGACTGGCGAGGGGCAAGCGCAAACTCATGTGACGGAGGCCGCGCAAGACCCCTCGGATGAGCTGATGCGGGCCGCGCGCGAATTCGCGCTGGCCTATGTCGTGACCGGCGATGCCGCGATTGATGAGACCTCACGCGCGGGCCTTGACGGCATCAGCCGCATCCTGTTTGAGCGCACCACGGTTGAGCCCTCGGCCCCCGTCGCCGTCGATCTGGAACGCGACGATATCGCGCTGCTCAGCTTTCTCTATTGGCCGGTCACCGCCAGCCAGCCGATGCTCTCACCCCAAGCCTATCAGCGCCTGAACCGCTATCTGGCCTCGGGCGGCATGATCCTGTTCGACACGCGCGACGGCGATGTTTCTGGCCTCTCGGCAGCGACCGGCTCGGCTGATCTGCGCAGGCTCGCCTCGGGGCTGGACCTGCCGCCCTTGGAACAGGTTCCGCGCGACCATGTGCTGGCCCGCGCCTATTATCTGCTGAGCGATTTTCCGGGCCGCTATCAGGGGAACCCGGTCTGGGTTGAGGCCGTGGCCACCGATGCTGAGGGCAGCAATCTCAATGACGGCGTCTCGCCCATCGTGATCGGCGGCAATGCCTGGGCCGAGGCATGGGCTCTGGACGGGCGCGGCCTGCCGCGCTACCCGGTCGGCACCGGGTTTGAGGGGGAACGTCAGCGTGAGATGGCGAACCGCTTTGGCGTCAATCTCATCATGTATGTGCTGACCGGAAATTACAAATCAGATCAGGTGCATATCCCCCGTATCCTCGAAAGGCTTCGGCTGGAAGAGGCCGCGCCATGACCGCGCTTGGCTTTGATCCATGGCTGGGTTGGTGGCCGGTCTGGGCGGTGCTTGGCATCGCCGTGCTGGCGGGCGCGGTGGCGGTCTTTACGCGGCTGCGGGGCTGGGCGTGGCGGGTGGCGACGCTTGCCCTGATCGCGGCGGCGCTTGCCGGTCCGGGCGTCGAACGCGCCACCACGCAGGCCCTGTCCGATATCGTGCTGCTGCTGGATGATCGCAGCGCCAGCAACCGCATCGGTAACCGCACAGCCCAGACCGATGCCGCGCTTGACGCGCTTGCCGCACGGATCGCGGCCTTGCCCGCGACAGAACTGCGCCGCGTCACCGTCGAGGACGCCCCGGACGGCAGCCTGCTGGGTGCCGCCCTCGCCCGCGCCATCGCGTCAGAGCCCGAGGCGCGGCTGGCGGGCGTGATCGCGCTTAGCGACGGGCTGGCGCATGATCCTGCGCTGATCCCGGGTGAGGCCCCCGCGCCGGTCCATATCCTGCTTTCCGGTCAGCCCGGCGACTGGGACCGCCGGCTGATCATCGACGAGGCGCCGGGCTTTGGGCTGATTGGCCAAGAGGTCAGCTTCCGGCTGCGCATCGAGGATCAGGGCGCCGTCCCCGAGAGCATCGCCGGACGCCCCGCCACGGTCGAATTGCGCATGGGGGGTGAGCTGGTGTTTTCGTCCTCGGCGATGCCGGGGCAGGCGTTCACCCTGCCGGTCACCCTGGAAAATCTGGGCGAGAACCTGTTCTGGGTCTCGACCCCCGATCAGCCGGGTGAGCTGACCGGGCTTAACAACGCCGCCGCCCTGGGCGTGAACGGCTTGCGCGACCGGCTGCGCGTGCTGCTGGTCTCGGGTGAGCCCAACCCCGGCGCGCGCTCATGGCGCAACCTGCTCAAATCCGATGCGGCGGTGGACCTGATCCACTTCACCATCCTCCGCCCGCCCGAAAAATCCGATGGCGTGCCGGTTGAGGAAATGTCGCTGATCCCCTTTCCGACCCATGAGCTGTTCATGGAGCGGATCTCGGATTTCGACCTGATCATCTTTGACCGCTACCGCGTGCGCGGTATCCTGATGCCGGAATATTACGCCAATATAAGGCGTTACGTCGAGGAGGGCGGGGCGATTCTGGTCTCGGCAGGGCCAGAGATCGCGACCGTCGATTCGCTTGCGCTCTCGCCTCTGGGGCCGATCCTGCCTGCGCAGCCCACGGGCCGCGTGATCGAGGCGCCGTTCCGGCCCGAGCTTACCGAGGCCGGGCGCCGCCACCCGGTGACCTCTGGGCTTGAGGGTGCGGCGGCCGACCCGCCCGATTGGGGGCGGTGGCTGAGCCATTCCGAAATGACGCCTGAGCCCGGGGCCGAGGTGGTCATGGAGGCGGGCGGCGACCCCCTCTTGATGCTGCGCCGTGTGGGTGAGGGTCGCGTGGCGCTGCTGGCCTCGGATCAGGTCTGGCTCTGGGGGCGCGGCTTTGAGGGCGGCGGCCCGCAGCTCGATCTGCTGCGCCGCATCGCGCATTGGTCGATGAAAGAGCCCGAGCTGGAAGAGGACGCGCTCTCGGTGTCAGTTCGGGGCGAACAGGTGACCCTCACCCGGCGCAGTCTCTCGCAGACGGTCGGCGGGCTGCGTATCGACAGCCCCGCCGGTGGCGCCGCCAAGCTCGATATGGAGCCCACCGGCCCGGGCCGCTTTGCGGTCGACTGGCAGGCGCCGGGGCCGGGGCTTTATATCGCCGAACAGGACGGGCTGCGGCGCAGCTTCGCCATCGGCCCGCCCAGCCCGCGCGAGTTTCAGCGCGTGGTGGCCGATGGCGCCGCCTTCGCGCCCCTGACCGAGGCCAGCGGCGGCACAATCACGCATCTCTCGGACGGCATCCCCGATCTGCGCATCGTCCCGCCGGGCCGGCCTGCGGCGGGTCAGGGTCTGGGCGGCAACTGGATCGCGGTAACGCCGCGCGGCGCTGAGGCTGTCACCGCCCTGCGCCGCCAACCGCTGATGCCGGGATGGGCGTGGCTGGGGGTGATTGCGGTGGTCATGCTGGCGGGGTGGTTGGCGGAGGGGCGTCGCCGGTTGTGAGCCTTGCGTCCTGTGGCGGGGGAGCGTCTGTCCGACAACTGGATCGCCGTCACCGCGCGCAGTGCCGAGGCCGCGACCGCGCTGCGCCGCTAGCCACTGATGCCCGCCTGGGCGTGGCTGGGCTAACCTCGGCAGTGATGCTGGTGGGCTAATTGTTAAAGGCCGCGCTTGCCTGTGATGCTCTCCTCCTTCGGTGGGTCAGGGTGTCGCCGTGGACTTGCGGGCCATGACCCCACGCGGGGCCGAGGCCGTGACCGCGCAGCGCCGTCAGCCGCGATGCGCGGCGCAGGCTGGTCGTGGCGGTTATGTTGGCGAATTGTTTGTGTGAAGGCCGCCGCCTGCAACGGCCCGCCTGGCCTGCGGCGGGTAAGTGCCTGTCGGAGAACTGGATCGCAGTCATACTGCGCGACCCCGAGGCGGTGACCGCTTTGCGCCGCCAGCCGCTGATGCCCGGCTGGGCTTGGTTGGGTCTGATCGAGGTGGTGGTGCTGGCGGGGTGGTTGGCGGAAGGGCGTCATCGTTTGTGAGGCTTACGTTCTGCGGGTCACAGCATGTCCGGGAACCGGATCTCGGTGACCCCACGCGGCGCGGAGGCCGTGATCGAACTGCGCCGCTAGTCACTGATGCCCGGCTGGGCGTGGTTGTGGTTGGTCTCGGCGATGAAGCTTGAAGGGTGGCTGGCGGAAGGGCGTCGCCGTTTGTGAGGCTTGCGTCCTTTGGCGGGGGAGCGCCTGTCCGGCGACTGGATCGCCGTGACCCCGCGCGGCGCCGAGGTGGTGACGGCGCTGCGGCCCTGGCCGCTGATGGCCGGTTGGGCGTGGTTGGGGCTGATCTTGATGAGAGTGTTGGCGGGCCGGTCGTCCGAAAGCTGTCGCCTGTGATATGCGCGCTGTTCTGCGGCGGGTCAGGGCGTGGCTCGGGTTGGTCTCAGCGGCGCTGTTGGCGCGCTATTCGAAGGCCACCGCCTCTGAGTGCCGCGCACACCGCACATCCTCACGGCGTCAGCGGCGAGGGCCAGATCGGCGGATCGGCGCATTCGATCAGCACCGTTGCGGATTGCAACAACGCGCCCATCGCCTCGGGGCTTTCAGGGGGCGCGGGGGCGTCGGGGGGGCTGAGGCCCGCCTCAGCCAAAAGATCGCGGGCGGGCGCGATATGCAGGCCGAAATTCACGTTTTGCGCGATGATCCCCCATTCGGCGGCGGTCAGCATGTCGTCCAGCTTGGCCAGAACGATGCCGGTCACATGGCCCATCGCATCGACCACAGGCCCGCCCGAACTGCCCGGCTGGATCGGGGCCGAGAACTGGAACTGGGTCGCGTTGCCCTCGATCCCGCGCTCGGCCGAGACCGCGCCGCGTGTCACGTTCAGCCCGCCAAGCAAGCCGTTGAGCGGAAAGCCCGCCACCGTCACATCGCTGTTGAGCGCGGCCTGACCCTGCGCAAGCGCCAGATAACCGCCCGGCGGGCCCGCGATCAGCGCCATATCGCTGGTCTCGCTGATGGCCAGCCTCTCGGCGGGCGTGCCATCGACCGTTACCTCGGCGCAATCGCCGATCACATGCCGACTGGTCAGCACCGCGCCCTGCGCCGTGATGCGAAAGCCGCTGCCCGAGGATCTGGGCAGAGGCTGCGCGGGGCTTGCTGCGGCTGCGGCAATCCAGCTTTCGGCCTGACCGCCCGGCGTGATGCCGATCTGGGGCTGCTCCGTCAGGCCGACGCTCGCGGCAATCAGCATCCGGCCGGTCTGGCGGGGGTCCTCGGGCCCACTGATCTCGGTGTCGATCACCACCGCGCCGCGCGGGTCGCTGCGCAGCCAGACGAAAGCGCCCTGCCGGCGCGCGGTGCTGATCCGGGCCCGCCCCGTCAGCCCCTGCGCCCCCATCATCTCATGCCGCGCCGCGCTCTCCTCCGGCGCGACCGCGCGTTGCGCCACGCTCAACCCGCCCGCATCGCGCCAGAGCGCGCCGTCCTGCTCCATCCGGGCCCGCGGCAGCAGCAGGGGCACGTCCTGATCCAGCGGATCGACCCATTCCCAGCCGTCGCGCGTGGCGGCCTCGGCGAATTCACCCAAGAGCCGCGCCACATCGCGGTTGAACGGCGCGCGCCCCTCGGACCGCGCCGCCCAGGCTTCGATCGCGGCCTGCGTCGCGGGGCCCCAAAGCCCGTCAAGCGCGCCCGCATAATCGCCCGCCCAGGCCAGTGCCGCCTGAAGGCCCAGCTTTTCCTGACGGTCCAGCGGGCGGGCATCGAAAGCATCATAAAGCCCGGTCTGCACCTCCTGCGCCGCAGCCATACCCGCCGACAGCGGCAGAGCCAGCCCAAGCGCAAGGCAAAGGGCCGCTTGCTTGCCAAGCCTGCCCCCCGTTGCTAGGCATTTAGCAACAGAGCAAAGGATCCCGCCATGAGCGATCAGACCACCACCGGACAGGCCGCCACGCCCGAGGCCGATATTCCGACAAAAGCCGATATCAGCCTGATTCAGCGCATTATTCCGCATCGTTACCCGTTCCTGTTGATCGACCGCGTGCAAGACATCGTGCCGCATCAAAGCGGGGTCGGCATCAAGAACGTAACCTTCAACGAGCCGCATTTTCAAGGCCATTTCCCCGGCAAGCCGGTCATGCCCGGCGTCACCATCGTCGAGGCGATGGCCCAGACTGCGGCGGTCGTGGTGGGGGTCAGCCTCGATCTGGCCGACAAGAACATGCTGGTCTATTTCATGGCCATCGACAAGGTGAAGTTCCGCCGCATGGTGGTTCCGGGCGATGTGCTGGAACTGGCGGTCACGGTGAAACGCGGCGGCGGCAAGATCTGGAAATTCGAGGGCCGCGCCACGGTTGGGGGCGAACTGGCCTGCGAGGCCGAGTTTACCGCGATGATGGATATGGGCGCCAATGGCTGAGGCCCTGATCCACCCCTCAAGCGTGATCGAGGATGGCGCGCAGATCGGCGCAGGCGCGCGGATCGGCCCGTTTTGCGTGATCGGCCCGCAGGTGCGGCTGGGCGCGGGCGTGGTGCTTCATTCCCATGTCGCGATCACCGGCGACACCTCGGTGGGCGAGGGGAGTGAGATCTATCCTTTCGCCTCGATCGGCGCCGCGCCGCAGGATCTCAAGTTTCAGGGCGAACGGACCCGGCTTGAGATCGGCGCGCGCAACCGGATCCGCGAATATGTGACGATGAATCCCGGCACCGAGGGCGGCGGCGGTCTGACCCGGGTTGGCGATGACGGGCTGTTCATGGCGGGCGCGCATGTCGCGCATGACTGCATGATCGGCGACCGGGTCATTCTGGTCAACAATGCCTCGGTCGCGGGGCATTGCGTGCTGGGCGATGACGTGATCGTCGGCGGGCTCTCGGGCGTGCATCAATTCGTGCGCATCGGTCGCGGCGCGATGATCGGCGCGGTCACGATGGTGACGGCGGATGTGCTGCCTTACGGTCTGGTGCAGGGGCCGCGCGGGCATCTGGACGGGCTGAACCTTGTCGGGCTCAAACGCCGTGGGGCAAGCCGTGCCGACATTGCAGCGCTGCGCGACCTGTTGGGGGCGCTTGGCGGCGGGAGCCTGCGCGAGACGGCTCGGGCGCGTGCAGCGGGTGAGGTTTCCGCGATGGAGCGCGAGATGCTGGACTTCATCCTCGGGCCGTCCGACCGCTCTTTCCTCGCGCCGCACCCCGCCAGATGAGCCGCATTGCCATCATCGCGGGCACCGGCCTGCTTGCGCCCGAACTGGCGCGCCGCCTTGACGCGCCCGTGGTGGCCGCGCTTGAAGGCTTTGCCCCCGATCTGCCACATCAGCCCTTCCGGCTGGAGCGGCTGGTCCCGTTCCTTGACTGGCTGGAGGATCAGGGCGTGACGCGGGTCTGCTTTGCCGGTGCGGTGCAGCGCCCGCGCCTTGACCCCGAGGCCTTCGATGCCCGCACCGCCGCCCTTGTTCCGCGCATCCTGGCGGCGATGGGGCAGGGCGATGACGGCGCGCTGCGCGAGGTGATCGCGATTTTCGAAGAGGCGGGTTTCGCGGTCGAGGGCGTGGCTACGCTTGCCCCCGACCTGATCCCCGGCGCGGGCATCCTTGCGGGCGCGCCCACCCCCGCAGCCGAAGCTGACGCGGCCCGCGCCGCGCAGATCGTGAGCGGGCTTGGCGCGCTTGATCTGGGGCAGGGCGCGGTGGTGGCGGGCGGGCTCTGCCTTGCCGTTGAGACCCTGCCCGGAACCGAGGCGATGCTGTCCTTTGTCGCGCACCATGGCGGGCGCGGCGGAGTGTTCTACAAAGCCCCGAAGCCTGGGCAGGACCGCCGCATCGACCTGCCGACCATTGGCCCCGACACGGTCGATCAGGCCGCCCGCGCGGGCCTTTCGGGCATCGCCTTTGAGGCGGGCGGGGTGATCGTGCTGGACCGCGACGAAACCATCCGCCACGCCGAGCAGGCGGGCCTGTTCGTTTGGGCGCGCGAGGCATGAGTATCTTGACACAAAAACCGCCGAATCCCGCGCCGGGTTTCCTGCAACGTGCCGAGCAAAGCGGCCTGTTTCGGTCGGCGCGCGCGGCATGAGTATTTTGGCACAGAAGAAGCCAAATCCCGCGCCGGGGTTCTTTCGCCGCCTCGCGCAGGCGCGCCTGTTCATTTGGGCGCGCGAGGCATGAGCATTGTAGCACAAAGGACGCCATATTGCGCGCCGGGTTTCGTTCTTTGCACCCAAGAGGTGGGTCTCTTCCCTGCGCGCGGGGGCATGAGTATCTTGGCACGGAACAGGCCAGACCCCGCCAGCGGTTTCATCTGTGTAAAAAGACGCGGCATAGTGGATATAAGATGCGCTATTTCCTGATCGCGGGTGAGGCTTCGGGCGACCGTCTGGGCGGCGCGCTCATGGCCGGATTGCGCGAACTGGACGCGCGCGCCCAGTTCGACGGGGTGGGCGGGGCTGCAATGCAGGCCCAGGGGCTCACCAGCCGCTTTGCGATGGAAGAGCTCTCGGTGATGGGGATTGCCGAGGTGCTGCCGCGCTATTTCGACCTCAAGCGGCTGATCCGAGAGACCGCGCAGGCGGTAATTACAACCCGGCCCGATGCGCTTATCACAATTGACAGCCCCGATTTCTGCCTGCGCGTCGCGCGTCTGGTGCGTGAGGCCGGGCTGCGCCTGCCGATCATCCATTATGTCGCGCCCTCGGTCTGGGCATGGCGTCCGGGCCGTGCGGCGAAAATGGCGCGTTGGGTTGATCACGTTCTGGCCATCCTGCCCTTTGAGCCGCCCTTGATGGAGGCCACAGGGATGAGCTGCGATTTCGTGGGCCACCCCGTCGTCACCGAGCCGCGCGCGACCGAGGCTGAGGCTGACGCCTTCCGCGCGCGCATGTGCGGCGGGCCGCAAGCCCCGGTCGATCCGCCCGATAGCCATCAAGACGCCTTTCGCGCGCCCGTGGACGGCGGCCCCCTGATCCTTTGCCTGCCCGGCTCGCGGCGCGGAGAGATCGCCCGGCTCGCCCCCCGTTTTGCGCAGACCCTTGGCCTGCTGTCGCGTGATCTGCCCGATCTGCGCGTGGTGCTGCCGACCCTGCCGCATCTGGAGGAGAGCCTTACCGCGCTCGACTGGCCCATCCCCGCCCGGATCATCACCGATCCGCAGGACAAGCGCGCGGCCTTCGCCGCTGCCGATCTGTCGCTTGCGGCCTCGGGGACGGTCAGTCTCGAACTCGCCGCCAATGATGTGCCGATGGTGATCGGCTATGACATGGCGCCGGTCTCGCGCTTTATTATCCGCCGTCTGCTGCGGGTGCGCACGGTGACTTTGGTTAATCTGGTCAGCGAAACCCAGGCCGTGCCTGAGTTTCTGGGCCGCGCCTGTCAGCCCGAAAACATGGCCCCTGCGCTGCATGAACTGGCCACGATCCCCGCCTTCGCCGACGCACAGCGCCGCGCCATGGCGTTAACCATGACCCGGCTTGGCGCGGGTGGCGAGCCGCCGGGGCTGCGCGCCGCGCGCTCGGTGCAGGCGGCAATCGCCCGGATCAGCGGGTGATCCAGCCGCCGCCCAGAACCCGCGTCCCGTCCGGTTGATAGAACACACAGGCCTGACCGGGGCTGACGCCTTCCTCGGGAGTCAGCAACTCGACCTCGGCGCTGCGCGGCCCGGTCGGGCGCAGGATGGCGGGCGCGGGCGGGCGGGTTGAGCGGATGCGCACCGCGATCTCACGCGCGGGGCCCTCGAACGCGCCCCCGCCGATCCAGTTGACCTCAGAGACCGGCACGATCCGCGTGGCCAATGCCTCTTTCGGGCCGACGATCACGCGCCGCGTTTCGGGGTCCAGCTTCACCACATAAAGCGGGTCGCCAAGCCCGCCGATGCCAAGCCCGCGCCGCTGCCCGATCGTGTAATGGATCACGCCGCGATGGCTGCCCAGAACATTGCCGTCGAGATCCACGATCTCGCCCGGATCGGCGGCACCGGGGCGCAGCTTCTCGATCACGGCGGCGTAATTTCCGTTCGGAACAAAGCAGATATCCTGCGAATCGGGCTTGTCCGCGACCGACAGCCCGAACCGCGCCGCAAGTGCCCGCGTCTCGGCCTTGGATTCCAGATGGCCCAAAGGAAAGCGCAGGAAATCAAGCTGTTCCTGCGTGGTCGAGAAGAGGAAATAGCTTTGATCCCGGTTCGGATCGGCGGCCATATGCAGTTCCGCCCCCGCAGGCCCGAGTTTGCGCTGAATATAATGCCCGGTCGCCATGCAATCGGCATCCAGATCGCGCGCGGTCTCCAGCAGATCGCGGAACTTGACGCGTTCGTTACAGCGGATGCAGGGCACCGGGGTCGCGCCCGCCAGATAGGCATCGGCAAATTCGTCGATCACCGATTCGCGAAACTTGTTTTCATAATCAAGCACATAATGCGGGAATCCCAGACGTTCAGCGACCCGGCGCGCGTCGTGAATGTCCTGCCCCGCGCAGCAGGCGCCCTTTTTCGCAAGCGCCGCGCCATGGTCATAAAGCTGCAGCGTGACGCCCACGACATCATAGCCCTGATCGGCCAGAACCGCCGCCACGACCGAACTGTCAACGCCCCCCGACATCGCCACGACCACCCGCGTTTCCGAAGGCGGCTTAGCAAAGCCCAGCGAATTCAAACTGTTATCCCGCGCATCTTCGCGCGGCGCGGTGGTGGCCAATGTCATGGATCATCCTTTCGCCGGGCAGATACGGCAAATTTGATTAAAATTATAGGAATTTTGCGGCTGTTCTCAAGGGCGAGGCCGCGCAAAACTGCCATGCGTTGACGTGATGTTAAACTCTTGGGGAGTAAAGCTGAGGGGGAACTGAATGAGGGTGCCGCATGTGTATCGAAAACCACGACCCAAAGCGGGTCGCGACCCTGCCCGATGGCAGCGTGCTGAGCCTTGCCGACCTGCCGCCCGTCGATACAAGATGGATCGCGCGGCGCAAGGCCGTGGTGGTCAAGGCGGTGGCCTGCGGGTTGATTTCGCGTGATGAGGTGCTGACCCGCTACGGGCTCAGCGAAGAAGAGCTTGATTCGTGGCAGAATGCCTATTTGCGCCATGGGCAGGCGGCGCTGCGCAGCACCGCATTGCAGAAATATCGACAACTTTAGGTTGCGAAGACGACAATTTTAAGCAGAGTAACCGGATATTAACTTTTTGCCGCGATGCTGGCCAAAGAACAATTTGAGGGACCGGAATGCGAATCCTGCTTGTCGAAGACGACCCGACCACCGCGCGCAGCATCGAGTTGATGCTGACCCATGCGAATTTCAACGTGTTTCTGACCGATCTTGGCGAAGAGGGCATCGACCTGGCCAAGCTCTATGATTACGACCTGATTCTGCTTGATCTCGACCTCCCGGATATGAGCGGGATGGACGTGTTGCGCCAGATCCGCCTGTCGCGTGTCAGCACGCCGATCCTGATCCTGACCGGCTCTGACGACACCGAAAGCAAGCTGCGCGGCTTTGGCTTCGGCGCCGATGATTACATGACCAAGCCCTTTCACCGCGAAGAGCTGGTGGCGCGGATTCAGGCGATCATCCGCCGGTCGAAGGGCCATAGCCAGTCGGTGATCGTGACCGGCGATCTGGTCGTCAATCTGGACACCCGCTCGGTTGAGGTGCAGGGGCGCCCGGTGAACCTGACCGGCAAGGAATATCAGATCCTTGAACTGCTTAGCCTGCGCAAGGGGACCACGCTGACCAAGGAAATGTTCCTCAACCACCTTTACGGCGGCATGGATGAGCCGGAATTGAAAATTATCGACGTGTTCATCTGCAAATTGCGTAAAAAGCTTGCGCAGGCGATGGGCGGCGAAAGCCATATCGAGACCGTCTGGGGCCGTGGCTATGTGCTGCGCGATCCGCAGAACATTGATCAGGAACGCATGGCGGTCGGGCTGTAAAGCGGCGCTTGCAGGCGGCCTTGCGCTTTGGCTATCACGGCGATGAACAGCTGAAGGGTAGGGCCGCGATGCAGGATCAGGACAAGCCGAACGGCGCGGCAACCGCGCCAATGGACGCGCGCGCGGCGCCTGAAACGCTCAGCGAAAGTGCGGCTGCCGATGAAATGGCCGCGCTGAGCGCTCAGGTTGAGCAGGCGAATATCGCCTATCACCAGAATGACGCGCCTGAGATCAGCGATGCGGAATATGACGCGGCCAAGCGGCGGCTGGCGGCGCTTGAGGCCGCTTTTCCCCAGCTTGCCCAGCCCGACAGCCCGACTGGCAAGGTGGGCGCGGCCCCGAAAGAGGGGTTCGGCAAGGTCCGTCACGCGCAACGGATGATGTCGCTGGAAAACGCTTTTGACGCCAGCGAGGTAGCCGATTTCGTCAGCCGTGTGCGCAGCTTTCTGGGGCTTGGCGCGGATCAGCCGCTTGATTTCACCGCCGAGCCCAAGATCGACGGGTTGTCGCTGTCGCTTCGATATGAGGGCGGCATTCTGGTTCAGGCCGCGACCCGCGGCGACGGCACGACGGGCGAGAATGTCACCGAAAACGCCCGCCGCATCCGCGATATTCCGCAAACCCTGACCGCCGCGCCCGAATTGCTTGAGGTGCGTGGTGAGGTCTATATGACCCATGCCGATTTCGCGGCGCTGAATGCCGGCGAGGGGGCGAGAGTCTTTGCCAATCCGCGCAACGCGGCGGCGGGCTCGCTGCGCCAGCTTGACCCGAATGTGACGGCGGCGCGACCGCTGCGGTTTTTCGCCTATGCCTGGGGCGAGGTTTCCGAACCGCTGGCCGAAACGCAGATGGGCGCGGTGGCGCGGCTGGCCGCGCTTGGGTTTCAGACCAACAATCTGATGCGGCTGTGCCATAATGCGGATGATCTGCTGGCGGTTTGGGCGCAGATCGAGGCACAACGCGCCAGCCTTGGCTATGATATTGACGGCGTGGTCTATAAGGTGAACCAGCTTGGGTTTCAGTCCCGGCTGGGCTTCCGCTCAACCACGCCGCGATGGGCGATTGCCCATAAATTCCCCGCCGAAACCGCATGGACGCGCCTGCGTGAGATTGAGATTCAGGTCGGCCGCACCGGCGCTCTGTCGCCGGTTGCGCGGCTTGATCCGGTCACGGTCGGCGGCGTCACGGTCTCGAACGCGACGCTCCATAATGAAGATTATATCGCCGGGCTGAACTCCTTTGGCCAGTCGATCCGGGCGACGGATATTCGCGTGGGCGACCGGGTGAAAATCTATCGCGCGGGCGATGTGATCCCGAAAATCGCCGATGTTGATGAGGCCGCGCGGGACGGCTCTGAACGCCCCTTCCTGTTCCCGGAGACCTGCCCGCAATGCGGCTCGGCTGCCATTCGTGAGGCGGGTGATGCCGTCCGGCGCTGCACGGGCGGCATGGCGTGCCCGGCTCAGGCCATTGAAAAGCTGAAACATTTCGTGTCTCGCGGCGCGTTTGACATCGAGGGTCTGGGCGCCAAACAGATTGAGGCCTTTTATCACGATGAGACCCTGCCGATCCGCGCCCCTGCCGATATCTTCACGCTGGAGGCCCGCGACAGGGACGGGCTGACGCGGCTGAAAAATCGTGATGGATGGGGCGAGACATCGGCCAAAAACCTCTTCGCCGCCATTGAGGCCCGCCGCGATATCTCGCTGGAACGGGTCATTGCCGCGCTTGGCCTGCGCCATGTGGGTGAGCAGGCCGCGCGCCTGCTGGCGCGGCATTACGGCAACTGGCCCGATTTTGAGGCTGCAATGACCGCCGCCCGCCCCGGTGAGGGTGCCGAATGGGTGGATCTGATCTCGATCGACGGGGTGGGTGAGGTGCTGGCCCGCTCGGTCGTCACCGCCTTTCAGCAACCGGCTGAGCGGCGGGCGATTGACGATCTGGTCGCGCATCTGCGCATCAGGCCCGCCGAACAGCCGCAGGCCGCCAATAGCAAAATCGCCGGAAAAACCCTTGTTTTCACCGGCACGCTGGAAAAAATGACCCGCGCCGAGGCCAAGGCGCGGGCTGAGGCGATGGGCGCCAAGGTGGCGGGCTCGGTCTCGGCGCGCACCGATCTGCTGATCGCCGGGCCGGGGGCGGGGTCCAAGGCGAAAAAGGCCGCCGAGCTGGGGGTCGAGGTTATCGACGAAGACGAATGGCTGGCCCTGATCGGATGAGTGAAGCCGGTGTCAAGGGCCGCCCGCCCGTGCTGTTTCCCCTGTTCGCCGGGGTTGAGACGCTGGCCGGGGTCGGCCCGAAGGCCGCCGAGGCCATGGCGCATCTGGGCATCACCCGCCCGCGAGATCTGGCGCTGACCCTGCCCAATGCGCTGATCCATCGCCGCCCGGTCGCCGGGCTGGCCGATCTGCGCCCGCCCGAGACAGCGACCGTCACCGTCACCGTGTCGCGCCACATCGCGCCTTCGGGGCGGGGGCGGCCTTACCGGGTGATCTGCTCGGACGGGGCGCAGGATCTCACCCTTGTGTTCTTTCGCGCGCGCGGAGATTGGCTGGGAAAACAACTGCCTGTGGGGGCGCGCCGGGTTCTGTCGGGCAAGGTTGAGCTGTTTGACGGCATGGCCCAGATGGTCCATCCCGACCATATCCTGCTTGAGACCGACGAGGCGCCGCCCGAATATGAGCCGGTCTATCCGCTCTCAGCCGGGCTGACGCAACGGGTCATGGGCAAGGCTGCGGCAGCGGCATTGGATCGCGCGCCGGATCTGCCCGAATGGATCGACCCGCATCAACGCGCCGCCAAAGCCTGGCCCGGCTGGCGCGAGGCCTTGGCTGCGGCCCATCACCCGCGCGGCCCCGCCGATTTGACCCCGCATGCACCCGCGCGAGAGCGTCTGGCCTATGATGAGGTCTTCGCCCATCAGATCACGCTGGCCCTGGCCCGCCGCCAGCACCGGCGCGGCGCCGGACGCGTGACGCAAGGCGACGGGCATTTGCAGGCCAAGGTCTTGAAATCATTGCCTTGGCCACCCACTGGCGCGCAAAACCGCGCGGTCGCTGAAATCGCCGCCGATATGGCCGCGCCGCACCGCATGAACCGGCTGTTGCAGGGCGATGTCGGTGCGGGCAAGACGCTTGTCGCGATGCTGTCGCTGCTGATCGCGGTTGAGGCGGGCGGGCAGGGCGTGCTGATGGCGCCGACAGAAATCCTTGCGCGTCAACACCTTACGGGGCTTATGCCCTTGGCGCAGGCCGCCGGCGTGCGGATCGAGGCGCTGACCGGGCGCGACAAGGGCGATGCCCGCGCCAATATCCTCACCGATCTGGCTGAGGGGCGGATCGACATTCTGATCGGCACCCATGCCGTCTTTCAGGACGCGGTGCGCTTTGCAGATCTGCGCCTTGCGGTGATCGACGAACAGCACCGTTTCGGCGTGGCGCAGCGGCTGCAACTGGCCGCCAAGGGCGAGGTCGCGCCGCCCGATATGCTGGTGATGACCGCGACGCCGATCCCGCGCTCGCTCGCGCTGTCGCAATATGGCGATCTGGACCTGTCGGTGCTGGACGAAAAGCCGCCCGGACGCCAGCCCATCACCACGGTCATGCTGCCCGATTCGCGGCTGGATGATGTGGTGGCGCGGATCGGCGCGCAGATCGGGCAGGGCGCGCGGGCCTATTGGGTCTGCCCGCTGGTGGGCGAATCAGAGCTCAGCGACCTGACCGCCGCCGAATCGCGATTCGAGGCGCTGCGGGCGCGGTTCGGCGATGCGGTGCGCCTGATCCATGGCCAGATGCCGGTTGACGCCCGCGATGCCGCAATGGCCGATTTTGCGTCGGGCCGCGCGCAGGTGCTTGTTTCCACAACGGTTATTGAGGTCGGCGTCGATGTCCCCCAGGCCACGATCATGGTGATCGAGCGGGCCGAGAATTTCGGTCTGGCCCAGCTTCACCAGTTGCGCGGCCGGGTCGGGCGCGGCGCGGGCGCGTCCAGCTGCGTGCTGCTTTATCAGGCGCCGCTGAACGAATCGGGGCGCAAACGGCTGGAAACCCTGCGTGAGACGGAGGACGGGTTCCGCATCGCCGAGGTTGATCTGGAGATGCGCGGCGCGGGCGATGTGATCGGCACGGCGCAATCGGGCCTGCCGCGTTTCCGCATCGCCGATCTGGAGCGGCAGGCGGGGCTGATGGCGCTTGCGCGCTCCGATGCGCGCGCTTTTCTGGAGCTTGACCCCGCGATGGAGACACCGCGCGGCCAGGCCATCCGCAACCTTTTATGGCTGATGGAGCAGGACAAAGCGATTCGTTTGATCCAGTCTGGCTGAATGTTCTTAAAAAGTTCTTTACAGCACTGCCGGAATATGAGAACAAACCAGCAACTCGCAAGGAGGTTGCTATGAAATTCGAACATTCGACGAAAGAACTGGTTGCCGATGCTCTGGGGATTGCCGCGCTGACCGTGACAACGGTCGTGGTTTTGTGGCTGCCTGGCATCCTTGCGGCCTGATCTCTGCCTGACCTCGCGCTCTGTCCCTGTTTTCGCGCATGGTCATGACTGGGGGGCGGCGGCAAACTGCCCCCCTTTTTTGCGCCCTTGCACTGGGCCTTCCGCGTTGTTAGCTGCGCGCTATGCAGAATATTCACATCATTGGCGCCGGTCTGGCCGGTTCAGAGGCGGCTTGGCAGATCGCCCGCGCGGGGCTGCCGGTCACGGTTCACGAAATGCGCCCGGGGGTCGAGACCTTCGCCCATCGCACCGGGCTTTGCGCCGAGATGGTCTGTTCGAACAGTTTTCGTTCGGATGATGACGAAAACAATGCCGTGGGCCAGCTTCATTGGGAAATGCGGGCGGCGGACGGGCTGATCATGGCGATGGCCGACCGCCACAAACTGCCCGCGGGCGGCGCGCTTGCGGTGGATCGCGACGCCTTCGCGCAATCGGTGACCGACGCGCTGCGGGCGCATCCTCTGGTGACCTTCCAGCCGGGCGAGATCCGCGAATTGCCGCGTGACGGCCTGTGGATCATCGCGACCGGCCCGCTCACTTCGGCGGCCTTGGGCGATGCGATCCGGGCGGAGACCGGCACCGATTCGCTGGCCTTTTTCGACGCGATTGCGCCCATCGTCTATGCTGACACGATCGACATGGATGTGGCCTGGCGGCAGTCGCGCTACGACAAGGGCGAGACCGAGGAAGAGCGCACGGCTTACATCAACTGCCCGATGAATCGTGAGCAATATGAAGGGTTTATCGACGCGCTTCTGGCCGCCGACAAGACCGAGTTCCATGAGGGTGAGACCGCCGGCTACTTCGACGGCTGCCTGCCGATTGAGGTCATGGCTGAGCGCGGGCGCGATACACTGCGCCATGGCCCGATGAAGCCGGTGGGCCTCACCAACGCGCATCGGCCCGAGGAAAAGCCCTATGCGGTCGTCCAGCTTCGCCGGGATAACGCCTTGGGAACGCTGTATAATATCGTCGGATTTCAGACCAAGATGAAATATGGCGCGCAGACAGAGGTGTTCCGCCGCATCCCCGGTCTGGAGCAAGCGGGCTTTGCGCGGCTGGGCGGTATCCATCGCAACTCCTTCCTGAACTCGCCGCGTCTTCTTGATGCGCAGATGCGGCTGCGGGCGCGGCCGAACCTGCGCTTTGCCGGGCAGGTGACGGGGGTTGAGGGCTATGTCGAAAGCGCCGCGATGGGCCTTTTGGCGGGGCGGATGGCTGCGGCCGAGGCGCGGGGCAACCAGCTTGACGCGCCCCCCGGCACCACCGCCATGGGCGCGCTGATCCATCACATCACCGGGGGCGCGGATGTCAAGACATTCCAGCCGATGAATGTGAACTTTGGCCTCTTTCCGCCGATTGATGCCAAGGGCGGGCGGCGTGGCCGCAAGCAGCGCTACCCCGCCTATACCGAGCGCGCCAAGGCGGATTTCCGGGCATGGCTGGCGGGCTGAACCGCACCCGTTTCGCGCCCTCGCCGACCGGGTTTCTGCATCTGGGCCACGCCTATGCGGCGCTTGTGGCGGCCCGCTTAGCAGGCCCCGGCGGCTTTCTGCTGCGCATCGAGGATATCGACCAAAGCCGTTGCCGCCCGGAATATGAGGCGGCGATTTATGAGGATCTTCAGTGGCTTGGGTTGGATTGGCCGGTGCCGGTCATGCGCCAGTCCGACCGCCTTGCGGCCTATCGCGCGGCGCTTGATCATCTGGCGGCGATGGGCGTTTGCTATCCCTGTTCCTGCCGTCGCGGCGATATCCGCGCCGCTTTGTCGGCCCCGCAAGAGGGCGCGCCCCTGCACGGGCCCGACGGTCTGATCTATCCCGGCACCTGTCGCGGGCGTTCGATGGAGAGCCTGCGCGAGGGTGACGTGATCCGCCTTGACGCCGCGCGCGCCTTTGCCCGTCTGGGCCGCGACCGGATCGGCTTTGTCGATGAAAATATCACGCCAGATCAAGAGCATATCCTGAAGGCCGAGGATTTCCTGACCGGCATTGGCGACATTGTTCTGGAACGGCGCGGCATGGGCGGCTCATATCATCTGGCGGTTGTCGTCGATGATGCGGCGCAGGGCGTCACCCTTGTGACGCGCGGGAAAGATCTCTTTGATTCCACATGGATACACCGGCTTCTTCAGGAACTTCTGGGTCTGTCCGCCCCGCGCTATCACCACCACCGGCTGATCCGCGATGCGGCGGGCAAGCGTTTGGCCAAGCGCGACGATGCCCGCTCGCTGCGTGAACTGCGGGCGGCGGGGGCCTCGCCTGCGGATATTCGCGCCTTACTCGGGCTCTGAGATCTGGACCTCGGCGCCGTCGCGGATCGCGGTGTAAAAGCAGGAGCGGCGGTTGGTATGGCAGGCCGGGCCCGTCTGTTCGACCAAAAGCAACAGGCAGTCGCGGTCGCAATCCACCCGCATCTCGATCAGGCGCTGCGTGTGGCCCGAGGTCTCGCCCTTGGTCCAGAATGATTTCCTTGATCTTGACCAATAGGTTACACGCGATTCCTCAAGCGTTTTGCGAACCGCATCGGCATTCATCCAGGCCATCATCAGAACCTCGCCACTCGCGTGATCCTGCGCGATGGCGGGGATCAGGCCGTTGGCATCATAGGTCAGGCTCTCGGGGTCGAACATGGGCTTTCCTTTCGCGGTGCGGCCTCTTATCTAGCGCCAAGCCTGCGAAACGGAAAGATGCGCATGTCCGACAGTCTGATCGAGCTTTATTCGAAGCGAATCCTGGCCCTTGCCAGCGACATCCCGCATCTGGGGCGGCTTGACGATGCCCAGGGTCAGGCGATGCGCCGCTCACCGCAATGCGGGTCTTCGGTGACGGCATTCGTGCGGATAAAGGACGGGCGCATCAGCGATTTCGCGCAAGAGGTGCGGGCCTGCGCGCTTGGGCAGGCCTCGGCCTCGGTGCTGGGGCAGGCAGTGATTGGCCGCGACCGGGCTGAGCTGGAGCGCGCCGCGACTGAGCTTGAGGCGATGCTGAAAGAGGGCGGCGCCGCGCCCGCCGCGCCTTTTGAGGGGCTGGAGGTGTTGCGCCCGGCGCGTGATTATCCGAATCGTCACGCCTCGATCATGCTGGCCTGGCAGGCGGCGATTGATGCGATTGATGAGGCTAACGCCCCGTAATCAAACGAAAAAGGGCGAGACCAAGGCCCCGCCCAATCTGTTGCGCGCAACTGCCGGGCTTATTCCTCGGCAGCGGGTTCGGTTGCCTCGCCGGCATCCTCTGCGTCATCATCCGAACGCAGGGCCGAGGGCGCGGCAATATTCGCGATCACGAAATTGCGATCCACGGTCGGCTTGGCACCGGCAGGCAGTTCCACGTCATTGATGTGGATCGTATCGCCGATATTATGGCCCTCAAGATCAACGGTGATGTGATCGGGGATCTCGCCCGCGGTCACGATCAGCTCAACCTCGTTGCGGACGGTGACAAGGGTGCCGCCGCGCTTGAGGCCGGGGCATTTGTCCTCATTGATGAACTCGACCGGGATATACAGGTTAACCTTCGAGGTGCGGCGCAGGCGCATGAAGTCGATATGCGTCGGCAGGTCTTTCACGACATCCTTCTGGACGGCGCGGCAGATGACGCGCACGTCATCCTGACCTTCGACCTTCAGGTTCCACAGCGTCGACATGAATCGACCTGCGCGAAGTTTGGTCAGCAACTCGTTGAAGTTAAAGGCAACCGGGGTCGGGTCTTTGCCGTCACCGTATACGATGCCGGGCACTTTGCCCTCGCGGCGAGCTTGACGGGCGGCCCCCTTGCCTGTCCCCGTGCGAGCCTCTGCCACCAGATCAGGGATCTCTTTGGCCATGAGTCTATTCCTTTGGTTATGGTTAACGGCCATCCTCCAAGGGTGCATGGCCGAGAGCGTGCGCCTATAGCGTGAAAACCCCGCGATGGGAAGGGGAAATCAGCTATATTCCTCAAAGAAACCTTGCGGGATCAGCAGATTTTCGCGGCTGAGATTGTGGATATCGCGCTCACCACACAGCGCCATGCTGATATCGAGCTCCTTGCGGATGATCTCAAGCGCGCGGGTCACGCCCGCCTCACCCATCGCGCCAAGCCCGTAGATATAGGCCCGCCCGATGGAGGCCGCATGGGCGCCAAGCGCAAGCGCCTTGAGCACGTCCTGACCCGAACGGATGCCGCTATCTATATGAATCTCGGTGCTTTTTCCGACGGCCTCGACGATCTGCGGCAGGATGCGGATCGAGGATAGGGCACCGTCTAGCTGACGCCCGCCATGGTTCGACACCACAATCGCATCGGCGCCGAAATCCGCGGCAATCCGGGCATCATCGGCGTCCAGAATGCCCTTGAGGATGAGTTTTCCGCCCCATTGGTCGCGGATGCGGGCGATTTTCGACCAGTCGAGCCGCTCATCGAACTGTTCTGCGGTCCAGCTCATCAGGCTCGACGTGTCGCCGACCTGCTTTGCGTGGCCGACGATATTGCCGAAACCGCGCCGCTTGGTGCCCAGCATTTCAAGGCCCCAGCGCCATTTCGTCGCCAGATCCAGCAGCACCGGCAGGGTCAGTTTCGGCGGCGCCGAGAGCCCGTTTTTCAGATCCTTGTGCCGCTGCCCCAGAATTTGCAGATCAAGGGTCAGGACAAGCGCCGAACAGCCCGCTTTTTTTGCGCGTTCGAGGGCGGAATCAACGAATTCTTCATCCTTCATGACATACAGTTGGAACCAGAAGGGCTTGGTCGTGTGGGCGGCCACGTCCTCGATCGAACAGATGGACATGGTGGAGAGGCAATATGGAACTCCGAATTTTTCAGCCGCGCGCGCCGCCTTGATCTCGCCATCGGCGCATTGCATCCCTGTGAGGCCGACCGGCGCAAGGCTGACCGGCATCGTGACCGGCTGCCCGATCATCGTCGAGGAGGTCGAGCGATTCGACATATCGACCGCAACCTTCTGGCGCAGGCGGATCTTGTCGAAATCGGTGACATTCTCGCGGAAGGTCTGCTCGGTATAAGAGCCGCTTTCGGCGTAGTCATAGAACATCCGGGGCGTGCGCCGCCGGTGCATCTCCTTGAGATCCTCAATGCAGGTGACAGCGGCCATGTGATACCCTTTTTCGTTTGAATAGGGTGATCTTGGCGAAGGTCGGCGGCGGTTTCAATGACCTGATTGCGGCGAATGGCGCGGTGCCGCTCAGCTTTGGCCGGTGCAGTGGCCGGGCATGGGTGCTGCGGGGTCGGCGGCGGCCTCATCGCAGAGGCGCGCGCGCAGCCGCGCGGCGCGGCTTTCAAGGCTGTCATCAGCGCGCGCGGGTTCTGCGGTGCGGTTACGCAGCCGGTCGGCGCGCGCTGTTAGCGCATCGCCTGAGGTCGGCGCGGCGGTCAGTTCCGCCGATGAGACCGCCAGCGACTGCCCGGCCTGGGTCAGATCGGTGACGACCTGATCGGGGCTGTCGGCGGCGATTTGCGCATGGCCGGGGATGGCGGGAGGCGCCAACAGCTCGGCCGTGGGGGCAAGCGCCGGGTAGTCGGTCGCCCGATCCGCGCAGCCAGAAACGGCAAGGCTTGCCGCGATGGCGGCCAGCAGCGGGACGGATCGGGTGCGCGGCAGGGTCATGGCGTTGTTTTGGGCGAGGCGGTGAGAGGGTGCAACCGCAAACTGACATCGCGTGGTGGGATGGTTTGTGGGTGCGTGTTGGTTTGGTTGAGGGCGTTTGGGGTAGGAGGGCGTGTCGTCTGCTGGGTGATAGTCTAGGGCGAGACAAGGCGAGGCCGATGTTTCGATCACGCCGACTGGCGGTGGATGGGTTTTTGCAGGCGCGCAGCTTGGGCGTGGCGGATATGTCCTTAGGTGAGCCTTGTCCTAAGGGGTATGGGATTGGGGAGGTGTGTTCTCGCGGTATGGGATTGGTGGCGAAGGTGGTAAAAAGACGCTGGTGAAAAGTGCAGAATGACCGGCCCGAAAGGGTGCGTGCCGGGTGGGAGTGCAGGCCAGCCGTAGTAGAGTGGCGCGGCGGCTGATGTCGCCGTCGCCGGGCGAGGCGTGTTCAGAAGCCTTTGTTAACGCGCGGGAAAGCGGGCGGTCATAGGCTTGTGCCAGCCGATCTTGCGCATGACATGGCGGCTTTTCCGTAGGGCAACCACGTCACGGCACACAAAATCACAGGGAAGGCTGGTACCCGAGGTCGGACTCGAACCGACATGCCTTGCGGCGGCGGATTTTGAATCCGCTGCGTCTACCATTCCGCCACTCGGGCCTTGCCGTCCCGCATTACAGATGCTCTGTCGCTTGGGCAAGGGGCAAGTCGCGCGATCACGATGAAAGGGTTGACTGCGCGATTTGATTGTGACGCCCCTTACCGGAGACCGGAGACCGGACTAGATCCGCGCAGCCAAAGTGGCGATGCGGGCGCCGTAATGGCGGGCGGCGGCCTCGTCGCCTGCGGCGAGCGGCGCGGCGGGGGCGTCGGCGCGCTTGATCGCGGCGAGACCGGCGAAATTGCCGCTCCAGTTGATGTCCGCAGGCGTGTGGGCCTCGGAATTGCTGGAGGCGAGGGCCAGCGACACCCAAAGCTGGCCATGCTGGCTTGCAAGGGTCTGGAAGTAGTTCAGCGTCTCGCCCTTGTCGCCGATGGTCGAGGCGGAGACGGTGAAGCCTGCCGCCAGCTTGTCGAGCCATTTCTGCTCAAACCATGCCTTCGATGAGGCGTCGGCAAAGCGTTTGAACTGCCATGCGGGGCCGCCCATATAGGTGGGGCTGCCGTAAACGATGGCGGATGCGGCCTCAAGCGTGGCCCAGTCGGCATCGGTGATCTCACCGTTTTCGGAGATGCGGATGACTTCAACCGTGGCGCCTGCCTCGCGGGCGCCTGCGGCGATGGCATCGGCGGCGGAAACGGTGTGGCCGTAGCCGCTGAAATAGACAATGGCAATCTTGGACATGGGAACCTCTTTCCATTTGATTGTGGCGGTGTAAACTACAGTCGCTTTGGAAAGGAAAGTGCTTACCGATGAGAAAGCCAGTTACCGCAGGCACGGAAATGCATGATCGTGAAGTTTGTCCGGTCGAAAATCTGTTCTCGGTGGTGGCGGGGGCGTGGACGCCTTACCTGATTTACACGCTGGCCAGCCATGGCACGTTGCGATTCGGGGCGTTGCAGCGGCATATGCCGCGAATCTCGACTAAGGTTCTGACCGACCGGCTGCGGATGCTGGAGCGGGCGGGGTTGATTGACCGCGCGCAGGCCGCGACGATCCCGCCTCAAGTCAGCTATTCGCTGACCCCGCGTGGGCGTGAGTTGCATGACGCGATGCAGATGCTGGGTCAGATCGCCGAGCGTTGGGCCGCCGAGGGGTGGAGCCCGGACGGCATGCGCGCCTAAGCGCCGCCCAGTTTTTCCAGCTGCCTTACCTGATTTACACGCTGGCAAGCCATGGCACGTTGCGCTTCGGGGCGTTGCAGCGGCATATGCCGCGAATCTCGACCAAGGTTCTGACCGACCGGCTGCGGATGCTGGAGCGGGCGGGGCTGATCGACCGGGCGCAGGCCGCGACGATCCCGCCGCAGGTCAGCTATTCGCTGACCCTGCGCGGGCGTGAGTTGCATGACGCGATGCAGATGCTGGGGCAGATTGCCGAGCGTTGGGCCGCTGAGGGGCGGACGCCGGACGACGCAGCCCGCTAGACTAGGCCAACAGGCCCAGACCGCCAGACCCGCCCGCTAGGTGCGTCCCAGTTTCTCCGGCTGCCTTACTTGATTTACACGCTGGCCAGCCATGGCACGTTGCGATTCGGGGCGTTGCAGCGGCATATGCCGCGAATCTTGACCAAGGTTCTGACCGACCGGCTGCGGATGCTGGAGCGGGCCGGGCTGATCGACCGGGCGCAGGCCGCGACGATCCCGCCTCAGGTCAGCTATTCGCTGACCCCGCGCGGGCGAGAGCTGCATGATGCGATGCAGATGCTTGGTCAGATTGCCGAGCGTTGGGCCGCCGAGGGGTGGAGCCCGGACGGCGCAGCCCGCTAGACTAGGCCGCTAGGCGCGGCCCAGTTTTTCCAGTCGCGCGGCGCGCAGACGGGCGAAGTCGTCGCCGGCGTGGTAGCTCGACCGGGTCAGGGGCGTGGCCGAGACCATCAGGAAGCCCTTGCCATAGGCGGATTTTTCGTAGCCCTTGAACTCGTCGGGGGTGACGAAACGGTCCACGCGGTGGTGCTTGGGCGTGGGCTGAAGATATTGGCCGATGGTGATGAAGTCGATCTCGGCGGCGCGCATGTCGTCCATGACCTGCAAGACGCCCTGACGATCCTCACCCAGACCCACCATGATGCCGGATTTCGTGAACATGCTTGGGTCGAGTTCCTTCACGCGCTGCAACAGCCGCAGTGAGTGGAAATAGCGCGCGCCGGGGCGAACGGTCGGATAAAGGCCGGGCACGGTCTCCAGATTGTGGTTGAACACGTCGGGGCGAGCTTCGACAACGGTTTCAAGGGCTTCTGGGCCACATTTCAGAAAATCGGGGGTCAGGACCTCAATGGTCGAGCCGGGCGAGCGGTGGCGGATCGCGCGGATCACCTGCGCGAAATGCGCGGCCCCGCCATCGTCCAGATCATCGCGGTCCACGGATGTGATCACAACATGCTTGAGGCCCAGCTTGGCGACCGCATGGGCGACGCGGCCCGGCTCGAACGGGTCGAGCGCGTCGGGCTTGCCTGTGATCACATTGCAGAAGGAACAGCCGCGCGTGCAGATCTCACCCATGATCATCATGGTGGCGTGGCCTTGGCTCCAGCATTCGCCGACATTGGGGCAACCGGCCTCTTCGCAGACGGTCGAGAGGCGGTTTTCGCGCAGAATGTTGCGGGTGTCCTTATAGCCTTGGCTGGTCGGGGCCTTGACGCGGATCCAGTCGGGCTTTTTGGGCTGCGCCTGATCGGGGCGATGCGCCTTTTCGGGATGGCGCGCGCGGGCGGCCCGTAGCGCGGGCGGCTGATTGTCCGGCTGATGCTCCACGGGCGGGTTGTTATGGCCCATGGCGGGCAGGATCTCGGCTTGGTCGCGGGGCGTCTCGGTCATCGGCAATCCTTGGCTGATATGCGACATTTAGGCTCTTTTGGGGCCTTGATCAATCTTTCCGCAATTGCCACATGGTGCCGCAATATCGTGCTGCATCGCGGCATGCCCCCTCAACCATCGAAAGGAGACCGGCAGATGAAAATCGGTGATAAAGTTCCCCAGGTGAAGTTCCAGACCCGTGTGCGTGACGAAAGCGTCGAAGGCCCCAACCCCTATCGTTGGGAGCAGTTGACCTCGGACGATTACTTCAAGGGCAAGCGCGTCGTCCTGTTCTCGCTTCCCGGGGCGTTCACGCCGACTTGTTCGACCTATCAGCTGCCGGGTTTTGAGAAAAACGCCGACCGGATGCGCGATCTGGGCGTGGATGAGATCTATTGCCTGTCGGTCAATGACAGCTTTGTGATGAACAAATGGGCCGAGGCGCAGGGTCTCCAGAACGTCAAGGTGATCCCGGATGGCTCGGGTGAGTTCACCAAGGGCGTGGATATGCTGGTGCGCAAGGACAATCTGGGCTTTGGGCCGCGCAGCTGGCGCTATGCCGCGATTGTGAATGACGGCGTGGTCGAGGCATGGTTCGAAGAGCCGGGCCGCATCGACGACTGCCCCGAGGACCCTTACGGCGAATCGGCGCCCGAAAAAGTGCTGGAATGGCTGGAAGATAACAAGGCGGCCTGAGGCTGGCTTGATCTGAGCGCATGGCGGCTGTCCCCTGACGGGGGCGGCCGCTTTTTCATTTGGCCGCGCCGTTTGGCGGGTGAAGATTGCGCCACAGGCAGGCGTCATGTATCACCGCCGCAATTAAACGGGCAGAACAGGATATTGCGATGCGCAGAGTTGTCGTCACCGGGCTTGGGATGGTCACACCGCTGGGTTCGGGCGTAGAGACCACATGGGAGCGTCTTTTGAAGGGCGAATCCGGCGCGGGGCCGATCACGCGGTTCGATGCCAAGGATGTTGTGACGAAATATGCCTGCGAGATTCCGTTTGGCGATGGATCGGATGGCAGCTTCAACCCCGACGCGTGGATGGAGCCGAAGGACCGCCGCAAGGTCGATGATTTCATTCTCTATGGCATGGCCGCCGCTGAACAGGCGGTGCGTGACAGCGGTTGGCAGCCCGAAAGCGATGAGGATCGTGAGCGCACCGGCGTCATGATCGGATCGGGGATTGGCGGGCTGACCTCGATTGCCGAAACCGCCGTTTTGATCAAGGAGCGCGGGCCGAAGCGGGTTTCGCCCTTCTTTATTCCCGGCGCGCTGATTAACCTTGTTTCCGGGCAGGTGAGCATCCGTTTCGGCTTCAAGGGGCCGAACCATGCGGTTGTGACGGCGTGCAGCACCGGCGCGCACGCGATTGGCGATGCGGCGCGGCTGATCGCGCTTGGTGATGCGGATGTGATGGTGGCGGGCGGCGCGGAAAGCCCGATCTCCGAGATCGGGATTGCCGGGTTCAACGCCTGCAAGGCGCTGTCCACCAAGCGCGAGGATGATCCCAAATCCGCCAGCCGCCCTTATGACGCCGATCGCGACGGTTTCGTGATGGGTGAGGGTGCGGGCGTCGTCGTGCTGGAGGAATATGAACATGCCCGCGCGCGGGGTGCGAAGATCTATGCCGAAGTGCTGGGTTATGGGCTGTCGGGCGATGCCTATCATATCACCGCGCCGTCGGAGGATGGCGATGGCGGGTTCCGGGCGATGAAGAACGCGCTGCGCAATGCGGGGCTGGAGCCTGCGGCGATTGACTATATCAACGCGCATGGCACCTCGACCATGGCCGACACGATCGAGCTTGGCGCGGTGGAACGGCTGCTTGGGGATCATGCCGGGAATGTCACCATGTCGTCCACCAAGTCGAGCATCGGGCATCTGTTGGGTGCGGCTGGCGCGGTTGAGGCGATTTTCTGTATTCTGGCGCTGCGCGACCAGATCGCGCCGCCGACGATCAATCTGGACAATCCGGCAGCGGAAACCGCGATTGATCTGGCCGCCAATGCGGCGGTGCGCCGAAAGATCGACGTGGCGCTGTCCAACAGCTTTGGCTTCGGCGGCACGAACGCGACGCTGATCATGGGCAAGCCCGATGTGGCGTAATATCGCATCCAGCTTTCTGACGCTGAGCGTGGTGCTGCTGATCGCGCTGGCGGTGGCGGTGTCCTGGGGGCGGTCGCAATATAGCGGGCCGGGGCCAAGCGCGATTGCGCAATGCGTGCAGGTCGCGCCCGGGGCCAGCCTGACGGCGGTCAGCAATCAGCTGGCCGATCAGGGTGTGATTTCAAACGCTTACATCTTCCGCACCGGGGCCGATTATGACGGCAAGGCGCGGGATCTGAAATTCGGCTCGTTCCTCGTGCAGCCGGGTGCCAGCATGGAAGAGATCGTCGATGTGATCACGGCGGGCGGCCCCTCGACCTGCGGGCTTGAGGTGATTTACCGGGTGGGCGTGCGTGCCGACAGCGTGGTGTTGCGCGATATCAACCCCGAGACCGGGCGCTATGAGGAACGCGCGAATTACAACCCGGCAGAGGGCGCCGCGCCGCAGCCGATTGCCGATGCGATGGCCCGCCCCGATGCGCGGCTGCGCATTGCCGTGGCCGAGGGCGTGACCAGCTGGCAGATCGTTGAGGGGCTGAAGCGCGCGGGCTTCATGTCGGGCGATGTGGCGGGTGTGCCGGCTGAGGGCTCGCTTGCGCCGGACAGCTATGAGGTGAGCGCGGGCGCGGATCGGCAGACCCTGATTAATGAGATGGCGCGGCGGCAGAGCAATATCCTGAATGCCGCCTGGGAAAGCCGTGATTTCGGGCTGCCCTATGCCTCGCCCGAGGAGGTTCTGATCATGGCCTCGATCATCGAGAAAGAGACCGGCGTGCCGTCCGAGCGGCGGCAGGTGGCCAGCGTCTTTGTGAACCGGCTGGAACAGGGGATGCGGCTGCAAACCGACCCGACGGTGATTTATGGCGTGACCGAGGGGCGCGGGATTCTGGATCGCGGCTTGCGGCGCTCGGAGCTGGACACGCGGACGGATTGGAACACTTACCAGATTGACGGCTTGCCGAAGACGCCGATTGCCAATCCGGGGCGGGCCTCGATTGAGGCGGCGCTGAACCCGGATGAGACCGAATATCTGTTCTTTGTGGCGGACGGGACCGGCGGGCATGAGTTCACCCGCACGCTGGAGGAACATAACGCGGCGGTCGCCCGCTGGCGGGTGATCGAGGCCGAACGCGCGGCGGCGGCTGAGGCGGCGGCAACGCCTGAGGGGAACTGAGTGCGGCGGCGCATGGGGTGAGCTCATGCGCCGCGCGGCTTTGTGCGGGGTGATTCTGGCGGCTGTTGCGCGATGCGGGCGGCGGGGTGTTGCGCGGTGTAACGCTTTGTTATGATGCGGAAAATATCGACCCGCAGCACAACCGAAGATTGCCGAATTGACTTTGCGAACGGCCTAAGGTAGAACTTTCTCATGCTGGGAGAGATGGGCAAGCGGCCGGGGGGCGACCCCGCGCCGCTTTTTGCGTCTCTTGGCTCGTGCGGACAGAACACGAGGCGGGGCATGGTTGAATGACATTGAATTTCGATTGGGACAGCCTGCGCGAAGGCGCGGTCGAGGCCGAACAGGAGGCTGCGGCGCTGGAGGATGTCGAGATCGCGGGGCAGCTTTTGCGGGGCTGTGCCGAGGATCTGGTCCGCCTGCGCGGGCAATTGCAGGCAGGCGATACCGAGGGGCTGAAAGATGCCGTGAAGCTGGCGCGGGAATTGCGCTCGGCGGCGCAGCTCATGCTTGAGGAAAGGAACAAGGTTGACAAACTTCGCAAGGATATTGCCGGGGTCGTCGGACATGGCGCGCTTGACCTTGACGCCGCGCGCGATGAGATCGGGCGCCGACTGGCTTGCCTGCGCCGGGCAAAGGGAAGTGGATGAGTTTCTGGGCGGCCTCAGCGATAACGCTTTGGCCGCCTTGCCTTTTCTGTTCGAGTTCTGGGCCTTGCCGCATCAGTTGCCCCCTGAGGGTGACTGGAAAAGCTGGGTGATCATGGGCGGGCGCGGTGCGGGCAAGACCCGCGCCGGAGCCGAATGGGTGCGCCGCATGGTCGAGGGGCCGGTGGCGGGTGCGCCGGGGGCCTGCCGCCGCGTGGCTTTGGTCGGTGAGACCTTCGATCAGGCGCGCGAGGTCATGGTGATGGGTGATAGCGGGATCTTGGCCTGTTCGCCCCCGGATCGCCGCCCGGTCTGGGAGGCGGGGCGGCGCAGGCTGGTCTGGGCCAATGGCGCGACCGCGACGGTTTACAGCGCCCATGAGCCCGAGGCGCTGCGCGGGCCGCAATTCGATGCGGCTTGGGTGGATGAGCTGGCCAAGTGGAAAAAGGCCGAGGAGACCTGGGATATGCTGCAATTCGCCTTGCGGCTGGGCGATAACCCGCAGCAGGTCGTCACCACCACGCCGCGCAATCTGCCGGTGCTGAAGCGGATTCTGGGCAATGCCTCGACCGTGACAACCCATGCGCCGACCGAGGCCAATCGCGCCTATCTGGCCGAGAGCTTCATGGCCGAGGTCGAGGCGCGCTATGGCGGCACGCGGCTGGGGCGGCAGGAGCTGGACGGGCTGCTGCTGGAGGATGTCGAGGGCGCGCTGTGGTCCACGGCGATGATCGAGGGGTGCCGGGTGGATACGCTGCCTGCGCTGGACCGGGTTGTGGTGGCGCTGGACCCGGCGGTGAGCGGCGGCTCGGGTAGCGACGAATGCGGGATCGTGGTGGCCGGTGTGGTGACCGCAGGGCCGCCTGAGAACTGGCGCGCCTATGTGATCGAGGATGCGACCATGCGGGGCAGTCCCGCCGACTGGGCGCGGGCCGCGATTGCCGCGATGGACCGCCACAAGGCCGAGCGGCTGGTGGCCGAGGTGAACCAAGGCGGTGATCTGGTTGAGCAGGTCTTGCGGCAGGTCGATCCGCTGGTGCCGTTTCGTGCCTTGCGGGCGGCACGTGGCAAGGCGCTGCGGGCTGAGCCGGTGGCGGCGCTGTATGAACAGGGGCGGGTGCGGCATCTGCGGGGACTTGGCGCGCTGGAGGATCAGATGTGTCGGATGAGCCTTGCGGGATATCGCGGCTCGGGCAGTCCCGATCGGCTGGATGCGATGGTCTGGGCGATCCATGAATTGATGATTGCGCCCGCAGCACTTTGGCGCAGGCCGCAGATGCGCAGCCTGTAGGGCTTTGACAAAGAACAGCACAGGGCCGCCCGTCAGGAGCGGCCCTTTTTCGTGGCAAAACGGAGGGATACCATGCGGTTGCAATGGTTCGGGCGCGCGAAATCCGCGCCGCAAACGGAACGCAAGGCCGGATTGCCGGGCCGTGTCGCGGCTTTGGCCGCAAGCGGCGGGCGGGTGATCTGGTCGCCGAGGGATCATGCGAGTCTGACCCAGGGCGGGTTCATCGGCAATCCGGTGGGGTTTCGCGCGGTGCGGCTGATTGCCGAGGCCGCGGCGGCGGTGCCGCTGGTCTGTGCCGATTGCGATCATCGCTATGAGAGCCATCCGGTGCTGGACCTGCTGCGCCGCCCGAACCCCGCGCAGGGGCGGGCGGAACTGTTCGAGGCTCTGTTCGGCCAGATCCTGCTGACCGGGAATGGCTATCTTGAGGCGGCGGGGCTGCGCGAGGACGGGCTGCCGGATGAGATCCATGTGCTGCGCTCGGACCGGATGGCGGTGGTGCCGGGCAAGGATGGCTGGCCGGTCGCCTATGAATATACAGTGGGCGGGGTCAGGCATCGCTTTGACATGACCGGAAGTCCCGATCCGGTCTGTCATATCCGGTCCTTCCATCCCAGCGACGACCATTACGGCCTGTCGCCCTTGCAGGCCGCCGCCGTGGCGGTGGATGTCCATAACAGTGCAAGCGCCTGGTCCAAGGCTCTGTTGGACAATGCGGCGCGGCCTTCGGGGGCGATCATCTACAAGGGCCCGGATGGGCATGGCAACCTGTCGCCCGAACAATATGACCGGCTTGTCGGCGAGATGGAGAGCCACCATCAGGGCGCGCGCAATGCGGGCCGTCCGATGCTGCTGGAGGGCGGGCTGGACTGGAAACCGATGGGGTTCAGCCCCTCGGATATGGAGTTTCACGCCACCAAACAGGCCGCCGCGCGCGAGATTGCGCAGGCCTTTGGCGTGCCGCCGATGCTGATCGGGATTCAGGGCGATGCGACCTATGCCAATTATGCTGAGGCGCATCGGGCGTTTTACCGCCTCACCGTGCTGCCTCTGGTGAGCCGGGTGGCGGCCTCGGTCGCGTGGTGGCTGTCCGAGCATCTGGGCGCCGAGGTCTCATTGCGGCCCGACCCCGACCAGATCCCGGCACTGGCCGAGGAACGGGACCAGTTGTGGCGGCGCGTCGGTGCGGCGGATTTCCTCAGCGACGGGGAAAAGCGCGCGCTGCTGGGGCTGGCCCCCATGGCCGAAGGCTAGGCCGATGGAGCGCGCGCATGGGGCGCAATTCGATCTGCACCACCACCGCTTTGAGGCGCAGGAGCGCGTCATGGCGCTGCAATTCGGCGCCGTCGAAAAGCGGCTGGAGCGGATCGAGACGATGATCGAGGGCTTGGAAAAGCGGCTCTGGATGACGGTTTACGGCGTGGTCGGCGTGATCCTCACGCAGGCGGTGCAATCGCTGATCGAATATGCGCCAAAGGGGGTATGAGATGGAACTGGAACGCAAATATGTCGCCGGGGCGCCGAAGATCGCCGATGGCTGTGTGATCTCGGGCTATGCCAGCCGGTTCGGGCTGGCCGATCAGGGCGGCGATGTGGTGATGCCGGGCGCGTTTCGCGCCTCGCTGGCGGGGCTTGCGGCAAAGGGCGAACGGGTGCGGATGCTGTGGCAGCATGACCCGGCGCAGCCGATTGGCGTCTGGGATGAGATCCGCGAGGATGCCACCGGGCTGTGGGTCAAGGGGCGGCTTTTGCCCGAGATCGCACAGGCCCGTGAGGCGATGGCGCTGGTCGCGGCGGGGGCGCTGGACGGGCTGTCGATCGGGTATCGCACGATCCGCGCCGAACGCGGGCCCGGCGGGCTGCGCCAGCTTGCCGAGCTGGCGCTGTGGGAGGTGTCGCTGGTGACATTTCCGATGCTGGGCGAGGCCCGGATCAGCGGCAAATCAAGCGACGAACAGGCGATGGCGGCGGCTTTGCGCGATGCCGCCGCCGTGCTGCGCGGCTGACGGTTTCCCCGCGCCCGGGCGGCGCGGCGAAGCGGCAGGGCGCGGGCCTTGCCGCAATGACGGGGTGCGCGCCCCAAAGACAGGCTTAACCAGAAGGAGACAAGGATGACCGAGGTGAAACAGGCGGGCGCGGGCGCGCCCGGCGAATTGAAGACGGCGCTGCTTGGGTTCGTCGAGGAACTCAAGGGCTTTCGGCAGGACATCCAGACCAAAATCGAGGCACAGGACAACCGCATGACCATGTTTGAACGCAAGACCGCTTTGCGCAACCGCGCCCCCCTCTCGGCCGAGGCCGACGCTGCGGCACCCCATCAAAAGGCGTTCAACGCCTATCTTCGCCACGGCGATGACAGCGCGCTGCGCGGCCTTGCGGTCGAGACCAAGGGGCTGAGCAGTGCCGATGCGGGCTTTCTGGCCGCGCCGCAGATCATGGACACGGTCAAGACCGGGCTTGGCCAATATAACTCGCTTCGCGCGGTGGCCAATGTGGTGCAGGTCGAATCGGCCACTTATGAAGTGCTGATCGACAGCGAGGAACTTGGCACCGCATGGTCGGACGAAGCCAGCGTCGCGGCGACCCAGACGCCCCGCGCCGAGCGCGTGATCGTGCGCCTCCATGAGCTGTCGGCCATGCCCAAGGCCACGCAGCGCCTGCTGGATGATGCCGCCTTCGATGTCGAGGAATGGCTGGCCGAGCGCATCGCTGACCGCTTTGCCCGCGCCGAGGCGGCGGCGTTCATCGGGGGCGATGGCAATGACAAGCCGACCGGGCTGCTGGACTATCCTCTGGCCGACGGGATCGAGGCCCAGCAGGGCCAGATCGGCGCGATCAGGACCGGGGTCGATGGCGGCTTCGGCCATGATCCGGCGGGCCAGCTGATTGATCTGGTCTATGCGCTGCCTGCGCAGAACCGGGCCAATGCGCATTTCCTGATGAACTCGAAAACCGCCGCGACCATTCGCAAGCTGCGCGACAATGACGGCCGGTTCCTGTGGACTGACAGCCTGGCCGCCGGTGAGCCGTCGCGCCTTCTGGGCTATCCGGTTCTGGTGCTTGAGGATATGCCCGACATGGCCGACGGCGCGGCCATCGCGTTCGGTGATTTCAAGACCGCCTACACCATCGCTGAACGCCCCGAACTGCGCGTGCTGCGCGACCCGTTCTCGGCCAAGCCGCATGTGCTGTTCTATGCCACCAAGCGCATTGGCGGCGCTTTGGTTGACAGCCGTGCCGTCAAAGTCCTGAGCTTCACGGCCTGATCCTTCGGGCCTTGAAGGGCTGCGCCGCGCGACCTTGGTCGCTGGCAGCTTTGTCCGCGCAGGCCCGGCCGGGCGCGGGCGGCGCAGCCTACCTTTTCAGTGATGCTTTCGGCCCGTCCGGGCCGCTTTGGACGGGAGGTTCGGGAATGATACTTGTCGAGGAAACACAACCGGGGGCCGATGCCCTGCCGGTCGCCGCCCTGCGCGACTGGCTGCGGCTGGGCACCGGGTTCGAGCTGGCAGAGGATGCCGCCGAGATGCGCGCGCTGGAGGGGTTCCTGCGGGCCGCGATTGCGGTGATTGAGGGGCGGACCGGCAAGGTCTTGCTGCGCCGCGCCTATCGCATGGTGCTGGACGACTGGCGCGACCGCATGGCGCAGCCCCTGCCGCTGGCCCCGGTCGAGCGGATCACGGGCGTGGTGATCGAGGATGGCGCAGGCCGCGAAACCGAGCTTGCGGCGGACCGCTATGACCTTGTGGGCGACGCGCAGCGGCCTTTGCTGCGCCCGCGTTCGGCCATGCTGCCGCATGTGCCGAGGCTGGGCCGGGTGACGGTGCGCTTTGTCGCGGGGTTTGGCGATGATTGGGCCGATATTCCCGCCGATCTGGCGCAGGCGGCAATCATGCTGGCCGGGCGCTATTATGAGGATCGCGGTCAGGATCAGGTGCCGGGCCTTCTGCCCTCGCAGGTCAGCGCGATGATCGAGCGCTGGCGAGCGGTGCGTATCCTGGGCGGGCGGGGTGCGCGATGAGCCTGCCTGTGCTGAACGTGGCCCTGACGCTTGAGGCGCCCGAGCGGGTCGCGGACGGGATGGGTGGGGCGAGGATCGAGTGGCGTGCTTTGGGCGTGCTTTACGCCGAATTGCGCCCCGCCGCCGCGCGTGAGGTCGCGGGTCAGACCGGGCAGATGCCGCGTCTGGACTGGCGGGTGCTGACGCGGGCCTTTCGCGCGGGTGATCCGCGCCGTCCGCAGCCCGGCCAGCGGTTCCGCATGGGCGCGCGGCTTCTGCGCATCGAGGCCGTGGCCGAGTTCGGGCCCGGCGGCCGTTACCTGCAATCACGCGCAACCGAAGAGGTCTTGCCATGAGCTATCATTTTGCAGCTCCCCTTCAGGGGGCGGTTTATGCGCGGCTGCGCGAGGATGCCGCGATTGCCGATCTGGTCGGGGATGCGGTCTATGACGCGGTGCCGGTGCCGCCGCCTGCCGGGCCGCATATCGCGCTTGGCCCTGAGGATGTGCGCGACGCCTCGGACGCAACGGGGCGCGCGGCGCGGCATGATTTCGTCGTCTCGGTGGTGGCCGGGCGCGATGGCGACAGCGGTTTCGGCACGGTCAAGCAGGTGGCGGGCGCGGTCTGTCACGCGCTTGAGGCCGCCGATCTGGTCACGGGTCAGGGCCGCCTGGCTGGGCTTTGGTTTCTGCGCGCGCGGGCGCGCAGGTCGGAAAACGGTGCGGCGCGGCGGGTCGATCTGACCTTTCGGGCGCTGCTGGATCACAATTGAGGAGATGAGGACATGGCGGTTCAGAACGGACGGGATCTGCTGATCAAGATGGATATGAATGGCGCAGGCCAGTTCGAGACCATTGCCGGGCTGCGGGCCACCCGCATCGGCTTCAACGCCGAGACGGTGGATGTCACCTCGCTTGAAAGCGAGGGCCGCTGGCGCGAGTTGCTGGGGGGCGCGGGCGTGCGCTCGGCCTCGGTCTCGGGTTCGGGGGTGTTTCGCGATGCGGACACGGACGGGCGCGCGCGTCAGGTGTTCTTTGACGGCGAGGTGCCCGATTGCCAGGTGATCGTGCCCGATTTCGGCATCATCGAGGGGCCGTTCCAGATCACGTCGCTGGAATATTCGGGCAGCCATAACGGCGAGGCCACCTATGAGATCGCGCTGGCCAGTGCGGGCGCGCTGCGCTTTACCCCGCTGTGATGGTCAATCCGATGCGGGGCGAGGTCGAACTGGTCGTGGACGGGATCGCCTATCCCGCGCGGCTGAGCCTGGGCGCGCTGGCCGCGCTTGAAACGCGGCTGGGCGCGGATTCGCTGGCCGATCTGGCGGCGCGGTTCGAGGCGGGGGGCTTTCGCGCCGCCGATGTTCTGGCGGTGCTGGAGGCGGGGCTGGCGGGTGCGGGCGCGCCCGCGCTGGATCTGGCCAGTGCCGAGATTGCGGGCGGCCCGGTGGGTGCGGCGCAGGCTGCAGCGCGGCTGCTGGCGCTGGCATTCGCGATGCCACCATGAGCGGGCGGCTGGACTGGCCCGGCCTGATGCGGGCGGGGATGCGCGGGCTTGGCCTGACGCCCGAATGCTTCTGGTCGCTGACGCCTGCTGAGCTGGCGCTGATGCTGGGGATCGAACAGGGCGCGGCGCCGATGACCCGCGCCCGGCTGGACGCGCTGGCGGCGCGCTGGCCCGACAAGACAGGAGTTGAGGATGACCGACAGGAACGGGTTTGAGTTCGGGGAGGATGGCGGCCCCAATATGCGCCAGTCGCAGGCGATGGTGCAGGCTTTCACCGCCGAGCTGGAGCGGATGCGCCAGTCGATGATGCTGACCTCTCGTGAAGTTGGCACGCTGGCGGGCGGGATTGAAAGCGGGCTGCGCCGCGCATTTGACGGGCTGGTCTTTGACGGCATGAAGCTGGGCGATGCGCTGCGCCATGTCGGCCGCGCGATGGCCGACACGATGCTGGCCATCGCGATGAAGCCCGTGCAACAGGCCGTGGCGGGCGCGATGGCGCAGGGGATCGGGGGCGCGGTCGCGCCCTTCGCTGACGGTGCCGCCTTTGCGCAGGGCCGCGTCACCGCCTTTGCGCGCGGCGGCGTGGTGACCGCGCCCACGCATTTCCCGATGCGCGGCGGTCTGGGCCTGATGGGCGAGGCGGGCCCCGAGGCGATTATGCCGCTGATGCGTGGCGCGGACGGGCGGCTGGGCGTGCAGGCGCAGGGCGGCGCGCGCCATGTCAACGTCTCGATCAATGTCTCGACGCCCGATGTCGCGGGTTTCGCCCGCAGCCAAAGCCAGATTGCCGCGCAGGTGAACCGCCTGCTGGCGCGCGGCGCACGCAATGCCTGAGGTGCCAAGATGAGCTTTCACGAGATACGTTTCCCCGCCAACCTGTCCTTCGGATCGGTTGGCGGGCCTGAGCGGCGCACTGAGATCGTGGCCCTCACCAACGGCCATGAGGAACGCAACAGCCCCTGGGCGCATTCGCGCAGGCATTATGATGCGGGGCTTGGGCTGCGCTCGCTGGACGATGTTGAGGCGCTGATCGCGTTTTTCGAGGCGCGGGCGGGGCAGCTGCATGGCTTTCGCTGGAAGGACTGGGCCGATTACAAAAGCTGCGCGCCAAGCGCCGCGCCCGCCTTCACTGATCAGCAGATCGGGCAGGGCGACAGCCGCGAGACCGTGTTCCGGCTGGTGAAGCGCTATGCTTCGGGGCCTGCCGCCTATCTTCGCCCGATCAGCAAGCCGGTGCTTGGCACGGTCCGGGTCGGCGTGGGCGGTGACGCGCGCCGCGAGGGGGTCGATTATGAGGTGGACACGACCACCGGCGAGATCCGCCTGGCCGAGGCGCCCGGTCGGGGTGCTGCGGTGACGGCGGGGTTCGAGTTCGACGTGCCGGTGCGGTTCGATACCGACCGGATCGCGGTCTCAGTCGCGTCATTTCAGGCGGGCAACCTGCCGCAAATCCCGGTGGTTGAGGTGCGGCTATGAGCGTGAGCTATCTTGCACGCGGCTGGATCGTCCGGCGCGCCGATGGTCTGGTGCTGGGGCTGACCGATCACGACCGCCCGCTCACCTTTCAGCGCGTCACGCTGCGCCCCGATACCGGCCTCTCGGCGGGGGCGGTGGTGCAAAGCGCGGGGCTGGCGGTCGATAACACGGAAGCCGCCGGGGCGCTGAGCGATGAGGCCATCACCGAGGCGGATATTCTGGCCGGTCGCTGGGACGGGGCGGAGGTCGCGCTTTATGAGATCGATTGGCGCGACGCAAGCCAGCACCGGCTGGTGTTTCGCGGCCATCTGGGCGAGATCACGCGGGCGGGCGGCGCCTTTCGGGCTGAGCTGCGCGGTCTGGCCGAGGCGCTGAACCAAAGCCGTGGGCGGGTGTTTCACCCGCGCTGTCCGGCGATTCTGGGCGACCCTGATTGCGGCGTCGATCTGGCGGCGGAGGGGCGTTTCGTCGAGCTGGCGATTGCGCGGGTCAGCGAGGCGCAGCGCTTTGAGTTCGACGATGGCGCGGGCTTTGACAGTGGCTGGTTCGATCATGGCAGGCTGGTCATGCTGGACGGCGCGGCGCAGGGTCTGGGCGGCGTGATCCGGCAGGACAGCGCCTTGCCGGGCGGCGGGCGTGAGGTCGCGCTTTGGACCGGGCTTGGCTTGACGCCGGCGGTTGGTGATCGTGTCCGGCTGATTGCGGGCTGTGACAAGACCATGGCGACATGCCGGCTGAAATTTCGCAACGCGCTGAATTTTCGCGGCTTTCCGCATCTGCCAAGCGAAGACTGGCTGATGGCCCCGCAGATCGAGCCACGCCCGCGCGCGCCCGCAAGCATCGCGGCCCGGCCCGAGCTACCCGATGTCTGAGCGGGTGATTGCCGCCGCGCGGGCCTGGATCGGCACGCCTTACGCGCATCAGGCGAGTTGCCGGGGTGCCGGCGCCGATTGCCTTGGCCTGCTGCGCGGCGTCTGGCGTGAGGTGCACGGGGCGGAGCCATGGCGCCTGCCCGCCTATACGCCCGATTGGGGTGAGGATGACGATGCGCTTGAGCGTGCTTTGCGGCGCTGGCTGTGGCCAAGCGCGGGCGAGGCGCCGGGGCAGGTCGTGCTGTTTCGGATGCGTGAGGGCCGGGCGGCGAAGCATCTGGGGCTGATCTCAGGCGCTGCGACTTTCATTCACGCACAAGAGCGGCATGGCGTCGTCGAGGTGCCGCTGTCGCTGCCATGGCGGCGGCGGATTGCCGCGCGGTTCCGGTTTCCCGACTGACGGGCGCCGATTTCAACAACAAAGGAGAAGGGCATGGCGACGATCCTGCTGGGCGCGGTTGGCGCTTCGGTCGGTGCGGGTTTTGGCGGCGCGGTGCTGGGCCTGTCGGGCGCGGTGATCGGTCGTGCGGTGGGCGCGACGATGGGCCGGGTCATTGACGCGCGGCTGCTGGGCGGTGGTGCGCAGCCGGTTGAGACCGGGCGCATCGACCGGCTGCGTCTGCAAGGCGCGGGTGAGGGCGTGGCCATCGCGCAGGTCTGGGGCCAGATGCGGCTGCCCGGCCATGTGATCTGGGCCGCGCCGCTGACCGAGTTTCGCGGCACGCAGGGTGGCGGCAAGGGGCGGCCTCGGGTGACGCGGATCGGCTATCGGCTGAGCGTGGCGATTGCGCTTTGTGAGGGTGAGATCGCGGGCGTGGGCCGGGTCTGGGCCGATGGTGAGGAGATCGCGCCCGCCGATCTGAACATGCGGGTCTATCCGGGTTCTGCCGACCAGTTGCCCGACCCCTCGATCGTTGCGCATGAGGGCGAGGACGCGCCCGCCTATCGCGGCACGGCTTACGTCGTTCTGGATGAGCTGGACCTTGAGCCATGGGGCAACCGGCTGCCGCAGCTGTCCTTTGAGGTGACGCGCCCCGCGCAGTCGGGTGGGGGTCTCTCGCGCGAAGTTGAGGCGGTCGCGATGATCCCCGGCACCGGCGAATATGCGCTGGCCACCGAGATGGTAACCTATGACAAGGGCCTGGGCGAGATTGAGTCCGCCAATGCCGCCTTGCCGTTGGCCGAGAGCGATTTTTTGGCCTCGCTGGACATTCTGGGTCGTGAATTGCCGCGAACTGGCTCGGTGGCGCTGGTGGTGTCGTGGTTTGGCGACGATCTGCGCGTGGGTGAGTGCCGGCTGCGTCCCAAGGTCGAACATAAGGGTCGCGACGGCTCGATGCCCTGGCGGGCGGGCGGGATTGCAGCGGCTGAGGCCGATCAGGTCGCGCGCCATCAGGGTAAACCGATTTATGGCGGCTCGCCCGCCGATGCCTCTGTGGTGCAGGCGCTGCGCGCGCTGCACAAGGCGGGCAAGCGGGCGGTGTTCTATCCGTTCATCCTGATGGAGCAACTGCCCGGCAATCGCCTGCCTGATCCTTATGGCGGTGACGCGCAACCCGTCATGCCGTGGCGCGGGCGGATCACCTCGGCCATTGCGCCGGGGGGTGCGAACAGCCCGCATGGCACCGCTGCCGCGCGGCTGGCGGTTGAGGCGTTCTTTGGCACCGCCATGCCCGAAGATTTCAGCCGTGAGGGTGAGATGATTCACTATCACGGGCCGGATGAGTGGTCCTATCGCCGCTTCATCCTGCATTATGCGCATCTTTGTGCCGCTGCGGGGGGGGTGGACAGCTTTCTGATTGGCTCGGAAATGCGCGGGCTGACGCAGATCATGGGCGAAGAGGGCCGCTTTCCGGCGGTCGAGCAGCTTTGCCGTCTGGCCGGTGAGGTGCGCGCGATTCTGGGGCCGAAGGTCAAGATCAGCTATGCCGCCGATTGGTCGGAATATTTCGGCTATCATCCGGGCAATGGCGATGTGCATTTCCATCTGGACCCGCTTTGGGCGCATCCCGAGATCGACTTTATCGGCATCGACAATTACATGCCGCTGTCGGATTGGCGCGAGGGCGAGGCGCATCTGGATGCGCATTGGCGGCGGATCGACGCGCCGGGCTATCTGGAAAGCAATGTCGCGGGCGGTGAGGGGTTCGACTGGTATTACGCCGCGCCCGAGCATCGCGCGGCCCAGATCCGCACCCCGATCCGCGACGGTGCCTATGGCGAGGATTGGGTCTGGCGCTACAAGGATCTGCGCGGCTGGTGGTCGAATGCGCATCATGACCGCGTGGACGGGCTGCGCGCCGAGGAGCCGACGGCATGGGTGCCGGGCTCAAAACCGTTCTGGTTCACCGAGATGGGCTGTGCCGCCATCGACAAGGGCACCAATCAGCCCAACAAGTTTCTGGACGTGATGAGTTCGGAATCGTCCCTGCCGCATTACTCGACCGGCGCGCGGGATGATGTCGTGCAGGCGGCCTATATCCGCGCGATGACCGCCTATTGGGGGGACGGCGCGCACAATCCGCGCGGGGCCTATGGCGGGCCGATGGTCGATATGTCGCGGGCGCATGTCTGGTGCTGGGATGCGCGACCCTATCCGGCCTTTCCGGGCCGTTCCGATCTGTGGAGCGACGGCCCGGCATGGTCGCGCGGCCATTGGCTGAACGGGCGGGCAGGGGCGGTGCCCTTGGCGGGGTTGGTGGCGGATCTGTGCATCGCCGCGGGGGTTTCGCATTACGACACAAGCGGGCTCTCGGGTCTGGTGCGCGGCTATGCGTCGCCAGGCGGCACCACGGCGCGGGCGGCGCTGCAACCGCTGATGCTGGCTTATGGCTTTGATGCGGTTGAGCGTGACGGCGTGCTGCGCTTCGTCATGCGCGATGGCCGCGCGGTGGCACAACTGGCAGCCGAGGATCTGGCCGAGGGGGTTGAGGGCGGGTTTGAGGCGGTGCGCCTGCCCGACGCGGAACTGGCCGGGCGCCTGCGCGTCACCCATCTGGTTGAGGGTGACGCCTATGCTGCTGCCACCGCCGAGGCGAGCCTGCCCGATGATCCCTCCGGCCCGGTTTCCGACAGTGAGATCCCTCTGGTTCTGACCGCGTCCGAGGGCCGCAACATGGCCGCGCGCTGGCTGTCTGAGGCAAGGCTAGCCCGCGACGTGCTGCGCTTTGCCCTGCCGCCGTCACGCGCGGATCTGGGGGCGGGCGATGTGGTCGCGCTTGAGGGGCGCCGCTGGCGGATCGACCGGGTTGAGCGGGCGGGCGCGCTGATCGTCGATGCGACCCGGACCGAGCCGTCGATCTACGCGCCGGGGGTTGCGGATGCGCATGAGGGGCTTTCCGTGCGCCGCTACCGCCCGCCATTGCCGGTCTGGCCCGTCTTTCTGGACCTGCCCCTGATGCGCGGCGATGAGGTGCCCCATGCGCCCCATCTGGCAGTGGCCGCCCGGCCATGGCCCGGCGCGGTTGCGGTTTACCAAGGGGGTGCTGCTGGCCTTGCGCTTGACCGGCTGATCGACGCGCCTGCGGTGATCGGGCGGACGCTGACGCCGCTGCGCGCTGCGATGCCGGGCCTGTGGGATCGCGGCCCGATGCTGGAGATCACGCTGGCCGGTGGCACGCTGAGCAGTGTGGATGAAGCCGATCTGCTGGCCGGTGCGAACCTGATGGCGATTGGTGACGGCAGCGAGTCGCGGTGGGAGCTGTTCCAGTTCGCCCGCGCCGAGTTGCTGGGGCCGAACCGTTGGGGTCTGTCGCTGCGGCTGCGCGGGCAGGCGGGCAGCGATGCGCTGATGCCCGAGATCTGGCCGCAGGGCTCGACCGTGGTTCTGATGAACGGGGCGGCGCAGCAGATCGGACTGGCCCCCGAGGCCGTCGGTCAGTCGCAGCTCTGGCGGATTGGCCCGGCGATGCGCGGTCCCGACGATCCCAGCTATCGCCAGACCGCGCGGCTGTTCCGGGGTGAGGGTCTGCGGCCGCTGTCGCCCTGTCACCTGCGCCTTGACGGGCGGGCGGCGTCATGGGTCCGCCGCACCCGGATCGGCGGCGACAGGTGGGATCTGCGTGAGGTGCCTTTGGGGGAATCGCGCGAGGCCTATCTTCTGCGGCTGATCCGCGACGGCGCCGTGCTGCACGAGGCTGAGACCGGCGTGCCGGCCTATCAGATCCCGCAAGCGGTCTGGGATCGTGCCCGCGCGGGCGGCGATGTCACTCTTGCGGTTGCGCAATTGTCCGAAACCTACGGCCCCGGGCCGTTTGCCGAAAGGAAAATCCATGTCTGAGCAATCAAGCGCCCGTTTGGGCCTGCCCTTTGTCCAGCAGGCACAGGCGCAAAAGCATGTCACCATGAACGAGGCCCTGACCCGGCTTGATGCGATGGTGAACCCGGTCTTGCAAAGCGTGACCCGCGCCACCCCGCCCGAAACCGTGCTTCCGGGTGCCTGCTTTGCCGTGCCGACCCATGCGGGCGGCGACTGGGCGGGGCAGGGCGGACAGATCGTCATGGCGGGCAATGGCGGCTGGATCTTTGCCGCGCCGCAAGCCGGGATGCGCGCCTTTGTGGCCGATGAGGGCGTGACGGCGCTCTTTGATGGTGAGACATGGGTGAGTGGTGCGCTGACGCTGTCGCCCTATGGCTCGGGGCTGATCGCGCGCGTGATCGAGGGTGAGGTGCAGCCCGGCGAAGGAAGCGTGCAGGAAACCGACATCGTGATCCCCCATGCGGCCATGGTGATCGGCGCGACCGCGCGGGTGGTCGAGCCGCTCACCGGCAGTCTTTCGGCCTGGTCGCTTGGCACCGAGGGCGCGGCGGACCGTTTCGGGCAGGGGCTTGGTCTGGGCGCGGGGGCCTGGGCGCGGGGGATGCTGTCGCAGCCCGTCACCTATTGGCAGCCGCAGCCCCTCATCCTGACCGCGCAGGGCGGCAGTTTCACCGGCGGCAGGGTGCGGCTGGCGGTGCATCTGCTTGAGCTGCGCCTGCCGCGCTAGGCCCGCTTTTATCGCCCGTCTGCTTGGGTTAGACTGCGGCTTAGCGAAAGGACGGGCCGATGAACAAGCAGACGGGTATCAGGGCGGAGGACAAGGTTCTGCCCAAGGGCGATGCCGCCATCTGGGCGCGCATTCGCGAAGAGGCCGCCGAGGCGGTGCGCGATGAGCCGTTGCTGGGCGCGTTGGTGCATGGCGGTTTGCTGCATCACCGGGATCTGAAATCGGCGCTTGCCTATCGGATCGCGCTGAAGCTGGCCTCGGGCGAGATGAGCGAGCAGATCCTGCGCGAGATCACCGACACGGCCTATAACGCGCAGCCCGAACTGGTCGATGCCGCCGCCGCCGATCTGTTGGCGGTGTTAGAGCGTGACCCGGCCACCCATCGGCTGATCCAGCCGCTGTTGTTCTTCAAGGGGTTTCAGGCGCTCCAAGCCTATCGGCTGGGCCATTGGCTTTGGCAGGAGGGGCGGCGCGATATGGCCTATTTCGTGCAGATGCGCTGTTCCGAGGCGTTTGGCGTCGATATTCACCCCGCCGCAAGGGTGGGCAAAGGGGTGATGATCGACCACGCCCATTCCATCGTGATCGGGGAAACCGCGGTGGTGGGCGACAATGTGTCGATGCTGCATTCCGTTACGCTTGGCGGGACCGGCAAGGCCGATGGTGACCGCCACCCCAAGATCGGGAATGGCGTGCTGATCGGCGCGGGGGCCAAGGTTCTGGGCAATATTCGCGTTGGTCACTGCAGCCGCATCGCCGCCGGTTCGGTCGTGCTGGAGGAGGTGCCGCCGTGCAAGACGGTCGCGGGCGTGCCTGCGCGGATCGTGGGGGATGCGGGCTGCGAAGATCCGGCCTTCGCGATGGATCACCGCATCCGCGTCGATCAGGGTTAAAGCCCGGCCACCCAGTCCGGCACGATGCGCGTGGCGGGGCCGCTGATATGGCGGTGAAAGTCTCGCGAGACCGCCGAGGGTTCAAGGTTCAGCTCGACGCATTCGACGCCGTGGCGCACGGCATGTTGGGCAAAGCCTGCCGCCGGATAGACCTGACCGGAGGTGCCGATGGCCGCGAACAGATCGGCCTGTTCAAGCGCGGTCCAGATCTCGGGCATGTGATAGGGCATTTCACCGAACCAGACGATATCAGGTCGGGCCGCTGTTTCGTCACATGCCGGGCAGGGCGTGGTCACGTCCATCTGCGCCGGGCTTGGCCAGTGATGCCCGCAAGCGGCACAAAGCGCGCCGCTCAGCGCGCCATGCATATGGGTGACATGGGGTGAGCCCGCGCGTTCATGCAGGTCATCGACATTCTGCGTCACCAGAAAGAGCTCATGCCGCGCGGCCAGATCGACAAGCGCATGATGCGCGGCATTGGGCTGCGCCTGTGCAGCCGACGCCCGGCGCATATTGTAAAAGCGATGCACAAGCGCGGGGTCACGGGCAAAGGCTTCGGGCGTCGCCACGTCCTCGACCCGGTGATCTTCCCAGAGCCCGCCCGCTGCGGCGCGAAAGGTCTGGATGCCGCTTTCGGCGGAAATCCCCGCGCCGGTCAGAACCACGATGCGCATGGCTCTAGCGGCGGCAATAAGCCTCGGCGGTGTTGGTAAAGTTGCGGTAACGCGCCCAGAAGGCGTTATCGTCCTGACGGCGCGAGGCGCGGACCTCTTGCGCGCGGTGGGGGTCGCGGAAGAAGGTGGCGGCGCGGCGTTGGTCGGCGCGCGAGAGGGTCATGTCCGCGACCTGCTGGATGCAGCCACACAGCGCGATATTGCGGGCGCCGCGTTCCGAGCGGGCGCAGGCGCTGTCAATCGGCCCGGCCACGGCAAGCGGCGCGGTCATAACGATGGCGGCCGCAGCAATCATCAGGCGTTTCATCTCTGTCTCCTCGAACGGGTTTCGTGATGCGCGGCCTGATGCCGCGTCTTGTGATTTATCGGCGCAGTCTAGCAAATTGCGACACTTGGCTCAATCAGCGCGTGATGCGTCAGACTAGCGCATCGGCGGGCATCGGGGTCAAGATCTTGTGTGCCGGATCGCGCGGGCGGTCAGACAGGTTCCGGCGAAAACCCGGCCGCACGAATCAGATCGAGGGCGCGGGCTTGCTCAATCCCGGTCAGGCTGACCTGCTGGCGGTCGAGATCGGCGCGGGCGGTGCCGCCCTCGGCCTCGATGATTTTCGTGATCGAGGCCACGCAATGGCCGCAGGTCATGTCGGGGATGGTTAATGTGACGGTGCTCATCTGGGCCTCTTTTCGGCTTTGACAGTTGGCCTAGTTTTGTTCAGCTTGGCCCGCGGCACAAGCCCGCCTTTCTCACGGAGCGTTGTTTTGGAAAACTACCGCGCGTCGGTCCTGATGGTTCTGGCGATGGCCCTTTTCGCGATCGAGGATATGTTCACCAAGCTGCTCTCGGCGCGGCTGCCCATCGGGCAGATCCTTGCGATGTTGGGCGCGATGGGCATGGTCGTGTTCTGGGTCCAGCTTCGGCGCGAGGGCGGGGCGCTGTTCACCCGCGACCTGCTGCGCCCGGTCATGCTGGTGCGCAATGCCGGTGAGGTGATCGGCGGGGTGGGGTTTGTCTCGGCACTTGTGCTGACCGATATTTCATCGACCTCGGCCATTCTTCAGGCCGCGCCCTTGATGATCATGCTGGGCGCCTGGCTGTTTCTGGGCGAGAGCGTCGGCTGGCGGCGGTGGCTGGCCATCGCTGCGGGCTTTGTGGGCGTGCTGCTGATCGTCAAGCCGGGGATGAGCGGGTTTGAGCCGCTGTCGATTCTGGCCGTGATCGGGGTGGCAGGCCTTGCCGCGCGAGATATTGCAACGCGGCGGGTGCCGCAACATATCCGCTCGAACCAACTGTCCGCCTCCGCCTTCGGCGCGCTGATCCCGGCCGGAATCGCGATGGATCTGGCCTTTGGGCAAGGCTGGGAATGGCCCACGGCGCTGAATTACGGGCAGATGATCGGCGGCATGATTGGCGGTGTTGCGGCCTATACGATGCTGGTGACCGCGACCCGGATCGGTGAGGCATCGGTTATCGCGCCTTTCCGCTATACGCGGCTGATCTTTGCCCTGGCGATTGGCGTCACGCTGTTCGGTGAACGCCCCGATGCGCTGACCCTGACCGGGGCCGCGATCATCGCGGCGGCGGGCGGCTTCGCGATGTGGCGCGAGGCGGCATTGCGGCGGCGCAAGCTGGCCTCGATCCCGCCGGGCGGATCGTAAATCCCTCTTTTCGCGGTGATTGCGCCCCTGTATAGGCAGGCTATGACCGAGCTTGACCTGATCCGCAATTTCTCCATCGTGGCCCATATCGACCACGGCAAGTCCACCCTCGCCGACCGGCTGATCCAGCTGACCGGGACGGTCGCCGCGCGCGACATGAAAGAGCAATTGCTCGACAGCATGGATATCGAGCGCGAGCGCGGCATCACCATCAAGGCCAACACGGTGCGAATTTCCTATCCCGCGCAGGACGGGCGGACCTATACGCTCAACCTGATCGACACGCCCGGCCATGTGGACTTTGCCTATGAGGTCAGCCGTTCGATGCGCGCGGTCGAGGGGTCTTTGCTGGTCGTGGATGCCACGCAGGGCGTCGAGGCGCAGACCCTGGCCAATGTCTATCAGGCGATTGACGCGGGCCATGAGATCGTGCCGGTGCTGAACAAGATCGACCTCCCCGCCGCCGAGCCCGAGCGGGTCAAGGAACAGATCGAGGATGTGATCGGCATCGACGCCTCGGACGCGGTTGAGATCTCGGCCAAGACCGGCCTTGGTATTCCCGACGTGCTTGAGGCGATTGTCACACGCCTGCCTGCGCCCAAGGGCGACCGCGATGCGCCCCTCAAGGCGATGCTGGTCGATAGCTGGTATGACCCCTATCTGGGCGTGGTCGTGATGATCCGCGTGATGGACGG
>JAUNTZ010000013.1 GCA_030538425.1 Paracoccus sp. (in: a-proteobacteria) | reverse complement strand
AAGGCGAAGGCGAAGGCGAAGGAGGTTGGCTCAGCTCATGTCCCGCCGCAACGGGTTTTTTCCTATTCCAGCCTCAAGCCACCCATCGCCCGCCCGTAGGCGTCACGCGCCTGTTGCCGCGCGGCAAGGCCACCCCCGCTTGGGCAAGCGTCTGCGTGCCCTTAAAGAGGGTCTCCATCAACTCGACCCGCTCAGCCCCGCGAGTGACACAGAAGCAAGCCAAACCTGCGCAGGCGCAGACAGCAGCCTGTCCCCCTCAGGCAGCCCGCTCAGCCCATCTCCTGCCGCAGCAGCTCTTTCTCCCATTCCTGCGTCAAGGCCCCCATCGCCCGCCCGTAAGCGTCACGCGCCTGTTGCCGCGCGGCGAGGCCGCCGCCCGCTTGGGCAAGCGCCTGCGTACCGTCGAGGAGGGTCTTGATCACCTCGACACGCTCGGCCCCGCTGCGGGCGAGGGGGGCGAAGAACTCGGCATAGGTCTCATCGACCGACAGGACCGGCGCGGAAACATGGGCGTAGGGATGCGGGTCGGGCGCGTCCTCGTCGCGCCCGACGCCATGCAGCACCATCAGCGCACGGGTTCCCGCCCGCAAAACCTCGATGGCGGTGCCGACATCATTCGCGCCCGGGGCCAGCGCGCGACCGCCGATCTCGGACAGCACGATCAGCCCATAGCGCAGGTCCTGATCAAAGCTGCGCTGCGCGTCGATGGTGAAGACATTGCGCAACCGGGCCCCAGTCTCTTCGTCGCAAGGCGCCGAGAGCCGCAGGATCGGCTCACCGTGATGGACATATTTGCCGGTCATGCGCAGCACCTCGACCCGCAGCCCGGCCTCACCCGCCACCTCATTCAGCCGCTCCATGTCGATATGCTGCACATAGCCGCTCCCCATCGAGCGCAGCAGGATCGCGCCATCCGGCAGGGCCCCGCGCGGCGCAGGTTGCGCCCCAAGCGCGGGCAGGTCGCGGTAAAGCGCGGCGGCCTCTGTCGCGCGCGCCTCGACCCGCGCCACGATATCGTTGATGCTGCCGTAATTGCTGAGGTGATCGACCCATCGCAGCAAGGCCCAGGCAATCGCGCCAATGACCAGCAGCGTGGCCAGAAACAGAATGTTGCGGCCCGAACCCGAATAGGCCCCCGCCGCGATGCCGATAATCCCCGCAATCGCGAACATGAACGCGCCGATAAAGACCGAGACCGCCGTCTGCGCGATAGGGTCCGCCGAGAGCAGCCGCGAGGCGCGGGGCGTCGCGTTATTGGTCGCCGTGCCGTAGGCCGTCGCGATGATCGAGACCGAGAAAGTCGCCACCGGCAGCATCGCCCCCGCCAGCACGTTCAGGATCGCGTCAACCGAGCCCGCAGCGGGCTCAATCGGCGCGTCAAAGGGGATATAGGGCGCGAGAAACGCGGTCATCAGCGCAAGCGCCACGCCCGCCACGGCAAACAGGGTGACGCGCATCCCCATCTGGCTGAGAGCTTCACGCAGGCGGAACAGATAGCCCTCGGGCAGAAAGCGCAGCATGAAAGCCTCATGGTGTGGAGAGGCCCGCGCGATGCACGGGCCCTGGGTTTTAGCGGGTGAACTTCTTGTGCTTCACCCGCTTGGGTTCGACCGCATCGGGACCAAGGCGACGGATCTTGTCGGCCTCGTAATCCTCAAAGTTGCCCTCGAACCATTCGACATGGGCATCGCCCTCGAAGGCGAGGATATGCGTGCACAGCCGGTCAAGGAAGAAGCGGTCGTGCGAGATAATCACCGCGCAGCCTGCGAAATCCTCCAACGCCGCCTCAAGGGCTTGCAGGGTTTCCACGTCGAGATCGTTGGTCGGCTCGTCCAGCAACAGCACGTTACCGCCCGATTTCAACAGTTTGGCCATGTGAACCCGGTTGCGCTCACCACCCGAGAGCAGGCCGACCTTTTTCTGCTGATCGCCGCCCTTGAAGTTAAAGGCGCTGCAATAGGCGCGGCTGTTCATCTGCGCGTCGCCCAGAACGATCTGCTCGGCACCGCCCGAGATCTCTTCCCACACCGTCTTGTTCGGGTCCAAGGCATCGCGCGACTGATCGACGTAGGACAGCTTGACCGTATCGCCCAGATTGATCTCACCGGCGTCCGGGGTCTCTTGCCCGGTCAGCATACGGAACAGGGTCGATTTGCCCGCACCGTTCGGGCCGATCACGCCGACAATGCCGCCGGGCGGCAGGGCGAAATCCAGATCCTCGATCAACAACTTGTCGCCCATGGCTTTTTTCAGCCCCGAGACCTCAATCACCTTGCCGCCCAGACGTTCGCCGTTCGGGATGATGATCTGCGCGCGGGTCAGCTTGTCGCGTTCGGACTGCGCGGCAAGGTCGTTATAGGCGTTGATCCGGGCTTTTTGCTTGGCCTGACGCGCCTTGGCCCCGGCGCGGATCCAGTCAAGTTCACGCTCAAGCTGTTTCTGCCGCGCCTTGTCCTCGCGCGCCTCTTGTGCCAGCCGCTTGGCCTTCTGGTCCAGCCATGCGGAATAGTTCCCCTCGTAAGGAATCCCCCGCCCACGGTCGAGTTCCAGAATCCAGCCGGTGATGTCGTCAAGGAAATAGCGGTCATGGGTCACGACCAGAATCGTGCCGGGATATTCGATCAGGTGCTTTTGCAGCCAGGCGATGGTTTCGGCGTCAAGGTGGTTGGTCGGCTCGTCCAAGAGCAGCATTTCGGGCGCCTCAAGCAATAGCTTGCACAGCGCCACCCGCCGCCGCTCACCGCCCGAAAGGGTCGAGACATCCGCATCGTCGGGCGGACAGCGCAGCGCCTCCATCGCGACGTCGATCTGGCTGTCCAGATCCCACAGGTTGCCCGCGTCGATCTCATCTTGCAGGGCAGCCATTTCCTCGGCAGTTTCATCGCTGTAATTCATCGCCAGCTCGTTATAGCGATCCAGCTTGGCCTTTTTTTCGGCCACGCCCAGCATGACGTTTTCACGCACGTTCAGGCTTTCGTCCAGTTGCGGCTCTTGCGGCAGATAACCCACCTTGGCCCCCTTGGCGGCCCATGCCTCGCCCTGAAAATCCTTGTCGATGCCCGCCATGATGCGCAGCAGCGAGGATTTACCGGCGCCGTTTACGCCCACAACGCCGATCTTGACGCCGGGCAGGAAGTTCAGGCGGATGTTCTCAAACACCTTTTTGCCGCCGGCATAGGTCTTGGACACGCCGTCCATGTGATACACAAATTCATAAGCAGCCATCGGAATGCCCCGGATCAGGAATGGAAGGTTTGGCCCCCATGTAAGGATGCGGGGGCGGGAATGAAAGCCTCAGCGGCTGGCCTGAACAAAGGCGTCGCCAAAGGTTTCCTGCATGAAGGTGAACTCACCCTCGACGCGGTTGCGGATCTCGGCGCGCACTTCGTCGGGGACGGAGAGGCCCGGCTGCGCGGCAAAGACCTTGTTGCCCGCGCCGGTATAGTTATGGGCCGGAATGTCCAGAAATTCCTCAATCCGCCGCAGAAAGTCGCGCGGCTGGCGGGCGATATCGCCAAAGGGCAGGATCAGCAGCCGGTCCGGCCCGAACCGCGCCCGCCAGCGTGGCACATAATCGCTGTAGCGACCGCGCGCATAAAGCACCGGGTCCTCGATCTCGGCCATCCATGCCTCAACCCCGACCGGCTTGCGGCGCTTGCGCATCATGTTCATCTTCAGCTGTGAGATCAGCCGGTCCACCGGGTGCCGCAGAATATAGATGAACTGCGCGTTCGGCAGGAATTTCGACACGAAATCAACGCCTTCATCGGCAAGGCCGGAATATTCGGGGGTGATGTCGATGGGCCGGGTGCCTTGCGGCGCGGGGGCGAACAGGTCTTTATACCAGCCGTTCGAGAACATCTTGCCGCCGGTCATCATCGAGAGATAGTCAAGCACCTGCTGCGGCGGCTCAATCCCCTTCTTTTCATACTGAACCAGCAGCATCTTGGCCGAGCGGTTGATATGCCAGGGCGTCCAGTTGCGGTTTTCCAGGGTGAAGCGGTGGTCGAAGAAATGCACCTCTTTGAAGGGCGTCGTCCACAGCCGGGGATGCTGCGAGAGCATCGCGTTCAGCCATGTCGTGCCGCCCTTTTGCGCGCCGATGCCAATGACCGAGGGCTTGCGCGGGCGCAGATTGTCGGACCAGCGGGTCATGTCCGGGATCATGTCAGCCGCCCCCACAGGTCATAATCGCTGGCCTCGTCAACCGTGACGGTGACGATATCGCCGGGTGCCAGCCCCTCGAAGCCCTCATCGATGAACAGGTTGCCGTCGATCTCGGGCGCATCGGCGCGGGTGCGGCAGGTCGCGCCATCGGCATCGACCGAATCCACGATCACCTGTTGCAGGCTGCCGACCTTGGCCGCCAGCTTGGCCGCCGAGATCGCCTGCGCCTTTTCCATGAAACGGTGGAACCGCTCGGCCTTCACATCATCCGGCACATGGTCGGGCAGATCATTGGCCCGCGCGCCGCGCACGTTTTCGTATTGGAACGCGCCGACACGGTCCAGTTGCGCCTCATCCAGCCAGTCGAGCAGGGTCTGGAACTCGGCCTCGGTCTCGCCCGGATAGCCGACGATAAAGGTCGAACGCAGCGCAATCTCCGGGCAGGCCGCCCGCCATGCCGCGATTTCATCCAGCGTTTTCGCCGCCGCCGCAGGCCGCGCCATGCGCCGCAGCGTGTCGGGATGGGCGTGCTGAAACGGGATATCCAGATAGGGCAGCACCAGCCCCTCCGCCATCAGCGGGATCAGGTCGCGCACATGCGGGTAAGGATAGACATAATGCAGCCGCACCCAAGCGCCCAAGGTTCCCAGATCCCGCGCCAGATCGGTGATATGGGCGCGATGGTCGCGCTCCGTCGCGTGTTTCAGGTCCACGCCGTAGGCCGAGGTATCTTGCGAGATCACCAGCAGTTCACGCACCCCCGCCGCGACCAGCCGTTCCGCCTCACGGATCACGGCATGGGCGGGGCGGCTGACCAGACGGCCGCGCATATCGGGGATGATGCAGAACTTGCAGTGATGGTTACAGCCCTCCGAGATTTTCAGATAGCTGTAATGGCGCGGCGTCAGGCTGACGCCCGATGCTGGCAACAGGTCGATGAACGGGTCTGGCGCAGGCGGCACGGCGGCATGCACCGCGTCCAGCACCTGTTCATATTGATGCGGGCCGGTCACGGCCAGAACCTTGGGATGCGCGCCTGTGATATAGTCCGGCTCCGCGCCCAGACAGCCGGTGACGATCACCCGCCCGTTCTCGGCCAAAGCCTCGCCAATCGCATCAAGGCTTTCGGCCTTGGCGCTGTCCAGAAAGCCGCAGGTGTTCACGATCACCGCATCCGCGCCCGCATAGTCCGGGCTGATCGCGTAACCCTCGGCCCGCAGCCGGGTCAGGATACGTTCGCTGTCCACAAGCGCCTTGGGACAGCCAAGGCTGACCATGCCGATGGTCGGCTGGCCCTCGCGCCTCTCGTCAGGGATGCGGGCGCGGGCAAGGTCGGGGCGGAGGTCTGGCGGGTTTGTCTGCATTTGCGCCATATACTGCGCTCACGCGGACTTGTTAAGCACTCAGTTGCGCAAGCCCGGCCCCCGCGCCTAGACTGGGCGTGACCCTAGCCGATGAGGCCCGCAATGCCCCGCCTGTTTGCCATCCTGACCCTGCCCCTGATGCTGGCCGCCTGCGATAATGCCGGGGGCCCGGAGGCGACCCGCGTGTTCAAATATTACGGCACGACGCAGTGCAATCCGCATGAAGGTCGGCTGGAGGCGCTTGGCGCCGAGCTGCGCGCCTCGGGGGTCGATGTTCTGGTCATGCGACCCGGCGATGACGGGATGATGAGGATTGCGCTTTGCGGCGCGCCAGACGGACGGATCGGGATCTTCCACATCCCGAAGGCGCAACTGCCCGCCGCCCGCGCTGCGGGGTTCGAACCCTATACGGGCGATCAATGAAAATCACCTCGGACGACCTGACCGTCAATGTCTTTGGCTATGTCCCGGTCTCGCGGGAGCGCGCCTTTGACGCGGTGGCCCTGCCCGAGCAGCTGGCCGCGCATTTCACCACCGGCGGCGCATCCGGCCGGATGGAGACCGGCGCCACCGTGACATGGGAATTTGCCGATTTTCCCGGCCCGTTCGAGGTGACCGTGGATGAGGCAAGACGGCCCGAGCTGATCCGCTTTCGCTGGCCCTCTCCGCCCGGTGCGGATCAGCCGGAGACCACGGTCACCTTCCGCTTTGCCCCGGCAGATGGCGGCGCGCGAACCCGCATTGATGTCACCGAAGAGGGCTGGGCCGCGACGGCGCAAAGCCTGCGGGCGGCGCAGGGCAATGCGATGGGTTGGGCCTATATGCTGGCGGCGATGAAGGCGTGGCTGGAACATGGCATCCGGCTGCGCGACGGCATGTTCCGCTAAGCCTCGCCAGATCGTGGCTTGCGCCCGCCGACAATCGCGCCAGAATGTGCCCATGACACATCTGCGCCGCATCCTTGCCCCGCTTGCCGCCGCCCTGATGCTCTCGGGCTGCATCACCGTGGACCCCGCGATGATCCCGCAGCCCGCGCCTGCCGCCGCGCAGCGCCCTGCCTCCGGCGCGCCTATCGTCATTCGCAACGATCCGGGCGGGCATGTCCTGTCGGCCATGGCGCGGCGTGATGAGCTGGCCGCCTCGGGTCGCCCGGTCGAGATCCGGGGCTATTGCCGCAGCGCCTGCACGATCTATATCACCCTGCCCAATGCCTGCCTTGGCCCCGGCGCGACTGTGGGATTCCACGCCCCCCGCGTCGCAGGCACGCAGATCATCGCGCCGGGCGTCGATCAGATGATGGGCCAGTATTATCGCGGCGGCATCCGCACGCGGTGGTTCAACGAGTGGAGCCGCTCGCTTGAGATGCAGCGCATCAGCGCCGCCGAATATGTCCGGCTGGACCCGCAGACGCGGCTGTGCCGGACCTAATCCCGCAGCCGCCAGCCGGTCACGAAGATCCGCCAGATCACCAGACAGCAGATGGCGATCATCAGCGACACCGCAAACAGCGACAGGCCGACCGGCACATCGGCCAGACCAAAGAACGACCAGCGAAAGCCCGACACGAGGTAAAGCACCGGGTTCATCTTGGCCACGGCCTCCCAGAAGGGCGGCAGCATCGAGGCCGAGTAGAACGCGCCGCCAAGGAAAACCAGCGGCATGATGACCATCATCGGCACGATGTTCAGTTGCTCAAAATTCTTCGCCCACAGCCCGACGATAAAGCCCAGCAGCGAAAAGGCCACGGCGGTCAGCACCAGAAAACCGATCATCCAGAACGGATGCGCGATGCTGATGCCCACGAAAAAGAACGAAGTGACAAGGATCACAAGCGCGATCAGCACCGCCTTGGCTGCCGCCGCGCCGACAAAGCCGATCGTGACCTCAAGCCAGCCTGCGGGCGCAATCAGATATTCATAAATCGTCCCCGAGAATTTGGGGAAATAGATCCCGAAGGCCGCGTTGGTCACGCTTTGCTGCAAGACGGTCAGCATCATCAGACCCGGCACGATAAAGGCGGCATAGGGCACGCCCTCGACCGACTGGATGCGCGCGCCAAGGGCGGCGCCAAAGACCACGAAATACAGGATCGTGGACAGAACCGGCGAGGCCAGCGATTGCCAGATGGTGCGGAAAAACCGCGTCATCTCATGGTGAAAAATCGTGCGGATGGCGTAGCTGTTCATGTCGCGTCCCTCGCTTTGTCGTCCAGAAGCGAGATGAACACTTCTTCAAGGCTGGATTGTTTCGTCTCGACATCGCGCACCGCAACGCCCTCGGCGGCCAGATCGGCCAGCAGGCGGGCAATGCCGGTGCGCTCGGCCCTTGTGTCGTAATCGTAGAACAGCACCCGCCCATCCTCCGAAAGCGAAAGCCCACGCCCTTCAAGCGCGGCAGGCAGGGCGGGCAGCGCCGCGTCAAGCTGCACGGACAGCCGCTTGCGCCCGAACTCACCCATCAGCTCACGCGTGGGTTTCATCAGCAAAAGCTGGCCGTGATTGATGACGCCGATGCGGTCGGCCATTTCCTCGGCTTCTTCAAGGTAATGGGTGGTCAGGATGATCGTCACCCCGTCGCGGCGCAACTGATCGACAACCTGCCACATCTCGCGGCGCAGCGCGACATCGACACCCGCCGTCGGCTCGTCCAGAAACAGAACCTTGGGCCGATGCGACAGAGCCTTGGCGATCAGCACGCGCCGCTTCATCCCGCCCGAGAGCTCGCGCGTGGCGGCGTCGCGCTTGTCCCAAAGCGAGAGGCTGCGCAGCAATTGCTCCAGATAGGCGTCGTCTGGCGGCATCCCGAACAGCCCGCGCGTGAATTGCACGGTCGCCAACACCTTCTCGAAGGGCTCAAGCGCGATTTCCTGCGGCACAAGCCCGATCAGCCGACGCGCCGCGCGCCAGTCACGTTGAATATCGTAGCCACCCACCCGCACCGCGCCGCCGGTCGGCACGACAAGCCCGCAAATGATCGAAATGAGCGTGGTCTTGCCCGCGCCGTTCGGGCCAAGAAGGGCGACGATCTCGCCCTCGTTGATGGTCATCGACACATCGTCAAGCGCGCGCGGCCCGTTCTGATATTGTTTGGAAAGTCGGTCAACTTCGATAATTGCGTTCATCTGCCGCCCCTTTTGTCACGCGCCAAATAGTCACGCCACCGCCCGATTGCCAGAGCGGGGCAAAAGGAAATCCGCCCCGCCTGTCTTTTGTCCGTAAATCCCGCAAAAGATCCGGCGGAGTTTTTCAGCAAAGATGCGAGGCAGCGCCTAGCCCTTGGCAGCCTCGGTCATTGCGGCCTCCAGAATATCCAGAGCCTCATCGAACACCGCATCGGGAATCGTGATCGGCGCCAGAAAGCGGATGACATTCCCGTAAACCCCGCAGGTCAGCAGGATCAGCCCGCGTTCAAGTGCCGCCTCGCGCACTCGGCTCGCCATGTCGGGATCGGGGCGCTCAGAGCCGGGCTGATTGAACTCAACCGCGTTCATGAAGCCCGGCCCGCGAATATCCGCGATCTGCGGCACGGCCTCGCGCATCCCCGCCAGCCGCTGTTTCAGCCTTTGACCCAGCCGCTCGGCCCGGTCGCAAAGACCTTCTTCCTCGATCACATCAAGCACCGCATGGGCCGCAGCCACGCCCAAAGGGTTGCCCGCATAGGTGCCGCCAAGCCCGCCCGGCGCGGGGCTGTCCATCACCTCGGCGCGGCCCGTCACGGCAGAGATCGGCAAGCCCCCGCCCAGGCCCTTGGCCATCGTGGTCAGATCGGCGGCGACGCCGTAATGCTCCATCGCGAACAGCTTGCCGGTGCGGGCAAAGCCGGTCTGCACCTCATCGGCGATCAGCAGGATCGAATATTGGTCGCAGATCTCGCGCAGTTTCACCATGAAACTGGCGGGCACCTCATAGAAACCGCCCTCGCCCTGCACCGGCTCGATGATGATCGCGGCGACCTGCTCGGGCGAAAGATCGGCCTTGAACAGCCGGTCAAGCGCCGACAGCGCGTCCTGCTCACTCACCCCATGCAGCGCGCAGGGAAAGGGCAGATGCCAGACATCGCCCATCATCGGCCCGAAACCGGCCTTGTAGGGCTGAACCTTGCCGGTCAGCGCCATGCCCATAAAGGTGCGCCCGTGAAAGCCGCCCGCGAAAGAGATCACCGCCGGGCGCTGCCGGTAATGGCGGGCGATCTTGACGGCGTTTTCCACCGCCTCGGCCCCGGTGGTCGCGAAAATGGTCTTTTTCGGGAAATCGCCGGGCACCAGATCGTTGAGCCGCTCGGCCAAGGCGACATAGTTTTCGTAAGGCACGACCTGATGGCAGGTATGGGTGAACCGGCCAAGCTGTTCAGCCACGGCGGCAATCACCTTGGGGTGCCGGTGGCCGGTATTGACCACCGCGATGCCCGCCGCGAAATCAATATAGCGGTTGCCGTCGCGGTCCCAGATCTCGGCATTCTCGGCGCGATCCGCATAGATCTGCGTCGTCATGCCCACCCCGCGCGAGATGGCGGCATTGCGGCGTTCGGTCAGGCTGGTCATCTCCGGCTCCGGCTGGGGAAATCACCATGACGATACGCCGAAAGGCCGCGCTGTCCAGCCCTCAAAAATGCGCTTGCGTTTACGCGGCCTTAACCCCGGCCTGTTATTGGTTATGCGTGGGAGAGGCTACAAGGGGCGCGATATGACCGAAATTCAAGCGAGTGATTAGCCGCGCTCTCTTGCCTCCGCGGCGGGGCCGGTCCAAGCTGGCGGGATATCACACAAAAGCCGGGGCCGATTATGACACACCGCATCCTTCTTGCCGCATTTGGCGCGGCGACTCTGGCCGTCGCGGCCTGTGTTCCGAGTGCCGATCAAGCGGGCGCGCTTGGCGATCCGTCCGAATGGGATGTCCTCTGGATCGAGGGACAGCGGCTGCCCGAAGGCACCGATGCAACCCTGTCTCTGGCGCAGGGGCAGATCGTCTATCGTGGCGGCTGCAACTCGTTCACCGGGCTGCGCTATGACCCGGCGGCGGGCACGATCCGTGCCGAGGGGCCTTTGACCTCAACCCGCATGGCCTGCCCGGCGGCGCAGATGGCGCTTGACGAAAGCTTGGGCGCGGCGTTGCAGCGCGTGAACGGGCTTGGCCGCGCGGCGGACCGCAATCCGGGCGCGCTTGCGCTGCTGTCGGATGGCGAGCCGGTGGTGATGATCGCCCCGCGTGTGCGTCAATAGATGGGGCAAAAGGGGCAGTCTCCCCCGACAGGCCGCTGTCGCAAGCGCAAACAATCTGCGCCCCGCCGCAAATGGAGCATGACCGAAGGCCGCGTGACGCGCTGCAAGCGGTGCGTTCGCATCCGAAAACCCGCTGATGCAGAGGCAAGCGACATGCACCCCGCCGCAAATAAAGCTGACGCGATGCTGCGCGTGAACCTTGTTGTGAACCCGACCGGGCGGGCGCAAGGCCACCGGGCCTTGATGCGTGACCGGGTTCCGCTGATTACCACCCTCCCGCCTCTAAACCGGGAGCCCCATGTTCCCCTTTCGTGACCATAATCCATCCGAGACAATGCCCTATCTCAGCGTTTGGGTGAGCATTCTGCGCTTTCTCTGTAACGAGCCGGGCGGTATGCCGCTGCCATGGTGGAACTTCGCGCTCATCGCCAGCCTTATAATGCAGCGCCACCCGGCCTTGACGCTGGCTCGGCTTCCGCTGATCATCACGCGCCCGCCCCTCAACCGGTAGCCCCATGTTCCCCTTTCGCGACCATAACCCATCCGAGAAAACGCCCTATGTCACCATCGGCCTGATCGCGGTGAACATCCTGCTGTTCCTCGCCACCCTTGGCGACGGGCCGGGGGGGATGCCGCTCTTGTGGTGGAACCTCGCGCTGATCCCCGGCATGGTGATGCAGGGTGAGCATGTCTGGGGCCTTGTGACGCATATGTTCCTGCATGGCGGCTTCATGCATATCCTTGGCAATATGCTATTCCTCTGGATCTTCGGCGACAACCTTGAGGAACGGCTGGGCCATATCGGTTTTCTGGTCTTTTACCTTGTCTGCGGCCTGGTCGCGGCGGGTGCGCAGATGCTTGCCGCCCCCTATGAGATGATCCCCATGGTCGGGGCCTCGGGCGCGGTGGCGGGGGTGATGGGCGGCTATCTGCTGCTTTATCCCAAGGCGAAAATCGACGTTCTGTTCATCTTTATCGTGTTCTTCCGCGTCTTTTCGGTGCCTGCCTGGGTCATGCTGGGGGTGTGGTTCGTCATTCAGCTGTTTGGCGGCTATAGCGCGGTGGCGGGCGAGGGCGGGGTCGCCTATTGGGCGCATGCGGGCGGGTTTGTCGCGGGCTTTGCGCTGACCCTGCCGGTCTTTCTGCGCCTTGGCGGGACAGCCTATTGGCGGCGCAATGACGGCCACCCGCCGCATCCCGACGCGGATTATACCCGCTCACGCATCCCGACGGTGCGGAGATGAGCCTGCCTTCGGCCCAAGGCCCGCATCGGCTGACCTGCCATTGCGGCGCAGTCGAGCTGCGCATCACGCTCAGCGACGGTTTCGCGACGGCGCGGCGCTGCGATTGCTCATTCTGTCGCAGGCGGGGCGCGGTCGCGCTGTCGGCCCCCCTTGGCGGGGTCGAACTCGTGCGCGGCACCGAGGCGCTGACGGAATACCGCTTTGGCACCGGCACCGCGCGGCATTATTTCTGCAAGATTTGCGGGATCTATACCCACCATCGCCGCCGCTCGAACCCGAATGAGTATGGCGTCAATGCGGGCGCAATCGAGGGGTTGAACCCGCGAGATCTGGGTGAGGTGCCCTGGGCGGACGGGGTGAACCACCCCTCGGATCGTTAGCGGCGGGATCAGCGGTAAGATGGCGGGTGGTTCTGCTCACAAAGCAGGCCGCGCCGCTCGGGGTCAGCGAATAGCAAGAGGACCGCGGCGCAAGGGCAAGCCGCGACCATGAGCGCCGCGCGCGCTGTCCGTCTCAGATCTGCCGCTCTGATCCAGAAAATCCGCCCTGACACAACCACATAAGGGAAAGCCCCATCCGTAGCCGCCAAGCCCAGCAGAACGCGCGCCGTGCGGTGGTGGCGTCATTCGTGGTCAGGCTTAGGGTCGCAGCGACCACTTCCGCGAGGATGGGGTGGTATCATGCACTCGCGGTCGACCGCCCCGCCCCTTCCGTCTTGGCCTTGACCTCGTCCGTGTTGGTGAGCGGCTAAAAATCACGCGCGCCGCACGGTAATGACGCCATTTGCGGTCAGGTTTTCGCCCGAGAGCGACCGGTCCCCTGCGGCGTAAACAGAAACCGCGTGCGGTCGATCACTCCACGCCAACCGCCCCCCTCACCCCCGCCGCGCCGTGATCGCGTAATTCACCGCAAGGTTGCGGTCGGACAGCGACCAGTTCCATGAGACCGGGTTAAAGACCATGCCCTTGCGGTCGATGACCTCAAGCCCGGCGCTTTGCATCATCGCCGCGAACTCGTCGGGGGTGATAAACCGGCGCCAGTCATGGGTGCCGCGCGGCAGCCATCGCATCACCCATTCCGCCCCGATAATCGCCGCCGCGAAGCTGGGCGCGGTGCGGTTCAGGGTCGAGCCGATCATCAGCCCGCCCGGACGCGTCAGCGCGCGGCAGGTCGCGACGAATTCGGGCGGATGGGCGACATGCTCGATGATCTCGAAGGCCAGAACGGCGTCGAAATCCTCACCGGCCTCGGCCAGTGCCTCGGCGGTGGTGGCGCGATAGTCGATCTTCAGCCCGGATTGGGCGGCGTGGATGCGCGCGGTCTCGATATTCCCCTCCGCCGCATCCGCGCCCATGACCTGAGCGCCCAGCCGCGCCATGGGTTCGGCCAAAAGCCCGCCGCCACAGCCGATATCCAGAATCCGCAGCCCCTCAAACGGGCGGGGCGCGGTCAGGTCGCGGCCGAACTCGGCGGCAATCTGCGCGGTGATATAGCCCAGCCGCACCGGGTTCATCATATGCAGCGGCTTGAACTTGCCGGTCGGGTCCCACCATTCGGCGGCCATGGCCTCGAATTTGGCGATCTCGGCGGCGTCGCGGCTGTCGGTCATGTCATTCCCCTGCAAAGCGGCCCTTTCGGCGCGGACCCCGCCCCTATATACAAGATCCATGGACAGGTCAGCAGGTCAAATCGGCGCATCGCGCGGGCAGCTTTACCCGCCGATCGAGCCGTTCTCGCGCCAGATGCTGGATGTGGGCGAGGGCCACAGCCTCTATGTCGAGCAGGCGGGCAACGCCCATGGCGTGCCGGTTATTGTGCTCCATGGCGGGCCGGGCGGCGGGGCCAGCCCGTTCATGCGGCGCTTTTTCGACCCCGCCCATTACCGCATCGTGCTGTTCGATCAGCGCGGTTGCGGGCGCTCACGCCCCTATGCCAGCGTGATGGCCAACACCACGCAGCACCTGATTGCGGATGTGGCGCTGATCCGACGCGCGTTGGGGCTTGGCCCGGTCTGGCTCTTCGGCGGCAGCTGGGGCGCGACCTTGGCGCTTGCCTGCGCGCAGGCTGACCCGGACGCGGTGCGCGGGCTGATCCTGCGCGGTGTGTTTGCGGGACGGCGGGCTGAGCTTGACTGGTTTTATGGCGGCGGCGCGGCGCGGTTCTGGCCCGATCAATGGGCCGAGTTCACCGCGCCCATCCCGCCCGAGGAACAAGGCGACATGATCGCGGCCTATCACCGCCGCCTGTTCTCGGGCGAACGCGCCACCGAGGCGCGCGCGGCGCAGGCTTGGGTCGGCTGGGAGAACCGGCTGGCCGGGCTTGAGACCCCGGCGGGCGGCATGGTGGCGCATGATTACGCGCGTTGCTTTGCGCGGCTGGAATGTCATTATTTCGCCCATGACTGCTTTCTTGAGGAAGGCCAGCTGATCCGCGACCTTGGCCGGATCACCCATCTGCCGGTGACCATCGTGCAGGGCCGCTATGACATGGTCTGCCCGCCCGCGACGGCCTATGAGCTGGCCTCGCTCTGGCCCGGGGCCGATCTGCGGCTTGTCGCGGCATCGGGCCACGCGATGAGTGAGCCGCGGATCGCCGCTGAGCTGGTGCGGGTGATGGACGGGCTGCGCGGCTGAGGCGGGCGGAAAGGCCGGACAGCAGACGACAGCGGCCTAGCGCAGCTCGGGCGCCAGCCTCGCGACAAGGCGCGCGCGGGCGGCAGGCAGGTCGCGCCCGACCAGTTCTTTCGCCAGCCAGTGATGGAGAAAATGCCCGGTCAGGCGCAGCGCATCGCCGATTTCATCATTACCGGGCGGGCCACCCAGTAACCCAGGCAGGCGCAGCAGGCGCGGCGCATAGGCCTCCGCCGCCTGCGCCGAGACCGCGCGGCCGCTTCGCGGGCTGACATAGGTGAGGCCCGTCCGCGCGCCACTCACCGCGCAGGCCGTCAGATCAAGGCCAAAGCCCATTTCTCCCAACAGCGCCAGCTCCCAGCGGACATAATCGCCCGCCCAATCCGCGCCCTGATCCATCGCATCCCAAAGCGATTCCGACAGCGCGGCAAGGCGCGGATGGGGGTCGTCCTCGGGCAGGGCAAAGCGCAGCAGGGCGCAGGTCGCGTTCAGCCCGTCAAGCGCCAGACCATCGCTCAGCAGGCCCGCGCGGGGGCGGAGGGGCTCAGCCGTCAGGGTGCCAAGCTGGCCCTCGGTTTTCACCCGGTGGCGCAGCGCGACCCGGCTGCCCGGTTGCAGCATCGCGGCCCGCGTCCGCCCGCCCCCGCCCGGCACAAGACCCGCGATGCGGCCACGGTCAAGGGTCAGCGCCTCGACGATCGCGGCGCTTTCGCCGTGCTTGCGGCGGGCGATGATCGTGGCCTCTCCGCTCCAGTCCATTGCTGCTTTCCTTTGGCCTCTGCCTGTCGCAATCTGACGCCAAGCGAAAGGAAATGCCATGCCCCACAGCCCGCTGAAACCTTGGACGGAGGCGCAACCCCGGCTGGTTGAGGTCGCCGCAGGCCGCACGCCCGCCGATCTGGTCATTCAGGGCGGCATCTGGGTCAATGTCCACACGCGTGAGACGATCCCCGACCATGATATCGCCATCGCCGATGGCCGGATCGCCTATGTCGGGCCGGATGCGGGGCCTTGTATCGGGCCCGATACGCAGGTGATCGAGGCCCGAGGCCGCTATATGATCCCCGGCCTGATCGACGCGCATATGCATATCGAATCGGGGATGCTGACCCCTGCCGGTTTCGCGGCGGCGGTGATCCCGCATGGCACCACGACGATCTTTCACGACCCGCATGAGATCGCCAATGTCTTTGGGCTGGAAGGCGTGCGGCTGATGCGGGATGAGGCGATGATCCAGCCAATCAGCATTCACACGCAGATGCCGTCCTGTGCGCCCTCGGCCCCGGGGCTGGAGACGACCGGCACCCCGATCAGCGCGGGCGATGTGGCGCAGGCGATGGGCTGGGAGGGCATCATCGGTCTGGGTGAGATGATGAACTTTCCCGCCGTGGTCGCGGGCGACGAACAGATGCTGGCCGAGATGCGGGCCACCCGCGCGGCGGGCAAGACCATCGGCGGGCATTATGCCAGCCCCGATCTGGGCCGCGATTTTCACGCCTATGTCGCAGGCGGCGCGGCGGATGATCACGAAACGACCACCGAGGCGCAGGGTATCGCCCGCGCCCGTCAGGGCATGGCCTGCATGATGCGGCTGGGCAGCGCGTGGTATGATGTCGAAAGCCAGATCACGGCAATCACGGAAGGCGGGCTGGACCCGCGCGGGTTTATTCTTTGCACCGATGACAGCCATTCGGGAACGCTTGTGCATGAGGGCCATATGAACCGCGTCGTGCGTCACGCGATTGACTGCGGCTGCCCGCCGCTGATCGCGCTTCAGATGGCGACGATCAATCCGGCCACGCATTTCGGGCTGGAGCGTGAGACGGGCAGTCTGACGCCGGGCCGGGTGGCTGATGTGATCCTGAGTTCCGATCTGGCCACCCTGCCGGTTGAGACCGTGATCGCACAGGGCCGCGTCGTGGCAAAGGGCGGCGCTTTGCAGGTCGATTGCCCGCGCATCGGTTGGCCGGATCATGTGCGCGCCTCGGTCCGGTTGGGGCGCGACCTGACGGCGGATGATTTCGCGCTGAAAACCGAGGGCGAGACCGCCACGGTCCGAGTGATCGGCGTGATTGAAAATCAGGCCCCGACCCGCGCAGTCGAGGCCCGCCTGCCCGTCGCGCACGGCATCGTTCAGGCAGACCCGGCGCAAGACATCGCGCATCTGTCACTGGTCGAGCGTCACCACGCCACCGGCGGCGTCACCAACGGTTTCGTGCAGGGCTTTGGCTGGCAAGGGCGCATGGCGCTGGCCTCAACCGTGGCGCATGACAGCCACCATATCATCGTCGCGGGCACCTGCCGCGACGATATGGCCCGCGCGGTCGCGCATCTGGCGCAGATCGGCGGCGGCGTCACGCTGTTCGCGGATGGCGCCGAACAGGCGAGCATCCCTCTGCCCATCGCGGGGCTGATGTCCGACCGCCCCGCCCCCGAGGTCGCGGCGCAGGCCGATGCGCTGATGGCGGCGATGAAGGCGCATGGCTGCACGCTGAACAACGCCTTTATGCAGCACTCGCTGCTGGCCTTGGTGGTGATCCCGGAATTGCGCATCTCGGATCTGGGGCTGGTCGATGTGACGCGCTTTGCACTGACCCAAGTGATCAAAGATTAGGCGGCGGCGCCTGTGGCGGGTGGCTTGTGCCTCCGGCGGGGATATTTACGGACAAAAGACGGGCAGGCCGCGGCTTCTTCTGTGCCAAAATACTCAGAAACCGCGAGGCCAGACGCGCGGTTAACCCCGTCAAAACTTGACTTTATGTCCCTTGCGGCCCATGCAGCGCAGAACAGACCTCAAGGGACGGATCATGGCGACAGCGGCGACGAAAACGGGCGGTATCTGGGAAACCGTCAAGACGGTGTTCTGGGCGCTGTTGATCGCGGGCGTGTTCCGCACCCTGTTCTTTCAACCCTTCTGGATTCCCTCGGGCAGCATGAAAGACACGCTGCTGATCGGGGATTTCCTGTTCGTGAACAAGATGGCTTACGGCTACTCGGCCCATTCCTGCCCGTTCTCGGCCTGCCCGATTGACGGGCGGATCATGGGCAGCGCGCCCGAACGCGGCGATGTGGTCGTGTTCCGCCACCCGACCCTGAATGTCGATTATATCAAGCGCGTGGTCGGCCTGCCCGGCGACACGGTCGCGATGGTTGACGGCGTGTTGCAGATCAACGGCCAGCCGGTCACGCTGGAGCCCATCGCGCCCTTCATTGAGACCAAGGAACCGCAGGGGCCGGGCCGGCTGGAGCCGATGTGCACGAATGATCCGGTCCCCACCGGCGGCGATTGCATCAAGGAACGCTATCTTGAGACCTTCCCGGACGGGTCCAGCTCGCATCATATCCTGAACACGACCGACCGCAGTTTTCTGGACAATATGGCCCCGGTGACGGTCCCGGCGCAGCATTACTTCTTTGTCGGCGACAACCGCGACAACTCACTTGATTCGCGGGTGCCGTCGCCGCGCGGGGTCGGCATGGTGCATGAGGATTTCCTGATCGGCCGCGCCGACCGGATCATGTTCTCATCGGCGGGCGCGTCTCTGCTCTATTTCTGGACCTGGCGCGGCGACCGTTTCTTCAAGGCGGTGCATTGAGCGGGGGCGTCAAGGTCGCGGCTGAGCTGCGCGGCTTCATGGCGCGGCTTGGCCATGACTTCGCGCGGCCCGAACTGCTGATCCGCGCGCTGACCCATGGGTCAATCGCCACGCCCAACCGGCAGGACAATCAGCGGCTGGAGTTTCTAGGCGACCGCGTTCTGGGCCTTGTCATGGCCGAGGCGATTTTCGACGCCGACCGCGCCGCGACTGAGGGCCAGCTTGCCCCCCGCTTCAACGCGCTTGTCCGGCGTGAGACCTGCGCCGATATCGCGCGTGAGATCGGTCTGGGCGATGTGCTGAAGCTGGGCCGCTCGGAAATGCTGTCGGGCGGTCGCCGCAAAGAGGCGCTGCTGGCCGACGCGATGGAGGCGGTTCTGGCCGCCGTTTACCTTGATGCGGGCTTTTCGCGCGCGCGTGAGGTTGTGCTTGCACTTTGGGCCGGGCGGCTGGCCAATGTCGATCTGGATGCGCGCGACGCCAAGACCGCGCTTCAGGAATGGGCCCAGGCCCAGGGCATGACGCCGCCGCGCTATGAGATCAGCGACCGGCAGGGGCCGGATCACGCACCGGTCTTTGAGATCACCGTCACGCTGGCCGATGGCCGCAGCGCCCGCGCGCGCGGCACCGGCACCAAGCGCAGCATCGAGCAAGAGGCCGCGCAGCATTTGTTAAAGGAACTTGGCCAATGACCGGCACAGACATCCAGACCCGCGCGGGCTTTGTCGCGTTGATCGGCGAACCCAATGCGGGCAAATCGACGCTTTTGAACCGCATGGTCGGCGCCAAGGTCTCAATCGTGACGCATAAGGTGCAGACCACCCGCGCCCGCATCCGGGGCATCGCGATTGAGGGCGACGCCCAGATCGTCTTTGTGGATACGCCCGGCATCTTCTCGCCGCGCCGCAGGCTGGATCGTTCCATGGTGGCCGCCGCATGGGGCGGGGCCGCCGATGCCGATATCGTGGTGCTGATGGTCGAAGCCCATCGCGGCATGACCGAGGGCGTGGGCCGCATCCTTGACGCGCTGATGGAGGTCGCCAAGGGCCGCCGCATCGCGCTTGCCATCAACAAGATCGACCGGGTCAAGGCGGAAACCCTGCTGGCGCTGTCGGCGCGGCTGAACGATGCCTTTCCGTTCGAACAGACCTTCATGATCTCCGCCGAAAAGGGCTACGGCGTCGACGATATGCGCGCCTGGCTGGCTGAGGCCCTGCCCCAAGGCCCCTGGCTTTACCCCGAGGACCAGATTGCCGATCTGCCCATGCGCCAGATCGCAGCCGAGATCACCCGCGAAAAGCTGACCCTGCGCCTGCATGAGGAACTCCCCTATCAACTGACGGTTGAGACGGAAAGCTGGGAAGAGAAGAAAGACGGCTCGGTGCGCATCGGCCAGATCGTCTATGTCTCGCGCGATGGCCACAAGGGCATCGTTCTGGGCCATAAGGGTGAGGCGATCCGTTCCGTCGGGCAGGCCGCGCGCGAGGAACTGGCCGAGTTTCTGGGCCGCACCGTCCATCTGTTCCTGACCGTCAAGGTGCGCGAGAACTGGCTGAACGAGGCCGAGCGCTTTACCGAAATGGGCCTTGATTACAACGATGGCGCCTGAGGCGCGGCTGGCGACCGGCATCTGGGTCGCCGCCTATCGCGCGCGTCTGGCTCAGGCGGGAATCCCGGTCTATGTGACCCGGCGCGGGGATGAGACGGCGGGCGCGGTTCTGGTGAAATGCGCCACGCTTGACGGGCGCGCGCAGCTTTGGGCGCGCGAATGGGATATGGAAACCGACCGCCGCGACTGGCGCGTGATCTTTGACGGCAACGAGGCGGAGGCCGACGCGGCAGCGACGCGGCAGGCGGGCTTTGACCCCGACCTCTGGGTGCTTGAGATCGAAAGCCGCGAGGGCCGCACTCTGCTCGATGAGGACGGGCTGGCCTGAGCAGGCCCGGTTTGCATCGGGTCGCGATAATACCGAACGCGCCTTCTTCTGTGCACAAATACTCACTGGCGCGGAAGGTGCGGGAGGCCGAAGCCGCCATCGCGCGGCAGGCGGGCTTTGAACTCGGCCTTTGGGTGACCAAGATCGAAATCCGCACCCTGCTCGATGGGACTGCTGACCTGACAGTCCCAATGCGCATCGGGCCACCTCAACACGGGCTGGCCTTCTTCTGTGCGCAAATACTCAATTGCGCCATATCGCTCTGGCATCCGCCCACGGTGGGGCGTATGGCGCTGATATGGCGGGCGCTTTGGATCAGAACAGCGATTCTCCGCGCGGGCTGGCATTCGGCATCGCGGCCTATGTGCTTTGGGGCTTCCTGCCGCTCTATATGAAACAGCTCGACCATATCCCGCCCGCCGAGATCATCGCCCATCGCGTGATCTGGTCGCTGCCCATCGCGGCGGGGGTGCTGTTCTGGCAGGGTCGCAGCGCCCAACTGGCCGACGCGCTGCGCCGCCCGCGCCTCTTGGGGATGGCCGCGATCTGTGCGGTGCTGATCTCGGTCAACTGGCTGATCTATGTCTGGGCGATTGCCAATGACCACGCGGTCGAGGCCGCGCTTGGCTATTACATCAACCCGCTTTTCTCGATCTTGCTGGGCGCCGCCCTGCTGGGCGAGCGGTTGAACCGCTTGCAGGCAGTCGCGGTCGCCCTAGCGGCGGCGGGGGTTGCGCTGTTGACATGGCAGGCGGGGCAACTGCCCATCATCGCGCTTGGCCTCACGGTCAGCTGGGGCATCTATGCCTATTTCAAGCGCAGCCTGCCTTTGGGCGCCAATCAGGGCTTCACGCTGGAGGTCGCGATTCTGGCCCCTCTGGCGCTTGGCTGGCTGATCTGGCTGGGCCTCACCGGGCAGTCGCATTTCGGCACCAACTGGCGCGATACGCTGTTGCTGATCGGATGCGGGCCGGTCACGGCGATTCCGCTGATGTTCTATGCCAATGGCGCGAAGCTGGTGCGGCTTTCGACCATGGGCATCCTGCAATATATCGCGCCCACGATGATCTTTCTGACTGCAATTTTCCTGTTCAACGAACCGTTCGACCGCGCCCGCGCGATAGCATTCCCGCTGATCTGGGCGGCGCTGATCGTCTATTCGGTGGCGCTGATCCGTTCGGCCCGCGCAAGGCGCAGGGTGTCGCAACTGCCTGAGACCAAGCGCCAGAACTAAAGCGGGCGCGCCTCGATCACGACAAAAGCCTGCGCCCAGGGGTGATCATCGGTCAGGGTGACATGGACGATGGCCTCATGGCCCGCAGGCGTCATCGAGGCCAGCCGCTCCGCCGCCCAGCCGGTCAGCGCCATCACCGGCTGACCCGAGCGCAGGTTGCTGACCGCCATATCCTTCCACGAAATCCCCATCGCAAGCCCGGTGCCAAGCGCCTTGGAGCAGGCCTCCTTGGCGGCCCAACGCTTGGCGAGGGTCTCGGCCTCATTGGCGCGGCGGGCGGCGCGGGCGAGTTCGGTGGGGGTGAACACACGGTGGCGAAAACGGTCGCCGAACCGCTCCAACGTGCCCGCGATGCGTTCGATATTGGCCAGATCGGTGCCGATGCCAAGGATCACGGCTGAGCCCCCTGTTCCTCTGGCCCGAAGGCCCATGAATAGGCCCGCCCCGCCGCGCCAAGCGTGGCCTCATAGGCGCGGCCAAAGGAGAGTTCAGGCAGGCCGTCATAGGTATCCCGCGCCGCCTGCCAGACCGTGCCGGGGCTTTGCCGCACGGCCCGCCAGATCTCGGCGCGGTCGGGCGGGGTGATGCCGCAGATCTCATCCTCGGATATGGCGCTGTCGGGGTTAAAGGCCGCGTCCATCTCGCGCATGTCCTTCATCAATTCGCAGGATTCGTGCAGCTCCCACGCGGTTGCGGCGACGATCACGCCGATGCCGACCACCGGCAGGGCTTCCGCCGCAGCGCTGCTGACAGACCGCGCCGCGCTGCGGCTCATGCGGCGCGAGACGCGTTGCGCGGTGTCGCTGACCGCCTCGCGCGCGGCGACCCGCGCGCCGCGATAGGTCACGCGGCTGTCGGCCAGCTCGCGGGCCAGATTGTCGGCGCGCGCGGTGGCGGCGCGGCGGGCGGCGCGCTCAGCCCCCAGATCGCCCACCATGCGCGCGTGAACGGTGCGCAGCCCGGTGACGGCACCCACCGTTCCCGAGACCGCGGCAAAGACCGCAGGCACAAGCGTCATCGCCACGGACAGCGCCAAAGACCCCACCATCAACAGGATCATCAGCGCCGACCACAGCCAGCCGACGGTGCGCAGAATGAATCGGATCGGTTTCATCGGGTCAGGCGCGCCGTGATCTCGCCGGAGGACTGGTTGATCGTCAGCGCCAGTTCGGACCAGACCCCGTCCGGCTGCTCTGGCTCATACCGGGCGGCAGGCATCGTCACGCGCAGCCCCGCAGCCGGGTCGTATTCCGCACGGCGCGCGGCGAAATCCAGATCCATGAAGCCGAAATGTTCCCCCGGCGCGACCACCCGGCATTGCCGTTCGCCGATCTCGTCATGGGGCGGCGACAGGACAAGCAGATAGACCGCCGCCGCCGCAGGCTCGATCCGGTCCAGAACAGCCAGCCGCACCGCGCCTTGGGCATAGGCGGCGCTGAAATCCGGCCATGGCTCGGGGATGGCGCGGGCGCTGACCAGTTCGGGGTCGCAGGGCAGCACAGCGAGATCAGCCATTGCAGGCGCGGCGGCAAGCCCTGCCAGCAGCGCGGCGCGGATCATTCCCGCGCCCCGTCCATCAGGCGGCGCATTTCCGCAATCGCCGGGCCAAGCCCGATGAACACCGATTCCGCAATCAGGAAATGCCCGATATTCAGCTCGGCCAGTTCGGGGATCGCGGCCACCGGCGCGACATTGTCGAAGGTCAGCCCGTGGCCCGCGTGAACCTCCAGCCCAAGCGCATGGGCATAGGCCGCCCCCTTGCGCAGACCGGCCAGTTCGGCCTCCATCTCATCCACGCGGCGCGCGGCGTGGAAATCGGCATAGGCGCCGGTATGCAGCTCAACCACAGCCGCGCCGATGCGGGCGGCGGCCTCGATCTGGCGCGGATCATGGCCGATGAACAGCGACACGCGGCTGCCCGCCTCGCGCAAGGGCGCGATGAAGGCGGCCAGAGCGTCATGGCCCGCCACGTCCAGCCCGCCTTCGGTCGTGCGCTCCTCGCGCCGCTCAGGCACGATGCAGACGGCATGGGGGCGGTGGCGCAGGGCAATCGCCTGCATCTCAGGGGTGGCCGCCATCTCAAGGTTCAGCGGCAGGCGCAGCCCCGCCATCAGCGCGTCGATATCGGCATCCGAGATGTGGCGCCGATCCTCGCGCAGATGGGCGGTGATCCCGTCCGCGCCCGCATCCTCGGCCAGTTTCGCGGCGCGCAGCGGGTCGGGCCAGGCGGTGCCCCGCGCGTTTCGGATCGTCGCCACATGGTCGATATTGACACCCAGTCGCAGCATCGCGGCCTCCTGCTTATGCGGTTGGCGCAGTCTAACCCGGCGCGGGCGCGGGCGCGAGTCCCGTCGCAACCGCCCACCATCCCCGCACGGAGAGCGCCGCCGCAGCCCGCGCCGCCGCCGCATCGTCGGGGTAAATCCCGAAACAGGTCGCGCCCGAGCCGGACATCCGCGCCAGCTCCGCCCCCTCGCGGCGCAGCGCGTCGAGGGCTTCAGCAATCACCGGCGCAACCGCGATGGCGGGCGGTTCCAGATCGTTGCGGCAGGCTTGCAGGTATGCCATGAGGCTCGCCCGGTCGCGCCAGTCCGGTTTCGGCAGGGGCGGGTTCTCACGCGATTGCAGCGCGGCAAACACCGCCGGGGTTGGCACCGCGACGCCCGGATTAACCAGAACAAGCGAGAGGTCCGGCAAGGGCGGCAGCGGGTCCAGAACCTCACCAATCCCGCGCATCCGGGCCGGGCGTGAGGTCAGGCAGACCGGCAGATCGGCCCCCAGCCGCGCCACATCATCAGGCAGCGCCGCGCCCATCCGCGCCAGACCGCGCAGCACCGCCGCCGCATCGGCCGAGCCGCCACCGATGCCGGACGCGACCGGCAGGTTCTTTTCAAGCGTGATCTCCGCCTCCGCGCCCACCAGTCGCGCGGCCCGCAGACAAAGGTCGTCCTCACCGCCAAGCCCTGCGCCAAACGGCCCTGTCACCTCTAACGACAGCGGGCCGGGCCGCAGCGTGAGCACATCGCCCACCTCAGCGAAAACCACAATCGAATCAAGCAGATGATAGCCATCCGCCCGCCTGCCAGTCACATGCAGCGCAAGGTTGAGTTTGGCCGCCGCCCGCTCAACGATCATCATCGCCCCGCCTTATTCTTGAGTATTTGGGCACAGAAGAAGCCATGATGCCGCCTCGGGGGCCTATGACCGCTTGCAACCGGACAAAGCGCAGGCTCAACAAGCAACGTCTGCCCCCTGGCTGCCTGTTTCGACACAAAAGCCTCTTATCTTCTGTCCCCAAATATCCCCGCCGGAGGCACCCGCAATCACAACCCGCGCCACCGGCTCAATCCGCCGCAGGCGCATCCGCAGGCGGCGGCAGGCTGCCGCCATGTTCCGCCTCAAGCGCCTTCACCGCATCCAGACCGCGTTCCAGCTTGAGCCGGATGCGATAGGCGTCTTCCTCTGTGTCAGGCTCAAAACTCAGCGCGCGCTGCCATTGGATGCGCGCCTCGCGTTTGCGGTTCACCATCCAATAAATGTCGCCCAGATGGTCGTTCACCAATGGATCATTGGGCATCGCCTGAACCGAGCGCTCCATCGGCTCGACCGCCTCATCATAGCGGCCCAGCCGGTAATAGACCCAGGCCAGCGAATCAAGGATGTAGCCATCATCCGGGGCCAGCTCGACCGCGCGTTCGATCAGGTCCAGCGCCTCATCCAGATTCTCATTCCGGTCGACATAGGAATAGCCAAGATAGTTCAGCACATGCGGCTCATCCGGGCGGAGTTCCAGCGCGCGGCGCAGATCGGCCTCGGCCAGATCAAAGCGTCCGCTGCGTTCCAGAGCGATGGCGCGGGCATAGGTCGGGAACCAGATCGCGTCCTCATCCGCCGCGTCAAGCAGCTCAAGCGCGCGGTCATAGGCCGGCACGGCTTCGGCAAACTTGTCCTGCTGGCGGCGCATATCGCCAAGCGCGGTCCAGCCCTCGGGCAGGTCGGGATAGGCTTCGGTCAGGGCCAGCGCCGCCGCCTCAGCCTCATCCTTGCGGTCGGCCTGCGACAGCGCGTTGATCCGGCCCAGTTCCGCGACCGGGCGCATCTTGCCTTCGGAACGCAGCGCGACGAACTCGGTCTCGGCGGCGTCGAACTGGCCAAGCTGTTGCAAAAGCTGCGCCACGATCAGGCGCGCATCGGTCAGGTCGGGCGAGATATAGGCGGCCAGCCGCGCGTGAATGAGGCTCAGCGGGTTCGGGTCGGCCTCCATATTCAGCAGCGAGGCAAAGGTCAGGAACACCTGCGCAATCCCGTCGCGGGCGTCGCGCACCACGTCAAAGCTGACCGCCTCACCGGCGCGCAGCTGTTCGAGCAGGCCCGACAAAGCGGGCTCAGCCTCGGTCAGTTCGTTGCCCTCCAGAAAGGCCATCGCCTCATCGCGCCGGTCCAGAACCGCAAGGATCTGCGCCTGCGCCAAAAGGCCCTGCATATGCGGCAGGGGCGCCTCAGGCGGGATGATCGACAGAGCGCCTTCGTAATCGCCCACGACCGCGCGGGCCATCGCCTGATGATAGCCGACCAGATCACGCGCAGGCTCAAGCCGCGCAAGCTGGTCCAGCGCGGCGGCGCTTTCATTGGCCCGGCCCGCACCCAAGAGCGCCCAGACCCGGATCAGCCCGTCCAGCAATTGCCCGCCATGCGGCACAGCCCCCTCAGCCGGGCGCGACGGCTCAAGCAGGCTGACCAGATCGTCCCATTCCCCCGCCTGCGCCAGTTGCGCCCGCGCCAGCAGCGCCATCGGCTGGGTTTCCGTTGCGCCGCCAAGGCTGGTTTGCAGATCGGCCAGCTCAAGCGCCCGGTCGATCTGGCCCGACGCGATAAGCGCGATCAGCGCCGAGTCTAGCAGGTAGAGATTGCCCGCATCCTGGCGCAGCGCGCGCATGAAATAATCGGCGGCAGGCCCGTAATCATTGGCGAAAGCCGCCGCGCGGGCGGCCATGACCGGGCCTGCCAGACCACGGGTCAGAGGCGCGTCCTCGGCGGGCGCGGCCTCTGGCGGGGCGCTGCGTTCGGGGCGGGGTGCGGGGGCGCGATCCTCCTGCGCCCAGACCTGTGCCGCGCCAAGCGCGGGTGAAAGCAGCGCGGCAAGGGCAAGAGAATAAAGCAATTTCATATCGGCGTCCCGCAGTCACAATCGAGCCGACCCTAGCCTCTGTCCCCGCCCCGCGCAACGTCGCCCGGCGGACAACTGCCACCGCCCGTTCAACTGCGCGCGAGCGCAACGGAAACGGGGCGCATCGCTGCGCCCCGCCTGTCGTCACATATTCGGATAGTTCGGCCCGTCGCCGCCCTGCGGCGTGGTCCAGACGATATTCTGCGACGGGTCCTTGATGTCGCAGGTCTTGCAGTGCACGCAGTTCTGAAAGTTGATCTGAAAGCGCGGCCCGTCCGGCCCTTCCAGCACCTCATAGACGCCCGCCGGGCAGTAACGCTGCGCGGGCTCGGCATATTCGGGCAGGTTCACCGCAATCGGAACGCTGGCATCGCGCAGTTTCAGATGCGAGGGCTGGCTTTCCTCATGGTTGGTAAAGCTGAACGCGACATTGGTCAGCCGGTCAAAGGACAGCTTGCCATCGGGTTTCGGATAGTCGATCGGCTTGAAATCGCGCGCCTTGCCGGTTGCTTGCGCATCGGATTTGCCATGTTTCCACGTGCCCAGCGGGTTCCAGCCGGTCAGCCCCGCAACCGTCATGTCAAAGCCGCCCAAGGCCAGCGAGGGCCACAGCCCCAGCTTGGACCAGATCGGTTTCACATTGCGCACCGGGCGCAGGTCGCGGCCAATCGGGCCTTGGCGCACGGCATCGTCATAGGCGGTCAACTCGTCCCCCTCGCGGCCCGCCGCAATCGCCTCAGCCGCAGCCTCGGCGGCGGCGATGCCCGACAGCATCGCATTGTGATTGCCCTTGATCCGCGGCACGTTGACCAGACCGGCGGAGCAGCCCAGCAGCAGCCCGCCGGGGAAATAGAGCTGCGGGATCGACTGCCAACCGCCTTCGGAAATGGCACGGGCGCCGTAAGCCACCCGTTTGCCGCCCTCCAGCAGTTCGGCAATCATCGGGTGATGCTTGAAGCGCTGAAACTCGGCATAGGGGTAAAGATAGGGGTTGGCATAGTTCAGATGGACCACGAAGCCGATCAGAACCTGATTGTTTTCAAAGTGATAGACGAATGACCCGCCGCCCGCATTGCCGCCCAGGGGCCAGCCCATCGAATGCATGACGCGGCCCGGCTTGAACTTGGCGGGGTCGATCTCCCAGATCTCTTTCATGCCCAGCCCGAATTTCTGCGGGCAATGGCCGTCCGACAGGTTGAACCGCGCGATGACCTCTTTTGACAGCGACCCGCGCACGCCTTCGGCCAGCATCACATATTTGCCGCGCAGCTCCATCCCCGGCTCATAGGCGGGGCCGGGCGTGCCGTCGGCGTTCAGGCCCATTTCACCGGCGACCACGCCCGCGACGCGGTTGCCGTCCCAGACGATTTGCGAACAGGCCATGCCGGGGAAGATCTCGACGCCCAGCTCCTCGGCCTGTTCGGCCATCCAGCGGCAGACATTGGCCATGCTGACGATATAATTGCCGTGGTTCGACATCAGCTTCGGCATCGGCCAGTTCGGGATGCGGATATCGCCGCTTTCGCCAAGGATGTGGAAATGATCCTCGGTCACCTCCTGATGAATGGGCGCGCCGCGCTCGCGCCAGTCGGGGATCAGCGCATCCAGACCCGAGGGGTCCAGCACCGCGCCCGACAGGATATGCGCCCCGATCTCAGAGCCCTTTTCCAGCAGCACGACCGACAGATCGGGGTTGATCTGTTTCAGGCGGATCGCCGCCGAGAGACCCGCCGGACCGCCGCCCACGATCACGACATCGTAATCCATCGCCTCGCGTTCGATGGCGTGTTCTCTTTGGGTCATGACTGGCATCCTCTGGCTCGCGTTCCCTTGTTGCATATGTCCTAGCCGCTGAGGGGGCTCAGGGCAACAATGACGCCGCTGCACGCAGCCGGGGGCGTGGATCGGCGACAGAGCGCGCAAGGCGGGCGCGCGGGGCTTGCCAAGCCCCCCTGCTTCGGTCAACGATCCAGACCGAACGACTCGCGCCCCTGCCATTCGCTTGGTGGGGGTGTTGGTTTAATCAAGCGCCCGATCGGGCTTTACACGCAGAACGGACAGACCGACATGGAAAAGATCCCGATGACCCGCGCAGGTTTCGACCAGCTTGACGAAGAGCTGCGCAATCTCAAATCGGTGGACCGCCCCGCGATTATCAAGCAGATCGCCGAGGCCCGCGAACATGGCGACCTGTCCGAGAATGCCGAATATCACGCCGCCCGCGAGAAGCAGAGCTTTATCGAGGGTCGCATCAAAGAGGTTGAGGGGCTGCTGTCCCGCGCCGAGGTGATCGACCCCGCGCGGCTGTCGGGCAGCATCAAGTTCGGTGCCACGGTCGTTCTGCTTGATGAGGACAGCGACGAGGAAAAGACCTATCAGATCGTGGGCGAGGCCGAGGCGAATCTGGAACGCGGGCTGCTGAACATCCGCGCGCCGCTGGCCCGCGCGCTGATCGGCAAGGATGAGGGCGACAGCGTCGAGGTCACCACGCCGGGCGGCCAGAAAAGCTATGAAATCCTGTCGGTATCCTTCGTGTGAGGCAGGCAATCGCGGCATTTCTGGGCCGGGCGGGCGCTGATCGCGGGGGCCGGGCACTGTTGATCGGCGCGGGGCTGACCGGGCTGTGGCTGCTGATGCTGCTGGCCTTCTGGCTGGCCTCGGATGGCGGTAGTGGCGGCGCGGCGCGGTGGGTGTCGGTGATTGCCGCGCTGATGCCGCTGGCGCTGATCTGGCTGGCAGTCGGGCTGGCGCGCGCCGTTGATGCGCTGCAAGCCGAGGCCGATCTGCTGCGCGCCATGCTGGAACAGATCCACCGTGAGACAGGACCGCGCCCACTGCCCGGTGGTGAGGCGGTGGGCCGCGCCACCCCCGCCGCCGAGACGCGGCCCGATGCCCCCACCGCGCGCCCTGCCCCGCCGCGCCCGGCTGCGCAGCCTGCCCGCCCCGCGCCGCCCGCGCCGGAGGCCCGTCAACAAAGCCTGAGCTTTGATGACCCCAAGCCCGCCGATCTGGCGCCGATGACGCTGATTCTGGCGCTGAACTTTCCTGACGGGCCGGACGACGATCAGGGCATTGCCGCGCTGCGCGAGGCGTTGCGCCATCCCGACCATGCCCGGCTGTTGCGCAGCGCTCAGGATGTCGTGTCGCTGCTGGCGGCGCGCGATCTTTACATGGATGAGCTTCGCCCCGCCCCCGCCGATCCTGCGGCCTGGCTGCGCTTTGCCGAGGGTCAACGCGGACAGGCGGTCGCCGCCGTGGGCGCGATTCGCGATGCGGATGCGGTGGAACGCGCGGTCGAGGTGATGCGCGGCGATGAGATTTTCCGCGACGCGGTGCATCATTTCCTGCGCCTCTTCGACCGCAGCATGACCCGCCTCCTTCCGCAACTGAGCGACGAGGCCATCGGCTGGCTCGCCGAAACCCGCTCCGCCCGCGCCTTCATGCTGATGGGCCGCGCGGCGGGGCTGTTCGGGCAGGACGGGTAAAGGCGCGCGGGGGCGCGCCTTATACAAACCGGTCGCGGGGAAGCACCTGCGCAGCGCCTGCGAGTCTTGCCGCCTTTAGATTACGGCCCCCGGCCTCTTCCCCGACGGGCAATGACGGACCATCGCGGCGAAGCACAGGCTCACCCCGCCCGCCGACCCGGCACCTCAACCTGAAGCTTCGTCGCCCCGCCACCGCGCACGGCTTCGCTATGAAGCACCGGGCGATTATGCCCCCGCGAAAACCCATACTATCGCCCCACCTTGAGGCCCGCCGCCACAAGGTCAGAGCCGCCACCTGCTCGTGCGATGACGGCCTATCGCGGCGGACCGCAGCTTCACCCCACCGGCTGAGCCAGCACCACGCCCGCCTCGCTTACCCACATCACAGCCGAGTCCCGCCCGCCGTCGCAACCGACATCCCAGCCCCAACAGGCGCCGCACTACCCTGCCCCTTGCATCCGCCATGGCGCCGCCATATCGCTCATCCCATGACAGCGCCCGCCCCTGCCCCCTCATTTCATCGCTGCGTTCGGCAAGGCCTGATCCATTCGGTGCCGTTCCTGCTGGTGATCCTGCCCTTTGGACTGCTCTTTGGCGTGGTCGCGGCGGGGGCGGGGTTGAGCCTTGCGCAGATCACGGGCTTCACCACGCTTGTTCTGGCGGGGGCCTCGCAATTCACTGCCGTGCAGTTGATGACCGAATCGGCGCCGGTCTGGCTGGTCATTCTCTCGGCTTTGGCGGTCAATCTGCGGCTGATGATGTATTCGGCCTCGCTCGTGCCGCATCTGGGGCAAGCGCGGCCGCGGACCCGGGCGCTGCTGGCGTTTTTCACCATCGACCAGACCTATGCCCTGTCGATCGACCAGTTTCAGCGCCGCCCCGAATGGGATCTGAGCGCGCGGCTGGGCTATTTCACCGGCACGGCGATTGGGCTTTGCGTGCCTTGGGTCGCGGCGACGGTGGCGGGGGCGACCATCGGCAATGCGCTGCCCGCTGAGCTGCCGCTTGATTTCGCGGTGCCGATCACGTTTCTGGCGATGATCGCGCCCAGTTTGCGGACCTTGGCGCATGTCACCGCGGCGGCGGTCTCGATCCTTCTGGCGCTTGCGCTGTCGGGCCTGCCAAGCGGGGTTGGCTTGCTGATCGCCGCGCCCTGCGCCATGGCGGCGGGCGCTGCGGTTGAGACATGGGCGCTGCGCCGGGCCGCATCATGAGCTATTCCACCGCGCAAATCTGGTTCATCATCCTGGCGCTTGGTGCGGGGACATTCCTGCTCAGGTTCAGCTTTCTGGGGCTGATCGGCAACCGCGCGCTGCCGGAATGGGTGCTGCGGCTGCTGCGCTATACGCCGGTCGCGGTGCTGCCGGGCCTTGTCGCGCCTTTGGTGATGTTTCCGGCGGCCAATGACGGAAGCCCGGAACCCGCGCGGCTGGTCGCGGCGGCGGTCACGGTTCTGGTCGGATGGGCCAGCCGGTCGCTTTTGGCCGCCATCATCGCCGGGGCGGCCACGCTGTTCGGGATGCTGGCGCTGATCTAGCCGCGCCGCTGATAGGGGCGCAGCGTGCCGTCTCGGTCACGCATCAGCACGTCATGCGCAATCGAGGGGTCGCCATCGCGATAGGACCGGCTGACCACGCCCGGATAGGCGCGGAAATAGTCAAGCAGGGTCAGCGGGCGGAACTGCACGGGCGCATTCTCAAAGCCCGGCACCTGCCGCAAGACTTGGCCCGTGCCCATCGCGCAGAAGCTTTGGCTGACGGACGGATGCGCCTCAGCCGCGCGGATCGCGGCATCGGCGACCTCTCGGCTGACATAAACCGTCTCGGCTGAGACCCAGTAATGTTCACCCGGGATATTGCGCGCGTGATAGGCGAGATAAAAGTTCAGGATATTGTCGTTGATCCCATAGCTTGTATCGCGCCGGGCGGGGGCCTGCGGATGCTCCCAACTGCCCGCCGGGTCGAACAGCACACGCTGCGAGCCGTTGATCAGCAGAGCCGAATGCGCCCCCTCACCCCGCGCCACGCCAATCACGGTCAGAAGCGTGATCGAGGGCGGCTCATTCGAGACATAGCGGGCTTGCCGCACGGCCTCATCGCTGGCCCAGTCGCGGTTCGGCGTGGCACAAGCGGCAAGCGCCAGCAGAAGCGGCAGGATCAGCAGCCGGATGAAATAGCGCATGGATCAGCCCCCGCGACGTTTGGTCAGACCGAATCAGGCGTTGGCAAGCGCCAGAAAGATCACCACGGCCAGACAGGCGATGGTGCCCCAGGTCAGGAACTTGAGAAAGCCGTTATAGGTGCGTTCCTGTTCCGCAATGTTCATCGTGCCGTGCTTGTGGTCGGTGACTTCGTGATGCTGCGCCATGGCGGTTCCCCAAGATATCGTGTTTTGTCCCAACTAGCCTATTTCTGTTGGCCTGTCACCCGCTTGCAGAGCGTTTGTCACGGCGCGCCACAGCACCGCGCCGTGTTCGTCCTGACCGGCGGGCTCGATCCGGCCTGCGCGGGCCAGGTTGTTGAGATGCGCCACCGCCTCAACCAGAGCCAGCCCATATTCGCCCGCGCCGATGCGGCGCTTGAACAGGATATCGAAACAGCCTGCCGCGTGGCGCGGGCCTCTCGCCAGAGCCGCCTCCAGCCGGTCAAGCGCCGAGACATGGTTCGCGACCAGATCGGCCAACCGCGCGGGCAGACCACGAAAGGGCAGTTTATGCCCCGGCAGGACCAACTGATCCGGCGTCGCATAGCCCGCCAGACGGCGGCATGAGGCCAGCCATTCGGCAACCGGGTCGGCGTCCGGCTCAGTCGGGTAAACGCCCAGATTGGGCGAGATGCCGGGCAACAGCTGATCGCCTCCGATCACCAGATCGCCCGAGAGATCCCAGAAGGTCGCATGTTCCGGCGCGTGCCCGTCACCCGTCCGCACCACCCAGTCGCGCCCGCCAAAGCGCAGCCGCGAACCATCGCTCAGGCGGGTATAGCCGAGCGGCAGAGGGTGGACCGTATCGGCAAAGTTGAACGGGCGTTCAGCGGCGCGGCTGGCCAGCATCTCGGGCGGCATCCCTGCGCGGCGCCAGAACGCCAGCGCCTGAGGCGCGGGCCGGTCCTGTTCGTCCAGAACCAGCATCCGCGCCATCAGCCAGGCCGTCCGCGTGGTCAGCAGTTCCGCGCCCTGCGCCTGAAACCAGCCCGCCAGCCCGATGTGATCGGGGTGGTGATGGGTCGCGATGATCCGCGCCACGGGCCGCCCCGCAAGCGGGCCATCCGACAGCATCGCCTGCCATATCGCGCGGCTCTTGCAGCTGTCGAAGCCCGTGTCGATCAGCGTCCAGCCATCGTCATCGGCAAAGGCATAGCAGTTCACATGATCCAGCTTCATCGGCAGCGGCAGGCGCAGCCAGATCACGCCGGGCGCGACCTCAATCCCGGCGCCGGGCTCGGGCGGGGTCTCAAACGGGGTGGTGATGCCGTGGGCCGCGGCGCGGTCCTCAGCCAAGGCCAAGCGCCGCATCCGGCAGGTCGCGCAGATCGGCAAAGCCCGCCTCAACCTCGATCAGGTCGGCGCGGCATTGCGGCAGAACCCGGTCCACATAGATGCGGGCCAGAATCAGCCGCGTCTCATCGCCGGTTGCCGCCGCGCGCAGGTGGAAATAGGCGCCAAGCACCCGCGCAAAGGCCCGCAGATAGGGCACCGCGCCGGCGAACCGGTCCTCGGTGCCGCGTTCGATCAGGCGTTGCGTGGTCTCGGACAGGGCCTGCGCGGATTTCCAGATCAGCTCCACCCTCTGCGGGCAGATGCCGCTATGCTGGCGCGCGGCGTCCATCACCTCATCCAGCAGCGCCTGAGCGGCGGCCCCGCCATCCATCATCTTGCGCCCGACAAGATCCATGGCCTGAATGCCGTTGGTGCCCTCATAGATCGGCGTGATACGCACATCGCGCAGATATTGGGCGGCGCCGGTTTCCTCAATATAGCCCATGCCGCCATGGACCTGCACGCCCATATCGGCCACGCGACAGCCGACATCGGTGCCGTAAGCCTTGGCAATCGGGGTCAGAAAAGCCGCGCGGGCGGCGCAATCGCTGTCGCCGGTGGCCGTGGCCATGTCCAGCGTGGCCGCGCAAGCCAGACCGATGGCGCGGGCGGCGAAGACCTCAGCCCGCGCGGTCGCCAGCATCCGGCGCACATCGGGGTGGCGGAGGATCGGCCCGAATTGCTGGCGTTCTGCCGCATAGGCCGTCGCCGCCTGAAGCGCGGCCTCAGCCACGCCCACGCCCTGCATCCCCACGCCCAGACGGGCCGCGTTCATCATCGTGAACATGGCCGCCATGCCGCCATGTTCCTTGCCGATCAGCCAGCCGGTCGCGCCCTCATAGCTCATCACACAGGTCGGGCTGCCATGGATGCCCATCTTGTGCTCAAGGCTGACCGTGCGCAGGCTGTTGGCGACGCCGGGCTTGCCGTTCTCGTCGGGGATATATTTCGGCACCATGAACAGGCTGATCCCCTTGGTCCCCTGAGCGCCATCAGGCAGGCGCGCCAGAACCGCGTGGCAGACGTTTTCAGTCACGTCGCTGTCGCCCCAGGTGATGAAGATCTTTTGCCCGGTGATGCTGTAGCTGCCATCGCCATTGGGCACCGCGCGAGTGGTCAGCGCGCCCACGTCCGAGCCCGCCTGCGGCTCCGTCAGGTTCATCGTGCCCGACCATTCGCCGGAGATCAGCTTGGGCAGATAGATCGCCTTGAGTTCATCACTCGCGTGATGCTCCAGCGCCTCGATCTGGCCCTGCGTCAGCAAGGGGTTGAGTTGCAGCGCAAGACAAGCCCCAGACATCATCTCATTCACCGCCATGTTCAGCGCCTGCGGCAGACCGGCCCCGCCATATTCGGGATCAGCGGACAGCCCGATCCAGCCGCCCTCGGCAATCGCGCGGAACCCCTTGTCGAAACCGGGCGAGGACCGCAGCGCACCGTTTTCCAGCCGCGCGGGCGTCTCATCCCCGGCGCGGTTCAAGGGCGCCAGAACATCCGAGGCCAGCCGCCCCGCCTCATTGAGGATCGCGTCCACCATATCCGGCGTCGCCTCGGCAAAGCGTTCGGTCTCAGCCACCCGCCCCATCGGCACCACATGGGCAAGGGTAAAGCGGATATCTTCGACAGGGGCGCGATAGGTCATGCTGTTCTTCCTTGGGCGCGCTTGGCAAGGCGGCGCATCACGTTTATGTCTGTTTCGTTGCTGCCATGTTATCCGCTTGGCCAAGCACGACAAGAGTTTCCGTCCGCGACCTTGCGTAAGAGATGACCGACCCGACCCCCATCCTGCCCCCCGAAGCCGAACGCATCTGTTTCGCGGCCATGCAGCTTGCGCGCGGGCGGCTGGTGGGGATGCCCACTGAAACCGTTTACGGACTGGCGGCGGATGCGACCAATGCGCAGGCGGTGGCGGCGATTTATGCGGCCAAGGGGCGGCCCGCCTTCAACCCGCTGATCGTGCATGCGCCCGATCTGGCGGTGGCGGAACGCTTTGCCCATTTCGACGCCGAGGCGCGGGCTCTGGCGCAGGCGTTCTGGCCCGGCCCGCTGACGCTGGTGCGCCCGCTGCGGCAGGGATCGGGGCTGGCCTCGCTGGTCACGGCGGGGCTGGATACGGTCGCGCTGCGGGTGCCGGCGCATCCGGTGGCGCAGTCGCTGTTGCGAGCGTTCGAGGGCGTGGTGGCCGCGCCCTCGGCCAACCCCTCGGGGCGGATCAGCCCGACCACGGCGCAGCATGTGATCGACGGTTTGGACGGCAAACTGGCCGCGGTGCTGGACGCAGGCCCCTGCACGGTTGGGGTCGAATCCACCATTATCGGCTGGCGCGAGGGCCAGCCCACGCTCCTGCGCCCCGGCGGCCTGCCCGCCGAGGCGATCGAGGCCGCGCTTGGCCGCCCGCTGGCCCGGCTGGCCGCCTCGAACGACCACAACCCCGACGCGCCGGGCCAGTTGAGCAGCCATTACGCCCCCCGCGCCGCCCTGCGCATGAATGCGACAGCGCCGCGCCCCGCCGAATATCTGATCGGCTTTGGCGATGTGGCGGGCGATGACACATTGTCCGAGAGCGCCGACCTGACCGAGGCAGCGGCCAGACTGTTTGACGTGCTGCATCGCGCCGACCATACCGGCCAGCCCATTGCGGTGGCGCCCATCCCCGATCACGGACTTGGCCGGGCGATCAATGACCGCTTGCGGCGGGCAGCGGCGCCGCGCTGAACAGGGGCGCTTGCGGTGAGCTTGGATGCCTCCGGCGGGGATATTTGAGGACAAAAGACCGGCAGGCGCGGGCCTTTTGGCTTCTTCTGTGCAGAAATACTCAGGCCCCGCCAGCCCGCGAAAGCCAAGCCCGCCTAACAAAAAAGACGGGGCCATAACGGCCCCGCCTTCCGAGAGATCGCCAAGAGGGAAGGCTTAGCGATAGATATAAACGATCTGGCGGCTTTCGGGATCCACGAGAACCGGCTGATTATTGATCACGACATAGCGATACTGCGCATAGTCGGGGATCTCATACAGCGTCACCTCGGCAGGGATGCCCGCGCCCACGACGACTTCACCATCAAGGATCACCGGCTCTTGCGGGTTCGCCTCAATATAGGTGATGACAGCGGGCTCGGGCTCGGTCGCTGCATGGCCAGCGGTGCCACCGATGGCGCCACCCACGACCGCGCCCAGCGGACCGGCAATCAGCGCGCCCATGGCCGCGCCCGTGCCTGCGCCAACGGCGGTGTTCTGGCCTTCGCGGGCGGGATCGACAGCCGGGGCCTCGATCACGGCGACGCCGACTTCTTCACGGTTGGGATAAAGCGGCTGGAATTCCTCGCCGACTTTGGCGGCCAGATAGTCGCCATAAGCCCAGCCGGTCAGCTCACCATAGGTGACCTCGCACCAGTTGGCGTCCGCAATACAGCCCTTCACCGACACGTCGTCGCCGCCGGTGATGACGCCCACGACGTCATGCCACACGCCCGGGCCTTCGCGCAGGTTCAGGTCGGTGCCGGCAACGGCGGCGGTATCGGCGCTGGCGGCCCCGGCAAAACCAAGGGCGGCAACAGCGGTCGCAGTCAGAAGTTTACGCATCTGCATATCCTTTCATTCTCCGGCAGATCAGTGCCGGATTTCTGGCGATAGAACCCTCAAACTGAACCGATGGTTTCATCACATCTTTATGTGTGGATGATGCACTCTTGGCGGGAACCCGCCGAGCGGGCCTTGTGCAAATGTCGCTTTGACTCTGCGCCTGCGCGCGTGTTGACTGGCCGCGACCAAGCAGGAGAGCGCCATGACCGACCAGACCGACCTCAAAGCCTTGCTAAGTGACCCCAGCCTGCTGCAGACCCGCGCCTATATCGCGGGTGAGTGGGTGGAGGCCGACGATGGCGCCACCTTCGACGTGCTGAACCCCGCGCGCGGCGATGTGATCGCGCAGGTCGCCGATCTGGGCCGCACTGAGACCGCCCGCGCGATTGAGGCGGCCGCCGAGGCGATGAAGGACTGGTCCGCGCGCCCCGCCAAGGACCGTGCCAACACGCTGCGCCGCTGGTTCGATCTGATGATGGAGCATCAGGATGATCTGGGCACCATCCTGACCGCCGAACAGGGCAAACCGCTGGCCGAGGCCAAGGGCGAGATCGCCTATGGCGCCTCCTTCATCGAGTGGTTCGCCGAAGAGGCCAAGCGCGTTTACGGCGAAACCATCCCCGGCCACCAAGCCGACAAGCGCCTGACCGTGATCCGCCAGCCGATCGGCGTGGTCGGCTCAATCACGCCGTGGAATTTCCCCAACGCGATGATCACCCGCAAATGCGGCCCTGCTTTGGCGGTGGGCTGCGGCTTTGTCGCCCGCCCCGCGGCGGAAACGCCGCTTTCGGCACTTGCCATCGCGGTTCTGGCGGAACGGGCGGGCCTGCCCAAGGGGATCTTCAGCGTGGTGACCTCCAGCCGGTCCTCCGATATCGGCAAAGAGTTCTGTGAGAACCCCCTTGTGCGCAAGCTGACCTTCACCGGCTCGACCGAGGTGGGCCGCATCCTTCTGGCCCAGGCCGCCGAGCAGGTCTTGAAATGCAGCATGGAGCTGGGCGGCAACGCGCCCTTCATCGTGTTCGACGATGCCGATCTGGATGCGGCGGTTGAAGGTGCGATGGCGTCCAAGTTCCGCAATGCGGGCCAGACCTGCGTCTGCGCGAACCGCATCTATGTGCAGGCGGGGGTTTACGACGCCTTCGCCAAAAAGCTGGCCGAGGCGGTTGAGGCGCTGCGCGTGGGCGACGGGATGGAGGACGGCGTGACCACCGGCCCGCTGATCAACAAGGCGGCGGTGAAAAAGGTGCGCGAACATATCGCCGACGTGGTCAAGGGCGGTGGCAAGGTGCTGACCGGCGGCGAGAGCCATGACAAGGGCGGCTCATTCTTTCAGCCGACCGTGCTGACCGGCGTCACCCAGGACATGAAGGTCGCGACTGAGGAAACCTTCGGCCCCGTCGCCCCCCTGTTCAAGTTCGAGACCGAGGAAGAGGCCATCACCCACGCCAATGACACGATCTTCGGCCTCGCCGCCTATTTCTACGCCCGCGACATCAGCCGCGTGACCCGCGTGCAAGAGGCATTGGAATACGGCATCGTCGGCGTGAACACCGGCCTGATCTCAACCGAGGTCGCCCCGTTCGGCGGCGTGAAACAATCGGGCCTTGGCCGAGAAGGCAGCCATCACGGCATAGATGAGTTCACCGAGATGAAATATATCTGCCTGTCGGTGTGAGGCTCAGCGGAAACAGCTTTCGGCCTCGGCCTGACCTGCAAGCGCGCCGCGCAGAGTGATGTTCTCACCCTCGGCGGCGGCAAGCGCGGTGGCCAGTCGCAACTCGCGCCCTGTCGCACGGGCCGGGTCGATGCCATAATGGCGCAGCAGGTCGCGCAGTTCGTCCGCAGGTGCGGGCAGATCCGCGCAGAACCGGGCGATCATGCGATCAAGGGGCGCGCGGTCGTCGTCAAGGATCAGCCAAAGCAGCCCGCCTTCCAGCACCGAGACAGCCTCTTGCGCCAGTTCCCGCGCGATGCCCGATGGCGCGGCAACCTTTTCGAACCCATCGCGCAAAGCCGCGAAAAAGCCCGCGATATCGTGGCGTATCTCGTCAGGCAGAGTCTCGTCATAGAGCAGATGCAGGCCAAGACAGCGCCGCGCATCGGCCAACCTGTCGGCATGGGCGCGCATCACCTGCGCGAAACCCGCGCGCCAGTCAGCGTGAAGATCGGCGGGCAAATCATCTGGCAGCGCAAATTCCCCCGCAGTCAGCGCCACCGCCGCGCGGGCAAGGTCAAGTTTACTGTCGAACCTGCTGTAAATACTGGCTTTTCGCAGACCTACCGCATCAGCCACATCGCCGATCGAGGTTCCCGCATAGCCGCGCGTCCGAAACAGATAACGCGCCGCTGCGATGATTTCGTCTTGACTTGTCTTGGCCATCGTCCCAATTTCCTACCGATCGGTCGTTTTTAGCGCAAATGCAGCGACAAGGCAAGGAGGCACGGCATGACCAGCCACACGACCACACACGGGGGCGAGGAAGAGATGCGCGCCATGCTGCCCTCGCGCTATCATTGGAACGAGGACAGTCTGGCGGCGATGATGCGGCCCGAACTGTCGCCCGCCATGGCGCGATTCATCGCCGCGCAGCCGTTCTTTTTCATTGCCACCGCGGATGCGGGCGGGGCCTGCGATGCCAGCTTTCGCGGGCGTGACTACGACGCCTCCGGGCCACTGCCGGCTTTGATCGTAAACGATCCGCGCCATATCATCTTTCCCGATTTCGAGGGGAACGGCCTGTATAACTCGCTTGGCAATCTGCGCGTCAATCCGCAGATCGGTATGCTGTTCATCGACTTTGAACGGCAAAGGCGGGTGCGCGTGAACGGCACCGCCGGGCTGCGCCGCCCCACCCCGCTTGATGCGACAATCTGGCCTGCCGCGCAGGCGGTGATCGAGGTCACCGTGGCGCAGGCCTATGGAAATTGCAGCGCGCGCATCCCGCGCCTGCGCATGGTCCCCGACAGCGACGCGCCGTTTTCCTGAGGCGCGGAACCCCTGCCCCATGTTCCGCATTATCCTGTTATCACAGGAGGATCAGGATAAGCGCATGGGTCAATTCGGAATTATCGCGATTATCATCATCGGCGGTCTGGCCGGGTGGATCTCGTCGCGCATCATGGGGACCGGAACCGGCATCGTGATGAACATCATTCTGGGCATCATCGGCGCGGCCTTTGGGAACTGGCTTGTCCGCACGCTTGTCGATGGCGCGCCGACCGGAGCGATCAGCCAGATCATCGTCGCGGTTATCGGCTCGTGCATCCTGATCTGGGGCAGCCGGGCCATCTGGGGGCGCAACTAGGCCGGATCGGCAATCCGAAAGATCCCCGAAACCACCGGCACGGGCGCGGCACCCACGCCGCTCCAGACCAGACCAAAGGCGAGCACCGCCCAATAAAACCAAGACCGGCGCGGGCTCCGGGGCTGGGGAAGCGCGGCCCGGTCAGCCTCGGAGTTGGGGACAAACAGCCTGATCCCGCCAAGCGCCAAGGCGTGATTGGGCAAGATATGCAGCATTTCGTCATCGGTCAGAAAAACAGAAAACCCTGCCGCCCGCATCGCGCTTGCGACAAGGTTCATTTCGGACAGCAAAAAGCCCGAGGCCAGCAGAACCAGCCCCGCGCCATCCTGGGACGTCTTAACGGTCGTCTTCGTCCTCCTCATCCGCATCGGGCAGGTTGAAGAAACTGTCGGCGTCCAGTTCTTTCTCCGGCTCATCACGGGTCAAGCTGAAATTCTCAAGCCCCTGCATCGAGGACGGCAGCCGCGGCTCATCGCCCATCGCCAGCGAGGTTTCGGTGCTGACCAGCTTGCGGCGTTCGTCATCGCTCATCACATCGGCATCGCCGCGCTTTTTGGCGGCCTTTTGGACTGCCGCGTCAAGCTCGGTCTGGCGGCACAGGCCAAGCGCGACCGGGTCGATGGGCTGGAGGTTCTGGATGTTCCAATGCGTGCGTTCGCGGATCGAGGTGATCGTGGGCTTGGTCGTGCCGACCAGTTTCGCGATTTGCGCATCGGCCAGTTCCGGGTGAAACTTGACCAGCCAGTAAATCGCGGCGGGGCGGTCCTGACGCTTGGAGACCGGCGTATAGCGCGGGCCACGGCGCTTTTCCTCACCCTCGGCGGCGGGGTTGTGTTTCAAGCGCAGCTTGTAGGCGGGGTCTTTCTCGCCCTTTTCGATCTCGCCCGCGTCAAGCTGGTTCGAGGCAATCGGATCGAACCCCTTGACGCCGGTGGCCACATCGCCATCCGCGATGCCCTGAATCTCCAGTTCATGCATCCCGCAGAAATCCGCGATCTGCTTGAAGCTCAGCGTGGTGTTGTCGATCAGCCACACGGCGGTCGCCTTGGCCATCAGAGGTTTGTTCATCGGATTAACTCCTTACGCATATCTTTCCCGGCCGGGAAAAGCGGCTTGAGGCAGGGCCAGTCCACATTTCGGGGGGATTGACGGGCAATATAGGCGCATCAGGGCCGGGATAAAAGGCCAAATCGCACGAAGCGGGGATGCGCGCGGCCCCATTTCGGGTTAACCACGGGCAACAGACAGGGGTTCGGGATGAAAAGCTGGATCATCGCCGCCTGCGCGGCGCTTGCTCTTTGGACCCCCGCACAGGCGCAGCAGCGCCACGTCGCGGGGCAGTTCGATTATTATGTGCTGGCGCTCAGCTGGTCGCCCGCATGGTGTTCGCAGACCGGCGACCGGCGCGAGGCCGACCAATGCGCGCCGGGCCGCAATCTGGGCTTTGTGCTGCACGGGCTTTGGCCGAACTATGAACAGGGCTGGCCCGAAAACTGCCGCACGGCGGAACGCGACCCTTCACGGCGCGAAAGTCAGGCCATGGCGGACATCATGGGTTCGGGCGGGCTGGCCTGGTATCAATGGCAGAAACATGGCCGCTGCTCGGGCCTGTCGGCACATGCCTATTACGAGACCGCGCGGGCGGCCTTCGAGGGGTTGGAGATCCCCGATTACTTCCAGAACCTTGACCGCGATATCTCGCTATCGCCGCAACTGGTCGAGGAGGCTTTCATCGACAGCAACCCCGCCCTGACCCGCGATTCGGTCACGGTTTTGTGCCGAGGCGAGGACCTGTATGAGGTCCGCATCTGCCTGACCCGCGAGCTTGAACCCCGCGATTGCAGCCGTGATGCCCGCCGCGATTGCAGCCGCGACCGGGTGATTATGGAGGCGGTGCGCTGACCTGACGCGCCGGGGGCTTTGCGTTCCCGGCCCCCCCGCAGGATATTTTTCGACAAAAGACGCGGACGTTTACGCGATATTAAATCCTTCCGCTTATCAGGGGCTTGCGGAACAGGCTTGGGGCCGATGGCCGCAGAAGCGCCTCTGGTGTCTTTTGTCCCTAAATATCCCCGCCGGAGGCATGACGCATTCACATCGCGCGATAATGGTTCTGTTGAACTGGCTGGCTCGCCTCTGGCGCGGGTCAATCCGCGATTTTCAGCACGATCTTCCCGATATGGGCGCTGCTTTCCATGCGGCGATGCGCCTCGGCGGCCTGCGACAGGGGATATTCGCTGTCGATCAGCACGCGGATTTTGCCTGCGCCAATCATCGGCCACAGATTGAGGCGCAGCGCATCGGCAATCGCCGCCTTGGCCGCATCGCTTTGCGGTCGCAGGGTCGAGCCGGTGACGGTCAGCCGCCGCGCCATGATCTGCGCAAAGTTGATCTCGGCCTTGGGTCCGGCCAGAAAGGCGATCATCACCAAACGGCCATCATCCTGCAACGCCTTGATATTGCGCGCGATGTAATCCCCACCCACCATATCGAGGATCAGGTTCGCGCCGCCTGCATCGCGCAGCACGGACACGAAATCCTGATCTCGATAATTGATCGGCTGCGCGCCCAGATCGGCAATCGCGGCGCATTTCTGGGCGTTGCCCGCCGTCGCCCAGACCCGCGCACCCAAGGCGCGCGCGACCTGAATCGCCATCGTCCCGATACCGGACGAGCCGCCATGGACCAGAAACCGCTCCCCCGCCTGCAAGCCGCCGCGCATGACCACATTCGACCAGACGGTGAAGGCGGTTTCACACAGGGCCGCCGCCTCACGCAGGTCCATTCCCGCCGGAATCGGCAAGGCGTGATCCTGATGGCAGGCGGCATATTCCGCATAACCGCCACCGGGCAACAAAGCACAGACCCGGTCACCGAGGCGCCAGCGCGTCACGCCCGCGCCAAGCGCCACGATCTCGCCCGCGCCTTCAAGCCCCGGCAGATCGGACGCGCCTTCGGGCGGCGCGTAGCTGCCCGCGCGTTGCAGCACATCGGGGCGGTTCACGCCCGCATAGTCCAGCCGGATCACGATCTGATCAAAGCCCGGCAGCGGGACGGGCCGCATCACTTCGCGAAGGACTTCCGGGCCGCCCGGCTCAGTGATCTCGATCGCGCGCATCGTGTCGGGAAGGGTCATTATGCGTTCTCACTTGGGTGGAAAGATGATCCGGCGCCAATATGCGCCGCACCGTCGCGATTGGCCTTTGCCGGTGGCTCGGCGGGGTCATCAGACCCGGTTGCGGCTTTGCCGGTCACATCGGCCTCGCGCTGGGATTGCGCATTTGCTCGTGGCTGGGCCGGGGCATTGGGACGCTCTGCCGGCTGGCCGGCATCTGCGCCCTCAGCGCCCGGCGCGCGAATCCAGCCGGTTGCAAGCGAGGTCAGCGCGGCCATGCCCGGCACGCGGCGCAGGTTCGCCTTGAGCTTTTCAAACCCCATCACCTCGTCAATGCGCCGATCCAGAAATTCGCGTGTGTCAGCCAGACCGGGTGAGCTGTCGCCCAGCCAATACAAGGCCGTCGCGCTATAGACCCCGGCCAGCGTGGCGCGTTTCGAATACCAGTTCACGTCCCGCGAGGTATCGCCCAGCCCGTCCCAGATCGCATCCGCCGTCTCCCAGATCAGCCGCGCAGCCAGCCCTGCATTTTGCGGCAGGGCCAAGACGGCAGAGGCCGCGCGCACCAGTTCCGGGTCAGCGAATTGCAGGCGTTGCCAGACCGCATCCGTGATCCGGTCGCGGATGCGGTCTTGCGGCGCGGTCTGCATCCAGTCGCGCAGCCGCGCATCACCCGCCCGGTGAATCGCCGCCGCAAGGCTCGCACCGCCTTGCGGGAACCAGACCCGCGCGTGCGCAGGCGCCAGCCCCAGATCGCGCGCCGCCGCGTCAAGCGCGCGGTCATTCATCCCCTCGAACGGGATATGGGTCAGCGCGGCCTCAAGCAGCCGCTGTTTCAGGTCGGCGGGGTCGGTCTGGGTCATGGCGTCCTCCGGTCTGGACAAAAGGCGATTCGCCCGCTATTAGGCGGGTTCCTGCAATTTCGATCAACTTTAACCTAGGAAGGTGGTGACAACCACATGCAGGTGAACGTTCGCGACAATAACGTCGAACAGGCGCTCCGTGCCCTGAAGAAAAAACTTCAGCGCGAAGGCGTGTTCCGTGAGATGAAGCTGCGGCAGCATTTCGAAAAGCCTTCGGTCAAGAAGGCCCGCGAGAAAGCCGAAGCCGTCCGCCGTGCCCGCAAGCTGGCCCGTAAAAAGGCACAGCGCGAAGGCGCGCTTTAAGGACAATGCGGACCTCAAGGTTCAAACCCCCGCGGGTCGCCCTGCGGGGGTTTTATTTATATTCAAGGGGTTAAGATGCGCCTGATCCTTGCCGCCTGTCTTGCGACGCTTGCCGCCTGCGCGCCCGATGCCCCGCCGGAGGCAGAACGGATCGACGGCATCGACTGGAAGCTGATGGCGGTCGGCGGCGCGGCTTACGGGTTTGACGTTTCGCTGCGGCTGGATGGAGGGCGGCTCAGCGGGATCGCGCCCTGCAATGTCTATGCCGCAAGGCGCGCGGGCGCGGCCCCTGATTTCGCCGCATCTCACATCACCGCCACCGAGATGGCCTGCGCCGAGCCGGCCCGACAGCGGGCCGAATCGGATTATCTGACAGCGCTTGGCCGGGCCGACCGAATCGCGCGGGAGGGCGCGGGTCTGGTCCTGACCGGACCGGGCGGCCTGCGCCTTGATTTCGCACCACGCGAGGCGCGGGGCGACGAGGTGTTCTAGACCCCGAAAACCGGGCAGCATTGCCACCCGGTCTTATAGGGGCGCCGCTCAGTTGGCGGTTTCGACCTCGGCCAGCTTGCCCTCGATGGTTGCGCGCAGCTGATCCCAGGGCGCGTTCGCCACCTTTTCACCGCCGATCACAAAGGTCGGGGTCGCCTGCACGCCGTCCGCCGTCGCATTGCGCTGGAAGGTCGCGACAAGCCGCTCGGTCTGCGCCTCATCGGCCCAGCAGGCATCCATCTGTTCCGTCGTCATCCCGGCAAGCGCGCCCATGCGGCGCAGGTTTTCGGCATATTGTTCGCCGGTCTGGGCGCTTGCCCATTGCGGCTGTTCATCCAGCAACATGCCACCGACCGCGTAATAGCGCTCCTCACCGGCGCAGCGGGCCAGAACCCCGGCCCAGAGGCCCACCGCATCGAAGTAAACGTCGCGCTGAATGAACTGCACCCGGCCCGTGTCGATGAACTCGGACTTGAGCTGCGGGAACACGTCGCGGTGGAAATTGGCGCAGTGAACACAGGTGAATGAGGCATATTCAACGATGGTCAGCGGCGCATCGGGATCGCCCAGAACGATGTCGCTGACATATTTTTCCGGCTCGGCATCCTCGACGATGGTGACGCGCTCACCCGCGGGCAGGGTGACCTCGGCGGGTGCGTCGGTCGCGGGGGCGCTTGCCGCCGGGGCCTCTGCCGGGGTCTGGGCGGGCGTCTCGGCGGTGGTCGCGTCCTGCGCCCATGCGGCGCCCATGCTCAGGGCCGAGGCCAGCGAGGCCGCCATCAGACGGCTGGAAAGAAAGCTCATGTCGTTACCTTTCGTTGAAAATCATGGTCCTGCCGCGCCAGTCGCAGCGCGGTCAGGCGGGCCAGCGCGGCACGCAGCCCCGCGTCGCGGCAATCGCCCACCAACGCCTCGGCCCGCGCGCGGGTTTCGGCATCGGGCGCGGGCGCTCGGGCCGGTTTGGCCACAAAGGCCAGCTGCCCCTCGGCAAAGCCCGTGGGCGCGGTCTGGGTGATGCGGATGCGGGCGATGGCGTTATAGCCATAGCAGGCATTCACCTTTTCACGGATCAGCGACGCCTGCATCTGGATCAGCGGCGCCGCCGCGCCCGGACACAGCAGCACCAGAGTCGCCCCGAAACCGTCGCGCGCGTTATGGGTGACGCGCAACGGATGTGCCCGGGACGCCAGCTCTGCGCCGACCAGTTCGGGCCAATGGGTCAGTAGCCGCGCCACCGCAAAGCCCCGCCCCTCCGCCACGCGGCGGATCGGCGCGCCAAGGATCGCCGCGGCCTGCTCAAAGCCCTTGCGGCGGCGCTTGGCCTGCGGTTTTGGGGGCTGGGTCATCGCGCCTTCCGTGCTAGATACCGCCACAGGATAAAAGCCCGCGACAGGAATCGCCAGTGACCGAAGACCAAAAACCCGTGATCCATGCGTGACGCTGCGGCGCTGTTACTCGCCTGGTATGACCGCCATGCCCGCACCCTGCCATGGCGCAGCCCGCCGGGTCAGCCCGCGCCCGACCCTTACCGCGTCTGGCTGTCCGAGATCATGCTGCAACAGACCACGGTTTCGGCGGTCAAGGGATATTATTACCGTTTTACAACACGTTGGCCTCGCGTTCAGGATCTGGCGGCGGCGGATGATGCCGAGGTGATGGCGGAATGGGCGGGGCTTGGCTATTACGCGCGGGCGAGGAACCTTCTGGCCTGCGCGCGGGCGGTGGTGGCGCAGGGCGGCTTTCCCCGGACGCGAGCGGGTTTGCAGGAATTGCCGGGGATCGGGCCCTATACCTCGGCGGCGATTGCCGCGATTGCTTATGGCGCGCCGGAAACCGTGGTGGATGGCAATGTCGAACGGGTCGTCGCGCGGCTATTCGCGGTAGAGACGCCCCTGCCCGCCGCCAAAGCCGAAATTGCCCGACTCGCGGCCACGCTGACCCCGCAGGACCGCGCGGGCGATTTCGCGCAGGCGATGATGGATCTGGGCGCGACCATCTGCACGCCGCGCAGCCCCGCCTGCGGGATTTGTCCACTGTCGGATGGATGCGCCGCGCGGGCTCAAGGCATCGCCGCCGATCTGCCGCGAAAGGCGCCAAAAGCCGCGAAGCCCGAGCGCAGCGGCATCGCATGGGTCGGCTTCACCAATGACGCCGTGCTGCTGGAACGACGCCCCGCGCGCGGGTTGCTGGGCGGCACTCTGGCTTTCCCCTCGACCGGCTGGGACAAGACCGATCTGCCCCCGCCCGCCAGTGCCGACTGGCAGGATATCGGCGAGGTCCGCCATATCTTCACCCATTTCGCGCTCAGCTTGCAGGTGCGGCGCGCCGCGCTTGGCACAAGGCCCGAGCGTGGTGAGCTGGTGCCGCTGGACCGCTTTGAGCCGCAAGACCTGCCCGGCCTGATGCGCAAGGTCTGGGATCTGGCCGCGCCCTAGGCGGTGCGCCCGCGTTCGATCCGGGCGAACTGGCTGATATGGTTAGCCGCATTCTTGTTGCGCGGGCGCGACCACAGCGCGACCAGGGCACGGGCGTGCAGCCCTGCGCGTTCCTGCGCCAGATAGGCGCGCAACCGCGCGGGCGAGGCCGCATTCGATTTGTCGGCAATATGTTTGGACATGGCTCCCCCCACTTGTTCAAACAAGGCCAGCCTAGCCCCGAATCACCGAAGGCCCAAGCGCAATATCGCGCCCGCCCTAGACCTCGGGCGAGGCCCCCGCCGTCAGCAGGCTATAGAGCACCGCAGGTTCCTCATTCGCGCGCAGCTTGGCGCGCAATTCCGCGTCACGCAGCGTCCGCGAGACCAGAGCAAGCGCCTTGAGATGATCCACCCCGCTCCCCTTGGGCGCAAGCAGGCCGAAGACCAGATCGACCGGAAGGCGGTCCACCGCGTCGAATTCCATCGGTTTATCAAGGCGGAAGAACACGCCGACCACGCGATCCACCCCGTGAAGCCGCGCATGGGGCAGCGCGACCCCGTGGCCGACGCCGGTCGGCCCCAAGGTCTCACGTTCCTGCAAGGCGTCCAGAACCCGGCTGGCCTCCAGCCCATAAAGCTGATGCGCCAGATCGGCCATGTCGTGGAACAGACGTTTCTTGGAGATCGGCTGCGGGATAGAGCGCAGCGCCGAGGGCGAAAGGATGGTCGCGATCTGCATCTTGGCTTTCCTGTGCCTTGGCCCGTGGATCAGACGGGCCAAGGGCCGTCCGCTTTGCGGCGGAGCTTACTTGATATTGCGGGGATCAATCCAGCCGATATTGCCGTCATCGCGACGGTGAACCACATTCACGCCGCCATGTTTCTCATTGCGGAACACCAACAGCGGTGAGCCGTTCAGCTCAAGCTGCATCACCGCATCCCCGACTGAAAGGGTCGGCACGCGGGCCTCCATTTCCGCGATGATGATCGGCTGCAAGCCCGCATCGTCCTGGGTTTCCCATTCATCCTCATCGGCGGGCAGCACATACATGCCGGCCGCCGCATATTCGACCGGCGCGGCGCGGTCCTTGTGGTGGTCCTTGAGGCGCCGTTTATAGCGGCGCAACTGCTTGTCCATCTTTTCGCGGGCGGCCTCGAAGGCGGCATAGATCTCACCGCTGTTATGGCCCTTGGCCTGAACCGTCAGGCCCGACGACAGATGCACCACGGCGTCACAGGTGAACTGGTGCGCATCTTTCGAGAAGGTCACCGTGGCGTCGGTCGGACGCTGGGAATATTTCTCGATGGTTTCGCCCAGTTCGGTTTTCACATGGCTGGTCAGGGCGTCTCCGACGTCAATGTGCTTTCCGCTGATGGTATAGCGCATAACTCTCCTCATCGGTTGCCCGCCATGCCGCGCGCCAAAGGGCTACGGCGCGGCGGGTAGGTCAGGGGCGGAAAATGCCGCCCCATGAGTCAATTTGGTGACAGCTTGGGCGAAGTGTCAACGCCCCGTCGCTAAGTGTCTGAAAAATGGTGCGCGCGGTTCAGCTCATGCTGAACGTGTCGCCCAGATAAACCTCACGCACGCGGGGGTCGGCGATGATCTCAGCCGTGGTGCCGGATTTGAGCACATGGCCATCATGCAGGATATAGGCGCGGTCCACGATGCCAAGCGTTTCGCGCACATTATGGTCGGTGATCAGAACGCCGATGCCACGGGTTTTCAGATCGTGAACAAGGCCGCGGATCTCGCCCACGGCGATGGGGTCCACCCCCGCGAAAGGCTCATCCAGCAGCAGAAAGGCGGGGTTGGCGGCCAGACAGCGGGCGATCTCGGCGCGGCGGCGCTCGCCGCCCGACAGGGCCATGGCCGAGGCGTGGCGGATATGGCCGATGGAAAAATCGCCCAGCAATTCCTCTAGCCGGTCGCGGCGGCGGTGGGCGTCGGGCAAGGCGACCTCAAGAATCGCCATGATGTTCTGTTCGACGGTCAGGCCGCGAAAGATCGACATTTCCTGCGGCAGATAGCCGATCCCCATCCGCGCGCGGCGATACATGGGCAGGGCAGTCGCGTCCTGCCCGTCAATCTCAACCCGCCCCGAATCGGGTGAGACCAGACCGGCGATGCAGTAAAAACACGTCGTCTTGCCCGAGCCGTTCGGTCCCAGCAGCGCGACCACCTCACCCCGCGACAGGTCGATGGAGACATCGCGGATCACCGGACGCTTGCGATAGGATTTGCGCAGGTTGCGGACCACCAGCCCGGAATCTTGGCCCGCCATCAGTTGCCGCCGGGCTGAATGACCGTGCGCACGCGGCCTGACACGTTGGCGGTGCCGGAACGCAGGTCAACCTCCATCCGCTCACCCGCCAGAATATTGCCGCCCTGCGTCATCAGGACATCGCCGGTCAGGGTGATCGTGCCGTCAGCGACGCGATAAAGCGCCTGCTGCGCCTCGGCGGCCTCGGGGCCGTTGACAAGCGTCACCCCGCCCGTGGCCTCAAGCGTGTCGATGCGCTGTTGCCCGCCGGCTGCGTAATTCACCCGCACCTGACTGGCGGACAGCCGCATCTCGCCCTGCGTGATCACAACATTGCCCGAGAACTCAGCCTGACCCGAGGACTGGTTCACCGACAGGCTGTCGGCCTGCACCTCAACCGGGGCCGAGACATCGGCGCTGATCCCGCCAAAGGCGACCGATTGGGCAAAAGTGGCCATGGGGGCCAGCATCAGGCCGCAAATCAGGGTCAGGGCAGATCGGCGCATCTTGGTCCTCTCATCTTTCAGGGCTGGTATATCAGGCGGACGCCGCCGGTTAAATTGATAAGATGGTCTCCGGCCTCATCGCGGCGCATCTCAAGCTGGCCTGCGGTGATCCGGCCCATCGGCGCGAAACCGTCAAGGCCCTGTCCCGCCTCGATCCGGTCGGCATCGGTCTGGGCGCGGATCTCGGGCGCGGTCAGCGCCCAGCCGTCCGAGGTGGTCAGCCGCACCCCGCCGCCAAGCGTCACCGCCGTCCCCTCAAGCGCGGCATTGGGCGCGCTGAGATCGGCGGCAAGCCCCGATGGCGCGCGCCATGTCAGGCGCATCCCCGCGACCGTGCCGCCCTCGCCGCTGCTGTCTGGGACGGCCTGTTCGGCCCGCAGGCCAAGCTCTGAGCCATCCGCCGTCACGGTCGCGAAATCGGGCGTGGTCATGCGCGGATTGCGGGCGCGGTCCTCAGCATCGACGCTTGCATAAGGGATCGCAGCATCAGGGTCGGGCCTGCGCCCGGCCAGAAACAGCGTGGACAGGATCACAAGCGCGGCCAAGGGGAGCAATACACGCAGCCATGCCACCACCCGAGAGCGCAGCATCACACCATCCCGGCCCGCAAACAGTCGTGGATATGGAGGATGCCCGCCGGTTTCCCGTCCTCACCCACCGCGAAAAGGCAGGTGATCTTGCGCGCCTGCATTTCCGCCAAAGCCGCCTCGGCCAGTTGGTCGGGCGCCATGGATCGGGGGTTGCGGGTCATCACCTGCGCCGCGCTGTGATCCAGCAGCCCGTCCATATGGCGGCGCAAATCGCCATCGGTGATGATGCCGGTCAGCCGTCCCTCGGCATCGGTCACGCCGGTCACGCCAAAGCCCTTCTGGCTGATCGTCAGCAGCGCGTCGGCCATCGGCGCATCCGCCGCCACCAGTGGCATATCCGAGTGCATCAGATCTGCAATCCGCGACAGTTTCGCGCCCAGCTTGCCGCCGGGATGAAAGGTGCGGAAATGTTCGGGGGTGAACTGCCGATGCTCCATCAGCGCGATGGCAAGCGCATCGCCAAGCGCCAGTGACATGGTGGTTGAGGTGGTCGGCACGATCCCGTTGCCGCAAGCCTCGGGCATGGCGGGCAGCAGCAGCGCCACATCGGACTGGCGCAGCAGGGTCGAGCCATCGCGCGACGCCATCCCGATCAGCGGGATCGAGAACCGCCTAGTATGGGCGATAATATCGGCAATCTCGGGCGTCTCGCCGCTGTTCGACAGCAGCAGAACCACGTCGCCTGTTGTGATCATGCCCAGATCACCGTGGCTGGCCTCACCGGGATGGACGAACTGCGCAGGCGTGCCGGTGCTGGCGAAGGTCGCGGCAATCTTGCGGCCGATATGGCCCGACTTGCCCATGCCCGAGACCACGACCCGCCCGGTCGCCGCGAGAATCGTCTCGATGGCGGCGATAAAGGCCGGCGCAAGCGCGGCGTTCAGCGCAGCATCAAGCGCCGCCAGCCCCTCAGCCTCGGTCCCAAGCACGCGCCGGGCGCTGTCCACATAAGCGTTCATGGGCCCCACCTAGTGACGAAAAATGTCATTTTCATCGGCCCAGCCCATCAAATCAAGGCGAGCGCGCACCGGCAGAAAGGCAAAGATCTGGCGGGCCAGATCCAGCCGCCCCTCGCGTTCCAGCAATGCGGTCAGCCGCTCTTTCAGCCGGTGCAGATATAGCACGTCCGAGGCCGCATATTCCAACTGCGCCTCACTCAGCTGCGCCGCGCCCCAGTCCGAGGTCTGTTGCTGTTTGGAAATATCCACCTCCAACAGCGATTGCAGCAGATATTTCAGCCCGTGCCGGTCGGTATAGGTGCGGATCAGCTTCGACGCGATTTTCGTGCACCAGACCGGCCCGGCCAGCGGCCCGACGCCCTGTTCAAGCGCGGCAATGTCGAACCGCCCGAAATGGAACAGCTTTTCAACATTGGGGTCGGCCAGCATCGCGGCCAGACGCGGCGCGGGCTGGCGATCGCGGGCGATCTGCACCATATGCGCATTCCCATCGCCCGAAGACATCTGCACCAGACAAAGCCGGTCGCGGCGCGGGTCAAGCCCCATGGTCTCGGTGTCAATCGCCACGACCGGCCCAAGGTCAAGCCCCTCGGGCAGGTCGTTCTGGTAAAGATGGATGGTCATGTCATGCCTCGCGGTTTGGGCAAGCTATAGGGATTTTGGCCGGATTTGCCAGCCCTCAGCCCAGATCGTCGCGTTCCACGATCAGCGGGATCACCAGATCCTCCTCATCGTCCAGATGCTGCACCAGCAGGCGGCGGAAGCGCGCCAGTTCATCACCCATCGCGTCCAGCGCGTATTTCTGCGCATCATCGGGCATCCCCTCGGCGCGGCCGATCTTGTGCAGAAAGCCGTTGCCCTCGGATGCAAAGGATTCAATCGCATCATGGATCACGTGATGGTCGGCATCCATGATGTCAAAACCGCGGATCAGGCGCGGCTCAGCCTGACGGAAGATCGGGAAATAATGGTCGTCCTCAATATTGTGATGGGCATTGAGATGGCCCAGCAGACCCGAGGCCTCATGCGCGAAACGTGGCGCGAAGCCGGGATTGAACGCTCCGGCTTCGCGCACCGCGTTGATGCTGTCCATCAGCCGCGCGGCGGTGTCGCGAAAGCTGCCATGCATGTGCAGCCAGGTGCGGCCAAGGTTCTTGATCCGCCCCGCCGACCATGTGTCACGCGGATGCTCGGCCAGCAGGAATTGCTGATCCGCAGGCAGACCGGCGGGGCGGCCCAGAATATCGTCATCCATCAGCGCACCTCATAAAGCGTCCCCCAAGGGTCGCGAAACGCGGACCTTTCACCGCCCGAAAGCGTGATCCCGGCAAGCCCGGTTACAGGAAAATCGCGCGGGCCTGCGCCTTCGCTGTGCCAGACATTGCCCGCGACATGGTGGTGGTAACCGTTCCAGCCATACCACAACCCGCCCGGCCCCTCATGGGTCCGCGTCAGGCCCAGATCGCGTTCAAAAAACTGCGCCGCAGCACCCAGATCACCGACGGCAAGATGGACATGCCCGATCCGCGACGCGTCAGGCGCACCGTCCCAGCCCGCACGCAGGCCCAGCAGCGCGTCGATATCCAGCCGCCGCGTGGGCATCTCGACCCGGTCGCCATGCCAGACCCAGCTTTCGCGGGGCGTGTCGGCATAGATCTCGACGCCATTGCCCTCGGGATCGTTGAGATAGACCGCCTCTGACACGCCATGATGCGAGGCGCCACTCAGCCGGATATCGCGGCGCAGCGCATGGCCCAGCCAGCCGCCCAAAGCATCGCGCGAGGGCAGCAGGAAGGCGGTATGATAAAGCCCCGCCTCATGGCGCGCGGCATAGCGCGCATGGGGGTCGTGGCGCAGTTCCAGCAACACGCGACCGCCGGCGCCAAGGCGGATCAGGTCGGGCAGCCGCTCAATCTCGGCCAGCCCCACGGCATCGCGGTAAAACGCAGCCACGCTGTCAAGATCGCGGACAGTCAGCGCGACTTCGGAAATATCACTCGGATGGGTCATCAATCTCTCCTGCGGATCGAAATGTTTGCAGCCAATGTCGGGGCGAGGTCACGCAAACAAAAGCCCCCTGCCCGCAAATGCCGTGTTCGACGCTTGCGAACGGCGCGTTGCCCTCCGCAATATAGTTATTGTCGATAATGATTATTCCTGATACCTATATTCCAGAGGGGGAGATTCGCATGGACAGGCTTGACCGACAGCCACAGGACGCAGCCGCGGACGGCATCCGCGACACCCGCGTGCGCAACCTGATCGGCTATAATCTCAAGCGCAGCTATATGTTGGTGCGGTCGTCGGCTGAGGCTGCGCTGGCACCCCATGAACTGCGCGTCGTGTCCATGACCGCCCTGTCGCTGATCGTGGACAATCCCGGCATCTCGCCCTCTCAAATCGCCGATGCCCTGCAAATGGAACGGCCAAATATCGTCGTGATCATTGATGAGTTGGAGGCCCGCGACCTGGTGGACCGGGCGCGTTCGACCACCGATCGCCGCCGCTATGCGCTGACCGCCACGCTCAAGGGGCGCAGGCTGCGTGACCGGGCGACCGCCGATGCCGCCGCCGCCGAGGACCGGGCGATTTCGGCGCTGACGGCTGAGGAAAAGGAGTTGCTGCTGGCGCTTTTGAAGAAGGTGCGCCGCGACAGCGAATAGGATTTTCGCGCCCCTGCGGGAGACATGGGCGCTTTTTGGGAGGAAGACATGAACGTGAAACTGACTGTATCTGCCGCGGCCCTGCTGGCCGTGATTGCGGGCGCATCCGCCGCTGAGACGATCCGCGCGACAAGCGGCTTTGGTCCGGCGCATGTGCTGGCGACCGATCTGTTCCCTGAGGTCAATACCCGCCTGTCCGAGTTCACCGAGGGCGCATGGGATCTCAACGACACGCCCTCGGGTCTGGTCGCGCCCAATGAAATGAGCGCGGGTCTGCGCGATGGCGTCACGGAAATGGGCACGCTGCTGATGCCCTATTACCCGGCAGATTACCCCGAATCGGCGCTTGTGTCGGAACTGTCCTTCCTTGGGTCGAACAATTTTGTCGTTTCGGCGGCGGCCACGGAATACACCGTGACCTGCGCCGAATGTCAGGCGGAATTCGCGCGCAATGGTCAGGTCTATCTGGGTTCGGACGCGACGCCCACCTATAACCTCTTGACCACCCGCCCGGTCCGCAGCGTCGCCGATATGCGCGGCGTGCGCATCCGCACCGGCTCACCGCTTTATGCCTCGCTGGTGGAACGGATGGGCGGCGTGGCGGTGCAGATGCCGTCCTCGGAACTGTTCGAATCGCTGTCTCAGGGCGTGATCGACGGCACGTTCAGCGCCACCCATGAGATCATCGCGAACCGTCTGGGCGACGTGATCCACTATGTGACCGAGGTCGAGGAAGGCGTGTTCAACGGCGCCAGCATCGCCAGCAGTGCGATTCTGTGGGACCGCATGTCCGCTGAGGAACGCCAGGCACTGGCCCGGGCCACGCAATACGGCATCGGCAAGGCCCTCATCGCCTTTAACCGCGACGCTGAGGACGCCCGCTCGGTCGAGGGGATCGAGTTCATCCCCATGGACGACACGCTGCGCACCGCCCGCGATGAGTTCAATACCGAACATCTCGCCAATGCCGCGCAGATCCTTGAAGGCCGGGGCGTCACCAATGCGGCTGAGAAGATCGCCCGCTACGAAGCCCTGATTGAGAAATGGGAAGGGCTGATCCAGCCCGATATGTCCTATGAGGACATGGCCCAGCTTCGCTATGATGAGATTTTCGCCAATCTCGATCTGGCCAGCTACGGGCAGAACTGAGACGCGCGGGCCGCGTCACAGGCGCGGCCCTTCCCGACATCCCTGCGTGGAGGCGCAGATGAAGGCAATTGAAACCACGATCTCACGCATGAGCATCGTGCTGGGCTCGCTCGTCCTGATGGCGATGATGTTGCAGGTCGTCATTGACGTGTTTTCGCGCAAGGCTCTGGGCGCGGGCTTTCCCGCCACCGCAGATCTGGTCGGCAAATATTACATGGTCGCGGTCAGCTTCCTGCCCTTGGCCATGACCGAGATCCACCGCCGCCATATCGAGGCCACCATCTTCACCCAAAGGCTGCACGGCCCCGCCCGCAAGGCGGTGTTCCTGCTGGGCTTTGTGCTGGCGCTGGCGGTGTTTGCGGCGATGACCTATGGCAGCTTTGAAGAGGCGATGAAGCATACCGCGCGCGGCTCTTATATTGAGGCCGGCACGATCCGCTTTCCGACCTGGCTGAGCTATTGGATCCTGCCCTTCTCGTTCTCGCTGATGATCGTGGTTCTGGTTTTGCGCATCATCCAGCTTTTGACCGACCGCTTCGACGATGAGGACAACAAGCCCGTCGAAGATGTCCAGCCCAACCTGATCGAGGCCCGATAATGGAACCTTTCACCATCGGCCTTCTGGCCGTCGCGGCCCTGCTTAGCCTGATCGCGCTGCGCGTGCCGATTGGCGTCAGCCTGATTGCGGTGTCTTTTGTCGGCATCTGGATGATCGCGGGTCAGCGCCCGGCCATGTCCATGCTGACCACGGTGCCCTATTCCTCATCGGCAAGCTGGACGCTGAGTTCGATCCCCATGTTCCTGCTGATGGGCTATATCGCCTATCACTCGGGCCTCACACGCGGGCTGTTTGAGGCGGCGCGGGTCTGGTGGGGCTGGATGCCGGGCGGGCTCGCGATTGCCTCGCTGGCGGGGGCCTCGGGCTTTGCCGCCGTGTCGGGCTCATCCGTCGCCTGTTCAGCGGCCATCGGGCGCATCGCGGTGCCGGAAATGGCGCGGCAAGGCTATGATCTGCGCATCGCCACCGGCGCGGTGGCGGCGGGCGGCACGATCGGCGCACTGATCCCGCCCTCGATCATCCTGATCCTGTTCGGGATTCAGTCCAACAGCTCGATCAATGCGCTGTTCATGGGCGGGCTGATCGTGGGTCTGGCCTCGCTGGCTTTCTATATCATGGCGGTGCTGGCGGTCTGGGCAATCAACCCGGCGCGGATGCCGCGCGCACCCGCCTATACGATGGGCGACCGCTGGGCCAAGACGCTGGAGATCTGGCCGGTTCTGGTGCTGATCATCGCCGTGCTGGGCGGGCTGTTCAGCGGGTTTTTCACCGCGACCGAGGCCGGGGCCTTTGGCGCCTTCGTCGCCATCATCATCGGCCTGATCCGCAAATCGCTGACCTGGGCGGGCTTTCGCGAAAGCCTTGTCGATACGCTGCTGTCCTCGGGCGGGCTGTTCATCATCGCGGTGGGCGCGAACCTGTTCACGCGACTGGTCGCCATGTCGGGCCTGTCCGCCGAGATCGGCCAGTTCGTCGAAGGGCTGGGCCTGAACACGCTGACCCTGCTGTTACTGATTACGCTGATCTATCTGGCGCTTGGCATGTTTCTGGAACCTATCGGGGCGCTGCTTCTGACCCTGCCGCTGTTCCTGCCTTTGGTGCAGGCGCATGGGGTCGATGTGATCTGGTTCGGCCTGCTGGTCGCCAAGCTGTTGGAGATCGGGATGATTACGCCCCCCGTGGGCCTGAACGTCTTTGTCATCCATTCCGTCGCACGAGATTATGTGCGGCTGGAGCAGGTTTTCGCGGGGATCATCCCCTTCCTGATCGCCGATCTGGCACTGGTCGCGGTGATGCTGCTGACCCGCAGTTTTTTCTGAGGTGAGCCATGAATATCAATGAAACCATCGCTCTTGTGACCGGCGCGGGCAGCGGGCTTGGCGAAGCCACGGCGCGGCGGCTGGCCCGCGCGGGCGCTCGCGTCGCGGCTCTCGACCGCAGCGAGGATGCCGCCCGCGCGGTGGCGGATAGCATCGGCGGGCTGGCTCTGGCGGCGGATGTGGCGGATGCGGCGCAGGTGCAGGCCGCATTTGACCGCGTCAGCGCCGAATGGGGCGCACCCCCGCGCATCGTGGTCAGTTGCGCAGGCATCGGCACCGCCGCCCGCATCCTGCCGCGCGATGGCACCCTGTCGCTGGATGCGTTCGACCGCACGATCCGCGTGAATCTGATCGGCACCTATACGGTCCTCTCCACCGCCGCCCGCGCCATGGCCGTGGCCGCGCCACTGGACGCCGACGGCGCGCGCGGGGTTATCATCAACACCGCCTCCGTGGCTTATCAGGACGGCCAGATCGGGCAGGCGGCCTATGCCGCGTCAAAAGGCGGCGTCGCCTCGCTGACCCTGCCCGCCGCGCGGGAACTCGCCCGCTTCGGCATCCGCGTCATGGCTATTGCACCGGGCCTGTTTGAAACCGCGATGAGCGCGGGCCTGCCGCCCGAGATCAAGGCGAGCCTCGAAGCCGGCCTGCCCTTCCCCTCACGCATGGGGCGGCCTGACGAATTTGCCATGCTGGTTCAGCAGATCATCGAAAACCCCATCCTGAACGGCGAAGTCATCCGCATCGACAGCGCCGTCCGGCTGGCCCCGAAATAAGGAAGAACGACATGGGCAGCTATACCGAGGGCCGGATCGACGGCCGCATCGCTGAACTGGAACTGATCCGCGAGGACAAGCGTAACGCCATGTCCGACGGGTTGATGGCCGAGATCGAGGCGTTCTATGCCAGCCTGCCCGCTGACGTGCGGGTGGTGATCCTGCACGGGCGCGGCGGGCATTTCTGTTCGGGGCTGGACCTGTCCGAACATGTCAGCCGCAGCGCCGAGGAGGGCGTTTACCATTCCCGCAACTGGCACCGGGTTATGGATATGATCCAGTCGGGCGGGCGCATCACGGTCTCCGCCATGACCGGCGCGGTGATCGGTGGCGGGATGGAGCTGGCCACCGCGACCCATGTGCGGATCGCCGAACCCTCGGTCATTTTCCAACTGCCCGAGGGGCGGCGCGGCATCTTTGTCGGCGGTGGAGCCGCAGCCCGTGTGACGCGCATCCTTGGCGCTGACCGCATGGTGGAAATGATGCTGACCGGGCGCAAATACAGTGCGGATGAGGGGCTGCGCCTTGGCCTGTGCCATTACGCCGTGGCTGAGGGTGAGGCCCTGCCGCTGGCCCGCAAGCTTGCCGCGACGATTGCGGAAAATGCACCGATGTCGAATTACTTCATCACGCAGGCCCTGCCCCGCATCGCGGATATGAGCCACGCCGACGGGCTGTTCACCGAAAGCCTTGCCGCCGCACTTGTCCAGACCACGCCCGACGCGGCCGAGGGGCTGAACGCTTTCCTTGAAAAGCGCCAGCCGGTGTTTCGCTAGAGGGGCCGCCATGGATCACATCGACATCCCCGTCACCACGCCCGACAATTTCCACGAACGGGCCGCATGGGCCAAGGCGCATACCGTCACCCGCTATGTCCCCCATTCGGTCAAGCGCGAAGACCGCGCCGATGGCACCATCCTGCTGCGATCCCGCATCCCGCTGCCGGGTCACGTCCCGAACACCGGCGCGTGGCTGCATCATTGGGCCGACAAAGCCCCCTATCGCGTGGCCGTGGCTGAACGTGAGGGGCCGGGCTGGCGCAATGTCACCTATGCCGACCTGTTGCGCTTCGTGCGGCGCACGGCCTCGGCCCTGCTGGCGCGGGGGATGGGGGCGGATGACCGCATCGCCATCATCTCGGGCAACAGCGTCGATCACCTGATCCTGTCCTTGGCCGCGCAATATATCGGCGTGCCAGTGATCCCCTTGGCCGAACAATACGCCCTGATCCCCGAGGCGCATCCCCGCCTGATCTATGTGCTGGAGAAGACCCGCCCGCGCATGGCCTTTGCCGATGACGCGGCCCGCTATGGCAGCGCGCTGCAACTGCCCGAACTGGAGGGGGTCGAGCTGGTCACCTCACGCCCAGCAGGGCTAGGGCGTCCCCTGACCGATATGGTCGATTTCCTGAACCATGATCTGCACCCCGATCTCGACGCGGTTCATGCGAGTGTCGGGCCGGATACGCTGGCGAAGATCATGTTCACCTCGGGGTCGTCCTCGGACCCAAAGGGCGTGCTGACCACGCATCGGATGATGTGCGTCAATCAGGTGCAGATGGGCGCGGTCATGCCCTATCTGGCCGACACGCCGCCGCGCATCACCGACTGGCTGCCGTGGAACCACGTCTTTGGCGGCACGCATAACGTCAACATGATGCTGTCGAACGGGGGCACGCTGCATATCGACAGCGGCAAGCCCACCGCGCGCGGGTTCAAGGAAACGCTGGCCAACCGCGATGCCTATCCCGGCACGCTCGCCTTCAACGTGCCGGTGGGCTATGCGATGCTGGCCGAGGCGATGGCGGCGGATGCGGCCCTGCGTCACCGGCTGCTGCGCGATATCGACCTGCTGTTCTATGCGGGCGCGTCCTTGCCGCAAGACGTCTGGGACAAGCTGGAACGCGCCATGATCGACGTGCGCAGCGGGTTGCCGATGATGGCGTCAAGCTGGGGGCTCACCGAAACCGCGCCCGCCTGCGTGATGGTCCACGAACCCATCGGGCGCTCGGGCGTGATCGGTGTGCCGCTGCCGGGGGTGGAACTGAAACTGATCCCCGATGCCGACATGCGCTGCGAAATCCGGGTGCGCGGGCCGAATGTCATGCCGGGCTATTTCGACGACCCGGAAAAGACCGCCGCCGCCTTTGACGGTGAGGGCTTTTTCATCACCGGCGATGCGGTGCGCTTTGTGGACGAGGGCGACATGAACCACGGGCTGATCTTTGACGGCCGCGTGTCCGAGGATTTCAAGCTGGACACCGGCACCTGGG
>JAUNTZ010000012.1 GCA_030538425.1 Paracoccus sp. (in: a-proteobacteria) | reverse complement strand
TGCCGACGATGGCCTTGTTGAACTGCACCGGAAAGCCCGAGACCTGCGCCACGCGGCGCGAGATGCCGATGATTTTCGTGGTGTCGATGCCGGTCGAAAAGGGCATGATGTCATGGCGCACCTTCATCGCCATCACCACCTCTTCCAACGCCGTATTGCCCGCGCGTTCGCCCAAGCCGTTGATCGTGCATTCGATCTGGCGCGCGCCCGCCTCGACCGCGGCCAGGGCATTCGCGGTCGCCATGCCCAGATCGTTGTGACAATGGGTGGCAAAGACGATCTCATCCGCGCCGGGCACCCGTTCCAGCAGCATACGGATCAGATCGGCGCTTTCGCGGGGCGCGGTATAGCCGACAGTGTCGGGAATGTTGATCGTCGTTGCGCCCGCCTTGATCGCGATTTCCACGACGCGGCACAGATAGTCATGTTCCGTCCGCGTCGCATCCATGGGCGACCATTGCACATTGTCGCAGAGGTTGCGGGCGTGGGTGACGGTCTGCTCGATCCGCTCGGCCATCTGGTCCATGTCCAGATTGGGAATGGCGCGATGGAGCGGCGAGGTGCCGATAAAAGTGTGGATGCGCGGGCGGCGGGCGTGTTTCACCGCCTCATAACAGCGGTCGATATCGGGGATTTGCGCGCGGGCGAGGCCGCAGATCACCGCATTCTGCGACTGGCGGGCGATTTCGGAGACGGCGTTAAAATCGCCCTCAGAGGCCATGGGGAAACCGGCCTCGATGATATCGACGCCCATTTCGTCCAGCATCCGGGCGATTTCCAGCTTTTCGTCATGGCTCATCGTGGCGCCGGGCGATTGTTCGCCATCGCGCAGGGTGGTGTCAAAGATGAATACGCGGTTCTTGTCGGTCATGGGTCTTCTTTCTTGGCTGTCAGGATGTGCCGGGCGCTTGGCCTGCCAGAGCGGCGGCCCGGCGGGGCCCGCTCAGCGCAGCGTAAGAAGAAGCAGCCCACGGAGTCGCAGGACCAGAGCCGCGCCGGGGCGCGGTTGCGGGGTCGTGGCGATATGTCGCATCCGTGTCATAAGGGCGACTATAACGCGGCTTTTGCGCTTGAAAACCCCCTTGCGGCATCATTTCTCGTTCCGGCCCGTCTCATTTCGGCCCGTCTCATTTCGGCTGGCGGCCTCGGCGCGCAGGCGGGCGATGCGCTCGGCCATCTTGCGGGCGCGGTGGCGGTGATAGGCGCGGATCACCGGGACGGTGAGGTAATGGCACACCACCGCCGCGAGGATGCCGGGGATGATGCCGCCGACCAGATAGGGCAGGAAGATCTCGTGGAAGAAATCGCCCAGATGGTTCCAATGCGCCTCGCGGTTCGTAAATGGCGACAGCACGTTGTTATAGAACTCACCTACCGCCTTGGAAATCTCGGACAGGACGCGCTGCGCGCTCATCTGGCCGTCAAGGCCCAGCATCCAGCGGCCAAGCTGCACCGAGAGCACGGCGATAAAGGGAAAGGTCAGCGGGTTGCCGACAAAAGTGCCCAGCAGCGCGGCAATGATATTGCCGCCGATCAGCCATGCAATCGCCGCAGCGCCCAGAAAATGCAGCCCGAACATCGGCGTGAATGAGATGAACACCCCCGCCGCGACGCCGCGCCCGATCCGGCCCGGCTGATCGGGCAGGCGGCGCAGCCGGTGCCAGACATATTGCGCCGCACGGGTCCAGCCGCCGCGCGGATAGACGAAATCTGTGGCGATCTGCGAATAGCTGCGCGGCTTGCGGCGTTTGAACATCAAGACCCCCTATTGCGCGGCGGCGCGCTCGGCGCGTTTGGCCCGCGCCGCAGCCAAGCCCTCGGCATAGGGTGCGGGCTCTCGGATGCGGGTGATCTGCGCGACATCGCTTTCGGCCTCAAGCGCGGTCAAAAGGACGTGCAGCTGTTCATGGTCGCGCAGGTCAACGTCGATGCGAAGCCGGTAAAAATCCGGTTTGCGATCAACGAATTGCAGGTCAGAGATATTGGCGCGGCAGCCGCCAATCAGCGTGCAGATGCGGCCCAGAACCCCCGCGTCATGGCGGATCACGATGTCCAGCGGCACGGTATAGACCGGCGGGTGATCCCCCTCACGCCAACGCAGATCGACCCAACGGTCAAGTTCGTCCTCATGCAGCTCAAGACTGGGGCAGTCGATGGCGTGCAGCACCAACCCGCGACCGGGCTGCGAGATGCCGACGATCCGCTCACCCGGCAGCGGCAGACAGCAGGAGGCACGCTCAAACCGCTGATCGGCGGTCAGCCCGGCAATCGGATGGGCGGGGTCGATAATGTCCTTGCGCGGCTCAAGCTCGGGGTAAAGCGCAGCCAGCACCTCTTGCGCGGCCAGATCCGAGGTGCCGACCCGCGCCAGCATCTCATCCGCCGAGGGCAGAGCCAGCTTTTCGGCGGCGGTGCGCAGCGCCTTGTCGGTCAGCTTGCGGGCGTGGTGTTCGAAGGCCACGCGCAGCAATTCCGCGCCCAGCTTGACATAGCGTTCGCGGTCGGCCTCACGCAGGCTGCGGCGAATGGCCGATTTGGCGCGCCCCGTGGCGACCATCTCCAACCAGCCCAGTTCAGGGCGCTGACCGGACGCCGTGATCACATCGACCATCTGACCGTTGCGCAGCTTGGTCCACATCGGCGTGCGGATACCGTCCACCTTGGCGCCGACAAAGGCATTCCCGACCCGCGTGTGAATCGCATAGGCAAAGTCAATCGCCGTCGCCCCCTTCGGCAGGGGGATCACATCGCCCTTGGGCGTGAAGCAGAACACCTGGTCGGCATACATTTCCAGCTTGAAATGTTCCAGAAACTCATCGTGATCCTCATCGCCCAGCCGCTCGGACATGGTGGCGATCCATTGCGACGGGTCCACCGCGAACGGGTTGTTCGAGCGCACGCCGTCGCGATAGGACCAATGCGCGGCCACGCCCGATTCCGCGACCTCATGCATCTGGCGGGTGCGGATCTGCACCTCGACCCGCTTGCCGTCGCGGCCTGAAACGGTGGTGTGAATCGACCGATAGCCGTTCGATTTGGGTTGGCTGATATAGTCCTTGAACCGCCCCGGCACCGCCCGCCAACGGCTGTGGATCAGCCCCAACGTGCGGTAACAATCCTCTTCCGAGCGGGTGATGATGCGAAACCCGTAAATGTCCGAGAGCCGCGAGAAAGCCAACTGCTTTTCCTGCATCTTGCGCCAGACCGAGAAGGGCCGCTTGGCGCGCCCGTAAACATCGGCGTCGATGCCCGCCTTGTCCAGCTCGGTGCGGATATCGGCGGTGATTTTCGAGATCACATCGCCCGATTCGCGTTGCAGCGTGACAAAGCGGCGGATGATCGACTGGCGGGCCTCGCGGTTGATGACCTTGAAGGCCAGATCCTCCAGCTCTTCCCGCATCCCCTGCATACCGACACGGCCCGCCAAAGGCGCGTAAATATCCATGGTTTCGCGGGCTTTTTGCACCTGTTTGTCGGGGCGCATGGCGCGGATCGTGCGCATATTGTGCAGCCGGTCGGCCAGCTTGACCAGCAGAACCCGCATGTCGCGGGTCATGGCGATGAACAGCTTGCGAAAGTTTTCGGCCTGTTTGGAGTGGCTGCCCGAGAGTTGCAGCTTGGTCAGCTTGGTCACCCCATCGACCAGATCGGCGACCTCAGCCCCGAACAGCTCAGACACTTCGGACCAGGTTGAGCGGGTGTCCTCGATCGTGTCATGCAAAAGTGCGGTGACGATGGTCGCATCGTCCAGCTGCATCTCGGTCAGGATGGCCGCGACCTCAACCGGATGGGTAAAATAGGGCTCACCCGAATGGCGGGTCTGGCCCTCATGCATCATCGCGCCATAAGCATAGGCGCGACGGATCATGTCCTCATCGCTGTGCGGATTATAGTTGCGGATCAGCGCGATCAGGTCTTCGACATCAATCATCGCGCCGAAAACCTGTTTTGATCAATCGCGGTTATTGGCTTCAAGCATCATGCGCAGCAGGCGTTCCTCAGACTCCTCCTCGGCGGGCTTGGGGCGGTCGTTTTCGGCCCCCAGCAACAGCGCCATGGCGTCTTCTTCGGGTTCGTCCACCTCGATCTCGTGCTGGCTGGCCTCGATCATGCGTTCGCGCAGGTCATCGACGGGCTGGGTTTCATCGGCGATCTCGCGCAGGGCCAGAACCGGGTTCTTGTCATTGTCGATGTCCACCGTGGGCTTGCTGCCGGTCGCAATCTCACGCGCCCGATGCGCGGCAAGCATCACCAGATCGAAGCGGTTCGGAACTTTATCTACACAATCTTCGACGGTTACGCGGGCCATTCAGTCACCTTGTTATCGATTCGGTCTGCGGGTGAAGGAAGATAGATGGCGGGCCGGACGCCAAATGTCAAGAAATAAAGGGCAAAACCGCGTCCCGATCCGCAGCGGGCAGGGCGGCCAGCATCGCGGCCACCGAAAGCCCGGTCAGCGGGTGCCGCCACAGGGGCGCGATATCGGCCAAGGGTTTCAGTACGAAGGCACGATCCTGCATGCGCGGATGGGGCAGGATCAGCTGCCCGGGCGCCGTTTCGGCCTGCGCGGGCGGGGGCAGTTCGCGCCAATGGCTCTGCGTCGCCGCATCGGGCAGAACCATCGCGCCCAATCCGATCAGATCAAGGTCGATCACCCGCGCGCCCCAACGCTGCGCCCGAACCCGGCCCAAGGCAGCCTCTGTCTCATGCAGCACCGCCAGCAGATCTTGCGGGCCAAGCCCGGACCGGATCGCCGCGCAGGCGTTGACATAATCAGGGCCCGAGCCTGCCGGAAAAGCCGGGCTGCGATAAAAGCGCGACACCGCGACAACCGCCATATCCGCCCGCTGATCAAGCGCCCGCAGCGCGGCAATCTGGCTGCCCGCAGGGCCAGTTGCCGAATAAGACAGGTTTGCGCCTGTGGCGATGAAGCATAGGTTTTCTTGCATTCTTGGTTCCTGCCACTTTGCGGGCAATTTTAATCGCGCTTGCGGCCATCCGGGGAAACGGTCTGATACGCAAGCGCCGGGGAGGTGACTTTTGTTCTACAAGGATGACAGGCTCGCGCTTTTCATAGACGGGTCCAATCTTTACGCTGCGTCGAAATCCTTGGGCTTTGACATCGACTATAAGCTCTTGCGACAAGAGTTTGAACGTCGCGGAAAGCTTTTGCGGGCGTATTATTACACCGCGCTGCTGGAAAATGAGGAATATTCCCCGATACGTCCACTGGTCGATTGGCTGCAATATAACGGCTTTGCCCTGGTGACAAAGCCTGCCAAGGAATACACCGATTCGATGGGCCGGCGTAAGATCAAGGGCAATATGGATATTGAGCTGGCGGTCGATGCGATGGAATTGGCCCCGCATATGGATCACGCGGTGCTGTTTTCGGGCGATGGCGATTTTCGTCCGCTTGTGGCGGCATTGCAGCGGCAGGGGGTGCGGGTCTCGGTTGTGTCGACCACGCGCAGCCAGCCGCCGATGATCTCGGACGATCTGCGCCGTCAGGCCGACAATTTCATCGAGCTTGAGGCGCTGCGCGATGTGATCGGGCGTCCGCCGCGTGACAATGGACGCGACACCGCCGAGGAATAGCCGAATATCAAACGCCGCCCCGCAAGCAGGGCGGCGTTTTCGTTTGCGGGGGCGTTACTGCAGCGACAGGCGATAAAGCCCGCCAGCCTCTTCATCGGTCACGACCCAGATCGCGCCGTCCTCGGCCTGCGCCACATCGCGGATGCGCCCGATCTCCGGATCAAAGCGTTCCTCACCCGAGACGCGCTCACCGTCGAGTTCCAGCCGCACCAGACCGGGCGGGTTCATCGCGCCGATCAGCAGATCACCCTGCCATTCGCCGAACATCTCGCCCGTATAGAACAGCGCACCGGACGGCGCGATGACCGGGTCCCAGTAATAGACCGGCTGCTCCAGCCCGTCCTTCTGGGTCAGCCCTTCGCCGACCTCACCGCCGGAATATTCGATCCCGTAGGTGATGACCGGCCAGCCATAGTTCAGCCCCGGCTGGGGCCGGTTCAGCTCATCGCCGCCTTTGGGGCCATGTTCGATGGTCCAAAGCTGGCCCTCGGCGTCAATGGCTGCGGCCTGCACGTTGCGAAAGCCCATCGCATAGATCTCGGGCAGGGCCTCGGAGCCGTCTGCGAAGGGGTTATCCGCCGGGATCGTGCCATCGGGCGCAATCCGCACCAGCTTGCCCAGATGCGACATCGGGTCTTGCGCCTGATCGCGATATTCCCGGTCCGAGCGCTCGCCCAGGGTCACGAACAGGTTGCCATCGGGCGCAAAGACCACGCGAGAGCCGTAATGCATGTTGTTGGGCACGCCCGGCTCGGCGCGGAAGATCACCTGAACATCGCTGAGCGAGGCGTTATCCTCAGCCAGAACCCCACGCGCGACCGAGGTGCCGTTCACCTCTTCGCCGTCGCGCGGCTCGGAAAAGCTGAAATAGACCATCCGGTCACTCTCGAAATCGGGCGAGAGGGTGACGTCCAGAAGCCCGCCCTGACGCGCGGCCACGATATCGGGCAGGCCGTCAAGCGGTTCAGAAAGCGCGCCATCCGCGCCGACATGGCGCATCCGGCCGGGCCGCTCAGTCACAAGTGCGCCGCCATCGGGCAACAAGGCCACCGCCCAGGGGTTGACCAGACCCTCGGTCACGGTCTCAACCGCCAGCGAGACGCCGCTATCCACCTCGGGTGCGCGGGTCTGTTCAGGGAAGGCGGGTTGCTGATCGGGCGCATTCGGCGCGGGCGTCGGGACCGGCTCTTGCGCGGCCACAGGCAGGCTCAGCGCCAGAAGGGCGGCGGTGGCGGTGAGGGCGGAACGGGTTGCAGGCTTCATGGAAAACTCGCTTTTCTGTTCAAATGGGTTCGCGCCTCAACGCGGCTGGCCGGGCATGGTTTCGCCCCTCCAACATATGTGAGCGGTCACAACTGGACCTTTCGGCGCATTATCGCTACTCGGGAAGCCATGGAACAGAACGCCCCCAAGCCGCCTTTGACCCTTTATCTGGCCGCCCCGCGCGGCTTTTGCGCGGGCGTGGACCGCGCCATCAAGATCGTTGAAATGGCGTTGGAAAAATGGGGCGCGCCGGTCTTTGTGCGCCACGAGATCGTGCATAATAAATTCGTCGTGGACAGCCTGCGCGACAAGGGCGCGGTGTTCGTCGAAGAGCTGGACGAATGCCCCGCCGACCGACCCGTGATCTTTTCGGCCCATGGCGTGCCGAAATCCGTGCCCGCCGAGGCGCGGCGGCGCGAGATGGTCTTTGTCGATGCGACCTGCCCTCTGGTCAGCAAGGTTCATGTCGAGGCCGAACGCCACCACGCGGCGGGCCTGCAAATGGTGATGATCGGCCATGCTGGCCACCCCGAGGTTCTGGGCACCATGGGGCAACTGCCTGAGGGTGAGGTGATTCTGGTCGAGACCGCCGCCGATGTCGCCCGCATCACCCCCCGCGACCCCGAACGGCTGGCCTATATCACCCAGACCACGCTGTCGGTGGACGATACGGCGGAAATCGTCGCGGCGCTTCAGGCGCGGTTCCCGGCGATCATCGGTCCCGCGAAAGAGGATATCTGCTATGCCACCACCAACCGTCAGGCGGCGGTCAAGGCGATTGCGCCCCTGATCGACGCTCTGCTGGTGATCGGCGCGCCCAACTCATCGAACTCGCGCCGTCTGGTTGAGGTGGGCTCGGCTTCGGGCTGCGCTTATAGCCAATTGGTGATGCGGGCCGAGAATATCGACTGGCGCGCCATCGAGGGCGCGCGGGCGGTCGGCGTGACCGCCGGAGCATCGGCGCCCGAAGTGCTGATCAATGAGGTGATCGACGCCTTCCGCGCGCGCTATGACCTGACCGTCGAGGTGGTCGAGACCGCGCAGGAAAACGTCGAATTCAAGGTGCCGCGGGTGCTGCGCGAGGCATAAGCGCCGGGGGCGCTTCGCCCTTTTATGAGTATTTTTGCACAGAAGAAGCCCGATGATGTTTTTCCTGCCATTTCATCCGCCCTTTTCAGATGCTTTGGTCTGAGGCGCGCTATGACTGAGCTTTTCGCATGGACGGACGGCGCGTGCAGCGGCAATCCCGGTCCCGGCGGCTGGGGCGTCTTGATGCGCGCCATGGATGGCGAGACCGTCGTCAAGGAACGTGAGTTGCAGGGCGGCGAGGCCGACACGACCAATAACCGGATGGAGCTGATGGCCGCGATCTCGGCGCTTGAGGCGCTGACGCGGGCCAGCCGGATCACCATCACCACCGACTCGGCCTATGTGAAAAACGGGGTCAGCCAGTGGATCCATGGCTGGAAGCGGAACGGCTGGAAAACCGCTGACCGCAAGCCTGTCAAGAATGTGGATCTGTGGCAGCGGCTGGACGCGGCGCAGGCGCGCCATGATGTGCAATGGAAATGGATCAAGGGCCATGCGGGCCATGCCGAGAACGAACGCGCCGATGAGCTGGCGCGGGCGGGAATGGCGCCTTTCAAGCCCTAAGCTGCTGCTTGCCCCGGCCCGCGCGGCGTGAAATGCTGCGCCAGACAAGAAGGGGGCCGCAGCATGACAGATTTTCAAGCCGCATGGGACGCGATCGGCGCGATCCTTGGCGAACGGTTTTCGGTGAAACAGGCGGACCGCGACGCCCATGCCGGGTCCGAGGCATGGCACCGCGCCCCGCCCCCCGACGCGGTGGCATGGCCCGAAACCACCGAAGAAATCAGCCGTATCATGGCGATCTGCCACAGCCACCGCGTTCCGGTGATCGGCTGGGGCACCGGCACCTCGCTTGAGGGGCAGGCGCTGGCAACCCAGGGCGGGCTGTCGCTGGACATGATGCGCATGGACCGCGTGCTGGAGGTCCTGCCGGGCGATATGCTGGCCGTGGTCCAGCCCGGTGTGACGCGCGAGGCGCTGAATACCGAATTGCGCGCCACGGGGCTGTTCTTTCCCATCGACCCCGGCGCGAATGCCAGCCTTGGCGGGATGGCGGCGACGCGGGCCAGCGGCACGACCGCCGTGCGCTATGGCACGATGCGCGACAATGTGGCCGCGCTTGAGGTGGTTCTGGCCGATGGGCGGGTGATCCGCACCGGCTCGCGGGCGGCTAAATCCTCGACGGGCTATGACCTGACCGCGCTGATGGTGGGCTCCGAAGGCACGCTTGGCATCATCACCGAACTGACCCTGCGACTTCATGGCCAGCCCGAGGATGTGGCGGCGGCGGTCTGCCGCTTTGGCTCGCTGGAAGAGGCGGTCGAATGCGTCACCGCGACGATCCAGTCGGGCATCCCCATGGCGCGGATCGAGTTCGTGGACAGCGCCGTCGCCCGCGCCTTCAACGCCTATGCGAAAACCAGCCTGCCCGAAGCCCCGCATCTGATGATCGAGTTCCACGGCTCGCCCGAGACGGTCGCGCTTGATGCCGCCCGCTTTGGCGAGATTGCCGCCGATTTCGGCGCCGAGGGCTTTGACTGGGCCAGCACCGCCGAAGACCGCGCCAAGCTGTGGCGGATGCGGCATCAGGGTTATCCGGCCTGCCTTGCGCTGCGCCCCGGGGCCACCGCGCTGATCACCGATGTCTGTGTGCCGATGTCGGAACTGGCCGGGGCGGTTGCGGCGGCCCATGCCGATATCGCCGCCTCGGGCCTTGTCGGTCCCATTCTGGGCCATGTCGGCGACGGCAATTTCCACGCCTCGATTCTGGTTGAGCCGGGCAATGCCGAGGAGCTGGCCCGCGCCAAGGCGGTGGCCGGGAAGATGGCGGAACGGGCGTTGTCGGTCGGTGGCACGGTCTCGGGCGAACATGGCATCGGGATCGGCAAACGCGGCTATATGCCCGCCGAACATGGCGAGGGCTGGGCGGTGATGGGCGCGATCAAGGCGGCTCTGGACCCGCTTGGCATCCTCAACCCCGGCAAGCTCTTGCCCGAGCGGGAACAATAGCCGCGCTTGCGGGTTGACCTGCCAGAAGCGAGAGGAAACCGATGTCCCATAACGAAAATACCCCCGAGCGTTCCGCCAACCGCCATCGTCCCGCTTTGGTTGCGATTCTGGTTGCTCTTGTCGTTGCGGCCTTGGCGATGTTCGTCTTTGGCGGCAGCGATCCCGAAGGCGATGACGTGTCCCGCACCGTGCCCGCCGATGCGCCGCTGACCGAGGCCGAGGGCACCGACCAGACCGCCGTCGAACCCGCGCCGGTCCCCGCAGGTGAGGTGCCCGCCGCGCCCGCCACGGCGAACTGAGACGCCCAGCATTTCCGCGCCCCGCCTGACATGGCGGGGCGTTGCATGATCAGGCGCCCACGGCTTCGTGCCCGGCAGGTCTTGCCCACGGATTCGTGACTATCAGCGGCCCGTGACATGGCGCAGCCGCCTTGTCATAAGGGTCAAAAATCCAAGCGGGGGAAACCATGTCACGAATCCTGGCCATCATTTCGGCGCTGTTCGTCTTTGTGCTTGCGGCTTGTGGCGGGGGCCCGCGCGGCCCTGTGGTCATGCCCGGCGCGGGGCCGAATATGGTGCCGCAACTGGGCGATTCGGCCCCGCATCCATGGGTCGGCGGCGCGCCTTATGGTCACGCGGTTCACGGCATCGACATTTCGCGCTGGCAGGGCAATATCGACTGGAACCGGGTGCGCACGTCGGGGGTCAGCTTTGTCTGGATCAAGGCGACCGAGGGCGGCGATCATGCCGATCCCGAATTCCCGATCTACTGGCGGCAGGCCGGGCAGGCGCGGATCCCGCGCGGCGCCTATCATTATTACTATTTCTGCCGCACCGGGGCTGAACAGGCCGCCTGGTTCATCCGCAATGTCCCGCGTGAGGCGGGCTCGCTTCCGCCGATGCTGGATCTGGAATGGACCAATTCGCGCACCTGCCCGCGCCGCCCCGGCAGCGCCGAGATCCTGCGCGAGGCCTCGATCTTCATGAATATTGTCGAGCGTCACTATGGCCAGCGTCCGGTCGTCTATACCACGGTCGATTTCTACCGCGACACGGCGGTGCGCCAGCTGAATACCGAGTTCTGGCTGCGCTCGGTCGCGGGTCATCCGAGCGTGGTTTATCCCGGCCAGCCCTGGACCTTCTGGCAATATACCGGCACCGGCATCGTGCCGGGGATCTCGGGCAATACGGACATCAACGCCTTCCATGGCTCGACCGCGCAATGGCGGGCCTGGCTGAACCGGCGGATGGTGCGCTGAGGCGGGCAAAGCGGCGGGGAGATGGTCCTGCCGCTTTGGTTTGCGCCGGTTATTGGCCGGGTGTGGATATGCCGGGGCGAGGGCAGGCGGCGCGAGGGTAGGCGTCGTCTTGACAGGAGGCGCGCAGGCGGTGCGGTTTTCCCCGCAAACGCCCCGCAAAAATCCGCATTGTTGCGTTTATGGTATGGCTTGGTGCTGCCCGAGCATGACCCCTTCACCGCATGGCCGCAGCAGGCTGCGATCCTCAAAGGCGCGCGCCACCCGGAGAGTGCCAATCTCTATCTGAACTGGCTTCTGGATGACGAAGACGCGGGCTGAGACCTGGTATATTGGCCCATCCGCACCGATATCGCGCGCCCGAGGGCTATAAGCAGATCTGGGACTACCCGAATGGTTACCCGCTGGCCTTTGGACGCTTTATGGCGGAATATTCTCTCCTCTGCGCGACACGGACAGGACCGCTGACACACAGATTACAGAAATTGAAAGAAGAGATCTGATCAGGGATGGCCTCATTCCCGTGGCTGAATGTTTCAAGTTCAGATATCACGCCGTGATAAGAGAGAGCATGAACCCGTCATCCATTTCCATGCCCTCTATCTCGGCATAAATTCTGTCCTAAATGTCAGGCTGTTATCTCAATCTGGCGCGCGTTCCGGCATGGCAAAGCAGACGAACTGACCCGCCCCGCTATCATGTCTTTCAGACACGCTTAGCTTTCCAAGCGTATGGCCAAGCAAGGCTGCCCTGTTCGACGATCCGCCGCAAGCCTCAGCCAAAATCCGCGCACGTCACCCAACAGTGCCTGCGCGATAGGCGTCGGGCAGGCGGCCGGTTTCCTGCACAAAAACCCGACAAAAATGCGCATAGCTGGTAAAGCCCAGATCTCGGGCGATGGCTTGCGCGGGGGCGGCGCTGTTTTTCAGCGCGTCAAAGGCCCGCTCCATCCGCAGGTCATAGATCAGATCCAGTGCCCGCTTGCCGCGCGCGCCGAGACAGGCGCGGTCCAGATCGGCGGCGCTGACCTCAAGCTGACCGGCCAGATCCGCAACGGTGATCCCGCGCCCCGGATTGCGGGCAACCAGATCCAGGAAATCACGAACCAGAGGGCGCGGGTCAAGCCCGGCCTCAGGGGCAAGCGCGACCGGCGTCGGCTGGCCGTCATTGCCCAGACGGGCCAGACGAATGGCGATCAGATCAACCTCACGCCACAGGTTTTGGCGCGCGGTCTCACCCTGACGGGCGATAAAGGCCAGTATCTGGCCAAGGTTCACCCGCAGCGCGGCGGCATCCGTATCGCTGAGACGTGCCGAGATCACCGCATCCGGCAGCGGGTTCGACAGCCGCGCGGCCATATCCGGGCCGATCAGCAACAACCGCCCCGCGACCCGCCCCGTCGGGCGCAGCCCCTGAGCGCCACCCATCGGGACAAAGCACAGCTCACCCGCCTCAATAGTCCGCCGCGCGGCCCCGCCGGTCGGAGTCAGCACCATCTGCCCGGCCTGCACCCATAACAGCATATGCGCGCCCGCCGAGAGCCCCGCCCCGTCGATATGGGGCCATGACACGGCCTCAAGCGGCTTCAGGCGGACATCGGCAGGCCCCGCCTGCGACGAGACAGGCGGCAATGTGCGAAATGCGCCAAACTCGCCGCCGATCCCGCGCATGATCTCGCCGGTCATCGGCGCCCCGGTGTCAGCGCGAGAGCCTGCCTGATCTAGGTTGGTCTGTTCCGTCCTGTGCATCATGGTGATAACAAATGATTGATATCTATTTAATAAACCAGAGACCGAGCGATTCGTTCCCCGCAGATCAGGCCTAGCAGCCAATTCTTAACAAATCGCTAATTCGTCACGATTCCAGAGCATTATCACCCGATTTTCACAAAATTCCAACGCTTCATGCGGTTTCTGAACCAGATACGTTGCGTTTTTGCATATTGCCTTGTCGCGATGATGGCCTTTTCGCGGGCCTCATCTGCGCTTGATTCGCCCTTGAGATAGGCCGCGATTTCCGGCGCGCCAATCGCCCGCGCCCATTGCGCCGCGCCGTCCCAGACCGGCAGCATCGCGCGCACCTCATCGACCGCGCCCGCCTCCCACATCTGCGTGAAACGCCGCGCGATGCGCTCCGCCAGCCAATCGCGATCAGAGGCCAGCACAATCGCCTCGGCCTGCTCGGGCGCAATCAGCGGCGGCGGAGTTTCCGCCTGCCAGTTGGCCAATCCGCGCCCGGTGGCCTGCAAAACCTCCCATGCGCGCTGCACGCGGGCGGGGTTTTGCAGGTCGATCCCCGCCGCCGTGCGCGCGTCAAGCGCGGCCACCATCGCCGCCAGCCCCGCCTCGCGCAGCATCGCGTCACCCTTGGCCCGCACCGCCGCAGGGATGGGCGGGACATAGGCCAAGCCCTGCGTCAGCGCCGAAAAATAAAGCCCGGTGCCGCCCACGATAATCAGCCGCCCCGACAGCCCAGCCACCTCGCGCAGCCAGTCGCCCACCGAATAGGTGACCCCCGGCGCAACATGGCCATACAGCAGATGCGGCGCGGCGGCCTCATCCTCGGGCGAGGGGCGCGCGGTCAGCACCCGCCAGCAGGACCAGATCTGCAACGCATCGGCATTGACGATCCGCCCGCCCTGGCGCGCCGCGATCTCCAGCGCAAGCGCGGACTTGCCCGAGGCGGTCGGCCCCGCGATCAGGACATGGCGTTCGGGGGAAAGCCCGTCAATCAGCGATGAAAACCCGGTTTGCGCCATATTCCTGTTCCGGCATGGTTGATCCCGCGCCCTGTTTGCGACATTTTGCGGCGTGATTGAACCACTGGCCGAGGGCTTTGCAATGACCGATACCATCGAACGAACCCCGACCAGCTATGACCGCGTGATGCTCAAGATCTCGGGCGAGGCGCTGATGGGCGATCAGGGCTTTGGCCTGCACCCGCCGACCGTCGCGCGCATCGCGGATGAGGTCGAATCGGTGGCCAAGATGGGCGTTGAGATCTGCATGGTGATCGGCGGCGGCAATATCTTTCGCGGGCTGCAAGGCTCGGCTCAGGGGATGGAGCGCACGACCGCCGATTACATGGGGATGCTGGCCACGGTGATGAACGCGCTTGCCATGCAATCCGCGCTTGAGGCCAAGGGGCTGCATTGCCGGGTCATTTCCGCGATCCGCATGGATGAGGTCTGCGAGCCCTACATCCGCCGCCGCGCCATCCGCCATCTTGAGAAAAAGCGCATCGTGATTTTCGCCGCAGGGACCGGCAACCCGTATTTCACCACCGACACCGCTGCAACTTTGCGCGCCAATGAGATGAATTGTCAGGCAATTTTCAAAGGCACCAAGGTGGACGGAGTCTATGACAAAGACCCGGTGAAGCACGCCGATGCCAAGCGTTACGATGACGTGTCCTATGACGAGGTGCTGCAAAAGAACCTTGGCGTGATGGATGCCTCGGCCATCGCGCTCGCCCGCGACAACAAGCTGCCGATCATCGTGTTCTCGCTGGATGAGCCGGGCGGGTTCCGTGGCATTCTGGGCGGCGAAGGCACCTATACCCGCGTCACGGAACGGGCCTTGCCGCGATCCTGACGCGGATGCCGTCGCGGCCCCGCACGGTCAGCCGGGCGACCGGCACCGGCGGGGTCTCGGTGGGGGTCAAGGTGAATTCGCGCAGGATCATGGCGAGGATCAGCGGCCCCTCGATCATTGCGAAACCCGCGCCGGGGCAGACCCGCGCGCCTGCCGAAAAGGGAATATAGGCGCGCCGCGCGCAGTCGCGGCCGTTCTCGGTCTCCCACCGCGCGGGGTCGAACTCGTCCGGTCGATCCCACAGGCGGTTGTGGCGGTGCAGATGCCATGGCGAGAGGATGATCTGCGCGCCCTTTGGCACGCGGCGCTCGCGGAAGGTCTCAGAGCAGGCGGCCTCGCGCACCATCATCGGCACTGGCGGATAAAGCCGCATCGCCTCTCGGAACACCGCGCGGGCGAGTTTCAGGCGCGACACCGCCGAGAAATCGGGCACCTCCAGCACCGCGCGCGCCTCATCGGCCACGCGGTCCTGCCAGCGGGGATTCGCAGCCAGCAGCCACAGTGCCCATGCCAGCGCGCTTGCGCTTGTCTCATGCCCGGCGAGGAAAAAGATTGCCACCTGATCGACCATCTCGGGCGGGCTGAAACATTGGCCGTCCAGAGGGTCAGGCGTGGTCATGATCTTGGTCGCCAGATCCTCGGGCGCGGTGCCTGCCGCGATCTCGTCCTGCCGCGCGGCGACCAGATCCGCGATCAGCCCGCGAATCTCGGCGGCGGTCGCCCGCGTCCTGCGCGAATGGAAACGCGGCACCCATGAGGGCAGGGGGATCAGCCCGGCCAGATTGACGATGGGCTGCGCGTCCTGATGGGCGCGAAAGGCGGAAAACACCTGCGCCGCCAGCCGGTCCTCGATGGGGATTGAGAACAGCGTTCGAAAGATCACATCTGCGGCGGCGTGGGACATCTGCGGCTCAAGGTCGATCTCGGGCGGGGCGTCATGCAGCCGGGCCGTGGCGGCCCGGGCCGAGGCGAGGATATGCGGGAACACCTCGCGCAAGCGGCCGCCCTCGAAAGCGGGGTCGATGATGCGCCGCTGCCGCGCCCATGTCGCGCCATTGGTGACGAAGACGCTGTCGCCCAACAAAGGCGCCAACCCCTCACGCAGCCGGTTCGATTTGGGGAAATCCTGCGGGCGTTCTCGCAGGACCAGATCGACAAGCGCGGGGTCGTTGCAGACAAAGGAATGGATCGGGCCTTGCCGAAACTCGGCCATCCATGCGCGATAAAGCCGCTGCGGCAGGGCCGAAAGCAGGTCGCGCCGGAAGGCGAAGAGATAGTGCAGGACCGAGCCGCGCCCCTCGCGCGCTTTCGGTTTCGGCGGGATCATGGATGGCTCCAGCGGTTGACCGGCGCGGTGATGCGACCGGGTGAGGGGTTGCGTGCGGCAAAGCGTTCGGCAAGGGTCAATGGCCCCGCCGTGACGCGGAAATAGTCGTAATCTCCGGGCCGGTCAAAGGCGCAAAGATATTGAAAATGCGCGCGAAAAAACCGCCATCGCATGGCGCGCAGCCGCTCGGGCGAAAGCGTCTGCGTGAAGGCCGCCGAGAGGACCAGAGGCCCGTTTTGCTGCGCAGGCGCGGCATTGGACACCGCGACCGGATCGCAAAGCGCGAAAGAACAGGGGTCGCCCGGCGCGGTGACATCGACCCATGGCACCGTGGTGGCCGAGAGGTCATGCAGATCGGCCCGCAGCCGCCGGGCCTCGGGCAGAAAGGAGGCCATCGGCACGACATGGCCAAGCGTCAACAGCGAAACCCGTGGCGAAAGCCGTCCCGCCCGCGCCAAATCGGCCAGCACCGACACCGCCAGATAAGCGCCCGAGCTATGGCCGACGACCAGAACCTCATCCCAATCGCCTTGCGAGACCTGTTCGATGCGCTCGACAAAAGCCGCGATCCGCGCCTCAAGCGCGGGCGGATAGGCCCCGCCATGCTGCGCGGTAAAGGCGTAATCATGCATCAGATAATAGGCAAAAATGCGCCCGTCCGCCCGCCGCCACAGATGCAGCCCCGCCCAGAACAGCGCGGCACCCACGGGCAGAGCAACCCAAACGGGCACGATTTTCGCGACAAGTCCACCGACGACGGCTGCGACCAGCCCCGCCACCATGGCCTGAAGGATCAGCACCACAATCGGGTAAAGCGCCGCGATCACCGGCCCGCGCCGCAGCCGCATCAGCCGCCATAGCGCGCCCGAGCCGATATAGGCCCATGCGGTTTTCACAAGCTGCCCATAGGTCGCGCCGACCGAGCGCCCCATCGAGCCTTGCACGATATCGGCCCAGACCAGCACCTCGAACTCGGCATGGGTGGTCTGGCCGTCGATCTGCGTGGTGGCCGCCCAGCCGAAGCCCGCAAGGTCGCTGCGCTTTGCCTCGGTTAGCGCATAGCCCGAGATCCGCGCCTGCGCCGCCCCCTCACGCCGGAACAGCTCGCGATACCGGCGCGGCGGGATCGGGTCATAGCCGGGGATGTAAAGGACGCGGCGGCGGAACATGGGAAGAGATCACTTGTTGCACCGGCAGCATAGCGGCGGGCGCCGCGCGGGCAAGGCGGAACTGGTGCGGGCGGCGGGGGCGTCTTGTGAGTATTTGGGCACAGAAGAAGGCGAGCGGCGGTCCGAGGATACGAGCCTCGGAGCAGATGCGAGATTAGCAGGTCATACGCGCGCTGCACCCCATCGCGCGCCGGGTTTCGCGACAGGGTAACGCGAGGGCGCGAAAGATCGGCTTTGGCATGCGCCGAGCGGGACTTTCTCTGCGAGGCCACTTTTCAGGGCTGCGAATTGCCGATAGGCGCTTCGGGCGGATAGGACATCAGCGGGTCGCGGGCGTCCTGCTTCCCGTCTCGCGCCGGGTCTGGTTTCGCAAAAGCGTTAAGCGCGGGCGCGGGGGATCGGCTTTGTATGGTCGCTCGGCGTGCATCTCGGCGCGGGAAAGGAGCTGCGTGCCGGGCGGCTAGAGGATGCGAGCTGCGGATGGCCTGCGAGATCATGCTGTCATGGGCGCCGTGCATCCCATCGCGCCGGATCAGGGCTCGCGACAGGATGGGGCGCTGGCGCGAGGGATTTGCTTTGGCTTGTGGCTCGGCGCGCAACCTCGGCACAGAAAAAGAGCTGTGCGCCAGCCTGCGAGAGGATGCGGGGCTTGCAGATGGGCTGCGAAGTCAGCCGGTAGTGGACGCCATGCATCCCATCGCGCCGAGCCGCGTGTCGCGACAGGGTTAAGTGCGGGCGCCAATGATCGGCTTTGGGATATGCCGAGTGGGCCTATCTCTGCGCGCTTGCTTTGGTGGCTGCGAATTGCGGGTGCCGGCCTCGGTGCAGATGCGAGATTGGCCGGTGAAGGGCGCCGTGCCTCCCTTCGTGCGCCGGGTCGGGCTTCGCGAAAGCGTTAAGTGCGGGCGCGAGGGCTCAGCTTTGGAATATGCCGAGTGGGCCTATCTCTGCGCGCTTGCTTTGGTGGCTGCGAATTGCGGGTGCCGGCCTCGGTGCAGATGCGAGATTGGCCGGTGAAGGGCGCCGTGCCTCCCTTCGTGCGCCGGGTCGGGCTTCGCGAAAGCGTTAAGTGCGGGCGCGAGGGCTCAGCTTTGGAATATGCCGAGTGGGCCTTTTCCGCGCTTGCTTTGGTGGCTGCGAATTGCCGAGGTGCGCCCTTGGGCAGATGCGCGATCAGCCGTCACCGCCGCGCATCCCACCCCGCGCAGGGTCGCATTCCACGACACGGCGGGTGCGCGCCCTAGGTGCCTTCACCTCTGCCAGCTTGCCTCATTGGCCTCGATGGCGCGGATTCGAGCCTCGGGTTTGGGGTGCGACATCAGCCAGTCGTGAGTGCTGCGCATCCCCTCTGACATGCGGTCGAGCTTGGCAAAAAGCGACTTTTGCGGGCCCGCGCCCAGCCCCGCGCGGATCATCAGGGCGGTGGCGAAGCGGTCGGCCTCGAACTCATCCTGGCGCGACAGGCGGGCGGCGATGGCCGAGGCCGCAAGCCCGGCCAGCCACGGCCCGATGAACGGAATGAACCGCCCCACGACGCCGATCAGCACCGTGCGGATCACGTTGGTTCCGGCAAAGTCGATCAGCCGCCTGCGCGAATGGCCCAGCGAGACATGGCCCAGCTCATGCGCGATGACGCTTGCCAATTCCTCGGGCGTGACCTTGTTTTCATCCAGTTTGTCCAGAAAACCGCGGGTCAGAAAAATCCTTCCATCCGGCGCGGCCAGCCCGTTGATCCCGAGGGTCTCATAGACATGCGCACGGATCGGCGGCAGGTCCATCGCATGGCCAAGCCGCGTCAGCAAAGGCGTCAGTCGCGGATGGTCAAGCGGGGTTGATCGGCTGGCGAGTTCCTGTTTCAGCCGCCATGACGAAAACAGCCACATCACCGCGACATAAAGCAGGATCAGGAGGATCGGGGTCAGCTTGAGCATGGGTTGAATGTGGGGGTTTGGTCGCGGCGGGTCAATCTTTGAGCGCCGCTTTGCGCGCATTCTGGATCATCCACCAGATCAGCAGACCCGCCAGGCCAAGCGCCGCGACAAGGCCAAGCGCGGAACTGGCCAGCTCGGAGGCGGCCTGAAGGTTGCTGCCGAACACGACCCCAAGGCCAAGATAGATGCCGATCCAGAGGGCGGCGCCGGGCAGGCTCGCCATGGTAAAGCGCAGGCGCGGAAAGCCCGCCGCCCCGGCGCTGAGCGTGACCCATGGTCCCAGCGGCGAGAACAGCCAGCGCGACAGAAACACCGCCCAGATGCCATGTCGTTCGAGCAGCGCGCGGGCCCGCATCGCGGCCCGTGCGCCGCGCCCGGCCCGGCGCATGATCCGCCCACCCGCCACGCGGCCCAGCGAAAAGGCCGACTGGTCGCCCGCGATGTAACCCGCCAAAGCCCCGGCGGTGACGGACCAGAGCGTGAGGTCGTCTGAGGCGACAAAGGCCCCCGCCGCGATCAGCAGGATCGAGGACGGAACGGGCAGAAGCAGGCAGGACAGAAAGGTCGAGGCCGCGATGAGGAACGGCCCCCATTGCGGCAGGTAATTGACCAAAAGATTGCTGATCTGGTCACTCATCACGGCGGCGATCTGGGGGGCGGTGCAGGTGGGGCGGTTTGGGGCGGGGCGACTTGGGACGGCCCGGCCTGGAGTGTGGCGGCTTTGGGTGATGCGACCTGGGGTGCGGCGGCTGGCGGTGAGGCGGCTTGGGGTGGTGCGACTTGCGGCGGTGCGTGTGGCGCGACCTGCGGGCGGGCCTCGTCGAGCGGCGGCAGGATGGTCGCGCCCCCGCGCGCGGTTTCTTGCGCCAGCCGCGCTGAGAGCCGGTTCAGCACATCTGAGACCGGGACGCCCTGTTCGGCGGCGATTTCGGCGAAATTGCGGCGGCGGGGGTGATCGGGCGGCAGATCAAGCGCCTGCGCCAGTTCATCTGGCGCGATATGCCAGCTTCGCGCCAGATAACCAATGGTCATCCATGGCGCGGGTGGCTGATGAATATGTGCAGGGTCCGACCAGTAAAGCGCACGATCCACCAGCCGCCAGCCAAAGAAGCCCGACAGCGCCAGCGCCAGAACCAGCGCAATCGCAGCCAGCGGGTTGGCCGCCACTATCCGCCGCATATCATCACTCGTCCATCATCCATCAACCCGACCGAATCGCCCTTCACCCGTGTTAACACCCAAAGGTTAACAATCCGCGACCCTAACCCAGAATACGCATTGCGCGGCTCAGTCCGTCCAGCGTCGGCGGCATCATCCGCCCGTCGAAAATCTGTCAGATCATGCCGATTGACTGCGTATCGCCCCAATGCCCGCTCCGGCACCGTGGTGCCGCCACGATCCTCCGCGTCTCATCACCCAACCATCATCAGCCCGACCGAATCGTCTTTCACCCGTGTTAGCACCCAAAGGTTAACAATCCGCGACCCTAACCCGGAATACCCATAGTGCGGCTCAGCCCGTCGAGCGTCAGCGGCGGCATCCACCCTTCAAAAATCTGGCTGATCATGCCGATTGACTGCGTATCGCCTCAAGCCCGCCCCGTCACCGGGTTGGCCGCCACGATCCTCCGCGTCTCGTCACCAAACCAACATCAGCCCGAACCGAATCGCCCTTGCCCCCTTGTTAGCCGCAAAAGCTTAACGATCCGCGACCCTAACCCAGCACCCGCATCGCGCGGCTCAGCCCGTCCAGCGTGAGCGGCATCATCCGCCCGTCGAAAATCTGGCTGATCATGGCGATTGACTGGGTATAGCCCCATGCCCGCTCCGGCACCGGGTTCAGCCAGACGTGATCGGGCCAGGCCTCGCGGGCGCGGCGCAGCCAGACTGCTCCGGCCTCGTCGTTCCAGTGTTCATTCGCCCCGCCCGGCGCGGCGATCTCATAGGGCGACATCGAGGCATCGCCCACAAAGATGCACTTATAGTCGCGGCCAAAGCGGTGCATGACGTCCCATGTCGCGATCTGCGCGTCCCAGCGGCGGCGATTGTCGCGCCAGACGGATTCGTAAAGGCAGTTGTGGAAATAGAAATGTTCCAGATGCTTGAACTCGGCGCGGGCGGCGCTGAAGAGTTCGTCCATCAGCCGGCTGTGATCGTCCATCGAGCCGCCCACATCCAGAAACAGCACGACCTTGACGGCATTGCGTCGCTCGGGCCGGGTTTTCACGTCGATATAGCCGTGATCGGCGGTGGCGCGGATGGTGGCGGGCAGGTCGAGCTCATCCGCGGCGCCATGCCGCGCCCATGCCCGCAGCCGTTTCAGCGCAACCTTGATATTGCGGGTGCCAAGCTCGACGCTGTCGTCGAAATCGCGGAACTCACGCTTGTCCCAGACCTTGACGGCGCGGCGGTGGCGCGAGCCGTCCTGACCGATCCGCACGCCCTCGGGGCTATAGCCATAGGCGCCAAAGGGCGAAGTGCCCGCGGTGCCGATCCATTTATTGCCGCCCTGATGGCGGCCCTGCTGCTCGGCAAGCCTTTCGCGCAGCTTGTCCATCAGCGCCTCAAAGCTGCCCGTGCCCTGAACTGCCGCGCGTTCCTCATCCGAGAGAAACTTCTCGGCCAGCTTTTCCAGCCATTCGGGCGGCAGGTCGCGGGCATTCACCAAAGCCTCAACCGGCACCGCCTCAAGGCCCGAGAAGGTCTCGGAAAAAGCGCGGTCAAAGCGGTCGATATGGCGCTCATCCTTGACCAGAACGGCGCGGGCGAGCTGATAGAAGCGCTCAACCTCAAAATCCGCGATCCCGGCGCGGACTGCACCCAACAGATCAAGATATTCGCGCAGGCTGACGGGAACGCCCTGCCTGCGCAGATTGTCCAGAAAGGGCCGGAACATCAGGCCCCGCGCAGGACGAACACGGCGATGAACACGCCGATCAGGCCCAAAGCGATGGCATGACCCAAAGCCCATTGCCAGCGGTCGGCCCGCACCCCGCCCACGCGGCCCGCCCGCATCCAGCCAAGCGCGAAACCGGCAAGGGCAAAGGCAAGAACGATCATCTGGAACTCCTGTTATCGGGCCGCGCGGGGCGGTGTTCAGTTGGCGGGCGCGTCACTTGTGGCGTCCCCGCTGGCGTCCTCGGCCCCGGCCCCAGCGGCTTCCCCGGCCCCGTCCCCGGTCGCCAGCGGCGGGGCGGTGGCGCCCTCATCCTCAAGGGGCGCGGTCTCGTCGATCAGCTCGGCCGCGACCGGGGCCGGGCCTTCGGTCGAGATGGGGCGCGCGCGGGTCAGCCGGTTTTCGTCCCAGTCGCCGCTGGCGGTCTGCCCGCTGGCATAGCGCATCACGCCCTCACCCTGACGTTTGCCCGCGACGAAATGGCCCGAATAGCTGTCGCCGGTGGCATAGGTCGCGGTGCCCTGACCCTCGATCATGCCCGCTTTCCATTCGCCCTCATAGACAAAGCCGTCGGGCGTGGTCAGCGTGCCCGTGCCCTCGCGCAGACCGGCGACAAAGCTGCCCTCATAGACCGCGCCATCGGGATAGGTCGCGCGGCCCTGTCCGTCGCGTTCGCCCGCGCGGAAATCGCCTTCATAGATCATCCCGTCGGGATAGGTCATGCGGCCCCGGCCCTCATTGCGCGAGGCGCGGAACTGGCCCTCGTAGGTCATGCCATTGGCATAGGTGGCGATGCCCTCGCCCTCGATCTCACCGGCGCGCCACTGGCCTTCATAGGTCGAGGCGTCGGGATAGGTGATCTTGCCCTGACCTTCGGGCAGGTTGTTGCGCATCCCGCCTTCGTAAACGGCGCTGTCGGGATAGATGATCCGGCCCTGACCCTCCATCCGCTGTTCGACCCAGTCGCCGTCATAGACAAAGCAACCGCCCTGATCCTGCGCGGGGGCTGGGCTATCCGCCTGCGCCGCGCCGTCCAGACATTCCGCACTGGTGAACACGCCATGGCCGTGACGCTGATCGTTGCGATACTGGCCTTCATAAACATCGCCATTGGCATAGGTGTCGCGGCCCTGACCCTCACGGCGGCCCTCGACCATCTCACCCTCATAGATGTCGCCCGAGGGCTGCGTCAGCGCGGCCTGCCCGGTCATCTGACCTGCGGTCCAGACCCCGTCATAGACCATGCCCGCCTCGGTCGTCAGCCGCCCGCGCCCGGCCGGGCGCCCCGCCGCCATCCGGCCCTCATAGATTGAGCCATCGGCATAGGTCAGCCGACCCTCACCTTCTTGCACGCCATCGACAAAGCTGCCCTCATAGCGCCAGCCCTCGGCATGGCTGAGCCGGCCCTGTCCGTGATGGACGCCATCGACAAAGCTGCCCTCATAGCGGCTGCCATTGGCATAGGCGGCCACGCCCTCACCCGTCATATGGCTTTCGACCCACTGGCCTTCATAGGTGCCGCCATCCGCGAAGGTAATGCGGCCGTAGCCGTGGGGTTTGCCCGCGCTGAACTCACCCTCATAGACCGAGCCGTTCGGGAAGTGTGCCTGCCCGCGGCCCTGAATCGCGCCCTCGACCCAGTCGCCCTCATAGCGATAGCCGGAGGGCAGCGTATAGGTGCCGCGCCCGTGCTGAAGGCCGTTGCGGAAGGTGCCCTCATAGATGCCGCCATCCTGAAACTGCTGGCGCACCACATCCTGCGCAAAGGCCGCGCCGCCCAAGCCCGCGCCAAGCGCCGCCGCCAGAACTGATGCCGCGAATGCTGCTTTCATTCCTGCCTCCGTTATCCTTGGCCCTGCTTTAGCCGATCACCGCGCAAGGCGCAAAGCCTGCCGTTGCCCTTTTACGCGCGGTTGCGATAGATTGCGGCGCAGTTGACCCAAGGATGGCCCGATGAGTGAGCGTTTCCGCCTGACACTGGCGCAGTTGAACCCCGTGCTGGGTGATCTTGACGGCAATGCCGCCCGCGCGCGGCAGGCTTGGGAGGTCGCGCGCGATGCGGGGGCCGATTATCTCGTCCTGCCCGAGATGTTTATCACCGGCTACCAGACGCAGGACCTTGTGCTGAAATCGGGCTTTGCCGAGGCGGCTGTGGCAGCGGTCGAGGGGGTGGCCCGCGACTGCGCCGAGGGCCCGGCGATGGGGATCGGCACGCCATGGCGCGATGGCGGCAAGCTTTATAACGCCTATTTCGTGTTGAAGGGCGGGCGTGTGGTGGCGCGGGTGCTGAAGCATGAGTTGCCGCATAAACAGCTGTTCGATGAGATGCGGCTGTTCGATGCGGGGCCGGTCAGCGGGCCTTATGCCGTGGGGCCGCTGCGGGCCGGATCCCCGATCTGTGAGGATGCGTGGTGGCCCGAAGTGGCCGAGACGCTGGCCGAGACCGGCGCGGAATTGCTGGTGGTGCCCAATGGCTCACCCTATCATCGCGACAAGCTGGATTTGCGCATGTCCCATATGGTTGCCCGGGTCGTCGAGACCGGGCTGCCTCTGGTCTATCTCAACTCGGTCGGCGGGCAGGATGACCAGATCTATGACGGTGCGAGCTTCGTGCTGAATCCCGGCGCAGATGGCGGCGTGGAAAAGGTGGTGCAATTGCCGCCCTTTGCCGAGGCGGTGGTCCATGTCAATTTCACCCGGACCGAGGCAGGCTGGCGGGCCGCGCGTGGCGAGATGGCGCCGCAACCCGACGCGTGGGAACAGGATTACCACGCGATGATGCTGGGCCTGCGCGATTACCTGCGCAAATCCGGCTTTTCCAAGGTGGTGCTTGGCCTGTCGGGCGGGATCGATTCGGCACTTGTGGCGGCGATTGCCGCCGATGCGGTCGGGCCTGACAATGTGCGCTGCGTGATGCTGCCCTCGGAATATACCTCGCAGGCCTCGCTCGACGATGCCGCCGATTGCGCGCAGCGTCTGGGCGTGCGGCTGGATCGTGTGGAAATCGACGGCGCGCGCGCGGCGGTCGAGGCGGCGCTGGCGCATCTGATGGAGGGCACCGCGCCCGACGTGACTGAGGAAAACATCCAGTCCCGCCTGCGTGGCGTGATGCTCATGGCGCTGTCGAACAAGCATGGTGAGATGCTGCTTTCGACCGGCAATAAATCCGAAGTGGCGGTGGGCTACGCGACCATCTACGGCGATATGGCGGGCGGATATAACCCGCTGAAAGACCTCTATAAAACCCGCGTGTTTGAGACCTGCCGCTGGCGCAATGCGCATCATCGCGACTGGATGCTGGGCCATGCGGGTGAGGTGATCCCGCCCCAGATCATCACCAAGCCCCCCTCAGCCGAGCTGCGCCCCGATCAGAAGGATCAGGACTCGCTGCCGCCCTATGAGGTGCTGGACGCGATCCTGCACGGGCTTGTCGAGGAAGACCTGTCGGTCGCGGACATCGTCGCGCGGGGCTTTGACGATGCGGTGGTGCGCAAGGTCGAGCGGCTGCTTTATCTGTCCGAGTGGAAACGCTATCAGGCCGCGCCGGGGCCGCGCATTTCGCCCAAGGCGTTCTGGCTGGACCGGCGCTATCCCTTGGTCAACCGCTGGCGCGACCGTTAACGCGCAGGGGGCGCTGCCCCCGCGCCCCCCCGGGGTATTTGCAGACAAAAGACAAGCAGGGCGCGGCTTTGCCTGTCTTTTGTCCCCAAATATCCCCGCCGGAGGCATCCTCGCGCGCAGGTGGGCGCAGGTTCAGACAGTCGCGCGCATCAGCGCCTCGGCCTTGGCCATCATCAGCGGGCCCACCCCTTTCGCATCATCGGCAACCACCTTTTCGCTGAGATAATAGTCCGGTGTGCCGTCGCGATAGGTGCCCGAAAACCCGCCCAGCCCCGCGACGCAGACAATCCCTTGCAATTGCGGGGGCTGACCCGTCAGGCGGGCGGCCAGAAAGGCGTCCCCGCGATCCTCGACCCCCGAGGCTGCGCGCAGGCCAAGCCGGGCGGCGCGGCGCAGGGCATAGGTGAACATCGCGCTGGCCGAGCTCTCGGTGTAATTGCCCGCAAGCGCGGGGTGGTCCATGACCTGCAACCATCCGCCATCGGGCTGTTGCAGCGCCTCGACGCGGGTCAACAGCGCGGTGGTGCGGGCCGAGAGACCCGCATCATTGGTCAGCGCCACGCTATCAACCATCGCCATCGCCAGCCAGCCCATCGCCCGCGCCCAGACGGCGGGTGAGCGGCCGGTTTCCGGATCGGCCCATCGCTGCGCCCGTGCGTGATCATAGCCATGCGCGAACAACCCGCCCGGCATGGCGGTCAGCGACAGAGCCTCAAGGATCTGGTCCCGCGCATCGCGCACCAGTTCGGGGCGGCCCATGCGCTGTCCATATTCGATCTGAAACGGCAGGCCCATATATAGCCCGTCCAGCCAGACCTGATGCGGATAGATCTTCTTGTGCCAATAGCCGCCGGTTTCGATGCGCGGGTGGCGGGCCAGTTGTGCGGCAAGCCGGTCGGCGGCGGCCAGCCAGCGCGGGTCGGGGGCATGGTCGGCCAGATAAAACAGCGCCCGGCCCGACAGGATATTGTCGATATTGTAGTCCTTAGGGTCATAGCCCATGAGCCGGCCATCAGGCGCGACCTGTGCGCCCGCAAGCCTGACAAGGTGGTCGAGCCAACGCGCCTCGCCCGTCGCCTCATGCAGCAGCGACAACCCGCGATAGATGCAGCCGTCCTCATAGCACCATGCGCCGCCTTTGTAGGGTTGGTAAGCCTTTGCAAAACCGTCGAAATAGCTCAGCATCCATCGGCTCCTTCGGTCAATATGCCCTGCGCCAGGTCGGGCGCGGCGATCAGCTCGCAATGTTCTGTCAGCAGGCCCTCACCCGCGACGGCGCGAATATGCGCGGCCATCAGAGGGACCTCGGGCGCGGCATCGGCAAAGCTGACCTGCGCGTCGGTGATGCTGATGCCGGTGATGGGCGCTTCGGGCAGGCCAAGGGCGGCCAGAAAGGCGTGACGCAGCCCGGTCACGCGCAGCGCCTCGGCGCGGATATTCGCGATGCGCGGCGTGGTCGCATCTACGGGGGCAGGGGCGCGAGACTGCACCTGATCCGAGCGCCCGTCCGGGTCGCAGAAATAATGCATGTTGATGGCGATGGCGGTGCCCACATCCTCCATCAACACGCGCGACATCGCGATATCGGAGACCGCGCCGCCACGCCCGCGCCGGGTCTTGATGCGCAGGCCCCGGTCGGTGCCACTCATGCGGCAATCGCTGATCGTGACCTGATGCACGCCGCCCGACATTTCCGAGCCGATGACGACGCCGCCATGGCCGCGCTCCATCCAGCAATGGCGAATGGTGACGCCCCGCGTCTCGGGCAGCGCGCCTGCATCTGGGACCAGAGGGCCGCGCTTGCCCGCCTTGATCGCGATGCAGTCGTCACCCACCGAAAACCGCACGCCCTCGATCACCGTATCGGTGCAGCTTTCGGGGTTCAGCCCGTCGGTATTGGGGCTGTCGGGCGGGTTGATGATATGCAGCCCGGCGCAGGTCAGGCCCGCGCAGCGCCACGGGTGCAGCGTCCAGCTTGGCGCGTTTTGCAGCGTGAGACCCGCAATCGTCACATGGTCGCTGCGGATCAGATGAACCAGACGCGAGCGCCGCGCACCGTTCCGCGTCTCTTTGGGCCATTGCCACCAGTCGCCCCGATCGCCGCCGCCGTCCAGAACACCTGCGCCCGTGATCGCCAGATCGTCGCAATCAATCGCGGTCAGCAGCGCGGCATAGCAGGGCTCGGGCAGGCCTTCCCATGTGGCGCCCTGCGCAATGCTCAGAACGGGATGGGCGGCGCGGTCGGGCGTGGCGGCCAGCGTCGCGCCCGCCTCAAGGTGAAGGGTCATGCGCGGGCGCAGAAACAGCGGCGTGACCTCGTGCCGGCCTGCGGGCACGATCAGCGTGCCGCCCGCGGGCAGCGCGTCGATCAGGTCTTGCGCATGGGCGGGATCGTCCAGCCGCAGCGCGCCCGCGCAATCGGGGCTGCGAAAGACGAAGGGGGCAAAGCCCTCGACCTCAACGCGGTAATCGGTGCCGGGGGTCAGGTCATGCAGCATCAGGACGGCCCGGTCGGTCCGCCCCTGTGCGGCGCCGTTCAGCGCCCATTCAACCGGGCGGGGCAGGTGATAAAGCGCACCGGGCAGCGCCAGACGCAAAGCGGCCATGCGCGGCGTCAGCGCCACGGGATGAATATCGAACATGATGAACCTGCGACCGGAAGGGCTGCGCGGCAGGACCGGCCCGCCGCGCCATGGGATTTAACGGAAGCTGCGGATCGCGCTGTCGATGCCCGAGATGATCTCTTGCGCGGCCTGTTCCGGCGTCAACTGGCCATAGGCGACCATTTCCAGATTGTCCTGAAACACGCTGCGCACGCGCGGATGCTCGTTCAGCGGATGGACGGTCGGGCCTTCGCCTTCCTCGATGATGCGATGGGCGGCAACGATGGTCGGGTCAAGCGCGCCCTCAGCCTCCAGCCGGTCAAAGGCGACCTTATTGGCCGGGATGCCGCGCGAATCGCGCAGAATGTCGATCGCCTCGGGGTCGTTGAACAGACAGTCGATGATTTGCGCTGCTGCCTCGGGATGCGCCGAGTTGCGCGAGATCGCGAACAGCATCGACGGCTTGCGATAAAGCCCTTCGGTCACAGCACCGTCGATCTGCAACAGGGCCACGGGCTCAAGCACCTGCCCCTCATCAAGCGGATCGGCATATTTGGCATAGGTCGAGTCCCATTCGTAAGACCCGGCCAGACGGCCCTCGGCCCAGTTGCGGGTCTCGAACAGCTCAACATTGCCTTCGCCAGCCACATCGCGCCAGGACCGAATCGCGCCCGCCTCGACCAGATCAAGGTAGAACTGGATGCCCTGGGCGAGTTCCTCTTCGGTCCATGCCACGCGGGTGGTTTCAGGGTCGATCATATCCTTGCCGGTGGCCTGCGTGGTTACAAGCGTAACGATCAACAGCGCGTTCAGCGTGGCGGCCTCAAGCGGGTAATAGTTCGCACCCAGCTCTTCCTTGAACACGGGTGCTGCGGCCAGAACATCGGCCCATGTGCGCGGCACCTCAAGTCCGGCCTCTTCAAACGTGGTGCGGTTGAACATGAACACGCGCCCCGTGTCCGAGGTGGGCAATCCGTTCAGGTGGCCGTTCACCATGCCGCCCGCCAGCTGTTCCTCAGACCATTGGCTCAGGTCGATGATATGGGCATAGTCATTCAGATCGACAAAACCCGTCCCATCGCGCGAGAACAGCGGCAGCCACGGCCAGTTGATCTGCATGATATCGGCCTCGGTGCGGCCCGCGATCTGGGTGGTGATGCGTTCCTGATGGCCCGACCAGCCGGTGAATTCGGGCTGGATCGTGTGGCCATGTTTCGCGCCGCAAACCTGCAACGCCTCTTGCGTCTGGGCATGGCGGGCATCGCCGCCCCACCACGACATGCGCAGCGTTTCCGCCTGTGCCGAACCGGCGACAAGCGCCATCGCGACCGAAAGATAAAGTGCCTTTTTCATGTCTCCCTCCCTTGGGTTCTGGTTCACGCCGCCAGCGAGATATTGTCGCCGCTGGCCGCGTCAAAGATATGCGCCGCGCCCGGTTCAGGCCGCAGCGTGATGGTGCCCGCGCGCCCAAGCGCCTCGTATTCCGCCGCCGACAGCACCGCGACCAGACGTTGCCCGCCCAGATCGACATGGATCACGACCTCATGGCCCATGAACTCGGCATTCACGATGCGGCCTTGCAGACCCTCGCCGGTCGCGGGTTTGAAATGTTGCGGACGCACGCCCAGCGTGGCCTTACCCCCTGCACCCGGTGCCAGCCGCGCCGCCAGTTCAGGGCCAAGCCGGATCGACTGACCGGCCAGCCTGAACACCGGATCGGCCCCGCCCGACAGCTCACCCTCAATCAGGTTCATCTCGGGACTGCCGATAAAGCCCGCGACAAAGGCGTTGGCGGGCCGGGTATACAGCGTTTTGGGGTCGGCCACCTGCATGATATGGCCGTCCTTCATCACGCAAATGCGGTCGCCCATGGTCATCGCCTCGGTCTGGTCATGGGTGACGTAAACCACGGTCGAGGACATGCCTTCCTCTTTCAGACGCCGGTGCAGATCGGTGATGCGCACCCGCATCGAGGCCCGCAGCTTCGCATCAAGGTTCGACAGCGGCTCATCGAACAGGAACACGTCGGGCTGTTTGATGAGCGCGCGGCCCAGCGCGACCCGCTGCGCCTGACCGCCCGAAAGCTGTTTCGGCAGGCGATCCAGCAGCGGCTCGATTTCCAGAATGCGCGCGACCTCAGCGGTCTTGCGTTCGATCTCATCGCGTTTTGCGCCTTGCAGCCGCAGGCCAAAGGACAGATTCTTGCGCACTTTCATATGCGGATAAAGCGCGTAATTCTGAAATACCATCGCAATGCCGCGCTCGCCCGGTGCCAGGCGATTGACCACGCGGTCGCCAATCCGCACCTCACCGCCGCTAATTGTTTCCAGCCCGGCAATCATTCGCAAAGTGGTCGATTTGGCGCAGCCCGAGGGGCCGACAAGCACCATGAACTCACCATCCGCGACATCAAGATTGATGCCATGCACAGCCTTGAAGGCGTTGCCGTAAACCTTTTCAAGATTGCGTATCTCAAGACGTGCCATGATTTACCCTTTCACGCCACCGGCAGAAATACCCTCGATAAAGTATTTCTGTGCGATAAAGAACACGATGAGCGCGGGCAGCAAGGCCAGAACGGACATCGCAAGAATACGGTTCCACTCGAACGCTTCGGTCGTGTCGAGCGAAAGTTTCAGCGCAAGGCTGATCGGGAACTTGTCCACCGAGGAAATATAAATCAGCGGTCCCAGAAAATCGTTCATCGTCCACATGAATTGAAACAGACAAACCGAAATCAACGCGGGCATCAGCATCGGCACGACGATATAGATCAGGGTTTGTAGGCTGTTGGCCCCATCGACCCGCGCGGCCTCTTCCATATCGCGGGGAATGGCGCGCAGAAATTGCACCAGCATAAAGACGAAAAACGCATCGCCGGCCAGCGCTGACGGCACCCAAAGCGGCAGAAAGCTGTCCAGCCAACCCAGATCCCGGAACAGGATATATTGCGGAATCCGTGTGACCACATTCGGCAAAAGCAGCGTGGCAATCAGGCTGGCGAACAGAATTTTTTTGCCGGGAAAGTCGAACCGCGCGAAGCCATAGGCCACCATCACGCAGGAAATGGCGGTAAAGATCGTTTTGGGCAGGATGATCAGGAAGGTATTCCAGAAAAACCGCCCGAACGTGTAGGGGGTCGAGGTTTCCCAGCCTCTGATATAGCCCTCAAGCGTCGGATTTTGCGGGATGAATCCGGCATTGCCGAAGATTTCGGAATTGGTCTTGAAGGACGCGCCGACCAGCCAGATCAGCGGGTAAAGCATCAGCAGCCCGACCGCGGTCAGCAGCGTATAGCGAATGGCGACATTCAGCATCTCGCGGCGGCGTTCGGCGGCGGGAATGGCGGTGGCATTTGTGTCAGGAATTGCGGTCATGCTCAGTTCCTTTTGTCGCCGGCGTAATAGACCCATTTCTTTGATGACCAGAAGGCCAGGACGGTCAGGACCATGATAATAATGAACAGAACCCAGGCGATGGCCGATGCATAACCCATATTCAGGCTACGGAACGCCTCATCATAGATATAAAGCGGCAGCAGATAGGTGGATCGCAGCGGTCCGCCGCCGGTGATGACATAGGGGCCGTTGAACTCCTGAAATGCCTGCACCATTTGCATGATGAGATTGAAGAAAATCACCGGCGTAATCAGCGGCAAGGTGATATGCACAAAGCTGTGCCATTTGCCTGCCCCATCAATGGATGCGGCCTCATAAAGCGATTTGTCGATGCTTTGCAGAGCGGCCAGAAAAATCACCATGGCCGAGCCGAATTGCCAGCAGCGCAGCAAGGTGATGGTGAACAGCGCATTGGCCGGGTCGCCAAACCAGTTCACGGCGGAAAAGCCAAGACTGGTCAGCGCAATATTCACCAGCCCCTGATCGGCAAAGATATAGCGCCACAGAACCGCAATCGCAATCGAGCCGCCAAGGATGGACGGCACATAATAGGCGGTGCGGAAAAACCCGATGGCGCGCAGCCGGTAATTCAGGATCACCGCGATAAAAAGCGCAAAGGCCAGTTTCAGCGGCACCGTCAGGAACACATAAAACAGCGTCACATTCAACGAGCGCCGGAATGTCCGATCACTCATCAATTCTCGGTAATTGTCGAGACCCGACCAGACGGGCGAGCTGATCAGGTCATAATCGGTAAAGCTGAGATAAAGCGAGGCCAAAAACGGCACCGCCGTAAAAATCAGCAATCCGATGATATAAGGGGCCAGATAGGCCAGCCCCAGAAAACGGCCCTGACCCATCATGCGGCTCCTTTGACAAGGGTTTCGGGAAGGCAGGCGGCGGTCGCCGCGATCATGCGGCGGTAAAGTTCGCGGCCTTTGTCGAGGCCGATCGGGGCGACCAGCGGGTCCGACAGAAACAATTCCGGCAGCCCGTCGCAGTCGCGCGCGCAGGCGGCCTCGGTCAGCGCGGAGATCGGGCTCGTCAGGTTGCAGACCATCGCGCGCGGGGCGTGGGTTTCAATCGCGCGGCTGATCTCGACCATGGCGGGGATCGTCCGCATGAACCCGCCCGGCCCGACCGTATCGCCCACCCATTGCACGATTCCGTATTCGGCGGGCAGCGCGATATCATGGCCCATCTCATCCAGCGAGCCCGGCAGAATCAAGATCACGACCACATCCGCGCCCCGCAGCGCAGCACCCAGACCCGCCACCGCCTCGGCGCTGAGCATGGCCCCGAACTGCCCCGCCAGCCAGGCATTGCGCTGCGCCGCGGCGTGGTCGATATCGTATAGGCGCAGACGGGCTGAAAACCGGCTTTGCGCGCCAATCTCCTCCATCAGCCGCACCGCCCAATTAACTGAGCCGCCGCCAATATAGGCGACCTGGATGCGCTGATTTTCTCCGCTACCTGCCATTCTTCCCTTAAATAACGCGCCAAACCCGTGGCCGGGCCGGACTGCGCCACCCCTCCCAAGATGACGATTCGCGGGACAACCGCGTCATGTTCCTGCTACTATCGGTCAAAGCCATTTGGTTAAAAATTGACGAAACCCGAGAAAAAGATGGACGAAATCGAACATAACATTCTGGCCGCGATTCCGCCCTCGGCGCTGAGCTTGCGGCTGACCCGCTCGGCCATCCGGATGCAGCATTCGCATAGCTGGGTGATCGAGAAAACCAACAGCGTGCATGATCTGGTGATCTGCCTTGAGGGGCGCGGCGACTATCTTCTGGGCGACGGGGCGCGGGCGAGCCTCGGCCCCGGCATGGCGATGCTGATCCCGGCGGGGCTGGGCTTTGTCGGGCGCAACCCGGACCCCGCGCGGATCTATACCGGGCTGGCGCAGCATTTCCGGCTGGATTTCTTCGGCCAGCACGACCTGCTGGACCGGATGCGCCTGCGCCGTGTCGTAGAGCTGAGCCGTTGGGCCATGCTGGAGCCTTTGGTGCGCCATTACCGCGCGACGGCGCCCTCATCCTCGACCACTTTGATGATGCACCATGCCTTTATGGTGATCCTGAACGAATATATCGACGACGCCTTTCTGGGCTGGGTGGCGCAGGATGCGGCCGGTTCGGGTGAGGCGATTTCGGTCGCGGTGACGCTGGCGGCAACCCGGATCAGCGCCGATCCTTTGGCCGAGGCTCTGGCGGAACAGGTGGTCGCCGACGCCCCCTATAACCCCGATTATTTCATCCGCGCCTTTCGCGACCGCATCGGGATGACGCCCAGAAAGTTTCAGGAATTCAAACGGATGGAGCGCGCGATGCAATTGCTTGAGGGGGGCATGAGCGTGGCGCGGGCCGCCCATGAGGTCGGCTATAGCGACGCCTATTATTTCTCGCGTATGTTCAAGCGCCATATCGGCACCAGCCCGCGCGGCTATCAGGACCATCTGCGCCGCAGCCGCGACGGTCAGTTCCCGCGCGGCGAAGAGGACGGGCAGGCGATCTATCCGCTGCCGCAGGGTTAATCTGGCAGTCGCGGCATGAGTATTTATGCACAGAAGAAGCCCGATCAGAGCGACACAAGCGCGCCCCGCGCGCCGATCACACGCGCCGCCAGCCGGGCGCCGGATAGGACGGCCTGATCCAGCGGCGCGCCGGTCAGATGTGCGGCCAGAAAGCCCGCGTTGAAGCTGTCGCCCGCAGCGGTCGTATCGACCACCTGCGCCACCATTTGCGGCGCGTGCCGGGCAAGCGTCTCGCCCTCACGGCTCAGTATCTCGCCCGCGCCGTTTTTGACCACCACCAGCGGGGCCGCGTAGCGCTGCGCCGTGTCCTGAGGCGTGGTGTCGCCAAAGAAGGACGCCTCATCCTCATAGGATGGCAGGACGATATCGCAGCGATTCGCGGTGTCGGTGATGGATCTGCACATGGTGGCGGGGTCGGGCCACAGCCGCGGGCGCAGGTTCGGGTCAAAGGCCAGCTTTGCGCCATTCGCGCGGGCGCGGTCCAGCGCGGCGTTGAGCCGCGCGCGCCCCTCCGGCCCGATCACCGCAAGCGTGATCCCCGAGAGATAGACCAGCGACGCCCCGCGCATCGCGGCGTCAAGCCGGGCCGGATCATCGGCCAGATGCCGCGCCGCAGACTGGCCGCGCCAATAGGCAAAGCTGCGCTCACCTGCCGTCAGCGAGATCATGTAAAGCCCGACCGTCCGGCTATCGTCCCGCGCGATATGCCGGGTGCCGATCCCCGCATCGTCCAGAAAGCCGATCATTCTGTCGGACAGCGCGTCTTGCCCCACCGCGCTGAAATAATCCACCGACCAATCGGCAGGCAGCGCGCGGCGCAGATACCAGGCCGTGTTGAGCGTGTCGCCCGCAAAGCCCTGCCGGAACAGCCCGTCACCTGCCGGGGACAGCTCAACCATCGCTTCGCCAATCGACAGAATGCGCATCAAAGCACCTCAGGCACGGTTTCTCCGGGCAGAAACAGAGCGGCGTTTTCGTCGCGGATGCGGGTGATCAGATGCTTGATCTGCGCCAGATGATGCCGCATCGCGGCGGTCGCGCGGGGGGCATCGCGGGCCTCAATCGCGTCCATGATCTGCTCATGTTCGGCGAATGCGCGCCCCGAGGCAAAGGACAGCGACAAGAACCGCACCCGGTCCATATGCGCCTTGTTCACCCGCACGACATCCCAGGCAAAGCCAAGCCCGGCGCGCGCGCAGATCTCACGGTGGAAGGCGTCGTCAAGGCTGTGAAAACTGCGCTTGTCACCGGCCTCCATGGCGCTGCGTTGCGCCTCGATCAATTGGCGTAGCGCGGCGTGATCGTCCGCGCCCATGACCTCGCAGGCGATGCGCGTGGTCTCCAGCTCAAGTGCGGCGCGGACGAAGCGGGCGCGCATCACCGCCTCAATCGAGATCGGCGAAACCACCGTGGCGCGCTGCGGGCGGATGATCAGAAAGCCCAGCTGCGCCAGCCGAAAGAACGCATCGCGCACCGGCTGGCGCGAGACGCCGAATTGCTGGCCGACCTCGGTTTCCGACAGCCGCGCGCCGGGCGGCAGCTCAAGCGTCAGGATCTGCATATGCAGCGCATCGAAGATCTGATCGGCTGCGGAGATCCGCTCAGTCTGCGCCAAAGGCGCGGGTTGCAGGGATGACAGCAGCGGGTTGGGCATAGGGCGCGCTCGGATTGACAGTTCTTGTATTCTAGAATATTAGACCATGCGGGGCGGGCGTCAAGCCAAACCTGTAAAGCGTTTTCCGGGGGGAATCATGGCGCAAGTCTCAACCAAGGGTCCGTTTCTGGATGAGGACCGGCTGTTCCCGCCTGACCCCGCGACCCGCCGGATGGCCCGCGATCTTTACGAAACTGTGCGCGATCTGCCGATCATCAGCCCGCATGGCCATACCGACCCGCGCTGGTTCGCTGAGAACAAGCCCTTTCCCGACCCTGCCCAGCTTTTCGTGACGCCCGATCATTACGTGTTTCGCATGCTGGTCTCGCAGGGCGTCCCTTTGACCGATCTTGGCGTGCCGCGCGTCGATGGCGGCGCGACGGAGGCGGACGGGCGCAAGATCTGGCGGCTGTTCGCGCAGAACTATCACCTGTTTCGCGGCACGCCCTCACGCCTGTGGCTGGACCACGCCTTTCAGGATGTGTTCGGCCTGTCCGAACGGCTGAGCGCGGCCAATGCCGATGCGGTCTATGACCATATCGCGGATTGTCTGGCCCGGCCCGAATTCCTGCCCCGCGCCCTGTTCGAGCGGTTCCGGATCGAGGCCATCGCCACCACCGAAAGCCCGCTGGACGATCTGCGCTGGCATCAGATGATCCGCGAATCCGGCTGGTCTGGCCGCGTCGTGACCGCCTATCGCCCCGATCCGGTGCTGGACCCCGAATTCGAGGGTTTTGCCGAGAATCTCGAACGCTTTGGCGAGATCACCGGCGAGGATACCGCGACTTGGGCGGGCTATCTGGCGGCCCATCGCAAGCGCCGCGCGTTTTTCAAGGACTATGGCGCGACCTCGACCGATCACGGCCATCCAAGCGCCCGGACCGAGGATCTGCCGCAGCCCGACGCGGCGGCGCTCTTCGACAAGGCCCGCGCGGGCCGCTGCACCCCGGACGAGGCCGAGACCTTCCGCGCCCATATGCTGACCGAAATGGCGCGGATGAGCCTTGAGGACGGCTTGGTCATGCAGATCCATCCCGGCGCGCGGCGCAACCATTCCGGCCCGGTCATGGCCGCGCATGGCCGCGACAAGGGCTTCGATATTCCGGGCCGCACCGATTACGTCGCCGCGTTGAAACCGCTGCTCGATGCGGTGGGGATGCGGGCTGACCTCACCATCGTCCTGTTCACGCTGGACGAGACCTCCTATGCGCGTGAGCTTGCGCCGCTGGCGGGCGCCTATCCGGCGCTGCGGCTGGGTCCGGCATGGTGGTTCCACGACAGCCCCGAGGGGATGCGCCGTTTCCGCGAAATGACGACTGAGACGGCGGGCTTTTACAATACCGTGGGCTTTAATGACGACACCCGCGCCTTCTGCTCGATCCCCGCGCGCCATGACGTGGCCAGGCGCGTTGACTGTGCCTATCTCGCAGGTCTCGTCGCCACCGGGCGGCTTGATGCGGATGAGGCCCCCGAGCTTGCCCATGATCTGGCCTATCGGCTGGCCAAGACCGCTTACAAACTCTGAAAGGACGCGCCATGCTGACTGTCGAAACCCGCCATGCCATCCATCCCGACCATGCCCGTAGCATGGACACCGCCGCTTTGCGCCGCAACTTTCTGGCCGAGGGGCTGTTTGCCGAGGGCGAAATCCGGCTGGTCTATACGCATTACGACCGCTTTGTTCTGGGCGGCGCGGTGCCGGGCGCGGGGCGTCTGGTGCTGGACAAGGTTGAGGAGACAAAGACCGACAGTTTCCTTGACCGCCGCGAGATGGGCATCGTCAATATTGGCGAAACCGGCACGGTCGAGGCGGGTGGCGCGCGCTACCAGATGAACTATGGCGATGTGCTGTATCTGGGCATGGGCACGGGCGCGGTGACATTCTCGGGCGCGGGGCGGTTCTATATCACCTCGGCCCCCGCGCATCGCGCCTTGCCCGCGCGGCTCATCACCGTGGCCGATGCGAAAGAGGTTAGGATGGGCGCAATCGAGACCTCCAACAAGCGCACCATCCGCCAGTTCATCCACCCGCTTGTCATGGAAAGCTGTCAGCTTGTTCTGGGCTATACCACGCTTGAGGACGGCTCAATCTGGAACACCATGCCCGCCCATGTCCATGACCGCCGGATGGAGGCTTACCTTTATCACGGCATGGAGCCCACCTCGCGCGTGCTGCACCTGATGGGTGAGCCGCAGGAAACCCGCCATCTGTTCATCGCCAATGAAGAGGCCGCGATCTCGCCGCCCTGGTCGATCCATGCGGGCGCGGGGATTGGCAGCTATACCTTCATCTGGGCAATGGCGGGCGACAATATCGACTATACCGATATGGAGTTCGTCCAGCCGGAGGATTTGCGGTGAACCCGTTTTCGCTGAAGGGGCAGGTGGCGCTTGTCACCGGCGCGAATACCGGCATCGGGCAGGCGATTGCGGTCGCGCTGTCGCAGGCGGGGGCGCAGGTCATCGCGGCGGGGCGGTCCTCCTGCGCCGAGACCGCGCATCTGGCCGGGGCTGAGGAAATGCGGCTTGATTTTGCCGATCCGATGGCGGCGCGGGATGTGTTCGCGGATCGGCAGATCGACATTCTGGTGAACAACGCGGGCATCATCCGCCGCGCCGATTGTGTTGATTTCACCGAAGCCGATTGGGATGAGGTGATGGATGTGAATCTCAAGGCGCTGTTCTTCACCTGTCAGGCTTTCGCGCGGGCAGCCCTGCCGCGCGGGCGGGGCAAGATCGTGAATATCGCAAGCCTTTTGTCCTTTCAGGGCGGCATCCGCGTGCCGTCCTATACCGCCTCGAAACATGGGGTGGCGGGGCTGACCCGGCTGATGGCGAATGAATGGGCGGCGCGCGGGCTGAACGTGAACGCCATTGCGCCCGGCTATATCGAGACCAACAACACCGAGGCGCTGCGCAACGACCCCGACCGCAACAAGGCCATTCTCGACCGCATCCCGGCAGGCCGCTGGGGGCGGCCCGAGGATATCGCCGGGACGGCGGTGTATCTCGCCTCTCCCGCTGCCGATTATGTCAACGGCGCGGTGCTGAATGTGGATGGAGGCTGGCTTGCAAGGTGACCGCCTGACCCGAACCGCCGCCGCACCCGCGCCCGGCATCGTCCATCTGGGCCTTGGCGCGTTCTTTCGCAGCCATGGCGCGATCTATATCGCCGAGGCGATGGCGGCATCGGGCGGCGACTGGGGCATCATCGGCGTATCGCTGCAATCGCCCGGCACGCGCGATGCGATGCGCCCGCAGGGCTGGGCCTATACCGCTGTGGAACAAAGTCCAGAGGGCGAAAAACCACGTATCATCAACGTGCTGAGCGACGTTCTTGTCGCGCCCGAGAACCCCGAGGCGGTGCTGGAGGCCATGGCCGATCCGGCGATCAGGATCGTCACCCTGACCGTCACCGAAAAGGGCTATTGCCACAATCCGGCGACCGGCGCGCTGAACCCCGATCACCCGGACATCGCGCATGATCTGACCCATGATCTGCCCCGTTCCGCGCCCGGCTATCTGGTCTGCGCCTTGCAGCGCCGCCGCGATGCGGGGCTTGCGCCTTTCACCGTGCTGAGCTGCGATAACCTGCCCCATAACGGTGCTTTGGTGCGCGGTGTCGTGCTGGATCTGGCGCGGCGGATCGACCCTGAACTGGCCGATTGGATCGAGACGAAGGGGCGGTTCCCCGCATCGATGGTGGACCGGATTGCGCCCGCGACCTCGGAGGGCGACATCGCCCGCATCGCCGCGCTGACCGGGCGCCATGACGCAGCGCCGGTCATGCATGAGCCCTTCCGGCAATGGGTCATCGAGGATGATTTTGTCGGTGGCCTGCGCCCCGATCTGGCGGCGGTCGGCGTCCAGATGGTCGCTGATGTGATCCCGTTTGAGCATATGAAGCTGCGGATGCTCAACGGCACCCATTCCGCGCTGGCCTATCTGGGCTATCTGGCGGGCCATGAGACGATTGCCGAGACCATGGCCGACCCGGTTTTCGCGGATTATGTGAGGGGCCTTTGGACGGGTGAGATCATCCCCGCCCTGACCCCGCCTGAGGGGGCAGACCTGCACGACTATGCCGATGCTTTGGCGGCGCGTTACGCCAATCCCGGCATCCGGCATCGGACATGGCAAATCGCGATGGATGGCAGCCAGAAACTGCCGCAGCGGATCCTTGGCACGCTGTCCGAGAACCTCGCGGCGGGGCGGGCGTCCCCAGGCTTAATCACGGCGCTGGCGGGCTGGATGATCTATGTCGGCGGGGTCTCGCTGGACGGCCAGCCGATTGAGGTGAAAGACCCGATGGCCGCTGAGCTGCGCGCGATTTCCGATGCGCATGAGGGTGAGGAGGTCGCCCGCGCTTTGCTCAAGGTCGATGCGATTTTCCCGCAGGATCTGGCGGCGCGGATCGAGGATGATGTGGTCGCGGCTTACCGCGGGCTTTGCCGCGATGGGGTGCGCGCGGTGCTGGCGCGGCTTGGCTGAACGCCTCCGGCGGGGATATTTGAGGACAAAAGACGGGCAGGGCGCGTCAGCAGCCGATATCGCGCGGCGCCGGGTTGCGGAAGGCCCAGGCCTGATGGCCAATGGTGATCGTCACCGCCTGATCCGAGCTCAGCAGCGCGACCGCCCGCGCCCAGTCGGCGGGTGCAGTTTCACGCTCAAGAATCGTCCCATAGGACAGGTTCAGCCGCGCGGTCTGCGCGCCCGAGGTGATCTGCACAGGCCCGCTTGTCTCATGGCCGCTTCCGCCGATCTGCACCAGAATCATGCCCGGATCAGCCCGCCCGCGTGACTGCTCTTTGTCGCAAATGACCGTCAGGCGCAGGCTGTCCAGCGTCAGGACGTGATAAGGCACCCCGCGCTCAAAACCGCTGCTCCAGCCATTATCGGCAAGCGCGGGGCTGGCGGTCAGCATGGCCAGCAAAGCCAAGTATTTCATGGTTGCCTCCGTTCTTGCGCGCAGTTTGCGCAGGCCGGGCTGATTGGTCAATCACATCACCGCCCCAATCTGCCATGGCACGAATTCGGCGTCGCCAAAGCCCAGCATCTCGGACTTGGACCGCTTCCCCGAGGCCGTGGCCAGCATCAGCTCAAAAATCTGCCGCCCCTTATCGGCCAATGAGACCCCCGCGATCACATCGCCGCAATCAAGGTCCATATCGCCTTCCAGCCGCGCATACATCTCGGAATTGGTCGCCAGTTTCAGCCCCGGCACCGGCTTGTAGCCCGAGACCGAGCCGCGCCCGGTGGTGAACACCACCAGATTCGCCCCCGACGCGACCTGACCCGTGACCGAGGCGGGATCATAGCCGGGGCTGTCCATGAACACAAAACCGGGCTGGCGGATCGGCTCGGCGTAAAGATAGACGCCCGAGAGCGGCGCGGACCCGCCCTTGGCCACCGCGCCAAGCGATTTTTCAAGGATCGTGGTCAGCCCGCCGCGTTTGTTGCCGGGTGAGGGGTTGTTGTCCATCTCACCGCCATTGCGGGCCGTGTAATCCTCCCACCACGCGATGCGATCCATCAGCTTTTGCGCGATCTCGGGCGAGGTGGCGCGATGGGTCAGCAGGTGCTCGGCGCCGTAGATCTCGGGCGTCTCGGACAGGATCGATATCCCGCCCTGCGCCACCAGCAGATCTGAGGCCACGCCAAGCGCCGGATTCGCGGTGATCCCCGAATAGCCATCCGAGCCACCGCATTGCATCCCCAGAACCAGCTTCGCGGCAGGCTGGCGGGTGCGTTGCAGGGCGGCGACCGTCGGCGCCATCTCACGCAAGGCCGCGACGCCTTGGGCGACCGTGGCGGCCGTTCCGCCGCTGTCCTGAATGATCAGCGTTTTCAGATTGGCATCGGCCCGCATCCGCTCGCCCGAGAGGGCGGCAAGCTGCATCACCTCGCAGCCCAGACCGACCAGAAGCACGCCGCCGAAATTGGGATGGCTGGCATAGCCGCGAATGACCCGCATCAGCGTCTCATACCCTTCGCCCGAGGCGGCCATGCCGCAGCCGGTGCCGTGGACGATCGGCACGATCCCGTCAATGCCTGGGAAATCCTCCAGCAATCCCGCGCGCTCTGCCGCCTGCGCGATGAACCGCGCGACCGAGCCGGAGCAGTTCACCGAGGTCAGCACGCCCAGATAATTGCGCGTCCCGACCTGACCATCCGCGCGCAGATAGCCGTCGAAAAAGGCGGGCTCGTCGGGGGTGGGCAGGGGACTCGCGGCATGGGCGGGCATGGTGCCGTGATCCGACATGCAGAGGTTATGGCTATGGATATGCGCGCCCTGCGCGATATCGGCGGTGGCCTGTCCGATGACCTGCCCATAGCGGATGACCTGCGCGCCCGCCTTGATCGGCGATGCTGCGAGTTTATGGCCGCGCGGCACCCTTTCGGTGGTGGCAAAACCGTCAAGCGGCGTGTCGGGCGCAAGATCGCTCAGCGCGATGAGGATATTGTCTTGCGGATGCAGGCGCAGGAAATGGGTGCGGGACATGGCGGGCCTCTTGATTGGTATTCTAGAATATCACGCTGCGAGGGCGGTGCAAGGCTTGCCCTTGGGCGGCGCGTGGGATCATTCTGGGCCGAAAGGAGGGGCTAAGATGCTCAAGGGAATTGATCCGCTGCTGGGGCCTGATCTGCTGGCGGCGCTGGCCTCGATGGGGCATGGCGACGAAGTCGTGATCGTGGATGCGAATTTTCCGGCGGTCTCGGTGGCGGCCTTCACGGTGCTGGGCCGCGCGCTGCGGATGGATTGCGACGCGCCGCGCGCGGTGGCGGCGGTGCTTTCGGTCCTGCCGGTCGATGAATATGAGGCCGAGCCGGTGCTGACCATGCAGGTGGTTGGCGCGCCGGATGAGGTCCCACCCGTGGTGGCCGAGGTGCTGCCTCTGTTCACGGATCACGGCACGGCCTCGCTGGAGCGCTTTGCCTTTTACGCCCGCGCCAAGGCCGGTTTCGCCGTGATCCGCACCGCCGAGACGCGGCCCTATGGCAATTTCATCATCCGCAAGGGGGTCATTAACTAGGAAGCCCCGGCTGCGACAATTGCGCGGCCATGTTGCGCAGCAGATCAAGCGCCACTTGCCGCCCTCCGGCGGCGCGGTCGCCGGGATGTTCGATATAGGCGCAGGTCAGCACGGCCTCGGCATCGCCCGAAGGCCCGGTGACCGGAACCGACAGATCGGTCACGCCGACCAGCTGCGCCGAAGGGGCGCGGCGAAACCCGTCCTTGCGGATGGCGGCCAGCTCGGCCTCTTGCTGGGCCAACTGGCTCGCCAGCCCCGCGCATCCCCAACGCGCAAAGGTCTCAACCCGGCGCGCCTGATCCTGAAAGGCCAGCAGGGTCAGCCCCGAAGAGGTGTCGGTCAGCGCAAGCTGCGCGCCGATCCGCACCCGCAATTCCCAGTTATCGACCGGGCTTGCCTGCGCGACCACAACGCCCGCACCCGCCTCTGGCATCACCAAATGACAGCTTTGCCGGGTCTCGCGCGCGAAAGCGTCCATCATTGGCTGGGCCTGCGCGACCAGCCGCCGCAAGGGCGGATGGCTGTTGGCCAGCACGAAAAGCCGCATGGTCAGCGCGTATCGGTCACCCGTGGCCCCGCGCGCGACATAGCCGCGCGCCACCAGCCGCTCCAGCATCCGGTAGATCTCGGACGCGCTGCGCCCGGTCAGCGCGCCGATCTCGGCCCGGCTGAGCGGCTCGGAATGGCTGGCCAGAATCTCAAGGATATCCAGCCCCTTGTCCAATGCCGGCGCGCGATAGCGGGCGGCGTGGTTGTGGTCAGCCTGGCTCATCCTTTTCCCCCTACCTGCCGGATCGAAAAAAATGCTTGCGATACCGCATCACATATGAATAGCCTGTTCATATACAAACGCAAGCAGCAGGAGGGCCGCGATGCGTCTGGAGGGAAAAACGATCCTGATCACCGCCGCAGGGCAAGGCATTGGCCGCGCCTCGGCGGAGGCTTGCTCGGCTGAGGGGGCGCGCGTGATCGCGACCGACCGCGATGCGGGCCTGCTGGCCGGTCTGGATTGCGAGACGCGGGCGCTGGACGTGACCGACGCGCAGGCGATTGCGCAGATCGCCGCCGATCTTGGCCCGCTGGATGGTTTGTTCAACTGCGCAGGCGTGGTCCATAACGGCAACCTGCTGGAGATCTCGGATCAGGATTGGCAATTCGCCTTTGATCTCAACGTCACCGCGATGATGCGGCTGACCCGCGCGGTGCTGCCGGGGATGCTGGAACGCGCGGCTGAGACGGGGACAGGTTCGATCCTGAACATGGCCTCGATGGCGTCCTCGATCAAAGGCTTTGTGAACCGCACCACTTATGGGGCCAGCAAGGCCGCCGTGATCGGGCTGACCAAGGGCATTGCCGCCGATTTCGTGAAACAGGGCATCCGTTGCAACGCGCTGTGCCCCGGCACGGTGGACACGCCCAGCCTGCGCGGACGCATCGCGGCCAGCCCCGACCCGGTGCAGGCGGAAAAGGACTTTATCGCCCGTCAGCCCATGGGTCGGCTGGCCACGGTCGAGGATATCGCGCCGATGGTGGTTTATCTTTTGTCGGATGAAAGCCGCTTTGTGTCAGGTCAGGCGATTTTGGTGGACGGAGGCGTCACCATCTAGCGGCGGGGGAGGGCCGTTTGATGCAGTATATCGACGCGCATTGTCATTTCTGGCGGCTCGACCGTGGCGATTACGGCTGGCTGCAAGAGGGCGGCGATCTGTTCGCACCGATCCGCCGCGATTATGCCCCTGCCGATTATCCGGGCGCGGGCCGCATGATCGTGGTGCAGGCGGCGCCGACGGTGGCTGAGACCGATTATTTGTTAGGTCTGGCAGCATCGGATGCGCGCATCGCGGGCGTGGTCGGCTGGGTCGATCTGGCGGATGCGAACAGCATTGGCACGGTCGAGCGGCTTGCCAAGAACCCCGCTTTCTTGGGCATCCGCCCGATGCTGATGGATATTGCCGACACGAACTGGCTGCTGGAGGCGCCGCGCGCCGATATGCTGGCCGCCGTGACCCAGGCCAGGTTCTGCTTTGACGCGCTGGTGAACACGCGCCACTTGGAGGTTCTCGCCCGCTTTGCCGCGCAGAACCCCGATCTGCCCATCGTGATCGACCATGCGGCCAAGCCCCAGCCCGGCCCGCGCGACGACTGGGCCCGCGGGATGCGCGCGCTTGCCGCCGATGGGCGGGTCTATTGCAAACTCTCGGGGCTGATGACCGAACTGCCCGATCCGCAGGATATCCGCACGGTCTTCGCGCAACTGCTGGACTGGTTCGGTCCTGATCGGCTGATCTGGGGCAGCGATTGGCCGGTGATGACGCTGGCGGGCGATTACGAGGACTGGATGGCGCTGACCCAAGACCTGCTCTCGGGGCTGACAGCGGAGGCGCGCGCCGCAATCATGGGCGGCAATGCGGCGCGGTTTTACGGGGTGAGCGATGGCTGATCTGGTCAGGATGCGCGGCATTGACAAGCATTTTCCCGGCGTCCATGCGCTCAAAGCCGTGGATTTCGACCTGCGCGCGGGTGAGGTTCACGCGCTGATGGGCGAGAACGGCGCGGGGAAATCCACGCTGATGAAATGCCTCTCGGGCGTCTATCAGCCCGATGGGGGCGTGATCGAGATCGACGGTCGGCCCGCTTCTCTGCCAAGCCCCAAATCCGCGCAGGATCTGGGCATCGGCATCATTCATCAGGAACTCGCGCTGATGAAAGACCTGAGTGTCGCGCAGAACATCTTTATCGGGCGCGAACCGCGCCTCTCCTTCGGGCGGCTGGATGAGGGCGCGCTGAACCGTCAGGCCGCCGCCATTTTCGAGGGCATGAATGTCGCCATGGACCCGCGTGCCCCGGTTGAGGGGCTGACCATCGCGCGGCAACAGATGGTCGAGATTGCCAAGGCGCTGTCCCACCGCTCACGCGTGCTGATTATGGATGAGCCGACCGCCGCGCTGAACGATGCCGAGATCGCCGAACTGTTCACCATCATCGACCGGCTGCGCGCCGAAGGGGTGGGGATCATCTATATCAGTCACAAGATGGATGAGATCAAACGCATCTCGGATCGGGTGACGGTGATGCGCGACGGGGCTTTCGTCGGCACGGTCGGGGCCGCCGAGACGCCGATTTCCACGATCATCTCGATGATGGTGGGCCGCGAACTGGCAGATGATGCGCATGAAATCCCCGATCTGTCAGGGGCCGAGATCGCGCTGGAGGTGCGGGGCATTTCGCGCAGCCCTGATCTCAAGGATATCAGCTTTTCGGTCAGGGCCGGTGAAATTCTGGGCTTTGCCGGGCTGATGGGCGCAGGCCGCACCGAGGTTGCCCGCGCGATTTTCGGCGCGGACCCGCGCGATGCGGGCGAGATTTTCGTGCATGGCAAGCGGGCCCGCATCCGCAGCCCCCGCGATGCGGTCGAGGCCGGGATCGGCTATCTGTCCGAGGACCGCAAACATTTCGGCCTCGCTCTGGGCATGGATGTGCGGGCGAATATCGCCATGGCCTCGATGGCGCGCCACAGCCGCGCGGGCGGGCTGATTGATGAGGCCGCCTTGGGCCGTATCGCCCGCGACTATATCGACCGCCTCTCGATCCGCACGCCCTCGGACCGGCAAGAGGTCCAGCTGCTCTCGGGCGGCAATCAGCAAAAGGTGGTCATCGCCAAATGGCTGCTGCGCGATTGCGACATCCTGATCTTTGATGAGCCCACGCGCGGCATTGATGTCGGTGCCAAGGCCGAGATCTACCGGCTGATGAATGAGCTGGCCGCAGCGGGCAAGGCGATCATCGTCATTTCCAGCGAACTGCCCGAGATCCTGCGCCTGTCGCACCGCATCGCGGTGATGTGCGAGGGCCGCCTGACCGGCATCCTGCCCGGCGATGCCGAGCAAGAGGCGATCATGGCGCTGGCCACACGACGCGACAGCATGACCGAGAATGAGGAGACCGCCGCATGAACATCCCGAGTTCCCTGTTTTCCGGCGCGGCGCAGCAAAAGCTGCTGGCTTTTGCCTCGCTGATCGTTCTGTTGATCGGTTTCAGTCTCGCCTCGCCGCAATTCATGCAGGTGTCGAACATGATGTCGATCCTGCAAGCGACCTCGGTCAACGGGGTGCTGGCGATTGCGGCGACTCTGGTCATTATCACCGGCGGGATTGACCTGTCGGTCGGCACACTGATGACATTCTGCGCGGTGATTGCCGGGGTGCTGCTGACATGGGCGGGCCTGCCCCTGCTGATCGGCGTGGCGGGCGCGATCATGGCCGGGGCCTTTGTCGGGCTGATCTCGGGCACTCTGGTCGCCAAGATGAAGATCCCGCCCTTTATCGCCACGCTGGGCATGATGCTGATCCTCAAGGGCCTGTCGCTGGTGATCTCGGGCACCCGGCCGATCTATTTCAACGACACGCCCGGCTTCACGCAAATCGCCCAAGGCTCGCTGATCGGCAAGATCTTTCCCGCGCTGCCGCTGCCCAATGGCGTGCTGATCCTGTTCCTTGTCGCTATCGCGACCGCCTATATCCTGTCGCGCACGGTGCTTGGTCGCTATTGCTTTGCGCTTGGCTCGAACGAAGAGGCGGTGCGGCTGTCGGGCGTCAACACCGACCGCTGGAAAATGGCGATCTATGCGCTGGCGGGCGCGATTTGCGGCATTGCGGGCATCCTGATTGCCAGCCGCCTGAACTCGGCCCAGCCCGCGCTGGGACAGGGCTATGAGCTGGACGCCATCGCCGCCGTGGTGATCGGCGGCACCAGTCTTGCCGGCGGGCGCGGCACCATTCTGGGCACGCTGATCGGCGCGCTGATCATGGCGGTGCTGACCAACGGGCTGCGCATCCTGTCGGTCGCGCCCGAATGGCAGACCGTGGTGACGGGCGCGATCATCATCGTTGCGGTTTATGCGGACCAGCTTCGCCGCGGCAAGATCAAGTAAGACGTGAACCAAAGGGAGGACACCATGTTCACAAGACGTTATCTCATGGGCGCGGCTGCCGCGCTGGCCATCGGGCTGACCGGAGGCGCGGGCTTTGCGCAGGATCAGTCCGTCGCGCTGATCTCGAAAGGGTTTCAGCACCAGTTCTGGCAGGCGGTCAAGGCCGGTGCCGACCGCGCCGCCGAGGAATTCGGCGTGACCGTGACCTTCGAAGGCCCCGATAACGAAAGCCAGGTGGACCGCCAGATCGATATGCTGGCGGCGGCGCTTGCCCGCAACCCGACCGCCATCGGCTTTGCCGCGCTGGACAGTCAGGCGGCGATCCCGCTGCTGCGGCAGGCGCAAGACGCGAATATCCCGGTCGTGGCCTTCGATTCGGGCGTGGACAGCGACATTCCCGTCGCCACCGCCGCGACCGATAACGTCGCCGCCGCAGCACTTGCGGCGGATCACATGGCCGAACTGATCGGCGGTTCGGGCAAGGTGGCGCTTGTTGTCCATGACCAGACCTCGCGCACGGGCGTTGACCGTCGCGACGGCTTTGTGAACCGCATGGCCGAGGCCCATCCCGAGATCGAGATCGTCTCGGTCGAATATGGTGGCGGCGACCATCTGCGCTCGACCGAGATCACCAAGGCGATCTTGCAGGCGAACCCCGATCTGGACGGGATGTTCGGCGCGAATGAAGGCTCGGCCATCGGGATCGTGAACGGCGTGCGCGAGATGGGCGCCGAGATCGTCATCGTCGGTTACGACAGCGGCAAGGCCCAGACCGATGCGATCCGCGAGGGGCTGATGGCGGGCGCGATTACCCAGAACCCGGTCGGCATCGGCTATGAAACCGTCCGCGCGGCGCTGGCTGCCGCCAATGGCGAAACCGTCGAGCCGCAGATCGACACCGGCTTTTACTGGTATGACGCCGACAATATCGACGACGAAGAAATCGCCGCGGTGCTTTACGATTGATGCTTACCGGCGCGGGCCGGGGCAGGCCCGCGCCATTCTGCCGCCCGTTCCAGACAAGAGAGACCCTATGACCCGCATCACCGGCCTGCGCAGCGTCGACGTGCGCTTTCCGACCAGCCAGTCGCTTGACGGCTCGGACGCGATGAACCCTGATCCCGATTATTCGGCGGCCTATGTGATCCTTGAGACCGACGGGCCGCATGAGGGGCATGGGCTGACCTTTACCATCGGGCGCGGCAATGAGATCTGCATCGCCGCGATCGAGGCGCTGCGGCCCTTGGTCGTGGGGCATGATCTGGCCGGGTTCACCGCCGATATGGGCGCTTTCTGGCGTCATATCACCGGCGACAGTCAGTTGCGCTGGATCGGGCCGGACAAGGGCGCGATCCATCTGGCCACCGGGGCGGTGGTCAATGCGGTGTGGGATCTGTGGGCCAAGACTGAAGGAAAGCCGGTCTGGCAACTGGTCGCGGATATGACGCCCGAGGAACTCGTCCGCTGCATCGACTTTCGCTATCTGACCGATTGCATCACGCCTGAATGGGCGCTCGATTTCCTGACCGCGCAGGCCAAGGGGAAACCCGCGCGGGTGGCCACGCTGCGGGCCGAGGGCTATCCCTGCTATACCACCTCGGCGGGCTGGCTGGGCTATGACGATGCCAAGCTGCGCCGCTTGTGCCGCGAGGCGGTCGATGCCGGTTTCCGCCATATCAAGATGAAGGTTGGCCGCGACCTTGACGACGACATCCGCCGCCTGAGCATCGCCCGCGACGAGGTTGGCCCGGATGTGCGGCTGATGATCGACGCAAATCAGGTCTGGGAGGTGGATCAGGCCATCGACTGGGTGCGGAAGCTTTCCTTCGTCGATCCGTGGTTCATCGAGGAGCCGACCAGCCCCGACGACATCGCGGGCCATCGCAAGATCCGCGCCGCCATCGCCCCCGTGCAGGTTGCCACCGGCGAGATGTGCCAGAACCGCATCATGTTCAAGCAGTTCATCATGGAAGGCGCGATTGACGTGGTGCAGATCGACTCTTGCCGCATGGGCGGGCTGAACGAGGTTCTGGCGGTCATGCTGATGGCCGCGAAACACGGGCTGAAGGTCTGCCCTCATGCCGGGGGTGTGGGGCTGTGCGAATATGTGCAGCATATGTCGATGATCGACTATCTCTGCATCGCGGGCACGCGCGAGGGGCGGGTAATCGAATATGTCGATCATTTGCATGAACATTTCCTCGACCCGGTGGTGATCCGCGATGCGGCCTATATGCCGCCGTCGAAGGCCGGTTTCAGTATCGAGATGAAGCCCGAAAGCCTTGAGGCCTATCGCTTTCGTGGCTGAGCAATAACAAGGGGTTGCGAGATGGATCTCAGGTTGCGCGGCAAGAATATTATCGTCACCGGCGGCGCGTCGGGGATCGGTGAGGCGATCACCGAGGTTCTGGCTGAGGAGGGCGCCCATCCGATCATCTTCGCCCGCCGTGACCCTGATCCCGACTGGCTGGCGCGGATGGGTGGTCGGTTCGTCAAGGTCGAGCTGTCCGACGATGCGCAATGCCGTGCGGCGGTCGAGGCGGCCCGTGCTTTTGGCCCGATCTATGGGCTGGTGAACAATGCGGGCGCGAATGACGGCGTGGGGCTGGACAAGGGGCCGGAGGCGTTCCGGGCGAGCCTTGATGCCAATCTGGTTCATTATTACACGCTTGTGCATTTGTTGCGCGATGATCTGATTGAAAATCAAGGTTCTGTCGTCAATATCTCATCCAAAACCGCAATAACCGGGCAGGGCGGCACCTCGGCCTATGTCGCGGCCAAGGCGGCGCAGCTTGGGCTGACGCGAGAATGGGCGGCGGAGTTCCTGCCCCATAACGTGCGCGTCAACGCCATTGTCGTGGCCGAGGTGATGACGCCGCTTTACCGCCGCTGGCTGGACAGCCTGCCCGACCCGGAGGCCGCGCGCGAAACCATCGAGGCGCGCATTCCGCTGGGACAGCGCATGACCACCGCCCGTGAGATTGCCGACACCTGCGCCTTTCTGCTGTCAGAACGCGCCTCGCACACAACCGGGCAATGGCTGTTTCCCGATGGCGGTTATACGCATCTGGACCGGGCGATTGGGCAGACGGCGATTGGCAGCGGGCGCTCGGATTAGGGAGCGGTGGTGATGCGTCCGCGTGACGAAAAGCGTTTTAGTTCATGGGAATGTATGACATATCTCGATAAAGCGGCGGTCAGCGGCGTTCTTCCTTGTGGGAAATTATAGTGATCCGGCTGATGATGGGTGACGGGCGCGATGACGCCGTCGTGCATCGTCACAGCTTCGGATGCAGCGGGAGTTTCGCGCAGAGCGTAGCAACTCGTCTTGCGCGTGAGCCTTGACCTCGGACGCGATCCTTCTCTCGCCTCTCGCCTCTCGCCTCGATTGCCGCGATGATCCGGCGGGCGATCTGGTGGTCGGCCCTGCGGCTGGTGCGCAGGTCAGTTGTATTCGGCGCTTATGGACCGTCGCCGAGCCAGAACCGCGCCGATCAGTTCACGGGCGTCAGCAGCGCCTCGCCCGCCAGATGGGCGGCGATATTGCGGCGTTGCAGTTCGACCATGCGGGCGCGGGTCTCGATAGACCCGCGCCGATCAGTTGACCGGCGTCAGCAGCGCCTCGCCCGCCAGATGGGCGGCGATATTACGGCGTTGCAGCTCGCCCATCCGGGCGCGGGTCTCGGTGGTGGCGGAGCCGATATGCGGCAGGGGCAGGACTTGCGGCAGGGCGGTAAGGCGCGGGTTGGGGCTGGGCTCATCTCGGAACACGTCAAGGGCCGCGCCTCGGATGCGGGTTTGTTCAAGCGCGTCAAGAAGCGCGGGTTCATCCACCACCGAGCCGCGTGAGATATTCACCACCACGCCATCGGGGCCGAGCGCGTTGATCACCGAGGCATCGACGAGGTTCTTGGTCTCAGGGCCGCCGATAACGGCGATGAAGAGATCATCGACCGCCTGAGCCAACGCGACCGGATCGGCGTGGAAGGTCCAGCCCGGTGCGTCTTTCGGGCTGCGCGCATAATAATGTATCTCGCATTTGAAGGCGGCGAGGCGGTCTGCGATTTCGCGCCCGATCCGGCCAAGCCCCAGCACACCCACGCGCCGACCCGACGCCTTGCGCGCCAGTGGAAGCGGGCCTTTCGTCCATGCGCCCGAACGGACATGGGCCGCGCCCGCCTCAATCTCTCGCGCCTGCGCAAGCCAGATCGCGACGGCCAGATCGGCCACATCGTCGTTCAGAACCTCGGGGGTGTTGGTCACGCTGATGCCGCGCGCGGTGGCGGCGTCCACGTCAATCGCGTCATAACCCACGCCGTAATTCGCGATGAGCCTAAGGTTCGGCAACAGCGCCATCGCCTCCGCATCCAGCCGCGCAGCACCCTTATAGGCAAGCGCCTCAACCCCTTCGCGACCCGCAAAGCCGTAGAGACCCGCCAGCCCGTCAAGGCAGGCCGCGCCGAACATCTCGCGCAGTGCGGCAAGATCATTATCGTCATAGCGCCCGATGGCGAGAACTTTGGTCATGACGTGCCCCTTTTCCCTACAGGGCGGATGCTAGGCAAACGGCGCGCGAAGGCAAGGCCGTGCCTTAGGTCTTTCGCGCGGGCGCGGCTTGGGCTAGATTGCGCCGCAGCCCAAAGCCGCCGAGGAGCCGCCAGATATGAAAGCCGCCGTCATTACCTTTCCGGGGTCGAATTGCGACCGTGACCTGATGGTCGCGCTGGAACGCGCGGGCGCGCAGGCGGTCAAGGTCTGGCACAAGGATGACGCGCTGCCCGCCGGAACCGATCTGGTGGCGGTGCCGGGGGGGTTTTCCTTTGGCGATTACCTGCGCTGCGGTGCGATTGCGGCCCATTCGCCGATTGCGCCCGCGCTGCGGGATCATGCGGCGCGGGGTGGCTATGTGCTGGGCGTCTGCAACGGCTTTCAGGTGCTGACCGAGCTTGGGCTTTTGCCCGGCGCTTTGATGCGTAATCAGGGGCTGACCTTTCTGTGCAAGCCGGTCACGCTGCGGGTTGAGACCGCGGACAGCGCCTTTACCTCGGGCTATGCGAAGGGGCAGGAGATCCTGATCCCGGTCGCCCATCACGACGGGAATTATCAGATCGACGCCGAGGGGCTGGCCCGCTTGCAGGGCGAAGGGCGCGTGGCCTTTAGCTATGCGCCCGGCGTGAACGGCTCGGTCGCGGATATTGCGGGGGTGCTGTCCGAGAACCGCCGGGTTCTGGGCATGATGCCCCATCCCGAACGCGCGGTCGATGCAACCCATGGCGGCGAGGATGGCGCGGTGCTGTTTCGCAGCCTTGTCGGCGGGCTGGTGGCGGCCTGAGCGGGTCTTGCGAGCCATAGCGGCCCACGCCTTTCCTCGTCTTGGCGCGAGCCCCTTTGCGCGGCGCGGCTTGGCAGAGGCACCGGCTGCGCCTATCTTGGGCCAATCATTGAGATTGACCCGGCGCCTATGAACGAAATTGCAGATGATCAGCCGCCACGGCAGCGCGGAGCGGCGCATCCCTCGGGCCAGCTTTGGCTGCGCGCGGGGATTGTGCTGTTCGTTCTGCTGGCAGGCGTCGGCATCTGGTTCACCCATGTCTGGCTGACCGAAAGGTTCAGCGAGACGACGCGGGTGCGGGCCGAGTTGCGCTCGGCGCTCTATTCCGGGCAGCTGATTTCCGAACTTCAGCGCAATTCGGTCGTGCCGATGATGCTGGTGCGCGATCCTGCGCTGATTTCGGCCTTGCAGGGGGGCGATTACTCAACCAGTTCGGCGCGGCTGATCTCAGCACAGCGTGAGGTGGGGGCTGCGCGGATCACGCTGCTGGATGCCTCGGGGCGTGTGGTGGGCGCGACGGAACGCCAGCTGATCGGCACGAATTACGCGACGCGGCCCTATTTCGTTGAGGCGATCCGGGCGCGGGACACGGTGTTTTCGGTGTCCGAGGCCGATCACGGCGGCTTTCGCTTTACCCATTCGCGGGCGATTTCGGCCGATGGGCGCACGCTGGGCGTGGTGGTGGTCGATACCGACCTGACCCGGCTTGAGCGCAGCTGGGCGGGCATCGCCGATGCGGTGGCGGTGACCGATTCGACCGGGCGGATCATCCTTGCCACCGAAAGCCGTTGGCGCGGGTTGACCCTGGCTGAGGCGCTTGCCGTGCGCTCGGCGCCCTCGGCGATCTCGCGGGCGTTTCAGGTCACGGCAGAGCGCATGCCGGGGCAGGGCGACGCGATCCTGCGCGGCAATGCGGTGATGCAGACCGAGACGCGGATTCCGTTTCGCGGCTGGAAGATGATCAATTTCACCACCTACGATTCGGTGCGTGAGCGGGTCAATGCGGTCATCGCGCTGGAGGTGACGATCCTTGCCGTGCTGCTGGCGGCGGCGTTCTATATCCTGTCGCGGCGCGCGCAGCACAAATCGGTGACTTACCTGCGCGAATCCGAGGATCTGCGCGCGCTGAACATGCGCCTGACCCGTGAGATTGCGGAACGTGAGCGGGTGCAGAACGAATTGCGGGTCGCCGAACAGACGGTGCAGCAATCGTCGAAACTGGCGGCTTTGGGTGAGATGTCGGCGGGGGTCAGCCATGAGTTGAACCAACCCTTGGCCGCGATGAAAACCTATCTGGCCGGGGCGCGGCTGCTGCTGGAACGGGGCCGCCCGGATGAGGCTTTGTCCAGCTTTCAGCGCATCGACGATCTGGTCGAACGGATGGGGCGGATCACCCGGCAGCTCAAATCCTATGCGCGCAAGGGCGGTGAGGCGTTCGAGCCGGTGGATCTGCGCGATTCGCTGTCCTCGGCGCTGGGCATGATGGAGCCGCAGTTCCGCTCGCGCCCGATCCGCATCGTGCGCCACATGCCGCGCGGCCCGGTGATGGTCTATTGCGACCGCATCCGGCTGGAGCAGGTGCTGATCAACCTGATGCGCAACGCACTGGACGCGACGCGGGGGATCAGGGATGCGCGCATGGATATCTCGATCGTGGTTGGTTCTCACGCGGTTTTGTCTGTTCGCGATAACGGACCCGGCGTCACCGATCTCGACAAGCTGTTCGAGCCGTTCTTTACAACCAAGAAACCGGGCGAGGGCACCGGGCTGGGGCTGGCCATTTCGTCCAGCATCGCGGCCGATTTCGGTGGCCGCCTGACCGCGCATAACGCCGAAGGCGGCGGCGCGGTCTTTGAACTTGAATTGCCGTTGATGGCCAGCAAGGGCCGCGCGGCGCCGCCGCTGGCGGCAGAATGACGCAGAGAGGAAGAACATGGGCCAGGGTCTGAAAATCGCCATCGTTGATGACGAACCCGATATGCGCGAATCAATCAGCCAATGGCTGGTCCTGTCGGGCTTTGACACGGTGACCTTCCCGTCCGCTGAGGAGGCGCTGAAAGTGATCGGCACCGACTGGCCGGGCGTGGTCATTTCCGACATCAAGATGCCGGGCATGGACGGGATCAGCTTTCTGAAACGGCTGATGAGTCTGGATTCCGGCCTGCCGGTTATCATGATCACCGGCCATGGCGATGTGCCGATGGCGGTTGAGGCGATGCGGCTGGGGGCCATGGATTTCATGGAAAAGCCGTTCAAGCCCGACCGCATGGCGGCGCTTGCCAAAAAGGCTACGCAAAGCCGTCGCATGACGCTGGACAACCGGGCATTGCGCCGCGATCTGTCCGAGGGTCAGCAGGTCATGTCGAAACTGGTCGGCGCCAGCCCCGCGATGGAGCGGCTGCGCGAAGATATTCTGGACCTTGGCCAGGCGGACGGCCATGTGCTGATTGATGGCGAGACCGGCACCGGCAAGACGCTGGTCGCCCATGCGCTTCATGCCGTGGGGCCGCGTGCCAGCCGCAAATTCGTGCCGGTCTCCTGCGCCGCCTATAGTGAGGAAAAGCTGGCCGAAAAGCTGTTCGGCCCGCTGGAGGACGGCTTGCCCGCCGTTGAAGAGGCGCGCGGCGGCACGCTCTGTCTGGAGGATATCGAGGCGCTGCCGGATTCGTTGCAGGCGCGTCTGCTGGGCTTTATCGCCGATCAGGGTAGCCCCGCCGATACGCGGATCATCGCGATCTCCAATGCGCGGGGCGACGGGCGCCGGGCCGAGGACAGTTTGCGGCCCGACCTGTTCTTCCGGCTGTCCGCGCTGCAAATCACCGTGCCGCCCTTGCGGGCGCGGGGTGAGGATATTCTGGCGCTCTTCACCCGCATGACCGAGCAGTTCAGCGATGAATATGGCTGTGAGCCGCCGCAGGTCACCGCGCAAGAGGCCGCGCAGCTGTTGCAGGCGCCCTGGCCCGGCAATGTGCGCCAGCTGATCAACGTGGCCGAACGCGCGGTCTTGCAGAACCGGCGCGGGACCGGCTCGATCACCTCGCTTCTGATGACTGAGGGCGATGTCGATCAGCATCAGGCGACCACGACCGAGGGCAAGCCGCTGAAGGAATATGTCGAGAGCTTTGAGAAAATGCTGATCGACAACACCATGCGCCGCCACAAGGGAAGCATCGCCGCGGTGATGGAGGAACTTTGCCTGCCGCGCCGCACGCTGAATGAGAAGATGGCGAAATATGCGCTGAGCCGGGGCGATTATCTGTAAGGCGCAGGCGGGCTTTGGCGGTGAGGGGCTGGCACGGGCGTTCAGAAAACAATTGTCATTGCATTGTCTTACCCGCTATGTATGCCCAAGTCGGGACAAGGGCGCATCCGATGCGCCGCCCGGAACCAGTTTCGCAGCGCCCCACCTCTGAGCAAGCCGCCCATGTGAGACGCGGGAAAGCTGCCCGTTTGCGCAAATGCGCCGGGCTTTATTGATCGTCGCGCCGCCTGAGGGTGTGCGCCAAGAGGTAACAGACGCGATGCAACGCGCGGCAGACAGGTTCGAACATGGTGCGCGGGGCGATTGTCCCGCCGCGTGTCTGTCGGCCCAGCCCCGCGCCCCCGCCGTGTCCCCATCATGCAGCCTGTCCCCGGTCCCCGCACGCGCGGGGCCGGGCTTTGTGCTGCCCGAAAGAAAACTTTATGCCCAAGAAAATGCTGATCGACGCCACGCATGCGGAAGAAACCCGCGTCGTCGTGGTGGACGGAACCAAGGTCGAAGAATTTGATTTCGAGACCGTAAACAAACGCCAGCTTGCCGGGAATATCTATCTGGCCAAGGTCACGCGGGTTGAGCCCTCGCTTCAGGCGGCGTTTGTCGATTATGGCGGAAACCGCCACGGATTCCTCGCATTCGCTGAGATCCACCCCGATTATTACCAGATCCCCGCCGCCGACCGCGCCGCGCTGATCGAGGAAGAGCGCGCCTATGCTGATGCGCAGGCCGCCGAAGAGGCCGCGCGGGCCGAAAAGAAGCCCTCGCGCCGTCGTGCCCGCCCGGCTGCGGCCCAAACAGATGAGGTCGCGACCTCGGATGAGATCCCCGGCATGGAGATCGTGGATCATGGCGAGGATGAGGAACCCGCCGAGGTTGAGGCCGTCGAGGCCGATGCCGCGACCGCCGATGAGCGGGACGAGGACATCGAATCGGTCGCCGATGAGGACGTGACCGAGGAAATCCGCGCGCCGAAAAAGCCACGCGCGCGGCGCTACAAGATTCAAGAGGTGATCAAGGTCCGGCAGATCATGCTGGTTCAGGTCGTCAAGGAAGAACGCGGCAACAAGGGCGCGGCGCTGACCACCTATCTGTCGCTGGCGGGCCGTTACTGCGTGTTGATGCCGAACACCGCGCGCGGTGGCGGGATCTCTCGCAAGATCACCAATGCCGCGGACCGCAAGAAGCTGAAGGACATTGCGCAGGATCTCTCGGTCCCGCAAGGCGCGGGGCTGATCATCCGCACCGCCGGGTCGCAGCGCACCCGCACCGAGATTCGCCGCGATTATGAATATCTGATGCGGCTGTGGGAACAGATCCGCGAACTGACCTTCAAGTCCATCGCCCCCGCCCCGATCTATGAGGAAGGCGACCTCATCAAGCGGACCATCCGCGACCTTTACAGCAAGGATATCGACGAGGTTCTGGTCGAGGGTGAGCGCGGCTATCGCGTGGCCAAGGACTTCATGAAGATGATCATGCCGTCCCATGCCAAGAACGTGAAGCATTACGCCGACCCGATGCCGCTTTACGCGCGCTATCAGGTCGAAAGCTATCTGGGCGGCATGTTCAACCCGGTCGTGCAGCTGAAATCCGGCGGTTATATCGTGATCGGCGTGACCGAGGCTCTGGTGGCGATTGACGTGAACTCGGGCCGGGCGACCAAGGAAGGCTCGATCGAGGAGACCGCGACCAAGACCAACCTTGAAGCCTGCGACGAGGTGGCGCGGCAGCTGCGCCTGCGCGACCTGGCCGGGCTGATCGTGATCGACTTCATCGACATGGATGAGCGCAAGAATAACGCCGCCGTCGAGAAGCGTCTGAAGGACCGGCTGAAAACCGACCGCGCGCGGATTCAGGTGGGCAAGATCTCGGGCTTTGGCCTGATGGAGATGTCGCGGCAGCGGCTGCGTCCGGGGATGCTGGAATCGACCACGCAGCCTTGCGCGCATTGCCATGGCACCGGGCTGATCCGCTCGGATGACAGCCTTGCGCTGACCATCTTGCGCGCGATTGAGGAAGAGGGCACCCGCAAGCGCTCGCGCGAGGTTCTGGTGCGCGCGCCGGTCGCGGTGGCGAACTTCCTGATGAACGCGAAACGCGAACATATCGGGCTGATCGAGGCGCGTTACGGCATGTCGGTGCGGGTCGAGGCCGACCCCGCGCTGATCTCGCCCGATTTCGCGATTGAAAAGTTCAAGACCGCAACGCGGGTGGTCGAGGTCGCAAGCTCGGTCGTTTCGGTCGATGCCAGCCTGATGGCGCAGATCGACGATGATGAAAGCTTCTCGGTCGCGGATGAGGATGAGGCCGAGGATGTCGCGGCGGCGCCTGTTGCCGCCGAGGCGGATGAGGATAACGGCAATGGCCGCAAATCCAAGCGCCGCCGTCGGCGGCGTCGCGGGGGGCGTGATCAGGACGGTGAGAATGGCGAGAATGGCGCGGATGCCGAGACCGATGCGGCTGAGGAACCGGCCTCCAGCGAGGAGGTGGAGGAGAAGCCCAAGCGCTCTCGCTCCCGCTCGCGGGTGAGGTCGCGGCGCGCGAAGGCGGATGAGGGGCAGGGCGCGGATGAGGCCACCCCGCTCGCGGAAGGTGAGGCGGATGATGCTGCGCTGGTCGCGCCTGCTGCTGATCCGGTGATTGCGGCGGACGACGCCGCCCCGGGTGGTGATCCGGTAGGCGATCAGGGCGGGCTTGCGCCGTCACCTGCCGATGAGGTGGTTTACGGGGTTTCTGGCGAGGCGGCGACGGCTGAGCAGGTGTCTGCTGACCAAACCCCGGTTGATGCGCCCCAGGCCGAGGCGGAACAGCCCGACAGCGACGCTGCGCCAGACGCCGAGGCTGAACACCCCGACCGCTCGGCCGCGACGGAAGCCGACAGCAAGGCAGAGCCACAGGCCGACAACACAGCCGCGACAGAAGCCGACAGCCCGGCAACGCAAAAGGCCGACAGCCCTGCGGACTCCGCCCCCGAACCTGTAGCAGAACCCGACCGCCCGAAACGGCGCGGCTGGTGGTCGTTCAGCTAAATCCGTCGATCGGGAACCAGAGAGGGGCGCGGCGCTGACCGCGCCCCTTCCGCGTTATCTTGGGCAAGCTGGCAGCTGGGGAGCATGCCGCCGTCCTGAGTTGTTCACCTGCGGTTTATCGGCGCTGCGGTGGAAACATGCTGTTGCCCGCGACATCGTTTCCATGCGAGGCGGGGCGGCAGGTTGTCGGTCAAGCGGTTCCTCGGCGGCTTGCCACGTGTCCACGTTGCCGATTCAAGCTGCGCCGCGAGGCGATGGGCTTGGGCTGGCCAGATCAATCATGATCCGCCCGCATCCGGCAAAGCCACGCGACGGCCTCCAATCTTAGCGGAATGGCTTGTCCCCGGTTTGCCGCAGCCTGCGCGCCCAGCTGCGAGCGGTGCGAAGTTGGATGCGCAGCTTTTCCCTAAGCGGCGCCGATTATGTTGTCGAATGGCGAGGGGTCGTTTCCGGCGGCCTGCGACATTGCCGAAATGGCAGGGGCTCAGAATTGCTGGCTCCTGTGCGCAGTGTGGCCCTTCGGTTGATGCTTTATAGTTTGGCTGGCGCGCCGATCTCTGTGTGGGAACGGGGGATGCGCAGTTTTTTGCGCCGGGGCCACCCTGCCGGGAAAATGGCAGGGGCGAGCTCTCGACGGCTTGCGATCTTGGCGAGATGGCGGGCGGTTAGAGTTTTTGTCACTTGCGTGCAGCGTGGCTTGCCGCTTGATACTTTATCAAATGCGAGTGCGTCCATCTGCGAGCGATTTCTCACAGGATGACGCCGCCTCCCGCGCGGCGGCAATACCACCGCAAAGCCTCTCAGCCCCCCACGCAGGCGTGACAATCGGCCCCCTTTCTCCCGCGCCGATTTGGGATAAGGTCCCCCCATGTTTGGAATCGAGATCGCCACCGCCGCCTTTCTGCCTGCCGCCTTTGTCGCTCTGCTGGCCGGGGTGCTGTCTTTTCTGTCGCCCTGCGTGCTGCCCATCGTGCCGCCTTATCTGGCCTATATGACCGGGGTTGGCGTCAACAAGCTGCGCGCGGGTGAGCGCAGCGCGGTGCCTGCCGCGCTCATGTTCGTGCTGGGCCTGTCCACCGTGTTCATGATCATGGGCTTTGCGGCTTCGGCCTTTGGGCGGGCCTTTCTGGAATATCAGGAATGGCTGGCGCGGGCGGCGGGGGTGATGGTGATCGTGATGGGGCTCCATTTCCTGCACATCATCCGCATTCCGCTGCTGGATCAGGAGGCGCGGCTGGAGACTGGCGACAAGGGCGGCTCGGTCCTTGGCGCCTATGTGCTGGGGCTGGCCTTTGCCTTTGGCTGGACGCCCTGTATCGGCCCGCAACTGGGCATGATCCTGAGCCTTGCCGCCACCGGCGCGGAGATGGGGCGCGGCACGGCGCTGCTTGGGATTTACGCGCTGGGGCTGGGCATCCCGTTCCTGCTGGCGGCCATTTTCATCAATCGCGCGATGGGCGTGATGAACCGCATCAAACCCTATCTCAAGACCATCGAGCGCGCGATGGGCGCGCTTCTGGTCGTGGTGGGGCTTGCGCTGGTCACCGGCTATTTCGCCGTGTTTGCCTTCTGGCTGCTCGATACCTTTCCCGCGCTGGCGCGGCTTGGTTAATCGCGCCAGTCGGGCGCGCGTTTGTCCAAAAAAGCCTGCATCCCCTCGCGCGTTTCCGGCAGCATGAGGTTGGCGCAGATCGTGTCGCTGGCGGCGTCATAGGCGTCCTCGGTCCCGTGGGCGAGCTGTTCGTAAAAGCTGCGCTTGCCCATGGCGATGACCTCGGGCGGATAGGCGGCGATGCGGGCGGCAAGCGCCATGGTGGTTTCGCTCAGCGCGGCGGCTGTCGTCACGCGGTTGACGAGACCCAGCTCAGCCGCGCGGGGCGCGTCGATGAACTGGCCGGTGCTCAGCATCTCAAAGGCGGCTTTGCGCGGGATCGCGCGGGACAGGGCCACAGCGGGGGTTGAGCAGAAGAGCCCCACATCGACCCCGTTGACGCCGAATCGCGCCTTGTCGGAGGCGACGGCCAGATCACAGGTCGCGACCAGTTGCGTGCCTGCGGCGGTGGTCACGCCCTGAACCTCGGCGATGACCGGCTGCGGCAAGGTCTGGATCAGCCCCATCAACTGCGCGCAGCCGTCAAACAGCGCCCGGAACCCGGCGCGACCGCCGTCAGGATTGGCCCGCGCCGCCTGCATCTGCTCCAGATCGTGACCGGCGCAAAATGCCTTGCCCTTGGCCGCAATGACGACCGCTCGGATCCCGCGATCCTCGGCGATGGTGGCAAGCGCGGTGTAAAGCCCGGCAATCATCTCGACCGAGAGGGTGTTGAAGCGCTCTGGCCGGTTCAGCGTCAGCCGGGCAATCGCGCCCTGATCGTCGCGCAAAATCTGGTCGCTCATCTTGATTTCCTTTGCTGGTCGCAGGAACACTAGGCCGGATCAGGGGCGGGGGAAAGCATGAGCGAAAAGATGGATGCGGCGGCGCTGAACCGCTTTCTGGCAGAGGCATTCCCGCAGATCGGTGGCGCGTTTCGGGTTGAGGCGGTGGCGGGGCGGGGCCTCGCCGGGCGCTGGCATGTCGGTGAGGCCCATCTGCGCCCCGGTGGCACTGTGTCGGGGCCGACCATGTTCGCGCTGGCGGATGTCGCCTTCTACTGCAACCTTCTGGCGCAGATCGGGCCGGTCGCGCTTGCGGTGACGACGAATGCCTCGATCGACTTCATGCGCAAGCCCGAGGCGGGGCGGGATCTGGTCGCCCATAGCCGCATTCTCAAGCTGGGGCGGCAACTGGCGGTGGGGGATGTGCTGATCACGAATGACGGGAGCGAGGCGGTGCTGGCGCGGGCCTCGATGACCTATGCGATTCCGCCAGAACGGCGCGAATAGCGGGGCTTCGGCGAGGGTATTATATTACCTATTTTGTAAGGCATTGTAATTGCATGGGAAATAAGCAAGCATGGCGCTTGACCCATGCGGGGCAAGGCTTCATATACACGCATCTCGAATGACACACCCCCTAAAGGGCATGGATATGAAAACCTACACCGCAAAACCGGCGGAGATCGAGAAGAAATGGATCCTGATCGACGCTGAGGGCGTCGTTCTGGGCCGTCTGGCCTCGATCGTCGCCATGCGCCTGCGCGGCAAGCACAAGCCGTCCTTCACGCCGCATATGGATATGGGCGACAATGTGATCATCATCAACGCCGACAAGGTGCAGATGACCGGCAACAAGCGTGACGACAAGCGTTATTACTGGCATACTGGCCACCCGGGCGGCATCAAGCACCGCACCGCGCGTCAGGTGCTCGAAGGCGCCCATCCCGAGCGCGTCGTGATCAAGGCGGTTGAACGCATGATCTCGCGCAACAAACTGGGCAAGCAGCAGATGACCAATCTGCGCGTCTATGCAGGGAGCGAACACCCGCATGAGGCGCAGCAGCCCGAAGTTCTGGACGTGAAAGTCCTGAACGCCAAAAACACCCGGAGCGCGTGATTATGGCCGAAGACATCAAATCCCTCGACCAGTTGAAAGACGCTGTGTCCGAATCGCCCCGCGCCGCTGCCCCGGCTGCGAGTGAAACCGAAGCCGCCCCGCGCGAGCCGCAGCGTGACGCGCAGGGCCGCGCCTATGCGACCGGCAAGCGCAAGGACGCCGTGGCCCGTGTGTGGGTCAAGTCGGGCTCGGGCAAGATCGTCGTGAACGGCAAGGATATGAGCGAATATTTCGCCCGTCCGGTGCTGCAAATGATCCTGCGCCAGCCCTTCGACGTGGCGGGCGTGGCCGGGCAGTATGACGTGATGGCGACGGTTGCCGGTGGTGGCCTTTCGGGTCAGGCTGGTGCAGTCAAGCACGGCATTTCCAAGGCGCTGCAACTCCATGAGCCGGGCCTGCGCGCCGCGCTGAAAGCCGCCGGTTTCCTGACCCGCGACTCGCGCGTGGTCGAGCGGAAGAAATACGGCAAGGCCAAAGCCCGCCGCAGCTTCCAGTTCTCGAAGCGTTAATCCATCGCATTTTATGCAAAAAATTGGCGCGGTCCCTGCGGGGGCCGCGCTTTTTGTTGTGCTGTTAACAATTTGTTTGGTCAGATCGCGTTATGTTCAGGTGATTCTGTTGCGGGGGCGATGATGGCCTGGTTGCGATTGCTTGCGGTGATTTGTCTTGTCGGGCTGACGCCTGCGGCCCGTGCCGCAGATCTGGCCCCGGTCGATCCGGTGATCGACTGCGCGGCGCTTGCCGATGCGAATATCAGCACGACTGAGGCGCCGACCTCGATCTCGGACGCCTCGGTGCAAGAGGTGAACGGCCATCAGATGTGCGTCGTGACCGGCTATATCTCGCCGCAGATCCGGTTTCAGGTGAACCTGCCGGTGACGGGCTGGACGCAGCGCTATCTTCAGACCGGATGCGGCGGGCTGTGCGGGCGGTTGGGCATCGAAAGCCCGCAGCGCGATTGCGCGCCTGAGGCGGCGGGGCAGATGGTGATAGCCTCGACCGATATGGGGCATGAGGCCAATGACGGGATCTGGGGCGCATCCGATATGCAGTTGCGGGTCGATTTTGGCTATCGCGGCGTGCATGAGACGGCGGGCGTCGCCAAGCGGCTGATCGCGGCCTATTATGGGCAGGCCCCGGCCTATTCCTATTTCTCGGGCTGTTCGGATGGCGGGCGCGAGGCGCTGATGGAGGCGCAGCGTTACCCCGAGACCTTCGACGGCATCGCCGCCGGTGCGGCCGCGCTGAATTTCATGGTGCAAAACAGCATGTATCACGGCTGGAACGCCCATGTCGTCCAACCCGATTCGACGCCCCGCCTGACCGAGGCCGATCTGCCGGTTCTCCATGCCGGGGCCTTGGCGGCCTGCGACATGGCGGATGGGGTCGGCGACGGGATCATCTCGGACCCGTCCTGCCGCTTTGATCCGCGGGATCTGGTCTGCGCGGCGGGGCAGGGGGGCGACTGTCTGTCCGCCGATGCCGCCGAAGCTGCGGCGGCGCTTTATCGCGGCCCCTATGACGGGGATGTGGCGCTTTTGGTCGGCTCGGTTCTGCCGGGGTCCGAACTGAACTGGGCGGGGGTTTCGGTGCCAAGCGCGAAGTTTCCGGGCGGGCTGAGGGCGCAGCGGGGTGCGGATCAGCCGCAGGGCATGGACCAGATGGTCGTGGCGGGGCAGCCTCGCGCGATGAGTCCTTCGGTCGCCGCGCAGATGCTGCAATCTCTGGCCTATACAACGCCGTTCGATCCTGAATGGACGTTGGAGGATTTCCGTTTCACGATCCAGTCGCTTGATGCGCTGCGCCCGATGCGGGCGATTTTCGACGCGACGAATCCTGACCTGACCGGCTTTGCCGATGCGGGCGGCAAGCTGCTGATCTGGCACGGTCTCGCCGATCCGCATATCTCACCGCTCAACTCGGTCGCCTATTGGCAGGCCGTTCAGGACTATATGGACGATCCTGACCAGATGATGCGGCTTTTCCTGCTGCCGGGGATGAGCCATTGCGGGGGCGGCGACCTGACCTCGGTCGATGTGATGACGCCGCTGATGGCATGGGTTGAGGATGGGATCGCACCCGCCAGCCTGGTTCTCTCGGTCGATGATGCGGCTGCCGAGGCGGGGCAGGGACGGCGCATCTTCGCCTACCCGGCAAGTTCGGTGCTGGAAGACGGGGGTGACGCGGATCGCCCGGACGACTGGCATGCGGGCGAGCCGGTGGGCCTGTCCGAAACGCTCTGGCGCGACTGGGCAGGCGGAGACTTCTTCGCGCCCGGATATCAGCGGTCCTGCGGCTTTGAGGGATTCGATTTCGTCTGCCGGGCGGAGTGAGGGGATTGATTCCAGCACTTGTGACGGAATCAGAGGCGAGAATCGCTTTTGCCTTGTGATTGTCGTGCTGCTGCCGGGCTGTAGCGGGCTGATTCTGGTGCGAATCCCGTCGTGATTCTGTCGTGGAACGCCGATACTGTGGGCCGAAGCTGGGGTGCCGCGCAGAAAGGCGGCATTTGGTTCCGCTCTGTGGCATAAAAAGACGTGTTGTTTATCAATGCGTTAAGTATTTTCCTCTGCCAGTCGTTAACATTTCCCCTTGCGCCCTTTGCGCCGCGCCCCTAGATACGCCTTCACCGAG
>JAUNTZ010000064.1 GCA_030538425.1 Paracoccus sp. (in: a-proteobacteria) | reverse complement strand
TTCGAAGCAGGTGCGCCAATCGCGCCGGCGATGTTCGAGGCAGGGGCGCCGATGCAGCCCACGATCGAAGCGATAAGCTCTTCACGCGACGGCATGGCGGCCACGGCTTTCACACCGGCCGGGTCCAGAGCCGTGTCGCCCATGGCACCGCCGAGGATCACGAATTTCTCGTTATCCTTGGCGTATTTCTCGCAGACCTTCGCCGCAGCGACGGGGTCTTCGGAATAGGACAGCACGGTCATGCCCGTCAGGTAATCCGCGATGCTTGCGCAGGGCTTACCTTCCAGGGCGATCTTGGCGAGCCTGTTCTTGGCAACGCGAACCGACCCGCCTTCTTCGCGCATCCGCGCGCGCAGGTCTTGCATTTGTGCAACCGTCATCCCCTCGTAGCGGGCAACCACCACGACGCCAGAGGCTTCAAAGATCTGGCCGAGTTCTTCGACCACTTGCTCTTTTTGCGCTCTATCCACGGTTCACTCCAAGTTTAGGGGTTTCCCCCGGCTCTCTTATCCTGATCCCTTTCGGGGAACAGGCCGGGTCCGCTTGATGGACCCGAGAGCCTAACGAAAGGGCGAACCTTTCGGAAAACTGATCTCGGCTTCCATCTCGGGAAGGACATTAAGGGCTTTCGGCCCACCCTCCGTCTCGGACGAAAGCAACAAACCGGCGAATCGCCGGTCCGGTGCAGATCGTGTATATAGGCGGCGGGCCCAGAGGGCGCAAGGGGCTTTTTCGCCCCTATCCCAGCCGCAAAAGCGCCGCCAGCAGGTCCGAGCGGCGCAGCACGCCCTCAACCCTGCTGCCGCGCAGAACGGGGAAGAGCCGGTGCGGATGCTCCAGAAACATCTCGGCGGCGCTGACCAGATCGCCGCCCGCCTCGATGGTCAGGGGCGCGCCGCTCATCCGGTCGCGGACGGTGCCGGTCCATTGCCGGTAATAGCTGGCATTGAGGGCGGGGCGAAAGCAGTCCTTTTGCGTCAGCATCCCGATCAGCGCGCCCTGATCGTCGATCACCGGCGCGCCCGACCAGCCGTCACGCACCAAGGCCGCCGCCGCCTCGCGGATCGGCATATCGGGGCCAAGGCGCAGAAAATCGCGGCGCATCACATCGTCGATGATCTCGGGGCGGTCAGTCATCTGCGGCTCTCCTGATGCGGTTCGGGCAATCCTCGCAGCGTTTGCTGTCAGGCAGCCCCTCGGACGCGCCGCAAGACGACTTCACCGGCGCGCGGCCAAGCATCACCCCAAGCGCAAGCCCGGCGATGGCCAGCCCGAAAATGGCAAGGGCAAACAGGATCTCCATCAGCGGCGCTCCTGTCCATCGACCGCGCGTGCCATGCGTGGGCCACGGGCCGCGCCCTCACTCCGGCACCGATCCGCGCCGCCTTGCCCTGTGAACAAAGCACCATCCTTGCCACACATATTGCCCCTCACCTCTTGCGACGCATCACTCCTCGCGCAACCAGTGGCATCGCGACCAGAGCCGCCAGCACGGGACAATGCGCCTGTCTCGCCAAACATCATGCGCCCTCCAGCATGGCGCCCATCGCGCCGGTCACCACCTGCCCGCCATCCGCCGCAAGGATCAGCGCATCCAGTCCCGCGCCGCGCGCAAGCCCCTCAGCCCCTGCCCCCGCCGCCATCAGCGCCGTGGCCCAACCATCCGCATCGACGCCCCGCGCCGCCGCCACCGTGACCGAGACCGGCCCGCCCGCGACCGGCCCAAGCGCGGCCGGGTCGATGATATGCGACTGCGCCACACCGCCCAAAACGTAGCCCTGCGCATAAAGCCCAGAGGTCGCGACCGCCCGGTCGCGCAGCGCCAGCCGCGCGGCCAGTCCCGCGCCCGAGGGGGCCTCAACCCCCACCCGCCAGGGCTGGCCCTGCCCGTTCACGCCCCGCGCCAGCAGATCGCCGCCCAGCTCGATCAGGAAATCGCCCACCCCTTTTGCCAGCAGATAATCGCCCAGACGATCAAGCGCATAGCCCTTGGCGATGCCGCAAGGATCAAAGGTCAGCCCGGCACGGTCCTTGCGCAATTCGTTCTCTTGCGCCGCAAGCCCCGCATATCCGGGCCGCCCGTCGCCCTCAATCGGGCCAAGCCCCAGCCGCGCGACCAGAGGCCCCACCGTCGGATCGAACGCCCCGCCGCTGTCCCGCGCAACCCTCAGCGCGGCCTGCGCAACCTCAGCCAAGGGCTCAGGAACCGCCATGCCGCCCGCCCCCGCGCGGTTGAACCGCGTCACATCGCTGTCAGCGCGCCATGGTGACATCTGCGCGTCGATCCGCGCCAGAATATCGACCACCCCCGGCCCGATCAGCGCGGCGTCATGCGCCCCCGTCAGCGTGATCCGCCAGCCTGAGCCGAACGCCTCCCCGCTCAGCACCAGAGGCGCGGGCCGGGCCAGAAGTTGCGGGGCATAGAGCAGCGCCGCCCCCGCCGCACCTGCGGCGAGAGCGCGGCGGCGGGTCAGGATCATGTGCATGATTTTGGACATGGCTCAGGCTCCGAAATCGTCGTTGAAGATGGAATGCGGCTCAACCCCCAGCCGCGCAAGCGTCGCCAGCACCGCCGAGATCATCACCGGAGGACCGCAAAGATAATATTCGCAATCCTCGGGCGCGGGGTGGTCCTGCATGGTGCGGCGCACGGTTTCATGGATGAAACCGACCGGCCCGGTCCAGCGGTCCCCCGGCGCGGGGTCGGTCAGCGCGGGGATGAAGCGGAAATTGGGATTGTCGCGGGCCATCTGTTCGAACTCATCGGTATAGAACAGATCCCCCGCGCTGCGGGCGCCGTAGAAATAGGTGATCTTTCGGTCGGTCCCCTGCCCGATCTGTTCGTGGATCATCGCGCGCAAAGGCGCCATGCCGACGCCGCCGCCGATGAACACCATCTCACGCTCGGTCGGCTGGACGTGGAACTCACCGAAGGGGCCCGAGGCCTCGACCATATCGCCGGGCTTCAGCGCGAACAGGTAAGACGATACGCGACCGGGCGGGATCTCATCCTCTTGCCCGGCGGGCGGGACCGCCAGACGGATGTTGAACACGACCACGCCCTGATCGGCGGGGCGCGAGGCGATGGAATAGGCCCGCGTCACCGGCGCGGCCGACCGCGTGCGCATCGCCGACCAGCCGGCCTGATCCCATTCGGCGCGGAACTCGGGCGCGATATCCATCTGCGCAAAGTCGATCCGATACGCGGGCGCGCTCAGCTGCATGAAGCCGCCCGCGCGAAAGTCGATGGAGACGCCCTCGGGCAGCTCGATCACCAATTCGCGGATCAAGGGCGCCAGCATCCGGTTCGAGGCCACGCGGCATGTGATCGTCTCAGCCGCAAGCGTGTCGCCCGCGACCTCAACCGCGCAAGAGCCGCGCAGCGTGACCTGACAGGCCAGCCGGATATGCGCGCGACGTTCATGCGCGGACAGCATCCCGCGCTCGGTCGCCTGAACCTGCCCCGCACCCTCTCCGGTGGCGGTCACGCGGCACAGCCCGCAGGTGCCCGCCCCGCCGCAGGCCGCCGGAATGGCCAGCCCCGCATCATGCAGCACCTCCAGCAGCTTTTGTCCCCGCGCGGCCTCGATCCGCGTGGTCTCGTTCACGGTGACGATGGCCGCCTCTTGCGGGATCAGCCGCCGCCGCGCCGCCAAAAGGCCAAGGGTCAGCGCCAGAACAAGCGCCGCGATGATCGTGACGGAGAGCAGGATCTCAGTCATGGCGCCACCATCTGCGCGAATGCGGAAAAGCCAAGCGACATCATGCCCGTCAGCACGAAGGCGATGCCCAGCCCGCGCAGCCCCTGGGGCAGATCGGCATAAGACAGCCGCGCCCGGATCGCGCCCAGCATCACCACCGCGACCGCAAAGCCGGTCCCCGCGCCAAGCCCGAACACGGCGGCCTCAGCCGTGTTATAATGCCGGTCCACCATGAAGAGTGAGCCGCCCAAAATCGCGCAATGCACCGCCAGCAAGGGCAGAAACACGCCAAAGCCCGCATGAATCGCCGGGAAGAAACGATCAAGCAGCATCTCCGTCAGCTGCACCGTGGCCGCCACCACCCCGATAAAGGCAATCAGCGCCAGATAGGACAGGTCCAGCTCAGCCATCCCGGCCCATCCCCATGCGCCGGGCGCCAGCAGGCGGCTATAGATCAACTGGTTCAGCGGCACCGTGACCCCCATCACCCCGATCACTGCCAACCCAAGCCCCACCGCAGAACCGGACCGCCGCGACAGCGCGATAAAGGTGCAAAGCCCCAGAAAGAAGGTCAGCGGCATGTTCTCAACAAAGGCCGCGCGCAGGAACAGGGCGAAGAGATCAGCCATCCTGCGCCTCCGCTCCGGTCTGGGGGGCGGCGAATTCGGGCGCCTCGGCCTGTTCGGGCAGGATGGCGCGCACCGCCCAGACCAGCCCGCCCAGGATGAAGAAGGCCGAGGGCGCCAGCAGCATCAGGTTCAGCGGCTGAAACCAGCCGCCCTGATCGACCGTCGGCAGGATCTGGACCCCCATCAGCGCGCCCGCCCCGAACAGCTCACGCAGCGCGCCGATCACCAGAAGCACGATGGAATAGCCAAGTCCGTTGCCAAGCGCATCGACCATCGCAGGCAGCGGGCGATTGTGCCGCGCAAAGGATTCGGTGCGGCCCAGAACAAGGCAATTGGTGGCGATCAGGCTGACAAAGACCGACAGGCTGCGGCTGATCTCATGGAAATAGGCTTGCAGGAACTGGTCGATCACGATCACCAAAGCGGCCACGACCATGATCTGCACGATCAGCCGGATCGAGGACGGGATATGCCGCCGGATCACCGAGATCACCCCCGCCGCCATCACGATCACAAAGACCAGCGACAGCGACATGGTCAGCGCGGTGACAACCGAAGTCGTGACCGCAAGCGCCGAGCAGATGCCCAGAATTTGCAGCGTGACCGGGTTCTGCCGGATGAGCGGCTCGGTCAGGATCGGCCAAAGCGGCTGGCGCGGGTCACTCATCAGAACTCCCCCCGCCGGATTGCGTCAAGCAGCGGGCCGTAGCCGTCCGGGCCAAGCCAGAACCGCATCATGCCGGTGACCGCATTGCCGGTCCGGGTTGCGCCGGTGATGCCGTCCACCTCGTAATCCGAGGCCGCAGGCCCGCGCGCCACCGCGAAACGGATCTGCCCGCGATCATCCGCCACCCTTCGGCCCGCGAATTGCGACAGCCAGGCGGGCTCGGCGATGCGGGCGCCAAGGCCCGGGGTCTCGGATTGCTCAGTTATCGCCATGCCCGCGACGGACCGCATGTCGCCGCGCAGCGCCACCATCGCCTCGATCCGGCCATTATAGCCAAAGCCCGCGACCGGCAGGATCAGCAATTCGACCGGCCCGCCCTCACCTTGGCGCAGCAAAAAGACCTGCGCGTAATCGGGCCTGCTGCCGATGCCCGCAATGTCCTGCGCAGGGGTCAGCGCGGTCCAGTTGGCGGGTTGGTCAAGCGCGGTTTGCAGGGTCTCGGGGTCAAGGTCGGGGGCGGCGCGGCCGCGTTCCAGCTCAATCACGACGGTGGAGAGGCGCCCGCCCTCGGTCTGGGCCAGCATCTCCTGCATGCCGGGAATGGCCGCGACCAGTTGCCCCAGCCGCGCCTCTTGCTCTGCCGCGCGGTTTGCGGCCTGTATCGGGCGCAGAATGACGGTCACGCCGCTGACCAGAACCGCGCAGAGGGCGGCCACGACAAAGGCGATGAACACCGTCTTGGCCCTGCTGTCATTGGGCTGCGCCAGCATCCGGCGCCATTGCGAGATCGGGTTGAGATCAGCCAAGGCGTTGTCTCCGTCTGAAATGCCACAAGGCAAGGGCGAGGTCGTCGAATAGCGGCGCGGCAAGCGATGCCAGCAGCGCCGCCGAGGCCGCGATCTGGACCTCTGCCGCATCGCGCCAGAGGGCCGCAAACAGCGCGACCAGCCCGCCATAGGCAAGCCCGGTCAGCGCGCGCCCAATGCCGGTCGTGCCGCTTGTCACCGGGTCACAGACGATCAGCGCCAGCACCACAAGTGCTGCGGTCAAGGGCAGCGCGACACCGCCCAGATGGGCCGCCGCCAAGGCCGCGCCAGCCGCCAGCGGCACACGCCAGTTGATCACGCCGAAAGCCACGCCCAGACCAATCGCGGGCAGCGCGGCCCAGCCGGTCTGCACGGCCAGTTCGGGCCACGGCGCGGCGGGAAAGCCAAAACCCGCAAAGGCCAGCGTCACCGTCGCAGGGTTCAGGATATTGCGCCCCCAGCCGCCCATCACCAGCTCGGCAAAGACCACGCCGAAACTGACCGAGAGGATCAGCGCGACCGGGCCGGGCTCCGGCGCCAGCATCGCCACCGCAAGCCCGGTCAGAGCGCCTGCAAATGAGGGCGGCTGCGCCCGCGCCAACATGAAGATCAGGTGCCACAACCCGGCCACGACCAGAACAAGCATCAGCCGCAGCAACAGGCCCGGCCCCTCGCTTGTCAGCCAGATCAGCGCGACCGGCAGGGCGGATGCGCCCATCATCAGGGCCGCCGTCTCACGATGCCAGATGCCGCGCATCAGCCACCCTCCTCCACCGCCACCGCATCCAGACAGGCGCGCAACAGGCCCGAGAAGCGCGGCTCGGCGGCGGTGATCGGCGCCATGTCCTGCATCAGCAACAGCGCGCCCGCCGTCTCACGATCCCACACGCCGCGCATCAACCGCCCTCCTCAATCGCAACCGCGTCCAGACAGGCGCGCAAAAGGCCCGCGAAGCGCGGCTCGGCGGCGGTGATCGGCGCCATGTCCTTGACCAGCAACAGAGCACCCGCCGTCTCACGATGCCAGATCCCCCGCATTACCCGCCCTCCTCAATCGCCACCGCGTCCAGACAGGCGCGCAAAAGGCCCGCGAAGCGTGGCTCGGCGGCGGTGATATAGTCGATCAGCGCCATGTCCTCTTCCAGTAGCGACAGCGCGCCCAGGGCGACCGCCGTCTCATGATCACCCGAGGACAAAGCGCGCAGCAGCGCCATGACCGGGATGCCGCCCGCCATGGACTGTTCCACCGCTGCGGTCGGGATGATCGGCAAGGGGCGGGCGGCGCGGCCAAGGGCTGCGCGGAACCAATGGTCGCGGGGCCGCCGTTCCGGGCGGGGGATCACGGTCACGATGCGGTCGCGCAGGCGCAGATAGCGCGCCTCTTGCGCGGCGGGAAGCGCGCCCGAGAGGATCGCGCGCGGGCCGGGTGTCAGCAGACCCGCGACCAGCCCGCGCATATCCGCGCCGATCTGGCAGCGGACCAGTTGCGGGCGCGAGAGACCCGGCCCCGCAACGGAGACCACACGCGTTTCCGGCAGCAGGCCCGTCTCCAGCAAGAGCCCGAGCGCTGCGACCTCTTGCGCGTCGATCTCCCAGACGCGGCGGTCGGGGGTGGCGGGGTGATGGCGGTGGATATGGCCGCCGGCAAGCCCCTCGGGGTGGAGCGCGCCCGCATGGATCACGCGCAGCCGCCCGCCCGCACGGGCCAGAGGGCGGCCTTGGCCCTGCACCAGCCAGACCGGCGCCTCAGCCAGCCGGATCAGCGCGTCGAGCCCGCGCGCAAAGGCATCCTCTTGCCCGCGCAGGACGTCTCGGGCCGGGGCGGCCAGCGGACGGGTGTCATGGGCCATGACGAAAATCGCCGAAGGCTGTTCACCCGGCAGCGGAAACCGGCCAAAGGGACGCGACCGGAACGCCGTCCACAGCCCGGTCTCCAGCATCAGGCTGCGTAGGGCCTCGGGCGTCTCCTCGCCCCGATCATATTCATGCCGCCCCGCCCCCTCATCGCGGAACATCAGAACCTGCGACAGAACCCGCCCCGGCCCCAGATCAAGCCGGGCAATCCGCCCCGCCATGGGCGCGGTAATGACCATTTCGGGATGACGGCGGGAGCGCAGGATGGGGGCGCCATGGGCCACCACATCTCCCTCCTGAACCAGCGGATCGACCCGGAAATCAGGCCCGAAGCCGCGACCAAGCGCGGCCTCATCGGTCAGCACGGTGACCGGGTCGCGGCCCTTGGGCGGGTCGCTGTTCACGGGCAGGGTCAGCCCCCGGCGAAGGGACAGGTTCATCACATACGACTCCTGTTTTTCGGGCGGTTGATCCCGAAAAGCGGGCCTCGACAGGTTGCCCGAACTGGTTCGCTGCGCTATGGTCAACCTAGCAGGAGCGCGCAGCGGCCACAACCACTTGAGGGAGCCACGCATGCCTGATTTTCTCACCCGACCCGGACGGGCGGGCCCGATCCTGACATTGGCGTTCAGCGCCCTGATTCTGGCGATGCCGGTCTGGGCGCAGGATAGCGCAAGCCCGACTGACAGCCTGCCGCCCGGCGCAAGCGCGGCAAGCGCCGAGAATGCGGGCGTGGAGGGTGCTGAGGCCACGGAGGGCGCTGAGCCCTCGGCCTATCGCCTGCCCTCAGTCGCGCCGCGCGCGCCTGAAGGCATCGCGGTGCCGAATGCGGCGGAGATCGCGCTTTGGTCACGCTCGGGTCACGCCGATGCGGCCTCGCGGTCCTTCACCCATTGGAATGAGGCGGGTGAGATCCCGCCCGTCTGCGCCGCCTGCCATTCGGGCGAGGGGTTCCGCTCGTTCCACGGTCTCGACGGGTCCGAGCCGGGCCTGCGCGAGGAACCTTTCGCGATTGGCGGCGTGGTCGATTGCGCCACCTGCCACAATAGCGGCATGTCGCAGATCCGGGAGGTCGCCCTGCCCAATGGGTTGATGCACCCGACCGCGCCGGCTGAGGCATCCTGCCTGACCTGCCATCAGGGCCGCGCCTCCGGCGATGCGGTGGCACAGGCCACCGGCGACGGCGACCCGGACGCGACCAATGCCGAGCTGCGCTTTATCAACCCCCATTACGCCACCGCCGCGGCGATGTGGCTGGGCGGTTATGCGCGGCTGGGTTACGAATATCCGGGCCAGAGCTATGAGGGGCGCTTTACCCACGCAAGGCCCGTTGCGACCTGCGCGGCCTGCCATGATCCGCACAGCCTTCAGGTCAGCGAATCCACCTGCCTGACCTGCCACGAATCTGGCAATGCGCGTGAGATCCGCATCTCTCGGACCAGCTATGACGGCAGCGGCGATCTGAGCCAGGGGATCTGGCACGATATCGACACCAATGCGCGCCGTCTGCACGCGATGCTGGGCGATTACGCGCGTGAGGTGGCGGGCGTGGCGATGGTCTATGATGGCGCACGGCATCCTTATTTCTTTGCCGATGCCAATGCCGACGGGGTGGCCGATCTTGTTGAGGGGCGGCCTGTGGCCTATGCCGACTGGACGCCTCGGATGTTGCGGGCGGCCTATAACTGGAAATTCGTCACCTCGGACAAGGGCGCCCATGTCCATAACCCGCATTACGCGCTGCAATTGCTGCATGATTCGATGGCCGATCTTTCGGCTGCGCTTGGGGTTGAGCTTGAGCTGAACCGCTAGGACCGCGCGGGCGGCGCGGGGTTCTCGCGCCGCCCGAACAGATGCCGTGCCATCAGGGGCGTCAGATACATCGGCACCTGATAACAGCCGACAAACAGCAAGATCCCCGCAACCAGATCGGGCGGCAAGGCACCCAGAAACAGCACCATATTGCGGTTTCCGGCCAGCAGGGCGATGCTGGCCGGATCGTCGCCTCCCCGCCCGCGCATTACGCGAAACGTCACGACCTGAAGCCCAAAGCACAGCCCGCAGGCCAAGCCCATCGACCAGATCAGCGCCGGATCGGCGGCCATGATCGCGGGCCCGGTCGCGGCCATCAGCCCGATCACCACCAGCCCCATCGCCAAGGCCAGCCCGCCATCAATGATCTGTTGCCCCTCAGCCTCGCCCCAATAGGGAAAGCTGCGCCGGATCAGCCAGGCCATCGCGCCCGCAAGCCCGATGATCCCGACAAGGCGCAGCGCCATGCTGAAGGGCGCGCCCGCCTCGATCTCACCCGGAAACGGGATCAGCCCCAGCACGATCAGCGAGGTGACGGGCAGCGCCGCCGTCCCGATCACCACCTGCCGCAGCGCGGGCGCAGGGTCGGCCCCGCTTAGCACCGCCAGACCCGGACTGCCCGTCAAAGGCGGCGCGGCCAGAACCAGCACCACCGCAATGGCCAGCATGTGGCCCGCCACCCCCGCCAGCCAGAACAGCGCCAGCACCGCCAGCGGCAAAGCCAGCTGCATCGCCAGCATCTGGCCCAAGCCCCTTCGCAGCGCGCCCCCGCGCGGCGCCATCCCCGCAGGCCCGACCCGCAGCGCCGACAAAAACAGCAGCACGAAGATCAGCGGCGTGACCCATGGCAGCATCGCCCGCGCCAAAGGCGGCACCGCAATGCCCAAAACCACGCCCGCCACCAGCAGGATGCGCCCCCGCGCGGCGAACGCCAGCGCAAGGCGGGCGGGTGTCATCTCGACATCATGGTCGAGGGCAGCCACAGCGCGATCTGCGGATAGGCCGTCAGCAACAGCGTCGCCACCACAAGGATCAGAAAGAACGGCAGCGCCATGCGCGCGATGCTGAAAATATCGCGCCCTGTGATCGACTGGATCACGAAGAGGTTGAAGCCCACAGGCGGCGTGATCTGGCTCATCTCGACCACAAGGACAAGGAAGACGCCGAACCAGATCGGGTCGATCCCGGCGGCCAGCACCATCGGCAGAATGACCGAGGTGGTCAGCACGACAATTGAGATCCCGTCAAGGAAAAAGCCCAGCACGATAAAGAACAACAGCAGCGCCGCGATCAGCGAGAATTGCGAAAAGCCCTGCGTGCCGATCCATGAGGCCAGCGCGCGCGGCAGCCCGGTATAGCCCATGGCCACGGTCAGAAAGGTCGCGCCCGCCATGATGAAGGCGATCATGCAGGTGGTCATCGCGGCCCCTGTCAGGCTGTCGATAAAGCCCGCCCGCGTGATGCCCCCGGTCAGCGCGGCAATCGCCAGCGCGCCGAACACGCCCACGACCGCGGCCTCGGTCGGTGAGGCAAGCCCGGCATAGATCGAGCCGATCACCGACAGGATCAGCGCCACCGTCGGCAGCAACAAAGCAGCGGCGCGGGCGCGGGCGCGCCATGAGGGCGCGGGCTCGGGCGGGGGCATCCGGTGGGGGTTCAGCCAGGCCCAGATCATCACATAGGCCGAAAACATGGCCGCCAGCATGATCCCCGGCACGACGCCTGCCAGAAACAGCCGGGCGATGCTTTGTTCCGTCGCGGCGCCGTAAACGATCATAATGATCGAGGGCGGGATCAGAAAGCCGAACGTGCCGGACCCCGCCAGCGTGCCGATCGACATGGGCATGTCATAGCCGCGCCTGCGCAGCTCGGGCAGGGACATGCGCCCCACCGTCGCCGTGGTCGCCGCAGATGAGCCCGAGACGGCGGCAAACAAAGCGCAGCCCAGCACGTTGACATGCAAAAGCCGCCCCGGCAGGCGGCGCGTGAAGGGCGCCAGCCCCGCGAACATATCCGACGAGATGCGCGAGCGGAACAGGATCTCACCCATCCAGATGAACATCGGAAGCGCGGTCAGATCCCAGGAATTCAGCCCGCCCCAGACCCGCGTTGCAAAGACCGTGCCAGCGGGCGCGGGCGTGGCCAGCTCCATCGCGACAAGGCCCACCCCCATCAGCGCAAAGCCG
>JAUNTZ010000063.1 GCA_030538425.1 Paracoccus sp. (in: a-proteobacteria) | reverse complement strand
GAAAGCGCAGCGGCTCGGGGATCGGCACCTGATAGACCAGAATCTGCCCCTCGCGCAGCGGTGTTTCGGGGATGCGGTGGCGGGTCTGGATCACGCTTGCCTCCCCGGTTGCGGTGGTGGTCGCGACCCCTGCGGTGCGCGCAAAGAACCCGCGGATCGAGACCGCGTTCGTCGTGTCATCCGCGCCCTGGTCAATGACCTTCAGCACATCCTCGGGCATCAGACAGGCCGCCGTGACCTGCACCCCGCCGGTGCCCCAGCCATAAGGCATCGGCATCTCGCGGCTGGCAAAGGGGATCTGGCAGCCCGGCACCGCGATGGCCTTGAGGATCGCGCGGCGGATCATCCGCTTGGTGTCCTCATCCAGATAGGCGAAATTGTAATGGCTCATGCGCCTGCCTCCCGCCGCAATTTGCGGACCAGCTCAAGCTCGGACTGGAAATCGACATAATGGGGCAGCTTGATATGTTCGAGGAAACCCGTCGCCTGCACATTGTCGCAATGGGATAGCACAAATTCCTCATCCTGCGCGGGGGCGCCCGTGTTGTCCTCGCCCAGCTCCTCCCATCGCAGGGCGCGGTCGACAAGCGCGATGGACAGGGCCTTGCGCTCGGACTGGCCAAAGGCAAGGCCATAGCCACGGGTGAATTGCGCGGGCTGGCTGCGTGAGCCGGTGAACTGGTTGACGGTCTCGCATTCGGTGATCTCGATCTGCGCGATGTCCACCGCGAAGCCGAGTTCGGGGATGTCCAGGCTGACCATCACCGCGCCGATGCGCAACTCACCCACGAAAGCATGGTTGCGCCCGTAGCCGCGCTGCGTGGAATAGGCCATGGACAACAGGAACCCCTCGTCCGCGCGCGCCAAGGCCTGAAGCCGCAGCGCCCGGTTCGCGGGCAGCTCAAGCGGCGCGCGGGTCAGGTCGCCGGGCGGCGTGTCGGATGAGGGCTCTTGCTGGATCAGCCCGTCCGCACCGAGATAACTCAGCACATGCGGCACGGGCACCGTATCCCCCGGCGCGGTCGGTGCGGGCGGCACCTCGCCATTCGCGGCGGCGGCGAAATCCAGCAGGCGGTGCGTATAGTCAAAGGTCGGGCCAAGGATTTGCCCGCCCGGCACGTCCTTGAACGTGGCCGAGACCCGCCGTTTCACCGCCATCGCGCCGGTATCGACGGGGCGCGAGGTGCCAAAGCGCGGCAGCGTGGTGCGATAGGCGCGGATCAGAAACACCGCCTCGACCAGATCGCCGCGCGCCTGCGCAATCGCCATCGCCGCCAGTTCGGGATCGGCAAGCGAGCCTTCGGCCATGACGCGAGCCACCGACAGCCCCAGCTGGCCCTCGATCTGGGGGGTGGTGATGCGGGGGATCTCACGCGGGCCGCGGGTCTCATCGGCCAGCCATTGATGGGCGGCGGCGATGGCGCGTTCGCCGCCCTTGACGGCTACATACATGACAGCACCTCAATGCGGGTAGAGCGGGGCAGGGCGGTCAGCGCCTCCCCCTCGGTCAGGATGAAATCGACGCCCAGCGGGAACAGCGCGGCATTGGCCGCCATCGCCACGGGGTCAGGCAGGGAGGCCTCAATCGGCGCTTGCAGCCCGGGGCCGGACAGCCGCGCGCGCGTTTGCGGGCCGCCATCAACGATCAGCGTGGCCGAGCGGTCGGGATATTCCGCCGTCCCCACCCGGTATTGCGCAAGCGGCATCAGCGCATCCCATGCGCCAATCGCAAAATCCGCCTCAGGTGCCGCGGCAAAGCGCGCGCCGGTCTGGAAGGTGATCCAGTCGCGGATCGGGGTGCTGTCATGGCCGCCCGCCAGATAGACCGGGGTGCTGCGGTCGCACAGAACCAGAACCGCGACCGCCGCCGCTATGCCCAGCCCCTCGGGCGGGGTGATGCCCGCGACATGCTGGCGCGTTCCGGGCCGCGCCATGGCCTCAAGGATGGCGCGAAAGGCGCGGGCGCTGTCCTCAGCCTGATCGGTGAAGCCTGTGGCAAGGGCGCTCATGCATCCTCTCCGCGTGTCATGGTGAAGAACTCGACCCGGGTGGCGGCGGCGCGGTCGGCCTGCGTCTGCGATGCCGCTTTTTCTTCACGGGTCAGGGTCTCGATAATGGCTGCCGCACCCGCATCGCCCGCCTGCATCAGCGCATCGGCCACCGCCGCGCGCAGCGCGTGGCCCTTGTCGCGGCCCTGAACATGGGCGTGGCCCGTCGCGCCGCGGGTCAGTGCCACCACACAGCGCGTCACGGTGATCTCGCCCAGATTGAACGGCGCGCCGGTGCCGCCCATGCGGCCCTGAACCATGACGGTGCCGATCTCAGGCGCGCGGATCACGCTATAATCGGGCAGATCGGGCATCAGCGCGGCCAGACGCGCGGGCTTGGCGCGGGCCAGAGCGCCCATCCAGTGGGCGCGGGAATGCTCGGGAATAGACATCTTGCGGATTGGTCCAGTGCTCTATACAACTAGACAAGTCATAGCGCGAACCGCTCCAACGCTCAACCTGATTCCTGTGAATATTCCATGACAGATTCGCAACAAAAGCCGCGGCGCACGCCGCTTTGGGTCTCGATCCGCGACAGCATCGCGGCAGAGATCGCCGCAGGCGCGGCCCGACCCGGCGACCAACTGCCGACCGAGGCCGCGCTTGCCGCGCGCTTCGGGGTCAACCGCCATACCGTGCGCCGCGCGCTGGCCGATCTGGCCGAAAGCGGGCTTGTCCGGGCCAGACGGGGGGCGGGGGTCTTTGTCGCCATGGCGCCGGTCGATTATCCGCTTGGGCAGAGGGTTCGCTTTCATCGCAACCTTGAACTGGCCGGGCGGGTCCCGGGGCGCAGGCTGACCCATGTCACGACCCGCCCCGCGACCGAAGCAGAGGCCCGCGTGCTGCACCTCACCCCCGGTGGCGCGGTCCATCTGGCCGAAGGCGTCTCGACCGCCGATGATCACCCGATCGCGCTGTTCCTGTCGGTCTTTCCAGCCGACCACCTGCCGGGTTTCGACGCAAGGCTGCGCGAGCTGTCTTCCGTCACGGCGGCGCTGCGCGCGGCGGGGGTCGCGGATTTCACCCGGGCCGAGACCCGCATCAGCGCCGCAACCGCCACCGCCGCGCAGGCCGCGCTGCTGCATCTGCGCGAAGGCGCTGCGCTGATTGTCACCACCAGCCTCAACACCACGCCCGAAGGCACGCCCATCGAATACGGCATCACCCGCTTTGCCGCCGAGCGGGTCACGCTGACGATGGGCGCGCCCTGACGGCTTCTTCTGTGCAAAAATACTCCGGGGGAGCCGCCGCAGGCGGCTGGGGCAGCGCCCCCTTGCGGCACTAAAACTCGCGCGCTGTTCCGTCATAGCGCAGGAACGCCCCCGTGCGGGCCATGTCCAGCCCCGCCGCCACATCCAGAATCCCGCCCGCGACCTCTGCGGCCTCCAGATCGGCGTCCGGCCCGCCCATATCGGTGCGCACCCAGCCGGGGTCGATCAGCGCGACCGGGATCTGCTCAGCCTCAAGTCGCGTGGCCAACCCCTGCATCACCTTGTTCAGCGCCGCCTTGGAGGCGCGATAGGCGATCTGGTCGGGCTTGCGGTAACCCATCCACGACATTTGCGATGAGATCGACAGGATGCGGCCCGCGCCCGAGGCGCGCAGATTGGGCAGAAACGCCTGCGCGACGGCCAGCGGCGCAAGCGTGTTCACCGCCAGCACCTGCGCGAACAGATCAAAATCCATCTCCAGCGGGTCTTGCGCGCCGCCCGGGTTCACACCCGCATTGTTCACCAGAATATCGACCGCGCCCAAGCCCGCCGCCGCCGCGCCAAGCGCCGCGTGATCCGTCACATCCAGCCGCAGCACCGCCGCCCCCTTCGGCCCGTCGCCGCCGCGCGATGTGACCGTGACCTGCCAGCCGCGCGCAAGCGCCTGCGTGGCCATCTGCTGCCCGATCCCTCGATTGCCGCCGGTGATAAGAATATGTGTCATGCGCGCCCCCTTGCCAATCGCGCCCAACCTTGCCGCCCGCCCGGCCAAGATCAAGCGCATCCGGCTGACCTGACCGAACAGGCAGCCCCATTTTCACCGTTTCGTCACATAACTGTCAGCCACCCGTTGCATTGCCGCCCTAGCTGTCCCGCGTGAAGCCGGGCGCCCTGTCCGGCCCGTCATTCATTATCGGAGTTCCGACATGACCAAGATCACCCGCCGCGCCCTGACCGCCTCGGTCGCCTTTGCCCTGTCGCTGACCAGCATCGCCCCCGCGGCCTTCGCCGACTGGCGCGCCGAGCACTCGACCTTCCGCATCGGCCTTCTGGGCGGCGAGAATGAGGCCGATCGCCTGCGCCGCAATGACTGCATGGTCGAGCAACTGCGCGAGGCGACCGGCATCAATGTTGAGCTGTTCCCGGCCTCGGATTACGCGGGCGTCATGCAGGGCCTGCTGGCCGGTCAGCTGGACAGCGCCAGCCTTGGCGCCTCGGGCTATGCGGGCATCTATCTGCAAGACCCCGAAGCGGTTGAGCCGATCTTTGTGAACCTCGAATCCGATGGCTCGAACGGCTATTACGCGATGATGTATGCCCGCGCCGATAGCGGCATCGAGGATCTGGCGGGCATGGAAGGCCACTCGCTGGCCTTCGCCGACCCGAACTCGACCTCGGGCTATCTTGTCCCGAAAGCCGAGCTGGAAGCCCAGGGCATCGACATCGAGACCTATTTCTCGCGCACCGGCTTTGGCGGCGGTCATGAGCAGGCGATCACCGCTGTTCTGAACGGCCAGTATGATGCCGGCGTCACCTGGACCTCGGGTCAGGGCGAGGAATCCGAGGGCTTTTCGCGCGGCGCGCTGCGCACCGCCGTGAATAACGGCTTGCTGGACATGAACGACCTGCGCATCATCTGGACCTCGAACCTGATCCCGAACGGCCCGTGGGTTCTGCGCAAGGATCTGCCCGAAGAGCTGCGTGAGATCGTGATCGGCTGGATGGAAAACCTGCATGAGACCGACCGCGAATGCTATGAGGCGATCTCGCAGGGCGAAGGCCCGGGCTTTGAGCGCACCAACCACGAGTTCTTCGAAAACGTGGTCGCCATGCGTCAGCGCGAAATCGAAGGCTCGCGCTAAACCCTGATCCTGACGCTGCGGGGCCGTCACATGGCCCCGCAGTTTTTCACTCTCCGCAAGACAGGCCGATACATGCTGAAACTCGAACAGGTCACCAAAAGCTTCAAGACCCGCGACGCGGTGTCCCGCATCAGTCTGGACATCCCGCAAGGCCAGATGGTCGGCGTGATCGGGCGGTCCGGGGCGGGCAAATCGACCTTGCTGCGGATGATCAACCGGCTGTCCGACCCCACATCGGGCAAGATCCTGTTTGACGGCCATGACGTCACCGCCTTGCGCGGCCGCGACCTGCTGGAATGGCGGGCCAATTGCGCTATGGTGTTCCAGCAGTTCAACCTTGTGGGCCGCCTTGATGTGATCACCAATGTGCTGACCGGGCGGCTGTTCCATCACGGCTTTATCCGGTCCATGCTGAAAATGTTTACGCCTGCGGAACGCGCCTTTGCGATTCAGGCGCTGGACCGGCTGGGCATGGCGCATACGGCGCTGCAACAGACCGATACGCTGTCGGGCGGGCAGATGCAGCGCGTGGCGATTGCCCGCGCTTTGGTCCAGCAACCGCGTATCATGCTGGCGGATGAGCCCATCGCCTCGCTTGACCCGCTGAACGCGAAGATCGTGATGGACGCGCTGCGCCGCATCAATCGCGAGGACCGCATCACGGTGATGTGCAACCTGCACACGCTGGACACGGCGAGGAATTACTGCGACCGGATTATCGCGCTGCAAGATGGGCGGCTGGTCTTTGACGGCACGCCTGAACAGCTGACCGATGGCGTCGTGCGCGACATTTACGGCGCCGAGGCGGAGGACGCCTTCGCCGAGGGCATGACCTCAACCTCACTTGGAAGCGCGGCATCCCGCCCGCTGCCCGATGCGATCCTGCGCGCCGCCGAGGTCACCCCGGCATGAGCGCGACCCACACCAACCTTGACGCCGTGTCGCAATTCGAGGCGCACCGGGCTGAGATGATCCGCTCGCGTATGGCGATGAACATTCTGTTCGGGGCGCTGTTTCTGGCGGCTCTGGCGGCGTCGATCTATGTCTCGCGCTTTTATCCCGAGCGTCTGGTCTCAGGCATTCCGCGCATCTTTGAGTATTTCGGCACGATCATGCCGAACTTGCAGCTGGAGCATCTGTTTGCGGGCCGCGACCCCGAAACGGGGCGGGCCGTGCAAGGCTCAATCACCTACTGGTATTCGGATTTCTGGAAATATGTCGGGCTGATCGGCGAAACCATCCTGATGGCGCTGACCGCGACGATCCTGGGCGCAGGGGCGGCGTTTCTGCTCAGCTTTCCGGCGGCGCGGAACCTTGCGCCGAACACATGGGTCTATTGGATCTCGCGCCGGTTTCTGGAGATCTGCCGGGGCGTGCCGGAGATCCTTTATGCGCTGATCCTTGTCTTTGCCGTGGGCATCGGCCCTCTGGCGGGCGTGCTGGCCATCGCCATTCACACGGCGGGCGCGCTTGGCAAGCTGTTTTCCGAGGTCAATGAGAACGCCTCGCTGCGCCCGGTCGAGGGGATCAGGGGCGTCGGCGGCAACTGGTTCGAACAGATGGCTTATGGCGTTGTCCCGCAGGTCATGCCGAACTTTACCTCCTATACCTTGCTGCGGTTTGAGATCAACGTGCGCGCCTCGTCCATCGTGGGCTTTGTCGGCGCGGGCGGGATCGGGCAGGAGCTGAACCGCGTGATCAGCCTTTACTCCGACGACCGCGTGGTCGCGGTCCTGCTGCTGATCGTGCTGACCGTGACGATCATCGACCTTCTGTCGGAACGCCTGCGCACCCATTTCATCGGTAAGGAGCATTTCGCATGAGCGCCGCAACCCTTGCCTCGATCAGTGATACCCATATCGCCGCCGCCCGCGCGGCCCATCCGCAAGCCTTCGGCAATGGCCGCAGCCGCGCCCTTGGCTGGGCGATTGCGGTGGTGGTTCTGGCCTATCTGGCGGGCTCGCTGTGGTATTTTGAGATCTGGAAGCTGTTCCAGTCCTCGGACCGCGCCTGGCGGCTGATCTCGAATTTCTTTGTCTGGCGCAATTTTGAGACCTGGCAGTTCGGCAATATCTATCGCGGCATCGCGCAGACCTTGGCGATGGCCTTTCTGGGCACGCTGCTGGCCTCTGTCGCCGCGCTGTTCGTAGGCTTTCTGGCGGCGCGGAATACGATGCCGGTGTTTCTCATCCGGCAGGTGGTGCGCCGCATTCTGGACGTGCTACGCGGGGTCGATCAGCTGATCTGGGGTCTGGTTTTCGTGCGCGCTGTGGGGCTTGGGCCGCTGGCCGGGGTGCTGGCGATTTTCGTGTCCGATACCGGGACGCTGGCCAAGCTTTATTCCGAGGCCATCGAGAATATCGACCGCAAGCAGGTCGAGGGCGTCCGTGCCACTGGCGCAGGCCCCATCAAGGTGATGCGCTATGGCTACCTGCCGCAGGTGCTGCCGATTTTCATCTCGCAATCGCTGTATTTCTTTGAAAGCTCGACCCGCAGCGCGACGATTCTGGGGCTTGTGGGCGCGGGCGGCATCGGCATGATCATCATCGAGCGCTTCCGCGCCAACCTCTTCGATCAGGTGGCCTTTGTGGTGCTGAACGTGCTGGTCTGCATCTTTGTGATCGACTGGCTGTCGAAAAAGATCCGCGAGCGCGTGATCGGCGAGCAGGCGCATTAGCGGCCCTGCAATGAAACTGGCGGGGCCGGGAGGTTTCACCTTGACCCCGCCTGATTGCCGCCCTAATTGAGCGTCAGGCACCCGTAGCTCAGCTGGATAGAGCGCTGCCCTCCGAAGGCAGAGGCCAGAGGTTCGAATCCTCTCGGGTGCGCCATTTCAGTACAGAACTCTGAACGCCAAATGCCGCCGTTTCTACGCTAGAAGCGGCGACGAGCGTTCGCAGCAATTCCGACTTCGATCCCATGATGCGAACCTCGTCGTCAGCAACCTCGACACGCTGCGCCAGGGCGCGCAGGTGGTCGCGATGATAGCCGCCATTGTCGAGCCGTATCCGTTCACGCGCCTTACAGGCGAATGCCTTGAGCATGTCAGGGGTGACACCCTGATCGCCTGAACTGTTTAGCGCGAGTTGCGTGCGCTCGGCATCAGCTACGGCTTGATCCCGTAATGCCTTGAGGCTCGCCAGGCGTTCTTTCGCCATGGCGTCGTCCTTGTCGATCATTCCACCTTCGATGGCATCAAACAGACGGCCGATCCGTTGGTCAGTCTCTGTGATTCGTCTGTTAAGCTCTGCCAGATGCGCTCGGCGACGCTCGACGCGCTCCTGCCGCCTGTCGATGACGCTGGAAAGGATGGTTTCAAGTCGCTTCGGCTGGAGCAAGCGATCTCCAATATGATCGGCGATGAGATGATCCAGCTTGCCCATCGGAATCGCTCGACCCTTACAGCCTGTCTGGCCCTGCCGCGCCTTGGTCGAGCAGGTGTAGTATCGGTATGTCTGCCCAGCGCTTCCCTTTCCAGTGCGTAACGTCATGGCACCGCCGCACTTGGCGCAGAAGCAAATGCCGGTCAGGAGCGTGGGGCCGCTTGATACGCGGGCCGGCGTCACCAAAGGATCGCGCGACTTCAAACGCGCTTGGACAGCGTCGAATATCTCGCGCTCGATCAGAGACGGCACGGTCATGATAGCGACCTCGCTCTCCGGCTTCTTCTCCCGGTTTTTATGCGAGCGCGTGTTGAATCTGTGTTCGCCGATATAGGTGGTCCGGGTCAGGATGGCGTGGATTTGCGCTAAACCCCATTTCCCACCGTCGCGGGTGAAGAAGCCGCGCTCGTTGAGATAAGTGGCAATAGCCTTGACGCGACATGCCGTCACCTTCGAGATAGAGCCGATAGATAAGTCGCACGGTGTCGGCGTGCAGCGGATCGATCTCCAGTTTCTTCTTGATCTTCGATCCGCGCTGTTCGGCCGCGACGATGCGATAGCCGATGGGCGGCCGCGCGCCGTTCCAGAAGCCCTGCCGGGCGTTTTCGTTCATGGCGCGCAGGACGTGCTTGGCGTTCTCCTTCGACTGATATTCGTCGAAAAGCGCCATGATCTGCCGCATCATCTGGTGCATGGGGTCATCCCCCATCTCCTGCGTGATCGACACCAGCTTGACGCCGTTTTTCGCCAGCTTCCTGACGTAGAACTCCATCTCGAAGTGATCGCGGAAGAACCGGCTGAATGAATGGACCACGACAATATCGAAGGGCGCGGGCTTGGACGTGCCGGCTTCGATCATGCGCTGGAACTCGGGGCGCTTGTCGTTGGTGGCGGTTGCGCCCGGTTCCACATAAGTCTCAACAAGCTGATAGCCGCGTTGCTCGCAATAGGCTTCACCCTGCCGCTTCTGGTCAGGGATGGAAATGTCATGCTCGGCCTGCCGGGCAGTCGAAACGCGCAGGTAGAGGGCGGCGCGGGCGGTAACGGCTGGGCTGTGCATGTTCATGGCCGGTCTCCCATAGCCTTCTTCGCCTGGGGGCGGTCTATCAAGGGCAGCGCCAGCTCCACCCGGTCATGGACCACCTTGGGCGCGAGCTTGCGGCCATGACCCGGCTCAAGCCGCACAAGGCCGTAGCTCTCCATGGTTTTCAGGGTGCGTGACAGATTGGAGCCGGCCCGGCCGGTAATTTCTGCCAGTTCCTCCAGTGATGCCGGGGCCTTCTCGGCGATGATCCGCAGCAGTTCGCGGTTGCCGGCCGACAGCACCTTGGCGAAGGATTCGGTCGAGGTGAACCATACCTTCGGATCGCCGGGTGCGGGCTTTTCCTCGCCCTTGGCAATCCGCATGGTGCGGGCCTTCATTTCTTGGTAGTCGGCAATCCCGACTTTCAATGTGGTCATAGGGCACCTCGCTCCTTCAACACCGCGTCCACCGCCTGCCAGAAGTCGGCCAGAAGCGTGGCCGCATCCTCGTAGGCGTAAGGCTTCACAGTTTGGAGGCGGTGCCGATGGTCCATCGGCTCGCCGCGTCTGCCTCGGCCGACCGGATGGGCATTGTCGAGGCCGACCAGCCGTTCGCCCGAAGGCCCGTGAAGCGTGAGCGAATAATCGAGGCCGTGCGGCTTCTCCGGGGACGCCGGAACGCGGGTGACGATGAACTTCACCCAATGGCCGCCCTCGGGATCGACGACAAGCACCTGACCGTCGAGGTCCAGAAGCGTGTCGAGGCTCTGGTCACGATCCTCGCTCATGGCTCATTGTTACCATCTGATGTTAACGGTGGCAAGCTCTGATTGTCGGGATCAAGGTCAATGGGGCCAAAAAGACGGTCAAGCACATGGCCGAAATACCGCTCGAAGATTTGCAGTTCTTCCTCGGTGATCGGCACCTTTTCGGGCCAGTCGTCGAAGACCGGCAGCGTCTCAACATCGACGATGCGAAGCGGCGAGCTGCGGCGTTCCCGGCCGTCTGGCGTGGGTTCGTCGGCGTAGTCGAACAGATCGTCGGGAAGTGCTTCGGGGACCGGGTGTCGCGGTCGCCCTTTGCGGGCGCGGCGGCGCTCTGCGCACATGGAATCCTCCTTGGTTCTGGTGGATTCCGGGGCGCTACAGGCCCCGGAATTAGGCGAACCATGGAGGGCAGTCGGCGGCCTGTAGCGTGCCGCATTTGCACCTATGCGCTGGCGGCACCCCTGCCGGGATGGGGCTTAGCTTGCGGTTCGCCGTGCCTTGGCGAAACCGCGATCCGTGGCGATGAACCGCTCCAGCATGGGCACGATCAGCCTGACGGGATCGGCGGCAGGCTGGCCGCTCTCGCGGGCCAGCACCTCGGCATAGGCGACCAGATCGCGGTGAAGCGGCGCGGGAAGCTCCACCGTCACCTTGACGGGCTTGTCGTCGGGCAGCGGGCCGAGTTTCAGCTTTGTCATGGTCAACCTCCTGCCAGCTCGAAGACAAGATCGCGGGTGACGATGATCCTGACCGGGAAGCCCGGCCGGATGGTGAGCGTCGGCGCGACCTGCAACTGGCGCTGGACGATCTGCTGGTCTGCCTGATTGACGGTATCCTGCGCCCCGTCGCGGATAGCGCGGATCAGTCGGTCCTCGTCGCTGGTCGCCAGCTCCGTACCGACCGCGAGCAGCGTGGACAGCCCCGCCGCCTTCATCAGATCCCACCAGTGGTAATCAACCCCGTCTTCCAGCCCGGCATAGCCGCTGGCGTCCGCGCCCGGCAGGCGCTCCAGAACGATGGAACGGCCGCCCGGCAAGATCAGGCGGTTCCAGACCAGCAGCACGCGGCGCTGGCCGAAGGTCACGCCGTCATCGTATTGGCCGATGATGCGCGTGCCCTGCGGGATCAGGAGCAAGCTGCCGGTCGGGCTGTCATAGACGTTCTCCGTCACCTGCGCGGTGATCTGGCCCGGAAGGTCGGAACGGATGCCGGTGATGAGCGCGGCCGGGATCACGGCCCCGGCCTGAAGGATATAGGGTGATGCCGGCGGCGCGACGCGATCCGGCGCAACGGTCTGCCGGTCCACCGGCCCGTTGAGAAACACCGCGTGGCGATCCTGTGTCGCGGGCTGCCCGCCGAGGCCAAGCCCGGCAAGGCCGGGCATGGCCGTTCCTGCCGGCGCTCCCGTGCGCGGGCC
>JAUNTZ010000062.1 GCA_030538425.1 Paracoccus sp. (in: a-proteobacteria) | reverse complement strand
TCAGCCTTGTCGGCGCGATTGGCTTTGTCGGGCTGGTCATTCCCCATGCCGCGCGGTTCCTGACCGGGCCGCGTCACGGGTTGCTGGTGCCGGTCTCAGCCTTGGTGGGGGCGGTGTTCCTGATCGGCGCGGATATTGTCTCGCGCGTGCTGATCCCCGGTCAGGTCGTCCCCATCGGCGTCGTCACCGCATTGGTCGGCGCGCCCGGTTTCGCGCTGATCCTGATCCGGCAGGGCCGGCGATGAGGCTGGAGGCGCATAACCTCGGCTGGACCCCGCGCCGGGGCCGAGCGGTCGTTTCGGGCGTCGATCTGAGCGTCGCGCCGGGCGAGACGCTGGGCCTGATCGGGCCGAACGGCTCGGGCAAATCGACGCTGCTGCGGCTGCTGGCGGGGTTGGCGCGCGGGGCCTCGGGTCAGGTCACGCTGGACGGCACCGATCTGCGCCGCCTGCCCCGCCGCCGGATCGCGCAGGTCATGGCGGTGGTCGAACAGCAGACCGACACGACCGAGGCCCTGCGCGCCCGCGATGTGGTCGAGCTGGGCCGCACGCCGTTTCTGTCGGCCCTGTCGCCCTTCTCGGCGAAGGACGCGGCCATCGTCGCCCGCGCGCTGGAGACGGTCGGCATGTCCCATCTGGCCGATGCGCCATGGGCCACCCTCTCAGGCGGTGAGCGACAGCGCATCCAGATCGCCCGCGCTTTGGCGCAAGAGCCGCGCATCCTGCTTCTGGATGAGCCGACCAATCATCTGGACATCCACCATCAGCTTGCCCTGCTGCGCATGGTCGATGATCTGCCGGTGACGGTGGTCATCGCGCTGCACGACCTCAATCAAGCCATGGGCTGCGACCGGCTGGCGGTGATGGAGGCCGGGCGCATGGTCGCGCTTGGCCCCCCGCGCGATGTGCTGACGCCCGACCGCCTGCGCCGGATTTTCCGCATCGACGCGCGCCTGCTGACCGACCCGACCGATGCCGCAACCCTGTTCCGCTTTTTGTCACTGGAGAAAACCCCATGAAACACGCCCTGATCGCCTTGGCCCTGATGGCGACCCCGGCTTTCGCGGAACCGCATGAGGTGCAGATGTTCAACCGCAACGAACACGGTTCCATGATCTATGACCCGCAATATCTGCGCATCGCGCCCGGCGATACGGTGAAGTTTCTGGCCACCCAGCCCAGCCATAACGCCGCCAGCATCGACGGCGGCATCCCCGAAGGCGCGGAACCCTTCCGCGGCAATATCAACGAGGAAATCGAGATCACCCTGACCGAACCGGGCCATTATTTCATCAAATGCACCCCTCATTACGCCATGGGCATGGTCATGCTGATCGAGGTGACCAAGGAGGAGACGATCCGCCCCGACCTGCCCGAGGGCATGCCCGAGCGCGCCGTGCAGCGGTTTGAACAGATCCTCGGCGCGGCCTATCCGTAAGCGCCGAGATCAAGGCGCGCGTCCAGAACCTCTGGTTTCAAACGTCGTCGGGTTATTCGCGCCGGAACGCCCCCACCGCCGCCATATGCCAAGAACAAGCGCGTCAGCACGACATCGCCGCCCGCCGCGCGTCCGGTCTGGACTGTGGCGAGGCTATATTCACAGCGAGCCAGCTGCGACGGCGCTGCGGAATGCGATCTCCTGCGCAAGGCGGCGGCGCTCGGGCGGCAAAGACGACATGCAGCCCGCGACATGCAGAAAAGGCGTTCCAAAACGATGCGGCCTCAGCCACATAGCGGCGGATGCCGCCGCCCCCGCGCCGCAAAGACGTTCCACAGCCCTGCCTGTGCCGCAAGCGGCGAGAGCCAGCGCAGCGCCGTGGTTTATGACAAGGCCGCGAAGTTCGCGCCATGGGAACAGGCGGCGCTGATGCCCAAGATCTGTGCAGCATCAGCGAATGAAATGGGAGGGCGAGGCTTGCCAGCCCGGCTCAACCCCGCTGCGGTTTTTCGGCGCGAGCCGTCGCCATCGCCGGTTGCGGCGCGGGGTGCAGGCTCTGGCGTTTGCCGCCGCCCGGTGGGGTCTCGGGCTCGGCCATGCGCATCACCGCGATGCCGAATTGCACGCCCGCAAAGACGATGGTGTTGAACATCACCAGCAGCACCACCGCCAGCCAGCCGCCCCGCGCGGTCGCGACCAGATGGCCCAGATTGGCGACATTGAGCCAAAGCAGCGCCGCCGTGAACAGCACCGCAAGCCCAAAGCCGATGGCGATATTGAACAGATACATCCGCACCAGCCGAGGCAGCGCAAAGCCGTCATCGCCACGTCCGAACGGGTCGTCCTGATTATGATCAGCCTGCATGGCCCCGCCTCTCATCCGGTTGAGGCCCGCAGTCTAGCACGACCGAGCGCCACACGAAACGGCAATCCGCGCCTGCGGCCAAGTGCCGCGACGGGGCGGGAAAGAACGCGGGCCGCCCTACCCCTCAAACGCTTCAGGCCGTGCCTCTCGGGCCATGTGGTCCAGAACCGCGTTGACGAAGCGCGGCTCTTTGCCGTCGGACGAGAACGCCTCGGCGACCATGACATATTCCTTGATCACCACGCGCGGCGGGGTCTTGGCCGCGACCAGTTCGGCGCCCGCCGCTCGGAACAGCGCGCGCAGGACCGGGTCGATGCGGTCGATTTTCCATTTCGCGACAAGGGCGCGGTCGGTCATCTGGTCGATCCGCGCCTGCCAGGTCACCGCATTGTCGAGCACGGCGGAAAACAGCGCCTCATCCGCCTCAGGCGTGGTTTCGCCGTCAAGGGGGGCGGCGATGCGCCAGGTCTCGAACTCATCGCGGACGCGCTCGGCGGATTGACCGGCGGCCTCCATCTGGAACAGCGCCTGCACGGCATAGATGCGCGCGGCAGAGCTGCGGGCGCGGCGATCTGAGGGGGTCTTGCTCATGCGTGATGTCCACCTTCAAGGGCGCCCGCAAGCCGGATCGGGTCATGGTCAGCGGGCCGCCCGGACAGCGGCGCAGGCCGGTATTTGCGGGCAAGCGCGACCAAATGCAGCGCCGCCGCCGCCGCGCCGCCCCCCTTGTTCTGACGGGCGGGATCGGCGCGTTCCTCGGCCTGCGCGACGTTCTCAACGGTCAGGATGCCGTTGCCAATCGCATGACCCTGCAAGCCCAGCAGCATCAGCCCGCGTGAGCTGTCATTGCAGACCGTGTCGTAATGCGTGGTCTCACCCCGGATCACGCAGCCAAGCGCCACAAAACCGTCATAGCGCCCCGCGCGCGCGGCAAGCGCAATCGCGGGCGGCAATTCAAGCGCGCCGGGCACCTCGATCACATCGGCAATCGCGCCCGCCGCATCGGCAACCGCGCGCGCGCCCGCGATAAGGTCATCGGCAATCGCGCGGTAATAGGGCGCAACCACGATCAGCAGGCGCGGCGCGTGATCGAATTGCGGCAGGGCGATCTGGTCGTGGCTGGCTCCGGCCATGGCTTACTCCTCAGGGATCGGGCGGGTGTCGGTGATGCTCAGGCCGTAACCCTCAAGGCCGACCACCCGCAAGGGCGCGGAATTGGTCAGCAGGATCAGCTCGGACAGGCCAAGCGCCGAGAGGATCTGCGCGCCAAGCCCGTATTGGCGTAGCGTATGCGGGCTGCTGTCGGCGGGGGTGAGCCTGGGCTCCAGGTCGCGCAGCAGCACGACGACGCCGCGCCCCTCGGCCTCGATCAGGCGCATCGCGGCGGGCAGGCTGCCCGCCTTGTCGCGGGCGATGCCCAGAACGTCATGCAAAGGATCAAGCGCGTGCATGCGGACCAGAACCGGGCCGGGCGCGTCCAGATCCCCCTTCGACAGGACGATATGTTCGGCGCCGCGTGTCTCATCGGCGAAAAGCTGCATCTGCCATTCGCCCCCCCATTGCGAGGTCACGCTTTGCGCCTCGCGCCCGGTGACAAGGTTGTCATGGCGGCGGCGATAGGAAATCAGGTCGCTGATCGTGCCGATTTTCAGCCCATGCTTTTGCGCGAAAGCGATCAGGTCGGGCAGCCGGGCCATGGTGCCGTCCTCATTCATGATCTCGCAGATCACGCCCGAGGGGTTCAGCCCGGCCAGCCGCGAGATATCGACCGCAGCCTCCGTGTGGCCCGCGCGCACCAGAACGCCGCCTTGGCGTGCGCGCAGCGGAAAGACATGGCCCGGCGTGGCCAGATCGGCGGGGCCGGTGGCGGGGTCGATGGCCACAGCGATGGTGCGGGCGCGGTCATGGGCGGAAATGCCGGTAGTGACGCCCTCACGCGCCTCGATGGACATGGTGAAGGCGGTCTCATGGCGGCTGGAATTGCGCGCCGACATCAAGGGCAGGCCAAGCGCATCGACCCGCTCGCCGGTCAGCGACAGGCAAATCAGCCCGCGCCCATGGGTCGCCATGAAATTGATCGCATCAGGCGTCGCCATCTGCGCCGGGATGACCAGATCGCCTTCGTTCTCACGGTCCTCGTGATCGACCAGAATGAACATCCGACCGTTGCGGGCATCCTCGATGATCTCCTCGATCGAGGAAATCGCATCGGACCAGTCACGTTCGACCGGGCCGGGTTTTTCGTATTGCATGAAACGCACCGTGTGATTCGACCGTTGGCGCGTTATGCCGCGCGGGCGGCGGGGTTGCAATCATGCGAGGCGCATGGCGGTGTGGGACTTTGTGGGGGGGGCTGAGAGTAGGGGAGATGCGGGCGAGTCGTGCGACTTCGGCGATGAGGCGGGGCTTGTGGACGAGGGTTGTTCTTTTGCGAAGCGGGCCTTGCGCGGGCGGGGCGGTGTCCTGACAGCGGCGGATCAGCCAACCCGGAGGCCCGCCCATCCGCAATGCGGTGCAAAGCGCGGGGGGTCAGGCCGTATCGTGGAGGCAGGGGGAAGGTTGATCCGCCAACCCGGCCCCGTATTGACCGGTCCGTCACCCCACGCGGGACCGCCGACGCATGGCACTCGTCGCGGCCCTTCTGCCGTACGATATCGTAGCAAACAGCTGTTCCGCGCGCGCCAGGACCGCCTCGGCGCCTCCACGCCGGAACAGCGCCGCACATCCGCAGCAACCACGCGTGCCGCCGCAGCCAGCCTTGCCCGCACGCACCGAACCACCCCGAACCCCCGCCTGCCCCAACTAACCCGCCGCATGTTGGCGCAGGCGGGCGCGGGCGGTGGGGCCGCTGCCGGTTGCTGCAAGGATCTCATCGGCCATCGCGTCAAGCGAGACCAGCCGGTCCACGCCGCCGCGTTCCCATGCGCAGCGTGGCATGCCCCAGACCACCGAGCTTGCCTCATCCTGCGCCAGACAGACCGCGCCCGCGCCGCGCAGGCGGGCCATTGCGTCGGCGCCGTCATGGCCCATCCCGGTCAGCATCACCGCGACCACATTTCGCGCATGCCCCAGGGCCGATCCGAACAGCACATCCACCGAGGGGCGATGGTTGCTGACCTTTTCGCCCTCGATAATGTCACAGCGCGGCATGGCGGCGGGACCGGCCAGACCCAGATGCGTCTCACCCCCCGGCGCCAGATAGATGCGCCCCTGCTCAAGCGGTGCCCGCGTCGAGGCGAGCGCAATGCGCGGGGCGAATCTTGCATCGAGGCGTTGCGCAAAGCTGGAGAGAAACCCCGCCGGCATATGCTGCGTGATGACGATGGGCGGGCAGTTTTCGGGCATGCCGGCGATGATCCGTTCCAGTGCCTCGACCCCGCCCGTGGATGAGCCGATCAGCACATATTTCCCGTTCCAGTCAAACCGCGCCGAGGCAGGCCCGCGCGCGGCACCACCCCCTTTTTGCGCGACATTGGCCGTCGCCGCAGCCCGGATCATTGCAGGCAGTTCGGCGAAACCATCCGCGCCGCCCATCGCCTGCGGCTTGCCCAGACATTCGACCGCCCCTAATGAGAGCGCCTCAATGGCGGCGGCGCTGCCCTTCTGGGTCTCGGACGAGAGCATCACGACCGGGATCGGGTTCGATTCCATCAATTCGCGCAGGAATTGCAGCCCGGATTTCCCCGGCATCTCAACATCAAGCGTCACCACATCGGGTTTGAGCCGCGCAATCTCAACCTCGGCCGCGCAGGCATCGGCGGCCTCACCCACAACCTCAATCCGGGCATCGCCGCTGAGCCGCAGGCGGATCAGCCGCCGCATGGTCGCGGAATCGTCCACAATCAGCAATCGCACCGGGCGGGTCATAGGTGCAGCCCCGGATGTTGGGATCGCGTCATCTTGTTCCTTAACTGCGTCTGTTCAGGTCGGTCACAAGCGCAATCTGGCACAAAGAACTTTCGATAAGTTTAACGCAGGCCTAGCCGCGCCAATGCCCGAAAAGCGCCAGCCTCAACAGCGCAAACCGGCGTGAAAACTGACTTATTTCAACGGACTGACCCTGCGCCGCGGCACGCAGGACAACCCGTGCCCCGGCCCCCGCGAACAGTGCAGGCGCGGCTTTTTTCGGCACGTCGCGATGGCGGGCAGCACGGTCAAGGCCCGCGATTCCCTCCTCCGCAAGCCCGGCGATTCGCGCGGGCGCGTCCTCTACGCCCAGGCCCAGACCGGCAAGCCGGGGCAACGCTGCCAGCCATGCCGCAAGCCCCGCGCCGCGTGCCTGATCCGCAACCGCCGCGCCATGATAGCCGCAAACCCCTGCCGCAAGCCGCATCAGCGCGCCCGCCGTGGCGTCGATATAGGCGAGAACGGCGGCCTCATCGCGCAGCGGCTCGCGCATCGCGTCATGGCGGCGGGCCTCGGCCAAGGCGCCAATCGCGCCCGCCTCAACGCCCCAATGCGCGGCCACCGCGTCCAGAACCTCATGGCCCGGAGAGCCCTTCCCCGCCGCAATCCCGGCCAACTGGTCCTGCCACCATTGCAGCCGCATCAGCGAGATCAGCGGCTCGGATGAGGCCAGAGCCGCCCGCGCAATCTCAAGATTTGCGGCATAAAGCGAGACCAGACGCGGGCGATAGGCAGGCGCCGCCGCCATGACCACCGCCAGACGGTCGGGGTCGCCATCGCGCAAAAGGGCGGCACAGGCGTCAAGGCTCACCGGGCCGCACCGTCATCGGACCCGTCACGGATCAGCTTCCATGTGATCGCGTCGATCAGCGCCTCGAAACTGGCATCGACAAGGTTCGCGGATACGCCCACTGTGGACCACCGATTGCCCTTCCCGTCGGCGCTGTCGATGGTCACACGGGTCACGGCGTCGGTGCCGCCCTGCGTGATGCGGACGCGAAAATCGACCAGATGCATATCGTCGATCGAGGACTGGAACGGTCCCAGATCCTTGGCAAGCGCGCGCCACAGCGCGTTGACCGGGCCACGATCCTCGCCCTCATCGCCATGGGATTCGCTAACCGACATGACGCGGCTGTCGCCCATCTGGACGACCACCACCGCCTCGGACACGCTGATCTGCCGGCCCACCGCATTGCGGCGGCGCTCGATGATGACGCGGTAGCGCTCGACCTCGAAAAACGCGGGCAACTGGCCCAGATGGCGCCGCGCCAGCAATTCAAAACTGGCCTGCGCGCCGTCATAGGCATAGCCCTGATCCTCGCGGGTTTTCACCTCGGCCAAGATCGCGCCAAGATCCGCCCCCTCAACCGCAAGCCCCGCCTCGGCCAGACGGGCGCGCAGGTTCGAGAGGCCCGCCTGATTGGACATCGGGATGATCCGCGCATTGCCGACCAGTTCAGGGGCAATATGTTCGTAAGTGCTTGGATTCTTGAGGATCGCACTGGCATGAAGCCCCGCCTTATGGGCAAAGGCCGAGGCGCCGACATAGGGTGCATGGCGGTCGGGCACGCGGTTCAGGATCTCGTCCAGCCGCTGCGAGACGCGGGCAATCCGCGCAAGGGCTGTGGGGCCGGTGCCGATGGTCAGACCCGCGAATTCGGGCTTGAGCGCAAGCGTCGGGATTAGCGTCGTCAGGTTGGCGTTGCCGCAGCGTTCGCCCAGACCGTTCAGCGTGCCCTGCACCTGTCGCGCACCGGCCCGGATCGCGGCCAGAGAACAGGCGACCGCATTGCCGGTATCGTCATGGGTGTGGATGCCCAGCCGCGCGCCCTCGATCCCCGACGCAATCACCGCCGCCGTGATCTGCCCCACCTCATCGGGCAAAGTGCCGCCACTGGTGTCGCAAAGCACCACCCAACGCGCCCCCGCATCATAGGCCGCCCGCAGGCAGCGCAGGGCATAATCGGGGTTGGCCTTGTAGCCGTCGAAGAAATGCTCGGCGTCGAAAATCGCCTCGCGGGTGGCGGCGACATGGGCGACCGAGGCGGCGATATTCTCGACATTCTCGTCAAGCGTGATGCCAAGCGCATCGCTGACATGGAAATCATGGGTCTTGCCGACCAGACAGACGGTCTCGGTCCCCGCGTTCAGAACAGCGGCCAGAACATCGTCATTTGCCGCCGAACGCCCGGCGCGTTTGGTCATGCCAAAGGCAGTCAGCCGCGCGCGGGTCCGGGGCGGATTGTCGAAGAACTCCGAGTCGGTGGGGTTCGCGCCGGGCCAGCCGCCCTCGATATAATCGACGCCCAGATCGTCCAGCATCCGCGCGATCTCGGCTTTTTCCGAGGCCGAGAACTGGACGCCCTGGGTCTGTTGTCCGTCGCGCAGGGTGGTGTCGTAGATATAGAGGCGGTCGGTCATTTGGGGTCGAACTCATCCAAAAGAGCGCGAATTTTATGTACAGATGAAGCGGATGATGCTGTTCCTATCGCCTTCTTTTGCCCTCCGACAACGACCACCTGCAAGTTGATGCCTATGTCGGTCGCCCTATCGCGAAGTTGGTCAGCAAGGTCAAACCTTTTGGAGTCTCTGAATCTCTGCCACAATTCGATCAACTCGGTTGCTTCCGGCATGTGACTTCTGAGGTTCTCCTCTTCAAACCACGCGCCCATCTCATCCCCCAACAACCCCAGCAACGCCGCCGAGCCCTTGAGCGCCGCCCCGTCCCCCGCCCGTGCCAGTTCATGCAACACGCCAAGCGCGCCCGCCGTGTTGAGATCGTCGGCCAAAGCCGCGACCACGCGCGGATCGGGGGCGCCCGCCGCCGCGCCATCGGTCAGCCCGCGCCATTTGCGCAAGGTGGCCTCGGCCTCGGCGCGTTTCTCCTCGGTCCAGTCCATGGGCTTGCGGTAATGGGTCATCAGCAGGACAAAGCGGATCACCTCGGGCGGGATGCCGCGATCCAGCAAATCGCGAACGGTGAAGAAATTGCCGAGCGATTTGGACATCTTGCGCCCTTCGACCATCAGCATCTCATTATGGAGCCAGACATTCGCCATCACCGCACCGCCATGGGCGCAGCGGCTTTGGGCGATTTCATTCTCGTGATGGGGGAATTGCAGGTCGATGCCGCCGGCATGAATGTCGAAGCTCTCGCCCAGCAGATCGGCGGCCATGGCGGAACATTCGATATGCCAGCCCGGACGCCCGCGGCCCCATGGGCTGTCCCAGCCCGGCAGGTCCGCATCCGAGGGCTTCCACAGCACGAAATCCATCGGGTCGCGTTTATAGGGCGCGACCTCGACCCGCGCGCCCGCGATCATATCGTCAAGCGAGCGGCCCGAGAGCTGGCCATATTCGGGAAACCTGCGAACCTCGAACAACACATGACCCTCGGCGGCATAGGCGAAGCCGCCCGCGATGAGGGTTTCAATCATGGCGATCATCTGGTGGATGTAATCGGTCGCGCGCGGCTCATGCGTGGGGCGCAGCGCGCCCAGAGCATCCATATCTTCGTGATACCAGCCGATCGTTTCCGTGGTCACATCGCCGATGCTTTGCCCGGTCTCAGAAGCGCGGGCGTTGATCTTGTCGTCAACATCGGTGAAGTTCCGCACATAAGTCACGGATTCCACACCATAAACATGGCGCAGCAGGCGGAACAGCACGTCAAACACCACCACCGGGCGCGCATTGCCCAGATGGGCGCGGTCGTAAACCGTCGGCCCGCAGGCATAGACCCGCAGATTCCCCGCATCAATCGGGGTGAACACGTCCTTGCGGCGGGTTTTCGAGTTTGTCAGCCGGATTTCGACCATGATCGTCCCCTTGGCGGGATCGTCCGGTCACAGCCTGCCACCCCGCATGAATTGCGTTAGCGGATAATGCAGCAGGTGATGCGGTGTGCGCTCATACAGCCAGCCTTACCCGATCCGCCGCGCCTTGCCAAGCGCGCCTTAGCGAAACAGCATCAGACCGCCCGGCGCCCAGCCGATCCGCGCCCGGGTGCCGACATCGCGCACATCGCGGCCGAACACGTTGCGCATGGCGATGCGCACGGGCCGCGTGCCCGGCGGCGTGCCGTCAAGGCGGATGTCGTAATAGGTCATGTCGCCGTAATAGACCACCTCGTCGATGCTGCCTTGTGCCTCACGCTCGGCGCTTTGGCCCTCGGACAGAAGGTTCATCGTCTCGGGGCGGAAACCGGCGGTCGCGCCCGTGTCGTCCGGGTTGGCGCGGGCCACCTGCGAGAGGGGCAGATCGACGCGGCCTAGGCCGGGGATCTCGGCGGCGATCCAGTCGCCATCCTCGGACAGCACTTCGGCGGGCAGAAAGTTCATCACTCCGATGAAATCGGCCACACGGCGGCTTTTGGGCCGCGAATAGAGCGCCTCGGGGTAGTCGAGCTGCGCGATCTCACCCTCGAACATCACCGCGATGCGGTCGGACATGACAAGGGCCTCTTCCTGATCGTGGGTGACCAGAACAAAGGTGATGCCGACCTGACGTTGCAGCTTGATCAGCTCAACCTGCATCTGCTCGCGCATCTTGCGGTCAAGCGCCGAGAGCGGCTCATCCAGCAGCAGCACCTTGGGCTTCAGGATCAGCGCACGGGCAAGCGCCACCCGCTGCCGCTGCCCGCCTGACAGCGCATGGGCCGCGCGGCTGCCATAACCCGACAGGCCGACCATGCGCAAAGCCTCATCCACCGCCGCATCCTTTTCCGCGCGCGACCGCTTGTCACGACGCAGACCGAAGGCCACGTTCTGCGCCACGGTCAGATGCGGGAAAATCGCATAGGACTGGAACACCATATTGGTGGGCCGCCGGTTCGCGGGCACATCGGCCATGTCGCGCCCGTCGATCATCACCACGCCCGAGGAAATATCCTCGAACCCCGCAATGGTGCGCAACAGCGTGGTCTTGCCGCAGCCCGAGGGGCCCAGCAGCGAAAAGAACTCCCCCGCGCGGATATCGACATTGATGCCGCGCAGCGCGTGATAATCGCCATAATATTTATGCACATCGCGACATTCGATCATCGCGGGGGCGGTGCTGAGTTCGGCGAAACGGTTCTGGGCCTTGGTCTTCACAGCAAACCTCCGCTGTTGTTCTGTCCGGTGCGGGCCGCGCCCCGGCGGCGGAAAAACTCAGCCAGTGCCAGTAGCACGACCGAAAGCGCGACCAGCATCGTGCCAAGCGCCATGATCACCGGCACGGATGACGGAAAGCGCAACTGGCTGAAGATATAGGTCGGCAGGGTCGGCTGCGCACCGGCCAGGAAAAAGGCGATGATGAATTCATCCAGACTGACGGTAAAGCTCATCAGCAGGGATGAGATGATGCCGGGCATGACCATCGGCAGGATAACCAGTCGGAACGCGCCGAAACGGGTCTCGCCCAGATCGTAAGCCGCCTCTTCAAGCGACTGGTCAAGCGCGTTGAAGGCGGTGGTCAGGATCGCAATCGTATAGGGCAGGCAGAGCAGCGTATGGCCCAGAATGACGGTCAGCAGCGACAGCT
>JAUNTZ010000061.1 GCA_030538425.1 Paracoccus sp. (in: a-proteobacteria) | reverse complement strand
ATACGGCGGAACTGCACGGCTTTGGCTGGCTGGACGATCTGGCGGCGGTGGGCTCAGCCCCGGCCCGCGATCTGGCGCAGAGCCGTGTTCTGGGCTGGCTGGAGGCGCATGGCAGGGCTCCTGCCGCCGCCCCGCAGGGCGCGCAGCAGAACCCTGTCTGGCGGGCCGAGATTACCGGGCGGCGCGTGCTGCGTTGGGTGTTCCATGCCGGGATGATCCTGCCCGGCCTCGACCGCGCGGCGGCGCAGCCCTATTTCGACAGCCTCCACGCGCAGCTTGACTATCTGGCCTTGGCCGCCCCACGCGCCGAGGTGGGGCAGGCGCAGGTTGAGGCTTTCGCCGGGCTGGCACTGGCCGCGATGGCGCTGAACGGGGCCCGCGCGCATGTCGAGCCCGCGCTTGAGGCGCTGGCCACCGCAGGGACAGGCGCGATCCAGAACGGTGCGCTGAAATCGCGCAACCCTGAGGAATTGCTGACCTGCCTGTCGCTGCTGGCATGGGTCAAGGATGGCGCGGCGGATGCGGGACAGGCGCTGCCCGCCGACATTGCCCGGCTGATTGAGGATATCGCGCCAGTGCTGCGCGCGCTGCGCCATGCGGATGGGGGATTGCCGCGCTTTCATGGCGGCGGGCGGGGCGCTGCCGGGCGGCTGGATCATTCCTTGCGCGCCGCGACCGGCCCTGCGCTGACCGCGACCGGCCATCCGATGGGCTATGCGCGGCTGGCGCGGGCGCGGGCAACGGTGATCCTTGACGCGGCCGCCCCGCCCGCCGGGGCCGCCGCCGCGCGCGCCCATGCCTCGACCCTTGCGCTGGAGTTCACCTCGGCGCGGCACCCGATTGTGGTCAATTGCGGCTCGGGGCGGCTGTTTGGCCCGTCATGGGCGCGCGCCAGCCGCGCCACCGCCTGCCATTCCACGCTGTCGCTGTCGGGCCTGTCCTCGGCCAAGCTGCTGCCGCCCGATGGCGACGGGCATGAACGCTTGACCCTGCTGCCGCAAAAAGTCTGGGCGGGACCCTGCGATGAGGATGGCAACCTGCTGCCGCCCGACACGCCCCCCGCCCATCCGGGGCGGCCCGCGCAAATTCTGGCCGGGCATGACGGCTGGCTTGGCACCCACGGCCTGAACCAGCTGCGTGAGCTGTGGCTGGGCCCCAATGGCGACGAATTGCGCGGTGAGGACACGCTGGCCGCGCTTGATATCTCGGGGCAGGCGCGGTTGGATGAGGTTCTGGTGAACCAGCCCGAGGGCGTGGGTTTTGACATCCGCTTTCACCTCCATCCCGATGTGATGGCCGAGCCGGACGGTCAGGCGATCCGCCTTGATCTGCCGGGTGGTGAGGAATGGTATTTCAGCCATGACCTTGTCGCGGAGCTGCGGCTGGAGCCAAGCGCCTATCTGGAAAGCGGGTTGCATGAGCCGCGCCCGACCCAGGTGATCGTCCTGTCGCACCGGCTGGCGGGGCGGGCGGTGCAAATCGGCTGGAGCTTTATGCGGGCGGGCTGAACTGCCGCGCGGCCCATGTCTTTTGTCCTCAAATATCCCGGGGGGAATTGGCCGCAGGGCAAGGGGGGCTGGCCCCCTTCTGCGGCGCAGCCGACATAACGATGCTGTCAGTTCGTCAAGCCCCCGCCCGCCCATGACTGGACCTTGGCGCGGTCAGGCGTTAGGTGATGCCAACCCAAGCTGAAAGAGCCTGCAATGACCGATCTTGCCCCTCTCAACCGCGCCCTGATTTCTGTCTCCGACAAGACCGGGTTGATTGATTTCGCCAAGGCTCTGGCGGCGCGCGGGGTTGAGCTTTTGTCCACCGGCGGCACGGCCAAGGCGCTGCGCGAGGCGGGGCTGGAGGTGCGCGATGTGGCTGAGATCACGGGCTTTCCGGAGATGATGGATGGCCGCGTCAAGACGCTGCATCCGGTGGTCCATGGCGGGCTTTTGGCGCTGCGCGACGATGCGGCGCATCAGGCGTCGGCGGAAGAACACGGGATCGGGATGATCGACCTGTTGGTCGTGAACCTTTATCCTTTTGAGGAAACCGTGGCGAAGGGCGGCGATTACGCGACCTGCGTCGAAAATATCGACATTGGCGGCCCCGCGATGATCCGCGCGGCGGCCAAGAACCACGGCTTCGTCAGCGTGGTGGTGGATGTCGAGGATTACGCGGGCGTTCTGGCCGAACTCGACGCGCAGGGCGGGCAGACCCGGCTTGCCTTCCGGCAGCGGCTGGCCCAGACCGCCTATGCGCGCACGGCGGCCTATGATGCGGCGGTCTCTACTTGGATGGCCGCCGCGATTGGTGAGGAAACCCCGCGCCGCCGCGCCTTTGCGGGGACCTTGGCGCAAGGGCTGCGTTACGGTGAAAACCCGCATCAGCAGGCCGCCTTCTACACCACCGGCGAGGCCCGGCCCGGCGTCGCCACCGCCAAGCAATGGCAGGGCAAAGAGCTGTCCTATAACAATATCAACGACACGGATGCGGCCTTCGAACTGGTGGCCGAGTTCGACCCGGCGGACGGCCCCGCCGTCGCGATCATCAAGCACGCCAACCCCTGCGGCGTGGCGCGGGGCGCAACCGCGGTTGAGGCTTACCGCCGCGCCTATGACTGCGACCGGACCTCGGCCTTTGGCGGGATTGTCGCGCTGAACCAAAGCCTTGACGCCGAGACGGCCCGCGCGATCACCGAGATCTTTACCGAGGTCGTCATCGCCCCCGATGCCTCGGATGAGGCGCGCGAGATCTTTGCCGCGAAGAAGAACCTGCGCCTGCTGACCACTGGCGGGCTGCCCGATGCGGGCGCCTTTGGGCTGGCCTTTCGGCAGGTCGCGGGCGGGTTTCTGGTGCAGGGCCGTGACAATGGCCGCGTGACCGCGCGCGACCTGAAAATCGTCTCGGCCCGCCAGCCCTCGGCGGAGGAGCTGGCCGATCTGATGTTCGCCTGGCAGGTCGCCAAGCATGTGAAGTCGAACGCCATCGTCTATGCCCGCGATCTGGCCACGGTGGGCATCGGCGCGGGCCAGATGAGCCGCGTTGATTCGACCCGCATCGGGCGGCGCAAGGCGCAGGACATGGCCGAGGCGCTTGGCCTGTCCGAGCCGCTGACCACCGGTGCGGTCGTGGCCTCTGATGCGTTCTTCCCCTTCGCGGATGGGATCGAGGCCCTGGCCGAGGCCGGCGCGCGGGCGGTGATCCAGCCCGGCGGCTCGATGCGCGATGATGAGGTGATTGCCACCGCCGACCGGCTGGGCCTTGCCATGGTGTTCACCGGCCAACGGCATTTCCGCCACTGATGAGCGACGCGACCCAAATCCCGGCCCAAACCTCGGCCTCCAAGCCGAAAAAGCCCCGCGCCCCGCGCCGCAAGCCGGTGCCGCCGCCCTCGCTGTCCGTGATGGCATGGGTCGCGGGCGTGATCTTTGTGCTGGACCAGATCACGAAATATATCGTCGTCCATATGCTGCAACTGGATCTGGTGCGGGCGATTGATGTGTTCCCGCCATGGCTGAACCTGCGCATGGCCTGGAATGAGGGCGTCAATTTCGGCCTCTTCGCCTCGGGTCATAGCGTGATGCGCTATGTTCTGGTGGCGATTGCGCTGATCGTCTGTGTGGGCGTGGCGATCTGGATGAACCGGCTGCGTCCGGGGCGATTCGCCCAAGTCTCGGCGGGGCTGCTTATCGGCGGCGCGCTTGGCAATGTGATCGACCGGCTGATCTATGGCGCGGTGGCCGATTTTCTGAATATGTCGCTGCCCTTCTGGGACAACCCCTATAGTTTCAACGTGGCCGATATCGCGATTTTCGCGGGCGCTATCGGGCTGATCCTGTTTCCGCCCGAAGCGGCCAGTGCGAAAACCGCAAAGCCCCGTGACGGCGGACGGAAATCCCGCTAGAACGGGCGAAACCGGAACGGGGGACAGGCTCATGCGGGCAATCTTGGCGATCATGGCGGTTGGGATGCTGGCCTCTTGCGGGGGCGACGGCACGCTGATGAACATTCGCGCGGGCCAGACGACGCCCGACGAATTCGCGATCGTGCCGACCCGCGCGCTGTCCATGCCGCCGGACCTGAACCAATTGCCGCCGCCGACACCGGGCGGGGCGAATATCACCGATCCCAACCCGCGCGGCGATGCCGTGGCGGCGCTTGGCGGGAACCCCGCCGCGCTGAGCGATCAGGGCGTGGGCGCCGCAGATGCAGCACTTGTCGCCTATGCGGGACGGGCCGGGACGCAGGCCGGTATCCGCCAACAGCTTGCCCAAGAGGATGCCGACTGGCGCGCCCGTCATGGCCGCCGCCTGCTGGAGAACATTGCCCGCACCAATGTCTATCTGCGCGCCTATGAGGTGATGACACTGGACAGCCAGGCGGAACTCGCCCGTTGGCGTCGTGCGGGTGCGCGCACGCCTTCGGCCCCGCCGGCCCCCTCGCGCTGAGAGGGGGCTGTCTGCCCCCGTCCCTTCGGGACTCCCCCGAGGATATTTGCCGGACAAAAGACCCCGGACGCGGGCGGTCAAATCATCTTGACTTGCATCCCGCCCGGCAAGCCCGCAGGTTCGCCCCCAAGACCCTTGGGCGAGCGAGAAGGAAACAGGATGTCTTTTGTCGGGCGATGCGAATGTGGTGCGGTCAGCTATCAGATCCGGGCCGAACGGGTGCATGTCTATGCCTGCCATTGCCTGAACTGCCAGACCCGCAGCGGCAGCGGCTTTGCCGAACATGCGATGGTCGCCAAGGCGGATTTCGACTGTCAGGGCGCGACCGCCGCTTACGCCCATGACGAGGGCGGGATCGGGTTTGAGGACGTGGTCTGCGCCACCTGCTACACCCGCATCTTCAACCGCAACAGCGCCCTGCCCGAGATGGTCTTTCTGCGCGCCGGAACGCTAGAGCGCAGCGACAGGTTGGCGCCCATGGCCCATATCTGGATCAGCCGCAAGCAGCCATGGGTCACTCTGCCCGAAGGCATCGCCTGTTTCGACGAATCGCCCACGCCGGAGCAATTCGCCGATGCCGTGAAACAGGCCGATGGTCCGCAATAAGCCGCGCCCGCCCTGTCGCATCCTCAAACCGAAAGGCCCCGCCATGCGCCGTCTTGCCCTTCCCCTGATCCTGCTGGCCGCGCCCGCATCAGCCCAGATGCCCGAGGGGATCAGCCATTTCACCCTTGAGAACGGGCTGGAGGTCGTGGTGATCGAGGATCAGCGCGCCCCCTCGGTCGTGCAGATGGTCTGGTATCGGGTGGGTTCTGCCGATGAGGCGCCGGGCAAGTCGGGCATCGCGCATTATCTCGAACACCTGATGTTCAAGGGCACTGAGCAGCTCGCCCCGGGTGAGCTGTCGCGCACCGTGACCGCCAATGGCGGCATGGACAACGCCTTTACCAGCTATGATTTCACTGGATATTTCCAGAAAATCGCGGCTGACCGTCTGCCTTTGGTGATGCGGATGGAGGCCGACCGCATGGAGAACCTGCGCATCGGTGAGGATGACTGGCAGGCCGAACGGCAGGTCGTGCTGGAGGAACGGGCGCAGCGCACCGATTCAAACCCTCGGGCGCTGTTTGGTGAGGAACGCAATGCGGTGCTTTATTACAACCACCCTTATGGCCGCCCGGTGATCGGCTGGCGGGCCGAGATGGAGGGGCTGACCCGCGACGATGCGATTGCGTGGTATGACGCCCATTACGCGCCCAATAACGCGATCCTGATCGTCGCGGGCGGCACGACCGAGGCTGAGGTGCGCGCCCTGGCCGAAGAATATTACGGGCCCATCCCGCCCAAACCCGACGCCCTGCGCGGGCCCCGCCCGCAGGAACCCGTGCAGCAGACCGCGCGGCGCATTGAGATGCGCGATGCCCGCGTGCCACAACCGCTGCTGACCCGTTCAGTCATTGTGCCGCAGCGCCGCGCGGGCGATCAGGCACAGGCCGCTGCGCTCACGGTTCTGGCGGATCTGCTCGGCGGCTCGGCCCAGACCTCGGTTCTGGCGCAACAGATGATGATGCAGGGCACGGCGCTGTTCACCGGCGCAAGTTATGACGGCTTGTCGGTGGACCCGACCAGTTTTTCGATCAGCGTGGTGCCCGCCCCCGGTCTGGATCAGGCTCAGACAGAGGCCGCGCTTGACGCCGTTCTGGCGGATTTTCTGGAAACCGGCCCCGATCCTGCGCAACTGGAACGGGTCAAGACCGCAATCCGGGCCAGCACGATCTACGCGCAGGATTCGGCGCATGGCCGCGCCTATGATTACGGGCAGGGCCTGTCGGTCGGGCTGGGGGTCGAGGACGTGAACGACTGGCCCGAGATTCTGGCCGCCGTCACCGCCGAGGACGTGGCGGATGCCGCCCGCCTGGTTCTGGAAAACCGCGCGACGGTGACGGGCTGGCTGCTGCCTGAGGCGGCTTTTGGTGAGGCGGGCCCGGCTGAGCGCGAGGTTGAGGCTGAGAGCGAAGCCCAAGCCGACACCGACACCGACACCGACACCACCCGCAATCAGGGGCAAGCGCAATGATCTTTCGCAGCATCGCAACCATCGCCGCACTCTGCACCCTGACCGCGCCCGCCCACGCCATTGAGATCGAGCAGGTCACCTCGCCCGGCGGCATCACCGCATGGCTGGTCCCCGACGACTCCATCCCCTTTGTCGCGCTCAGCATCCAGTTCCGGGGCGGCGCCAGCCTTGACCCCGAGGGCAAGCGCGGCGCGGTGAACCTGATGGCGGCGACGCTGGAAGAAGGCGCGGGCGACATGGACGCGACCCAATTTGCGCAGGCGGTTGAGGCACTGGGCGCAAGGGCCAGCTTTGACGCAGGCGCCGATACGGTCAGCGTGACCGCCCGCGCCCTGACCGAAAACCGCGATGAGGCCGCCGAGTTGCTGCGCCTTGCGCTCAGCCAGCCGCGCTTTGACGCGGAGGCGGTCGATCGGGTGCGCGCGCAGGTGCTGGCGGTGATCCGCGCCGATGAAACCGATCCCGGCACGATTGCCTCGCTGGCCTTGATGCGCAAGGTCTGGGGCGACCACCCTTATGGCTCCTCCATCAACGGCACGGCGGAAAGCGTCGCCGCGCTGACCCCCGACGATCTGCGCGAGGCCGCGAGCCGCACCCTGGCCCGCGACCGCGTGATCGTGGGCGCTGCGGGCGACATTACCGCGGCTGAGCTTGGCCCGCTGCTGGATCACATCTTGGGCGATTTGCCCGAAACCGGCAGCGCTCCCCTGCCCCCGCCCGCCAGCTATCAGGCGAATGGCGGGGCTGAGATCATCGACTGGGACAGCCCGCAAACCGTGATCCGCTTTGCCCAGCCGGGCATTGCCATGGATGACCCGGACTATTTTGCGGCCTATATCGCCAACCACATTCTGGGCGGCGGCGGGTTCTCATCTCGGCTGATGGATGAGATCCGCGAACAGCGGGGGCTGACCTATGGCGTGTCCTCGGGCCTGTCGAACGGGCTGTTCGGCGATGTCTGGGCGGGCGGCCTTGCTACAGCGAACGCGACGGCGGGGCAGGCGATGGATCTGGTGCGCGACACATGGGCGCGGCTGGCGGGCGGCGGCGTGACCGAGCAGGAACTCGCCGATGCCAAGACCTATCTGACCGGCGAATATCCGCTGCGCTTTGACGGCAACGGCCAGATCGCCGCGATTTTGTCGGGGATGCAGCTGATCGGCATGCCCATCGACTATCCCAATTTCCGCAATGATCTGGTTGAAGCGGTGACATTGGACGATGTGGCCCGCGTCACCCGCGAACGCCTGCAGCCCGAGGCGCTTCAATTCGTGCTGGTCGGACGCCCCGAGGGCGTCTCGGAGGATTAACCTTTACGCCCGCCCCGCCGCGCCTGACAGCATCAGCGGATCAACGCCCAGATCGCGCAAAGCCGCCTCCCAGACCAAGGCGGGCGGGCCAAAGGCATAGGCGTCGCGCATCTCACCCAACAGCCAGCCATTGGCCCGCATCTCGGCATCAAGCTGGCCCGGCCCCCAACCGGCATAGCCAAGGCAGAGGATCGCCTGATCACCGGCGCGTCCCTGCGCCAGATCCTCAAGAATGTCGCGGGTTGTCGTCACGCTCAGCCCGCCGGGCAGGTGGATCGGGCCGCCCTGATCCGGCGGGGTATCGTCCTGCGCCCCGCGATGCAGCACAAAGCCCCGCCCAGTCTCGACCGGCCCGCCAAAGCGCACGGGGATATCGGGCGCCGTCTCTGCGCCCTCGATGCCCAATTGCTCCATCAGCGGGCGGAACCGCATATCGGGGGCCGGGTGGTTCAGCACAAGCCCCATCGCGCCCTGATCCGACCAGGCACAGATGAGGATGACCGAGCGGCGAAACCGCGGATCGCCCATATCCGGCATGGCAATCAGAATTTTCCCGGTCAGATCGTCATTCGCGTTCATGCGGCCCCCTGTCAGATCAAGTTGCAGCGCCGCACAAGGTTCCGCAAGAGCCTGCCGAAAAGGTGATTTCATCACCGCCGCCCCGCGCGCTAGAACGGGGGCATGAGACGTTTTGCCCCCGCTTTTGCCGCTTTTCTGTATGCCCTGCCCGCTTGGGCTGAGCTGCCGCCCGGCCTTGAATCGGCGCGGCTCCTGCCCGGTTGGGTCGAGGGGGGCAAGCGGATCAGCGCGCTTGAACTGGTGCTGTCGCCCGGCTGGAAAACCTATTGGCGCAGCCCCGGCGATGCGGGCATCCCGCCCTCATTCGACTGGGAGGGCGATGCCGCGGTTGAGGTGCACTGGCCGCAGCCCGCCTTGATTGATTCGGCGGGGATGGTGACCCTGGGCTATGAGGACCGCGTGATCGTGCCGCTGACCGCCTCGGGCGACGGGCCTCTTGCCGCCAAGATCGAGCTGGGCCTGTGCGAGGCGGTCTGTGTGCCCGCCGACCTCTCGCTTGTCGCGCCGCCCCCCGGCGATGCGCCCGACCCCGCGATTCTGGCCGCGATGGAGACGGTTTCGCAGGTCTCAGCGGTGCAACCGGCCTGCACAATCACCGAAATCAGCGACGGGATGCAGGTCGCCGTCACCCTGCCCCAACCCGCCCGCGCCGCCGCGATTGAACTGCCCGGAACCGAGATCTGGGTCTCACAGCCCGATCTGGCGGATGGCGTGGCGCTGTCCGATCTGGTCCCGCCGCAGGCCGCGCCGTTCGATCTGGACCCGGCGCAGATCGTGCTGACCGTGATTGGCACCGACGGCGCGGCGATGGAATATCGCGGCTGTCACGAGAGCTGAAAGGCAGCCACGAGGGCCGCCTTTGGGGTTACTCGGCCGCCTCGGCATAGCTGTCCAAGGGCGGGCAGGTGCAGATCAGGTTGCGGTCGCCCGCCACATTGTCCACCCGCCCGACCGGCGGCCAATATTTGTCCACCCGGAACGCACCGGGCGGGAAACAGCCCTGTTCGCGGCTATAGGCACGGTCCCAATCGGCGACCAGATCCTCGACCGTGTGGGGGGCGTGGCGCAGGGGGCTGGCTTCGGGCGCGATTTGCCCGTCCGCGACCGCCTGAATCTCATCCCGAATCGCCAGCATGGCGGTGATAAAGCGGTCGATCTCGGCCTTGGTCTCGGACTCGGTGGGCTCAACCATCAGCGTTCCGGCGACCGGCCAGCTCATCGTGGGCGCATGAAAACCGTTGTCGATCAGACGCTTGGCGATGTCATCCACGGTCACGCCATGTTCCGCAAAGGGCCTTGTGTCCAGAATGCATTCATGCGCGACACGACCCCGGTTGCCCATGAACAGCACCGGGTAAGCAGATTTTAACCGGGCCGCGATATAGTTGGCGTTGAGAATCGCAACACGGGTCGCCTGGGTCAGACCGGCCCCGCCCATCATAAGGATATAGGCCCATGAAATCAGCAGGATAGACGCGCTGCCGAACTGTGCCGCACTGACCGCGCCTTCGCCCGCGCGCGGATCACCCGGCAGATGCGGTGCCAGATGCGCCTTGACCCCGATCGGACCCATGCCCGGGCCTCCACCGCCATGGGGGATCGCAAAGGTCTTGTGCAGGTTCAGGTGGCTGACATCGCCGCCGATCTCGCCCGGTTTCACCAGACCGACAAGCGCGTTCATATTCGCCCCGTCGATATAGACCTGCCCGCCATGCTGATGGGTGATGTCGCAGACCTCGCGCACGGTGTCCTCGAACACGCCATGGGTGGAGGGATAGGTAATCATCACCGCCGCCAGCTTGTCACCGGCCTTCGCGGCCTTGTCCTTGAAATCCTCAAGGTCGATATCGCCATTGGGGGCAGATTTGACGACCACGACCTTCATCCCGCACATCTGCGCGGATGCGGGGTTGGTGCCATGCGCCGACACGGGGATCAGGCAGATATCGCGCTGATCGTCGCCATTGGCGCGGTGATAGGCTTGGATGGTCAACAGGCCCGCATATTCGCCCTGCGCGCCGCTATTGGGCTGCATCGAAAAGGCGTCATAGCCGGTAATCGCACAGAGCTTGGCGGTCAGATCCTCCAGCATCTCGGCATAGCCCGCCGCCTGCGCGACCGGCGCGAAGGGGTGAAGCGAGCCGAACTCGGGCCATGTGATCGGCATCATTTCAGCCGCCGCGTTCAGCTTCATCGTGCAAGACCCCAGAGGGATCATCGCGCGGTCAAGCGCCAGGTCGCGATCCGACAGCCGCCGCATATAGCGCATCATCTCGGACTCGGCCCGGTTCATGTGGAACACCGGATGGGTCAGATAATCGCTTTCGCGCAGCAGATCGTCGGGGATGGCGGGCGACATGGCGGGCTGCGCCGCGTCCTCGATCCCGAAAGCGTCCAGAATGCGCGCAATCACGCCCGGATCGGTGGTCTCGTCAAGGCTGATCCCCACCCGGTCGCGACCCACGCGGCGCAGGTTGATGCCGCGCTGTTCGGCGGCGGCGATGATCCCCGCCTGCCCGACGCCGACCCGCACGGTCAGCGTGTCGAAAAACGCCTGCGGCTCAACCTCTGCCCCCGCAGAACGCAGCGCATTGGCAAGCGTCACCGTATGCAGATGCACACGCTGCGCAATCGCGCGCAGACCCACCGGGCCATGAAACACCGCATAAAAGGACGCCATCACTGCCAGCAAGGCCTGCGCGGTGCAGACATTCGAGGTCGCCTTCTCGCGTCGGATATGCTGTTCGCGGGTTTGCAGCGCCAGCCGATACGCCTTGTTGCCCTTGGCATCGACCGAGACACCCACGATCCGGCCTGGCATGGCGCGCTTCATCTCGTCGCGGCAGGCCATGAAGGCGGCATGAGGCCCCCCGTAACCCATCGGCACCCCGAACCGCTGCGACGAACCAACCGCAATATCGGCCCCCATCGCGCCCGGTTCCTTCAGCAGGCACAGCGCCAGAAGATCGGTCGCGACCACCGCCACCGCCCCCGCCGCATGCAGCGCCTCACATTCCGCGCTATAATCGCGGATCTCGCCAAATGTGCCGGGATACTGGAAAATCGCGCCAAACACCGCGCCCGCATCCAGATCAGAGGCCGCGCCGCGGATGATCTTAATCCCCAAAGGCTGCGCCCGCGTCTCGATGACTGAGACGGTCTGCGGGTGCAGGTTCTCATCGACAAAGAAGGCGCGCGCCTTTGACTTGGCCACCCGCTGCGCCATGGTCATCGCCTCGGCCGCCGCCGTCGCCTCATCCAGAAGCGAGGCATTGGCAATCGGCAGGCCGGTCAGGTCGCTGACCATGGTCTGATAGTTCAGCAAAGCCTCAAGCCGGCCCTGCGCGATTTCCGGCTGATAGGGCGTGTAGGCCGTATACCAAGCGGGATTCTCAAGGATATTGCGCTGAATCGCGGGCGGCGTCACGGTGCCGTAATAGCCCTGCCCGATCAGGCTGGTCATCACGCGGTTCTTCTTCGCAACCTCTTCCATCCGCGCCAGCAATGCCGCCTCGGACAAGGGCTGCCAGTCAAGCGCGGCGTCCTGCCGGATCGCGGATGGCACGGTTTCGTCGATCAGCGCATCAAGGCTTGCCGCACCGACCGCCGCCAGCATCTCGTCCATCTCGGACGGCGAAGGGCCGATATGGCGGCGATTGGCGAAATCGTCGGGGTTGTAATCGGTGGGGTTCCAACGG
>JAUNTZ010000060.1 GCA_030538425.1 Paracoccus sp. (in: a-proteobacteria) | reverse complement strand
GCGGAACCGGCCAACTTCCTTGACGTCGGCGGCGGCGCGACCAAGGAAAAGGTGACCGAGGCGTTCAAGATCATCACCTCGGACCCGAACGTCAAAGGCATTCTGGTCAACATCTTCGGCGGCATCATGCGCTGCGACATCATCGCCGAGGGTATCCTGGCGGCGGTGAAAGAGGTCGGGCTTGAGGTTCCTCTGGTCGTCCGTCTGGAAGGGACCAATGTCGAAAAAGGCAAGCAGATCATCGCCGAAAGCGGCCTGAACGTGATCGCCGCCGACGACCTGTCGGATGCGGCGGAAAAGATCGTCAAAGCGGTGAAAGGATAATCAACATGGCCATTCTCGTTAACAAAGACACCAAAGTCATCACCCAGGGCATCACCGGCTCGCAAGGGACGTTCCACACCGAACAGGCGATTGCTTACGGCACCAAGATGGTGGGTGGCGTGACGCCGGGCAAAGGTGGCACCACGCATCTGGACCTGCCGGTCTATAACTCGGTCCATGAGGCGGTTGAGAAGACCGGCGCCAATGCGACCGCGATTTACGTGCCGCCGCCCTTCGCTGCCGATTCGATCCTTGAGGCCATCGACGCCGAGATCGAGCTGATCGTCGCCATCACCGAAGGCATCCCGGTTCTGGACATGATGCGCGTCAAGCGCGCCCTCGAAGGCTCGAAATCGCGCCTGATCGGGCCGAACTGCCCCGGCATCATGACCCCCGACGAATGCAAGATCGGCATCATGCCGGGCAGCATCTTCCGTCGCGGCTCGGTCGGCGTCGTGTCGCGTTCCGGCACGCTGACCTATGAGGCGGTGAAGCAGACCACCGATGTGGGTCTGGGCCAGTCCTCGGCGGTCGGTATCGGCGGCGACCCGATCAAGGGAATGGAACATATCGATGTGCTGAAGATGTTCCTTGAGGATGATGAGACCACCTCGATCATCATGATCGGTGAGATCGGCGGCTCTGCCGAGGAAGAGGCCGCCGAGTTCCTGGCCGAGCAGAAACGCAAGGGCAACTGGAAGCCGACCGCCGGTTTCATCGCGGGCCGCACCGCGCCTCCGGGCCGCCGCATGGGCCATGCCGGCGCGATTGTCGCTGGCGGCAAGGGCGACGCGGAATCCAAGATCGAGGCGATGAAGAAAGCCGGGATCGTGGTTGCCGACAGCCCCGCCGGTCTGGGCGAAGCCGTCCAGAAAGCCATCGCGGGCGAGAAATAAGCACCGCGCGCGGCCCCCGTCGCGGGGCCGCGCTACCGCCCATTCTAGCGCGGTAACAAGGATTTTTCCGCGATTTTACGCCCTGCGCGGGCAGATCATTTGACACAACCGCTCTCTGACCTAAGTTGGAGAGAGGAAGAGGACAAAGACAAGGTGGACCGCACCGACCACATCACCCCAAACCCGACCGAGCAGGCCCCCCGGCCTGCCCGCATGATCGGCTTTGCCGAGGCGATTTCGCGCGGGTTCTCGCGGTTTGCGCAATTCTCGGGCCGCGCCTCGCGGGCGGAATATTGGTGGTGGATTCTGTTCGGTTTTCTGGTCACCTCGGCTCTGGGCCTGATCGAGGGGATGCTGGGCCTTGCGACCGGCGATGAACGCACTGGCCCGATCAGCGGGCCGGTTGAGCTGCTGATCCTGATCCCGACCATCAGCCTCAGCATCCGGCGGCTGCATGATATTGGCCGCTCGGGCTGGTGGGTGCTGCCGCTTTATCTGGGTGTCGGGCTGTCGCTTTTGCTGAATCTGGCGCTGATGGCCGCGCCCAATGCGGTGCCGGATTATCCGACCGGCAATCTTGGCGGCATCCTGATCCTGTTCGCTTTGATCCTGATCGCCTATGCGGTCTATTCGGTGATGATCCTGATCTGGCACATCCTGCCCTCACAGCCCTACCCGAACCGCTATGGTCCCGTGCCCCGCCCCGAAAAGGTGCTGGCATGACCGGCGGCCCCCGCACCCTTACCCTTCTGGCCGCGCTGCTGACGCTCAGCGCATGTGGCGGGCGGATGACCGATGACGTGCTGCGCGGCGGCGTGCCCGCGGCGACGAACCTGCCGCGTGCGACCGGCCTGCCGCCCGCGTCGGTGCGCACGGTGTCGCGCAAGGACCATGGCTGGCGGCTGATCTATCTGGCCCATGCCGCCCCGCGCGATGCCGAAACCCGCGCGGCGGGCAATCTCTGCGGGCTGGAACGCAAGCGCGTGGCCCGCATCGTGCCCCTTGACATGATCGACGCAAGCCAGGACCCCGGCGCGCGCAAGATCGACATTCTTTGCGGATAGGCCGATGAGAACAGCCGCCCCGCAACCCGCCACCCGACCGGCCGCAGCGCCGCAACCCATCGCATAACCCTGTCGAGATGCAGCCATGAACGACCAACCCAAAAACTCTGATTTCCATGACTCTTCGTTCCTTCAGGGCCAGAACGCGGCCTATGTGGAACAGCTTTACGGCCAATGGGCCAAAGACCCTTCCGCCGTGGATGCGGCATGGAACGACTTCTTCCGCGCCATGGGCGACGCGCCCGAGGATGCGCGGCGTTCCGCCGAAGGTGCCTCGTGGAAGCGCACCGACTGGCCGCCCGTTGCCGGTGATGAGAACACCGCCGCGCTGACCGGCGAATGGCCGATGGCCTCCAAGGGCGAGGCCAAGGCCGCGATGGAGAAAATCGCCGCCAAGGCCGCCGAACAGGGCCGCGAGGTCGATCCGGCGGCGATGCGTCAGGCGGTTCTGGACAGCATCCGCGCGCTGATGCTGATCCGCGCCTTCCGTATCCGCGGGCATCTGCACGCCAATCTGGACCCTCTGGGCATCCGCGAGGTTCCCGATAACGGTGAGCTGGACCCGGCGACCTATGGCTTCACCGATGCGGACATGGATCGTCCGATTTTCATCGACAACGTGCTTGGCCTTGAGATCGCCTCGATCCGCCAGATCACCGAGTTGATGAAGCGCACCTATTGCGGCACCTTTGCGCTGCAATTCATGCATATCTCGAACCCCGAGGAAGCCGCCTGGCTGAAAGAGCGGATCGAGGGTCTGGGCAAGGAAATCGAGTTCACCCGCGAAGGCCGCCGCGCCATCCTGAACAAGCTGGTCGAGGCCGAGGGCTTTGAAAAGTTCCTGCATGTCAAATACATGGGCACCAAACGCTTTGGCCTTGACGGCGGCGAGGCGCTGATCCCCGCGATGGAACAGATCATCAAGCGCGGCGGCGCGCTTGGCGTGAAGGACATTGTGGTCGGCATGCCGCACCGGGGCCGCCTGTCGGTTCTGGCCAATGTCATGGGCAAGCCCTATCGCGCGATCTTCCACGAATTTCAGGGCGGCAGCTTCAAGCCCGAGGATGTGGACGGTTCGGGCGACGTGAAATATCACCTTGGCGCCTCCAGCGACCGCGATTTCGACGGCAATTCCGTGCACCTCTCGCTGACCGCCAACCCCAGCCACCTTGAGGCGGTGAACCCGGTGGTTCTGGGCAAGGTCCGCGCCAAGCAGGACCAGATGAACGACACTGAGAACCGCACGGCGGTTCTGCCGATCCTGCTGCATGGTGACGCGGCCTTCGCCGGTCAGGGCGTGGTGGCGGAATGTCTGCAACTGTCGGGCATCCGTGGCCATCGCACCGGCGGCTGCATCCATATCATCGTGAACAACCAGATCGGTTTCACCACCGCCCCCCATTTCAGCCGCACCTCGCCCTATCCGACCGATATCGCGCTGATGGTCGAGGCACCGATCTTCCACGTCAATGGCGACGACCCTGAGGCGGTGGTTCACGCAGCCAAAGTCGCGACCGAGTTCCGGCAGAAGTTCCACAAGGACGTTGTGATCGACATCATCTGCTATCGCCGCTTCGGTCACAACGAAGGCGATGAGCCGATGTTCACCAACCCGGCCATGTATACCGAGATCAAGGGCCACAAGACGACCCTTCAGCTTTACACCGACCGTCTGGTCGCGGACGGGCTGATCCCCGAGGGCGAGATCGAGGATATGAAATCCGCCTTCCAGAACCACCTTGCCGAGGAATTCGAGGTGGGCAAGGAGTTCAAGCCGAACAAGGCCGACTGGCTGGATGGCCGTTGGTCGGGTCTGGGCAAGGAAGGCGCGGAATATGTGCGCGGCGAGACCGGCATCCCGACCGAGACTCTGGACGAGATCGGCCGCGCGCTGACCCACGCCCCCGAGGGGCACAACCTGCACAAGACCGTGGGCCGCCTGCTGGAGGCCAAGCGCAAGATGTTCGAGACCGGCGAGGGCTTTGACTGGGCCACCGCCGAGGCTCTGGCCTACGGCTCGCTTTTGCTCGAAGGCAAGGCGGTGCGCCTTTCGGGTCAGGACAGCACGCGCGGCACGTTCAGCCAACGCCACTCGGCCTTTGTCGACCAGAAGACCGAGGACCGTTACTATCCGCTGAACAATATCCGCGAGGGTCAGGCCCGATATGAGGTCATCGACTCGATGCTGTCGGAATACGCGGTTCTGGGCTTTGAATATGGCTATTCGCTTGCTGAACCGAACACGCTGACCCTGTGGGAGGCGCAGTTCGGTGACTTTGCCAATGGCGCGCAGATCATGTTCGACCAGTTCATTTCCTCGGCGGAACGCAAATGGCTGCGGATGTCGGGTCTGGTCATGCTGCTGCCCCACGGGTTCGAGGGTCAGGGGCCGGAACACAGCTCGGCCCGTCTGGAACGGTTCTTGCAGATGTGCGCCGAGGATAACTGGATCGTCGCGAACTGCACGACCCCGGCGAACTATTTCCACATCCTGCGCCGCCAGATGCATCGCAGCTTCCGCAAGCCTCTGGTGCTGATGACGCCGAAATCGCTGTTGCGTCACCCGATGGCGGTCAGCACGGCGGCTGACTTCACCACCGGCTCGACCTTCCACCGGCTGCTGCCCGACAGCGCCGAAACCGGCGCATCGCCCACGCAGCTTGTCGCGGATGACAAGATCCGCCGCGTCGTGATCTGCTCGGGCAAGGTCTATTACGACCTGCTGAAAGCCCGCGACGAGGCCGGGATCAACGATATCTACCTGCTGCGTCTGGAACAGTTCTACCCGTTCCCGGCCCATTCCATGTCCAAGGAGTTGGAACGCTTCAAGCAGGCCGAGATCGTCTGGTGTCAGGAAGAGCCGAAGAATCAGGGCGGCTGGAGTTTTGTCGAGCCGAACCTTGAATGGGTCCTGTCGCGGATCGGGGCCGATTACGGGCGTGCCCGTTACGCGGGCCGTGCTGCGGCGGCCTCGCCCGCAACGGGTCTCGCCTCGCGCCACAAGGCCGAGCAAGAGGCACTGGTCAATGATGCTTTGTCAATCGAGGGGTAATCCATGACGATCGAGGTTCGTGTGCCCGCTCTGGGCGAATCCGTGACCGAGGCCACCATCGCCACATGGTTCAAGAAACCGGGCGACAGAGTCGAGGCCGATGAAATGCTGTGTGAGCTGGAAACCGACAAGGTGACGGTCGAGGTGCCCGCACCCGCCGCCGGTATTCTGGCCGAGATCGTCGCCGCAGAGGGCGTGACGGTCGCGCCGGATGCGCTTCTGGCACAGATTGATGAAACCGGCGCGGGCGCGGCCCCGGCCAAAGGCGCTGCGGCGCAAAAGAACGAATCGGGCGCTGCGCCCAAGGCTCAGGAAGGACAAGAGATGAGCGGTAAGAACATTGACGTGATGGTGCCGAGCCTTGGCGAGTCGGTCTCCGAGGCGACCGTGGCGACATGGTTCAAGAAGGTTGGCGACCGGGTCGAGGCCGATGAAATGCTGTGCGAGCTGGAAACCGACAAGGTCTCGGTTGAGGTTCCCAGCCCCGCCGCCGGCGTTCTGGCTGAAATCATCGCCGATGAGGGCGCGACCGTGGACGCCTCGGCCAAGCTCGCGATCATCACCGAAGGCGGCGCGGGTGCCGCCCCCGCCCCCAAAACCGAGGACAAGCGCGTCGAGAATGCCGACGCGGTGAACTCGCCCGGTGCCGGTCCCGAAACGCTGCAACCGCGCGCGGGCCGTTCGGATGTCGAGGATGCGCCCTCGGCCAAAAAGGCGATGGCCGAAAAAGGCGTGTCGCGCGATCAGGTCACGGGTTCGGGCCGCGATGGCCGCGTGATGAAAGAGGACGTGGCCAATGCCCGCCCAGCCGCTGCCGCGCCCAAAGCCGCCCGCCAGGACGACGTGGCCCGCGAAGAGCGCGTCAAGATGACCCGCCTGCGCCAGACCATCGCCCGCCGCCTGAAAGACGCGCAGAACACCGCCGCGATGCTGACCACCTATAACGAGGCCGACATGAGCGGCATCATGGGTCTGCGCAACGAATACAAGGATGCGTTCGAGAAGAAACACGGCGTCAAGCTGGGCTTCATGTCCTTCTTCGTCAAAGCCTGCTGCCACGCGCTGAAAGAAGTGCCCGAGGTGAACGCGGAAATCGACGGCACCGACGTGGTTTACAAGAACTTCGTCAATATGGGCGTCGCGGTCGGCACGCCTTCGGGTCTGGTCGTGCCGGTCGTGCGCGACGCCGACCAGAAAAGCTTTGCCGAGATCGAAAAGGAAATCGGCGAGTTGGGCAAAAAGGGCCGCGACGGCAAGCTGTCCATGGACGAGATGCAGGGCGGCACCTTCACCATCTCGAACGGTGGCGTTTACGGCTCGCTGATGTCCTCGCCCATCCTCAACCCGCCGCAATCCGGTATTCTGGGGATGCACAAGATCCAGGACCGCCCCATGGTCGTCGGCGGCGAGATCGTCATTCGCCCGATGATGTATCTGGCCCTGTCCTATGACCACCGCATCGTTGACGGCAAAGGCGCCGTGACCTTCCTCGTCCGCGTCAAAGAGGCATTGGAAGATCCCCGCCGCCTGTTGATGGATCTGTGACCCCAACCGAGGGGGGCGGCGCGCCCGCCCCCTGCCCCTTATGAAAGGCGATGCCATGCAAATGCTGATCCACTATCAGATCGACGATTTCGCCCGCTTCAAGCCGGAATTCGACCGCGACGACGAAGACCGCCGCCGCAATGGCCTGTCGCTGCTGCAACTCTGGCAGGAAGATAACGGCAATGCCTGGGCGCTGTTCACGCTGAACGATGAAGGCAAGGCCCGCGACTATCTGGCGGGCGCTGCGGGCGTGTTCAACAGTCAGGCGGGCGTCAGCAAGGCTATCGCCCACGCGCTGAAAACCGCATGACGCCAGAGGCGGCGCCGGCGCTGTCGGCACCGCAGCCCCACCGGATCAAGGGTGCGACATGACCACCGAACTTTCCATCCTCGCCCTTGCGGCCATCCTGCAGGCCGTGCAGATCGCGCTTGCCGGGGCCTCGCTCAACCGCGATGCGGGCGCGGACTGGAATGCCGGGCCGCGCGACAGTGAGCCGCAGCTTTCGCCCCTGACCGGACGGCTGCGCCGCGCGGTGGACAACCATTTCGAGGGGCTGACCTTTTTCACCATCGCCGTGGTGGTCGTCACGCTTGGCGGCACGGCCTCAGGCTTCACCGCTGCCTGCGCATGGGTCTATCTGATCGCCCGCATCCTTTATGTGCCCGCCTATGCGCTTGGCCTCAGCCCGTGGCGCTCGCTCATCTGGGCGGCGGGGTTTCTGGCCACAATGGCAATGATCGCCACGGCTTTTATGTCTTTTGTCTGAAAATATCCCGGGGGTCCGGGGGCAGCGCCCCCGGCCTCTCAATCGAAAGGAACGAATGAAATGTATGATCTGATCGTCATCGGTGCCGGTCCCGGCGGCTATGTCTGCGCCATTCGCGCCGCACAGCTTGGCCTGAAAACCGCCGTTGTCGAGGCCCGCGAGACCCTTGGCGGCACCTGCCTGAACGTGGGCTGCATCCCCTCGAAGGCGCTTCTCCATGCCAGCCACATGCTGCACGAGGCGGAACATAATTTCGACAAGATGGGTCTGGTCGGCGCGGCCCCTTCGGTCGATTGGGCCAAGATGCTGGACTATAAGGCCGAAACGGTCGGCACCAACACCAAAGGCATCGAGTTCCTGTTCAAGAAGAACAAGATCGACTGGCTGAAAGGCTGGGGCGTGATCGAGGGCGCGGGCCGCCTACGCGTGGGCGATACCGTGCATGAGACCAAGAATATCGTCATCGCCACCGGATCGGCCCCGGCGACCCTGCCGGGCGTCGACGTCGATAACGATGCAGGCGTGATCGTCGATTCCACCGGCGCGCTTGCCCTGAAAGCCCCGCCCAAGGAAATGGTCGTGATCGGCGCGGGCGTGATCGGGCTGGAGCTCGGCTCGGTCTATGCCCGCCTTGGCGCCAAGGTGACGGTGATCGAATATCTTGACGCGATCACCCCCGGCATGGATGCCGAGATTCAGAAACAGTTCCAGAAAACCCTCGCCAAACAGGGCCTGAACTTTGTTCTGGGCGCGGCGGTTCAGTCGGCATCGGTCGAGGGCGAGCGCGCAACTGTCACCTACAAGCTGCGCAAGGACGACAGCGAGGCAAGCGTTGAGGCCGATTGCGTCCTGCTGGCCACCGGCCGCCGCCCCTATATCGACGGGCTCGGCCTTGATGCGGCAGGCGTCGAGCTGACCGAGCGTGGTCAAATCGCCGTCAACGACCACTGGTCCACCAATGTCGCGGGCATCTATGCCATCGGCGATTGCGTCCCCGGCCCGATGCTGGCCCATAAGGCCGAGGATGAGGGCATGGCCGTGGCCGAAGTCATCGCGGGCAAGCATGGCCATGTGAATTACGCCGTGATCCCCTCGGTCATCTATACCAACCCCGAGGTTGCCGCCGTGGGCTTGACCGAGGCCGCCGCCAAGGATTCGGGCCGCAAGGTCAAGATCGGCAAGTTCCCCTTCATGGGCAATGCCCGCGCCAAGGCGATGTTCCAGGGCGACGGCTTTGTGAAGATCGTGGCCGATGCGGAAACCGACCGGGTGCTTGGCGCGCATATCATCGGCCCGAATGCGGGCGAGATGATCCATGAGATCTGCGTCGCCATGGAGTTCGGCGCCTCGGCCGAAGATATCGCGCTGACCTGCCACGCCCACCCGACCACCTCCGAAGCGGTGCGTGAGGCGGCGCTTGCCTGCGGCGATGGCGCGATCCACGTCTGAGATCGGCAAGATCCCGCTGAATGCCGGGCCGCCTTTGTCGCGGCCCGGCATTTTGATTTCCCGCACCGCGCCCCGGTCGCTATGGTCGCGCAAAACCATCACCAGAATGGCAGAGCAGATATGAGTTTTTCCCGACGCGCGTTCATCCTTGGCGCGGTTCTGACCGTTTCGGCCTGCGGGCGCGGCGGATCGAGCGTCTCGTCGCTCTCGCGCCGCCCGGCTGAGCCGCCGCTTCATCCGAATGAGACGCCCGAACTGCGCCGCAAGATCAATTACTGGGCCGATCATCATCAGGTGCCGCGCGCCCTTGTCCATCGCGTTATCATCCGCGAATCCAGCCACCGCCCCGGCGCGCGCAACGGTCCCTATTACGGGCTGATGCAGATCCTGCCGCAAACTGCCCGCACCATGGGCTATCGCGGCGCGCCCGAGGGCCTGCTGGACGCCGACACCAACCTGCAATATGCGGTCAAATACCTGCGCGGGGCCTATATCGTCGCCGATGGCGACCATGACGCCGCCGTCAGATGGTATGCGCGCGGCTATTATTATGAGGCCCGCAATCGTGGCCTTTTGCGCGAAACCGGGCTGCGCAGTTAGCGGGCGTATTTGATGAAGGGCGTGCGGGTCGCCACGCGGTCATAGAGCATCCGGCCCGCATAATTATCCTCGGCGGTCAGCCAATAGACATCCGGCACGCCTTGCGCATCGGCGCGCCCATAGACCGCCTCGATCAGCGCACGGGCTGTGCCGCGGCCCCGTGCCTCGGGGGCGGTGAACAGGTCTTGCAGATAGCAAACACCCGCCTCGCGCCAGAGATTCGGGTGAAAGACGAAATGCGTCAACCCGACCAACCGCCCCTCATCCTCCGCGACCAAACCCTGAAAATCACGCGCATCGCCTGACATCAGCCGCGAAAAAGCCGCATCAAAGAACGCCTGCGGTCGGTCCGGGTGGCCGTAAAAGCTCTGATAGCCGCGATACAGCGCCTGCCATCCCTCGCGGTCGCTCGGCTCCAACTCGCGGATCGTCAGCATGTCCTTTGTCCCTCCCGAGGGTGAGCGCCCAAGGCGCGCGGGGCCGCGCCCCTAGCCCATCCTCTCGGACGCATAGCCACCGGGCGAGGCCGGAAACACCACCGTTTTCGCCCCGTTCACGAACACCCGGTGATGGATATGCGCGTGGATGGCGCGGGCCAGCACCTGCGCCTCGACATCTCGGCCAAGGCTCACATAATCGGCAGGGCTTTGCGCATGGGTCACGCGGACGGTGTCCTGCTCGATAATCGGGCCTTCGTCCAGATCGGCGGTCACATAATGCGCCGTCGCCCCGATCAGCTTCACGCCGCGCTCATAGGCCTGCTTATAGGGGTTCGCGCCCTTGAAGCTGGGCAGAAACGAGTGGTGGATGTTGATGATCCGCCCCGCCATTTCGGCGCAAAGCCGGTCGGACAGCACCTGCATATAGCGCGCCAGAACGACCAGCTCGGCCCCCGCCTCACGCACCACCTGCATCAAAGCGTCCTCAGCCTGCGCCTTGGTCTGAGGCGTGACGCGGATATGGTGGAAGGGGATGTCATGGGTGGCGACCAGCTTCTGATAGGTCAGATGGTTCGAGACGACGCCCACGATCTCGACCGGCAGCGCGCCGATGCGCCACCGATACAGCAGGTCATTCAGGCAATGGCCGAAATTCGACACCATCAGCAGCACGCGCGGCTTGCGCGCCGGGTCATGGATGGCGGCCTCCATCCCGAATTCATCCGCGACCGCTTGCAAGCCCGAGCGCAGGGCGTCCAGTCCCACGCCCTCTTCATCGCCAAAGCTGACCCGCATGAAGAACCGGCCATTGCCCTGATCGTCAAACTGGGCGCTATCGGTAATGTTGCAACCATGCGCGGCCAGAAAGCCCGAGATCGCGGCCACGATCCCGCGCCGCGCCGGGCAGGCCACGGTCAGCACATAGTCGCGCATCAGATCTGCTTTTCGGGCAGTTGCACGACCAGACCGTCAAGCGCGTCGCTCACCTGCAACTGGCAGGTCAGGCGCGACCGCACCGGGTCGGGCTGATAGGCGAAATCCAGCATATCCTCTTCCATCGGGTCTTTCGCGGGCAGCTTGTCCACCCATTCCGGTGCGACATAGACATGACAGGTCGAACAGGCGCAGGCCCCGCCGCAATCGGCGTCGATCCCCGGCACACCATTGTCGCGCGCGCCTTCCATGACGGTCATGCCGGGCTTGACCTCAACCTCGTGGCGGGTGCCGTTATGTTCGATATAGGTGATTTTCGCCATGGCGCGCTCGCTTCTTGATGCTTGCTGATACGGGTTTCGGATAATCCATCCCCCGCGCAAAGAAAAGGGCGAGGCCGCAGCCCCGCCCGTTCTTGATGTCGCAGTGAGCTTATTCGCTGATCGGCAGGGCGACAAAGCGCGGCTCACCCGCGCGGCGCACCATCATCAGCACCGATTTCCAGCCCCGTTCACGCGCCTCGGCCACACGGTCGTTGAAATCCGACAGAGAGGACACGGGCCGCTGGCCGACCTCGGTGATGACGTCGCCCTGCCCGATGCCGCGATCCGCCGCCACGCCCGCCGGATCGACGGCCCGCACAACAAGCCCCTGGGTTGAGGGCGGCACGCCCAGTTCCTCAGCCAGATCGGCGGTCAGCGGTTGCAGGGTCATGCCCAAAGCGTCCTGCGTGCTTGGCGCGGTGTCGCCCGGCCCCTCGGAAGGGCTGCGCCCATCGCCGCCCGCCTCAGCCAGTTCGCGCCGGCCAAGCGTGACCTCCAGCGGCACCACCTCACCCCCACGCAGCACCTCAAGCGTCACCGGCTGGCCGTAAGGCGCATCGGCCACGCGGCGCACAAGGTCGCGGGTGTCGATGATCTCACGCCCGGCAAAGGACAGGATCACGTCACCGGCGCGCATGCCCGCATCGGCGGCAGGCCCTTCGGGGACGTCATTGACCAGGGCGCCACGCGCCGCCTCAAGCCCCAGCGATTCGGCAATCTCGGGCGTGACATCCTGAATGCGGACGCCCAGCCAGCCGCGCCGGGTCTCGCCATATTCCTTCAGCTGATCGACAACCTGCGTGACCACATTCGAGGCCATCGAGAAGCCGATCCCGATCGACCCGCCCGAGGGCGACAG
>JAUNTZ010000011.1:15721-68874 GCA_030538425.1 Paracoccus sp. (in: a-proteobacteria) | reverse complement strand
AGCCGCCGCGCTGAAAACTGGCGTCGAGGCGGCGATATTGCTGGGCGACAAGCTGACCAATGAACTCGCGTTGGTCATACATCTGACCGACCGCCATATCCTGCGACATGGCGGAATAGGTCTCGACCGAGCCGATACCGTAAATGCAGGACACCGAGGCCACGATAATCACGTCATCGCGTTCCAGAAGCGCCCGCGTGGCCGAATGGCGCATCCGGTCGATGGCCTCGTTGATCTGCGATTCCTTCTCGATATAGGTGTCCGACCGCGCCACATAGGCTTCGGGCTGGTAATAGTCATAATAGCTGACGAAATACTCCACGGCGTTATCGGGGAAAAACCCCTTGAATTCGCCATATAATTGCGCCGCCAGCGTCTTGTTCGGGGCCAGAATGATCGCCGGGCGCTGCGTTTCCTCGATCACCTTGGCCATGGTAAAGGTCTTGCCGGTGCCGGTCGCGCCCAGCAGAACCTGATCGCGTTCGCCTGCGGTCACGCCTTGGGCAAGTTCGGCAATGGCCTGCGGCTGGTCGCCCGCAGGCGCGAAATCGGAATGCATGACAAAGCGCCGCCCGCCTTCGAGCTTGGGCCGCGTGACTTCGGCAAAGCGCGCCACCGGCGCGTTGGTGTTGTTATGGCCCATGATCCTGCCCGATATTCCCCGTTCGTTCCGCGCCCAATGTGGGCACTGCGCCCGCGAGAGACAAGGGGAAGAGGGCGCGAAATTGTGCCCCTGCCTTTACTGATGCGTGAACACGCCGCAGCCGATGCGACCGCCTGCCTCGCCGGTGGGCTGGCTGGCATAATCATCGGCATGTTCGTGGATGATGAAGGCCGAGCCGTCCTCATCATCCAGAAGCTCGGGCGTCAGATAGGGCAGGAAATATTCCACCGTGATTGCGCCACTTTCGGGAACGTGGATATTGGGCATATCGCCCGGATGCGGGCCGTCGGGATGGTTGATGCCATGGGCACGGTCACCGGCCAGATGGCCACCTGCAGCGGCGAAATCGGGCTTACAGGCGCCGGTTTCGTGGATATGCACGCCCAGACGCCCCTCGGGCAGACCGGAAAGCGAGATCATCACATGGGCCATGCCCGACACCGTATCGAGAATGGTCACCTCACCCAAAGCCGCGCCGTCGGGACCGGTGATCTGCGCGGTCATCGGGCGGGCGGTTTCGGCAGCGGCATCCAGCAGTTCTTCGGTGGGAAGAGCGTCCTCATGCGGTTCCGCCTCGACCTCGCCGGGCTGCGGGAGGAGATCGGCGGGGGCGTCCTGAGCATGACCGGCGCCCGCGAACAGCATCGTCGCGGCCATCAGCGCGGCAAGGCAAGTCGCGGGGCGCGTGGTGAGGGGCAGGGCAACCGCTTGCGGGGAAGGATGGGTCATCTTCGTCTCCGTTCGATGGTTCGGAACCCAACGCGGGGCGGCCTGCGCAGTTCCTCTTGATCGTGCGCGCGGCTTGCGGCAATAACCAAGGCAGGCCGGACCCGCCGCCTGAAAGGAACGATCATGCAAGTGCGCATCTATCAGCCCGCCCGCAACGCCATGCAATCCGGCACCGCCCGGACCCGCGTCTGGCTGCTGGAGTTCCCGCAGGATGATCGCCGTGAGATCGACCCGCTGATGGGCTGGACCAGCAGTGACGATACCCAGGCGCAGGTGCGGATGCGCTTTGCCTCGCGCGAAGAGGCGGTGGCCTATGCGACTGAACACGGCCTTGATTATGTCGTAGTTGAGCCGAACAAGCGCGGCCTGAACATCCGTCCGCGCGGCTACGGTGAGAATTTCGCCCCCGACCGCCGGGCGCCCTGGACGCATTGAGCCTTGCGCATCAGCCGCGAATCGCCGCTTTCTGCTGATCTGGACCTGATCTTCGCCCGCCATCACGCGGCCATGCATGACGGCAACACGCCGCCCGAATCGATCCATATGATCCCGCGCGCGGATCTCGACCGGCCCGAGATCACGCTGTTCGTGCTGCGCGAGGGGGATGCGGTGCAGGCGATGGGTGCGATCAAGCGTTTCGCGCCCGGCCATGGTGAGATCAAGTCGATGCATGTTCTGGCCGAGGCGCGCGGGCGCGGGCTGTCGCGTCGCCTGCTGGATCATATGGTGGCCGAGGCGCAGGCGGCGGGGCTTGACCGGCTCTCGCTTGAGACCGGTTCACAGGAGGTATTCGCGCCCGCGCGGGCGTTGTATCGCCAAGCGGGCTTTGCGGAATGTGCGCCATTTGGCGACTACCGCGCGGACCCGAACAGCGTCTTCATGACCCGCGAGATCCGGTTTCCCTTGTCCTGAGCGCGGTTTTGCGCCATCACGCGGATATTGGCCCCGTAGCTCAACTGGATAGAGCAGCCGACTTCTAATCGGCAGGTTGAGGGTTCGATTCCTTCCGGGGTCGCCATTTCTCTGAACATAGAATGAAATCAGTTCATTGGCGGCTGTTTCTCAGGCTCTGCGGCCTCACCGCTTGGTCCCGCGATCAGCAGGAACAGCGCGCCAAGCCCGACCACAAGGCTGATCAGCAGGCCAAGGCGAAGCTCGGGGGGTGCGGCCTCGTCGGTGGCGAGTTCCCACCAGAGTTCTCCGTGAAAGGGCGGGGCCAGATGCATGATCAGCGCGAAAAGCCCGAACCCCGCCGCCACCGCCGCAATCATCGCAAGCCATAGCGGCGTCAGCGCGCGGTCGGTCAGCAAGGCACGGCGGTCGAAGCTATGGCGGAAGGGCAGCAGGATACAAGCCGCCAGCATCAGGCCCGCCGCCCGATGGGGATCATGGCTGACCACCCACGCGACCGGCGCGGACAGGATCAGCGCCGCCATCGCCAGCCAGAACGCCCCGCGTGAGCGCCACATCACCCCAAAGGCCAGCAGGATCAGGCCCGCGCCAAGCGCGCTTGCACTCAGCGCGGGCGCGCCGGGGAAGGCCAGTGGGAACAGCGTCTCGGCGGTGTCCAGATCATCGCCCAAGGGCGGCAACAGCGTGGCCAGGCTCATCCACAGGCCCGAGCCAAGGATCATCACCGAAAGCAACATCGGCACCAGAGGGCGCAGCGCCCATGCCACCGGCGAGAGCAGTTGCAGCGCGCGCCCCGCCGCGCCGGGCAGACCGCCTTTGGTGATCCTGACCGCCTCGGACAGAGCCAGCACGATCAGCGCCAGACCGAAGGGCAGGAGGTAATAGGTCAGCCGGAACATCAGCAGCGCCGCCGCCACCTGATCGACGGGCGTGCCGCGCGGCATGGCGGCGATGATGACGGTCTCAAACACGCCGATCCCGCCGGGGACATGGGAGAGGACTCCGGCCAGGGTGGCGGCGGCGAAGACGGGCAGAAAGCTCAGATAGCTGTCGCCGGTGGTGGGCAGGAACAGGTAAAGCGTCAGGCTTGCGAAGCACAGGTCACCCAGGCTGATCAGCATCTGCGCGCCGATGATCGGCAGGCGCGGCATCGCGATGCGGATGCGGCCCAGCCGCAAGCTGCGACCGCTGGCCGAAAGCCAGATCAGGGGCGCCATCACCGCCACCACCGACAGCGCGGCACCGGCGCGGATCGTGGCGGGGCTTGCGGGCAGCACGCCCGTCAAAGCCGAGGGCTCGATGGCAAGCGCGATCAGCCCGATCACACTGCCCGCCACCCCGAAACAGATCGAGGTAAAGGCCGAGATCTTGGCGATGTCATAGCCCGACAGGCCCAGCCCGCCATAGATCCGCCACCGCACCGCGCCGCCCGAAATCGCGGTCAGCCCGACGGTGTTGCCGAACGCATAGGCCATCAGCCCGCCGGTCAGAACCACCGGGCCGGGCAGGCTTTTCCCGATATAGCGCAGCGCCGACCAGTCATAACCGGCAAGGCAGAGATAGCCGCAAAACGTGGTCAGCACCGCCAGCAGCGTGACGCGCCACGGGATCGTGCGGATCTGGGCGATGACCTGCGCGGCATCCATGGGCGCCAGCAGCCGGTAAAGCGCATAAAGCCCCATGCCGAACAAAGCCGCGACGGCGATATAGGGCAAGGCGCGCCTGAGGCGGGGCGTCATGTCGGATCTGGTCACCAAAATCGCCCCGGCTGGCCTCTCGCCCGGCCCTTCTAGCGCGCGGCGCGCAGCGGGTCCCGTTTTGCGGGTCCAGTTTCGCGAGTCCGGTTTCGCGGCGGGCTCTTCACATATCGCGCGCTTGGAATATATTGGCGGTGACCCGCCCGAAAGGAGCTGCGATGAACCACGACCTTCCCGCCCGCCTGACGCCCGAGGTTTCGGCCTTTTTCGACCCGGATTCGAACACGTTTTCCTATATCGTCAAGGACCCGGCCTCAGATGCCTGCGCGATTATCGATTCGGTCATGGATATCGCCTATGCGGCGGGACGGCTCAGCCACGGCTCGGCGGATCGCATCATTGATGAGGTCAAGGCGCGCGGGCTCAGCGTCGAATGGCTGATCGAGACCCATGTCCATGCCGACCATCTGTCGGCCGCGCCCTATCTTCAAGAGCGGCTGGGCGGCAAGATTGGGATCGGCACAGAGATCACCACGGTGCAGGAAACCTTTGGCAAGGTGTTCAACGAAGGCACTGAATTTGCCCGCGACGGCTCGCAATTCGACCGGCTGTTTCGCGATGGGGACCGTTACCGGATCGGCGGACTTGAGGCTTTGGCCATCCACACGCCCGGCCACACGCCCGCCTGCATGACCCATATCATCGGCGATTCCGCCTTTGTCGGGGATACGCTGTTCATGCCCGATAGCGGCTCGGCCCGCGCCGATTTTCCGGGCGGCGATGCGGGGGTGCTGTATGACAGCATCCACAAGATCCTTGCCCTGCCTGATGATACCCGGCTGTTCATCTGCCATGATTACGGCCATGACGGGCGCGATTTCGCCTATGAAACCACAGTCGGGATGCAGCGCGCCCATAACGCGCATGTGGGCGGCGATGTCAGTCGCGACGCCTTCATCCGCTTTCGCGAGGCCCGAGACGCGACGCTGGACATGCCGCGGCTGATCATCCCCTCGCTTCAGGTGAATATGCGCGCGGGGCATCTGCCCGAGCCCGAGGATAACGGCGAGGTCTATCTGAAGGTGCCGGTGAATATGCTATGAGGCGCCTTTCGCGCTACCTGCCGCCGTTGGTATGGATGCGCGGCTATGGCAGGGACGCATTGGCCGACGATCTGCTGGCGGCGGCGGTGGTGGTGCTGATGCTGATCCCGCAATCGCTGGCCTATGCTCTGTTGGCCGGGATGCCGCCCGAGGCCGGGATCTACGCCTCGATCCTGCCGGTGCTGATCTATGCGATGCTGGGCACAAGCCCCGCGCTTGCGGTCGGGCCGGTCGCGGTGATCTCATTGATGAGTGCGGCGGCCATCGGCAATGTCGCGGCGCAGGGCACGGCGGGCTACGTCATTGCCGCGCTGACGCTTGCGGCGCTGTCGGGGCTGATGCTGCTGGCGATGGGGCTGCTGCGGTTGGGCATGATCGCGAATTTTCTGTCGCACCCGGTGATTTCGGGCTTTATCACCGCCTCGGCCCTGCTGATCGCGGCGGGGCAGTTGCGCCATATTCTTGGTGCGGGCGGGCAGGGCGATACGCTGCCGGAGATTGTCGCGGGGCTCTGGGCGCAGGCGGGCGGGATCGAGGCCGCGACCCTGTTGATCGGGACGGCGGCGCTTGGCTTTCTGGTCTGGGTGCGGCGCGGCATGGGGCCTGCGCTGCGCCGCGCGGGGCTGTCTGCGCGCACAGCCACCCTGCTGACCCGCGCAGGGCCGGTTCTGGCGATTATCGTGACGACATTTGCGGTCTGGGCTCTGGGTCTGGACGCGCGGGTGGCGACGGTGGGCGAGGTGCCGCGCGGGCTGCCGCCGCTGACACTGCCCTCATTCGCGCCCGAGCTGATTGCGCAGCTTTGGCTGCCCGCCGCGATGATCTCACTGATCGGGTTTGTCGAATCGATCTCTGTGGCGCAGACCTTGGGCGGCCGTAATCGTCAGCGGGCGCGCCACCGGATCGACCCAAATCAGGAGCTGATTGCCCTTGGCGCGGCCAATCTGGGCGCCTCGATCTCGGGCGGCTTTCCGGTGACGGGAGGCTTTGCGCGCTCGGTCGTCAATGCCGATGCGGGGGCGCGGACGCAGGCCGCGGGTGCGTTTACCGCCATCGGGCTGGCGGTGGCCGCGCTGATTCTCACCCCGCTGGCCTATCATCTGCCCAAGGCGACGCTGGCTGCGACGATCATTGTCGCGGTTCTGGCTCTGGTCGATCTGTCGATCCTGCGCCGCGCATGGGCCTATTCGCGCAGCGATTTCGCCGCGATGATGGTGACGATTCTGGTGACATTGCTATTCGGGGTTGAGCCGGGCGTAATGGCCGGCGTGGGCCTGTCGCTGCTGCTTCATCTGATCAAGACCTCGCGCCCGCATGTGGCGGAGGTGGGGCTTGTCCCCGGCACCCAGCATTTCCGCAATATCCACCGCCACAAGGTTCAGACCGCCCCGGGCATCCTGACCCTGCGCATCGACGAAAGCCTCTATTTCGCCAATGCCCATTTCCTTGAGGATCTGCTGCGCAAGCGCGCCGCAAGCGACCCGTCGCTGCGCCATGTGATCCTGATGTGCTCTGCCGTAAACGCCATTGATTTCAGCGCGTTAGAGCGGCTGGAGGCCGCCAATGCGATGCTGCGCGAGGCGGGCATCGGGCTTCACCTTTCGGAGGTGAAAGGCCCGGTCATGGACCGGCTGATGCGCACGCATTTCCTGTCGGCGCTGAACGGGCAGGTGTTCTTGTCGCAATATGAGGCGATCCAGAGCCTGACCGGGCGCAATATATCCGAAACTAGCTGAAAATGGTGCTGCTGGAGAGATTTGAACTCTCGACCTCTCCCTTACCAAGGGAGTGCTCTACCCCTGAGCTACAGCAGCGCCCGGCGGTCCCTCTTGACCGTGTGGGGCGGATTAGACGGTTCGGACGGCTTGCGCAAGAGGGTCGGGCGAAAACTTTTCGGCAGCCGTGAAAAAATGCCTGGGCGAGGTTGGGGGCGGCTTCTGGACGCGGGGCGGGGTTGCGGGTAACACCGGACGGATGAGTGACAGGCCAAAAGACAGCAAACCCGCCAAACCGGCCCGCGATCCACGACAGGATCGGCTGGGCGCGGCCTTGCGGGCCAATCTGCAACGCCGCAAGGCGCAGGCGCGGGCAAGACAGGCAGAGACCCCCGATCCGGGGGCGGACCAGCAATCGGGGCAAGAGGACTAGATGGATCAGATCATCATTCAGGGCGGCGGGCCGCTCTCTGGCGAAATCCCGATTGCGGGGGCCAAGAACGCCTGCCTGACGCTGATGCCGGCCACGCTTTTGACCGATCAGCCGCTGACCCTGACCAATGCGCCGCGCCTCTCGGACATCCGCACCATGACCGAATTGCTGCGCAGCCTTGGCGCTGAGGTAGCCGCGTTACAAGACGGTCAGGTTCTGGCGCTGTCGAGCCACGATCTGACCAGTCAGCACGCCGATTATGAGATCGTGCGCAAGATGCGCGCCTCGAACCTTGTGCTTGGCCCGCTTCTGGCGCGGTTTCATCACGCCGAGGTCTCGCTTCCGGGCGGTTGCGCGATTGGCGCGCGGCCCATGGATCTGCATATCGAGGGGCTGGAGGCGCTTGGCGCGCAGATCGAGCTGCGCGACGGTTATCTCCACGCCAAGGCGCCGGGCGGGCTGAAGGGGGCGCGCTTTGCAATGCGCTTTGCCTCGGTCGGTGCGACAGAGAATATCGTGATGGCGGCGACGCTTGCCAAAGGCACCACGGTTCTGGAAAATGCCGCACGTGAGCCGGAAATCGTCGATCTGGTGCGCTGCCTGCGGGCGATGGGCGCGCAGATCGAGGGTGAGGGGACAAGCACCATCACCATTCAGGGCGTGGACAGCCTGCACGGCGCGACGCACGCCGTCGTCACCGACCGGATCGAGCTTGGCACCTATATGCTGGCCCCGGCGATCTGCGGCGGTGAGGTCGAATGTCTGGGCGGACGGATCGAGCTGCTCTCAGCCTTCTGCGAAAAGCTGGATGAGGCCGGGATCTCGGTTGAGGAAACCCCGCGCGGCATCAAGGTCGCGCGCAAGAATGGCCGGATTCGCGCCGTCGATGTGGTGACCGAGCCCTTCCCGGGCTTTCCGACCGATCTTCAGGCGCAGATGATGGCGCTGATGTGCACTGCCGAGGGCACCTCTGTGCTGGAGGAAAAGATCTTTGAAAACAGGTTCATGCACGCGCCGGAACTGGCGCGGATGGGCGCGCAGATTGAGGTTCATGGCGGCACCGCCCGCGTGACCGGCGTCGAGAAGCTGCGCGGGGCGCGGGTCATGGCGACCGATCTGCGGGCCTCGGTCTCGCTGATTCTGGCGGCGATGGGGGCCGAGGGCGAAACCGTGGTCAGCCGCGTTTATCATCTGGACCGAGGCTATGAGCGCGTGGTGCGCAAGCTGACCGCCGTTGGCGCCAATCTGCGCCGCATCAAGGAAGGGGAACTCGATGGCTGATGCCGGTTTCATGGATGCCGAACCCGGCCCGCTGATGCTGCGGGCCGAAAGCGCCGAAGATCTGACGGTGATCTCTGCGCTGAGCCAGGACGCGGTGATCCCGGTCGCAGAGATCGCCTATGACCCGCGCGCCCGCCAGATTGCCTTTCTGATCAACCGCTTCCGCTGGGAGGACGCCGATGCCGCCGAGCGTGAGGGCCGCCCGTTTGAGCGGGTCCGCGCGCTGCTGGTGTTTCGCGATGTGCTGTCGGTCAAAAGCGACGGGATCGACCGCAACGACCGTGAGCTGGTACTGTCGCTTCTGAGCATCGGCTTTCAGCCCGGTGAGGACGGGGCAGGGGTCGCTTTGCTGCATTTCGCGGGGGATGGTGTGATGGCGCTGTCGGTGGAATGTCTGGACGCCGATCTGCGCGACGTCTCGCGGCCCTATATAGCGCCCTCACGGCTGCGTCCGGGCCATCCTGACTGATGCGCGCCCCAAGGTCCGATCTGCATCTTTGGCGGATGCGGGCCGGTGATGCAGCACCATGGCGCGCCATTCGGCTTGAGGCGCTTGTGACCGCGCCCGAGGCATTCGGGGCGCGTCATGACGAGTGGGCCGACCGCCCGCTTGCCGATTTCGCCGCGCAGCTTGAAAAGGGTGAGTTCTGGGCCGCCGGTCTGGTCGCGGGCCAGCCCGAAGCCGTTGCCGCGCTTGAAGATAACATCTCACCCGCCGAACCCGATCTGGGTTGGATTATGTCGGTCTATGTCCGCCCCGGCATGCGCGGCAGGGGGCTTGGTGATGCCTTGTTCGCGCGACTGGCTGCGGTGGCCGCGCGGCGCGGCATAACGCGGCTTGGCCTTCATGTCGGGCGCGACAACCACCATGCGCGCAGCCTTTACGCCCGCGCGGGGTTCATCGAAACCGGCGGCCCGCCTTTCGTCAACGAGCGTGGCGTGACCGAGATCGAGATGCGCCGGATGCTGCCGCACAACCCTTGGCGCAACCCGTGGCGCAATCTGTTGCGCGCCCTTCGCGGCTCTTGAGGCCCTTCGATCCGGGCGCTAAGGGTTCGCCCTGACAGGAGAGACCCATGCCCGTGATGCTCAATTCCACCGATGCCGATTTCGAGACCCGTTTCGCCGGAATGCTGTCCGCCAAGCGCGAGGATTCCGCTGATGTCGGTGACGCGGTGGCGGCAATTATCGCGGATGTGCGGGCGCGCGGCGATGCGGCGCTGATCGAGTTGACGGCGCGGTTTGACCGGCAGGAGTTGACGCCGGCGACCCTTCGGATCAGCCCGTCCGAGATTGCCGAATACGCCGCTCAGGTCGCGCCCGAGCAGCGCGCCGCGCTTGAACTCGCCGCCGCGCGCATCCGCGCCTATCACGCCCGCCAATTGCCGCAGGATGAAAGCTGGACAGATGAGACCGGCGCGATGCTGGGCTGGCGTTGGGGGGCGGTCGATGCGGCGGGGCTCTATGTGCCGGGCGGGCAGGCGAGCTATCCTTCATCCGTGCTGATGAACGCGATTCCGGCGCGGGTGGCCGGGGTGCGCCGCCTTGTCGTCTGTGTGCCGACCCCTGACGGGGCCGTGAACCCTCTGGTGATGCTGGCCTGCCAGATTTCGGGCGTGGATGAGGTGTATCGCATCGGCGGCGCGCAGGCCGTGGCGGCCATGGCTTACGGCACCGCGACGATAGCGCCGGTGGACAAGATCACCGGACCGGGCAACGCCTATGTCGCGGCGGCGAAACGGCAGGTCTTTGGCCGCGTCGGCATCGACATGATCGCGGGCCCGTCCGAGGTGCTGATTATCGCCGATGGCGACCAGAACCCCGACTGGATCGCGCTTGACCTGATGGCGCAGGCTGAACATGACGCCGATGCGCAGTCGATCCTTCTGACCCCCGATCCGGGCCTTGCCCGCGCCGTGGCTGATGCGGTGGACCGGCTCATCCCGACCCTGCCACGCGCCGCGATTGCCGCGGCAAGCTGGCGCGATTGCGGGGTGATCGCCGTGGTGCGCGATCTGGATGAGGCCGCGCGCCTGTCGGATCGCATCGCCCCCGAACATCTGGAGCTTTGCGTGGCCGACCCCGAAGCTCTGGCCGCGAAAACCCGCCATGCCGGGGCGATTTTCATGGGGGCATGGACGCCCGAGGCGGCGGGCGACTATGTCTCCGGCCCGAACCATGTCCTGCCGACCGCGCGCTCCGCGCGGTTTTCCTCGGGGCTCTCGGTGCTTGATTTCATGAAGCGCACCACCCTTTCGCGGCTGAGCCCCGCCTCATTGGCGGCAATCGGTCCCGCTGCGGTGACATTGGCGCAGGCCGAGGGGCTGGATGCGCATGGCCGTTCTGTTGCGGCAAGGCTTGACGCGGCCAATCAATGACGCTGAAACTCGCCCCCGGTTGACGTGAAGGAGGGCCGCATGAACCGTCTTTGCCGCATCGAGATCGACGATTCCGCCGTGCCGCCCGCCTCGGCCGAGCTGGAGCAGGAACGCAAGGTCGCGATTTTCGACCTGCTGGAAGATAATAGTTTCGGCCTTCCGGGGCGTGAGGGCGTGGCGGTCCCGGGCGGCCCCTATGCGCTGATCCTGGCCATCCGCGAGGGCCGTCTGGTTTTCGACATCTCCACCGAAGGCTCTGATAAGATTGGCGAATTTCACCTTTCGTTTGGCCCGTTCCGGCAGGTGGTCAAGGATTATTTCCAGATCTGCGCCAGCTATTACGACGCGGTGAAAAAGCTGCCCCCGGCCCAGATCGAGGCCATCGACATGGCCCGGCGCGGCATCCACAATGAGGGTGCGCGCACGCTTCAGGAACGGCTCGACGGCAAGGCCGAGGTCGATATCGACACCGCGCGGCGCCTGTTTACCCTGATTTGTGCGCTGATCCCGGCCTCGTGAACATGGCATCGGCGCTTCCTCAATCGGTGCTGTTCTGCTGTGATCACAATGCGATTCGGTCCCCCATGGCGGAGGGGTTGATGAAGAAACTCTATGGCCGCGCGGCCTATGTTCAGTCGGCGGGCGTCAAGAATGACATGGAAATCGACGGCTTTACCGTCGCCGTTTGTCAGGAACTGGATATCGAGTTGTCGCGCCATCGCGCCCGTTCGTTTGAAGAGATGCAAAACTGGGGCGATGACCTGTCAAGCTTTGATCTGGTGGTCGCGCTGTCTCCGGCGGCGCAGCGCCAAGCCATTGAGTTGACGCGGAATTTTCATCTCGATGTCGAATATTGGCCGATCATGGACCCGGCCGGTCTGGCCGAGGGGCGAGAGGCGATTCTGGCCAATTACCGAAAGACCCGCGACCAGATTCACCAACGCATGATTGACCGTTTCGGCCCGCCGGGCGGCGGATAGGTAAAATTTTATCTATTAAAGGCAAGCCATAAACGGAATCTTAGTGTCTTGTTCCTAATGTCCTGTGCAGGAGTTTCATTCGGAGCAATGGTAAATGACACAAGATTCCACCCGCCCCTGGTCTGACCAGGCGATTCAGGCACTTGATGGGGCGCAACTCGTCCTGCGCTATGATACGGACGGAATCATCCGATCCGTGAACCGAAACTGCCTGAAAGTCAGCGGTTACGCCGAGGATGAACTACTCGGCAAGCCCTTGTCGATGCTGCTATTTCCCGAAGATGCGCAAACCGTCGATCTGGACAGTTTCTGGAAGGATCTGCGCGACGGCCGCACCATGGGCGGGGACTATCGCCGCCGCCGGCGCGACGGTTCCGAATTCTGGATCAGCGCGACCTATGCGCCTATTTTTGACGATTCGGGCAATGTCACCGAAATCTGTGTCTTTGCGAGTGATATCACCACGCTCAAGCAGGATTGCACCCGCGCCAATGCGAAACTCGACGCGATGTCGCGCAGTCAGGCGATGATCGAATTCACGCCCTCGGGTGAAATTCTCTGGGCGAACCAGAATTTCTGCGATGCCATCGGCTATCAGCTCGATGAAATTCGCGGCAAGCATCATTCGATGTTCGTGCGCCCCGATTATGCGCAATCGCCCGAATATGCCGAAATGTGGAAAGATCTGCGCAGCGGCGGCTTCCGCGCGGGTGAGTTCGAACGGATCGGCAAGAACGGCCGCGAGGTGCATATCGTCGCCAGCTATAACGCAGTGCGTTCCGGTGACGGCCAGGTCGAAAGCGTGATCAAGATTGCCAGCGACGTGACTGAGCAGCGCGTGGCGATGGCGGCACTGATCTCCGGTCTGAAAGAGTTCGAAAAAGGCAGGCTCGCCGTGCGCATGCCCGATTCGATCGACGGCACATTCGCCTTCCTGCGCGACACGTTCAACGGCTCGATGCGGCAGATCTCCGACATGATCGAGGCTGTCGGTCAACAAGGTGAGACGATGCAGGGCGAGGCCAGCCAGATTTCGGTCGCCGCGCGTGATCTTGCGCAACGCGGCGAAAGCCAGGCTGCCGCGCTTGAGCAGACCGCGGCTTCGGTGGAAGAGATCTCGGGCAATATCGACATGACATCCGAGGCCGCGCGCGAAGCCGATAATGCCGCCCGCTCGGCCCGCGATACGGTGCTGCGCGGCGCCGAGATCGTCGAACAGGCCATCGGCGCCATGACCCGCATCGAGGAACACACGAAAAACATGGCGGATTTCACCCGCGTGATTGAGAATTTCGCCTTCCAGACCAACCTTCTGTCGATCAATGCGGCGGTTGAGGCGGCGCGCGCGGGCGAAGTCGGGCGCGGTTTCGCGGTGGTCGCGGGTGAAGTGCGCAACCTCGCCCAACAATCCGCCAATGCCTCGCAGAACATCGCCGAGCTGATCGCCAAAAGCGAAAGTGAGGTGAAATCCGGCGTGCGTCTGGTGACCGATGCGGGTGAGTCGCTGCGCCAGATCCAGACGGTGGTCAGCGGCATGGCTGAGAACATCTCGGGCATTGCCCATGCCACGACCCAACAGTCGATCGGCGTTCGTGAGGTATCGGAGGCTTTGGCCCAGCTTGATCAGGTCAATCAGGCCAATCTTGCGATGTCCGACAGCTATGCTGCCGCCGCGACCTCACTCTCAGGGCAGTTGACCGAACTGACCGAACTGATGTCGGGCTTTGACACCGGCAAGGCTACGCAGGCCTCGCCCAAGGGCGATGCCGCCATGCGGGCGGCGTAATGAACCGGGGCGGACAGGCCGCAGGCTTGCCCGCCCTGTCTCGCGGTTGCGGCACGCCGTCAGACGATGCTGCAACCGCCCGTTTTGGCATCGCCCGCATTGGCGCGGAACATGGCGAACATCTCGCGTCCAAGACCATGGGCATGTTCGGACAGATCATGGCTTGCCGGGCTGCGGGCGTCGAAATCAGGGCTGAGACAGTCGATCCTGCCCGCCACCGCGTCAAGCCGGACAAGATCTCCGTCCCGCAGCCGCGCCAGCGGCCCCCCGACAGAGGCTTCGGGCGACAGATGGATGGCCGCAGGCACCTTGCCCGACGCACCGGACATCCGCCCGTCCGTCACCAAAGCCACCTTTTGCCCGCGATCCTGCAAAACCGACAGGATCGGGGTCAGGGCGTGAAGCTCGGGCATGCCATTGGCTCTTGGTCCCTGAAAACGGACCACGACGACCAGATCACCGGTCAGTTCGCCCGCTTTATAGGCCGCCTTGACCTCATCCTGATCGGCGAAGATCCGGGCGGGCGCCTCGATGATATGGCGTTCCGGGGCGACGGCAGACACCTTGATCACGCCCTGGCCCAGATTGCCGTTCAATTGCCGCAAGCCGCCGGTTGGCGCAAAGGGATCGGATGCCGGGCGCAGGATCTTGTCGTTCAGGCTTTCGCTCGCGCCCTTGCGCCAGCCAAGCCCGTCGCCCGACAGGATCGGCTCGGACAAATAGCGATCAAGCCCCGGCCCGGCCACGGTTTCGACATCGACATGCAGCAGCCCCGCCTCCAGCAATTGCCCGATCAGAAAGCCAAGCCCGCCCGCCGCGTGAAAATGATTCACATCGGCCAGCCCGTTGGGATAGACCCGCGCCACCAGCGGCACCAGTTCGGACAGGTCGTGGAAATCATCAAGGCCGATCAGGATGCCTGCGGCCCGCGCCATGGCGGGCAAATGCAGCACCAGATTGGTCGAGCCGCCGGTCGCCATCAGGCCCACGATCCCGTTGACAAAGGCCCTCTCATCAAGGATGCGCCCGGCGGGCAGATAATCATTGCCAAGCCGCGTAATCGCGGCGGCGCGCTGCGCGCCCGCTATGGTCAAAGCCTCACGCAGGGGCGTGTTTGGATTGACAAAGCTGGCACCGGGCAGATGCAGGCCCATGAACTCCATCAGCATCTGGTTGCTGTTCGCGGTGCCGTAAAAGGTGCAGGTTCCGGGGCCGTGATAGGACGCCATCTCAGCCGCCATCAGCGCATCGCGCCCGACCTCTCCGGCCGCGAATTGCTGGCGGACCTTCGCCTTTTCGTCATTGGGCAGGCCCGAAACCATCGGTCCGGCCGGCAAAAACACCGCTGGCAGATGGCCAAAACTTGCCGCCGCGATCACCAGTCCCGGCACGATCTTGTCGCAAACCCCAAGATAAAGCGCCGCGTCGAACGTGTCATGCGACAGCGCCACGCCCGCAGCCAAAGCGATGACATCGCGCGAAAAGAGCGACAGCTCCATCCCCGCCTGTCCCTGCGTGACCCCGTCGCACATCGCCGGAACCCCACCTGCGACCTGCGCCGTGGCCCCGACCTCGGCTGCGGCCTGTCGGATCAGCGCAGGAAAGCTCTCATAGGGCTGATGCGCCGAGAGCATGTCATTATAGGCGGTCACGATGCCCAGATTGGGCGCAGGCCCCAGAAAATCGGGTTTATTCGGCATCGCGGCATAGGCATGGGCCTGATTGCCGCAGCTGAGATGGGCGCGTCGCGGGCCGCGTTCCGCGGCGCGGGCGATCTTGTCCAGATAATCGGCGCGGCTTTGATGCGAGCGTTCGCGGATCCGGTCGGTCACGCGATCAATGGCGGGATGCAGGGTCATGGGTGCCTCCTATGCTGGTGGTGGCCTATCATGTTAGCGTTAACCTTGCAATCGGCGGGCGGCGCGATCCGGCTTGCCGCGCCGCGCGGGCCGTGCAAAACCCGTCTGATCGAAAGGACGCCGCATGACCCTGCCCATCATCCGCCTCAAACCGAAATCGAAACCTCAGGCGATCCGCCACGGCTTTCCCTGGGTCTTTGCCGACGAGGTCGTGACCGACCGCCGGACCAAGGCGCTGACGCCCGGCAGTTTCGCCGTGCTGGAGGATGCCGAGCGCCGCCCGCTGGCCTTGGTCACCGTCAACCCGACATCAAAGATCATCGCGCGGGTCATGGATCTCGATTGCGGGGCCACGCTTGGGCGCGACTGGCTGGCGGCGCGGATCGGGCGGGCTTTGGCCATGCGTGAGCGGATCTATGACGCGCCCTTCTACCGGCTGATCCATGCTGAGGCCGACGGGCTGCCCGGCGTAGTGATCGACCGCTTTGGCGATGCTGCGGTCATTCAGCCTAACGCGGCCTGGGCCGAGCGGATGATTGAAGACCTGGCGGGCACGCTGAGGGATGTGACCGGCATCTCGACGGTGATCCTGAACGGACAGGGCCGGGCGCGCCATCTTGAGGGGCTGCCTGAGCGGATGGCGGTTCTGAGTGGAGAGGCGCCGCCGCCGATCGAGGTGCCGATGAACGGCGCGGTTTATCTGGCCGATCTGATGGGCGGGCAGAAAACCGGCTTGTTCTATGATCAGCGTGAAAATCACGCGTTTGCACAACGGCTGGCGCGTGGTCGTGTGCTGGATGTGTTCAGCCATGTCGGCGGCTTTGGTTTGGCGATGCTGGCAGGCGGCGCCGATCATGCGACCTGTGTCGACGGATCAGGGCCCGCGCTTGATCTGGCTGAGCGCGGCGCCGCTGCGATGGGCCTGTCGGACCGGCTTGAGACGCTTCAGGGCGATGCCTTTGTCACGCTTGAGGGGCTGGCCTTTGACGGGGCGCAATTCGATGTGGTGATCTGCGACCCTCCGGCCTTTGCGCCCTCGAAAAACGCGTTGGAGGCCGGGCTTCGCGCCTATGAGCGGGTCGCGAAAATGGCCGCGCCTCTGGTCGCGCCGGGTGGTTATCTGGGCCTGTGTTCGTGCAGCCATGCCGCCGATCTGACCGCATTCCGCAACGCTTCGGCGCGGGGGATCGGGCGGGCCGGGCGGCGGATGCAGCTGATCCAGACCGGGCAGGCGGGGCCGGATCACCCGACCTTGCCGCAACTGGCGGAAACGGGGTATCTCAAGGCGTTGTTCTTCAGGCTGGATGGCTAGGGGCGGCGCCCTTTGCCCTGCGGCTTCACCCCCGAAAATGGGGACCTGAAAGACAAGGGCCAGCGATGCGCCTGCGGAAACGGTCGATCTAAAGTCGTTGTTCTTTAGGCTGGATAGCTAAGTGGGCAGGCCCTTTTGCCCTGCGGCATCGCCCTCGAATATGGGGGACATATGATGTAAAGGTCGGCAAAGCGTCTGCGGAAACGGGCTATCTCAAGGCGCTGTTCTTCAGGCTGGATGGCTAGGGTGCCCTGCGGCATTACCCCGGGATATCTAGCGACATAAGAGAAAAGGGCCTGCGATGCGCGTATTTCTGGATGCCTGTGTGCTGTTTCCGACGGTCATGCGGGAAATGCTGATCGAGGTTGCGGATCTTTATGAGCCGCTTTGGTCGCAGGCGGTTCTGGATGAGTGGCAGCATTCGGTCTCGGCCCGTCTGGGCCCGGTTGCGGGGGAGATCGCGCGGGCTGAGATCGCGCTGTTGCGGGCGCGGTTTCCGCAGGCGCTTGTCTTGGGCGAGGGCGCGAAAGACGGCGCGCTTGCAGGCGTGCGCCTGCCCGATGAGGGGGACCGGCATGTGATTGCCGCGGCCATGGGCGGGCAGGCCGAGCTGATCCTGACCGAGAACCGGCGCGATTTCCCGCGCCGCATGCTGGCCCCATTGGGGCTTGAGGTCCGCGCGCCCGATGAGTTTCTGGCCGCACTCATGCGCGATCATCCGGACCGCGTTCTGGAGGCTGCGCGCCTGGTCCATCAGCGCGCGGTCGACGCCGGGGGCGAGATCACGCCGCGCGCGCTCTTCAAACGTGCGGGCCTGCCGCGTCTGGGGCGCGCCTTGGGCTGAGGAGCTCGCGCCACCACAAGCGGCTTGTCGGCGGACCGGGCATCGTTTACCCCCAAAGGGCAGAATTTGGGGGTGCCGATGGTCTCGCGCGTAATTCCTGTAGATGATTTCGATCTGGTGATTTTTGGCGCAACCGGCGATCTGGCGCGGCGCAAGATCCTGCCCGGGCTTTACCGGCGCTTTGTCGCGGGGCAAATGCCGGAGGGGGCGCGGATTATTGGCGCGGCGCGCTCAACCCTCGACGATACCGGGTTTCGTGACGAGACCCGCCGCGCCATCGAAGAATTCGGCGGCGAGGGCACCGATCAGAGCCAGCTTGACGATTTTCTGGCCCGGATCAGCTATGTGCCGGTCGATGCGAAGGGCGCCGATGGCTGGCCCGATCTGCGCGACCGGATGCGCGAGGGCGTGGTGCGGGCTTTCTATTTCTCGGTCGCGCCGTCGCTGTTCGGGGATCTGGCGGATCATCTGGCCGAATACGGGATTGCCGATGGGCAAAGCCGGGTCGTGGTCGAAAAGCCCTTCGGGCGGGATCTGGCCAGTGCGCGGGCGCTCAACGCGACGCTTGCGCGGCATTTCGACGAAAGCCAGATCTACCGGATCGACCATTATCTGGGCAAGGAGACGGTGCAGAACCTGATGGCGGTGCGCTTTGCCAATATCCTGTTTGAGCCGCTCTGGAACGCGCAATATATCGATCATGTGCAGATCACTGTTGCCGAGACCGTGGGTGTCGGCGGGCGCGGCAGCTATTATGACCAGTCGGGCGCGCTGCGCGATATGGTCCAGAACCATATGATGCAGCTGCTCTGCCTGATCGCGATGGAGCCGCCCTTTCACTTCGACCCCGATGCGGTGCGCGATGAAAAGCTGAAAGTGATCCGCGCGTTGCAGCCCGTCGCCCCGGCCGATATCGTGCGCGGCCAGTATCAGGCTGAGGGCGATGCGCCGGGCTATCTCGATGATGCCGAAAACCCCGAGAGCCGCACTGAAAGCTATGTCGCGATGAAGCTGCATATTGCCAACTGGCGTTGGCCCGGCACGCCCTTCTATCTGCGCACCGGCAAGCGGCTGCGGGCGCGGACCTCAGAGATCGTGGTCACCTTCAAGGAACCGCCGCATCTGATCTTTGACGATTCCGGCACGCCGCGCGCCAATCAGCTTGTCATCCGGCTGCAACCGAATGAAGGCATGGTCATGACCGTGATGATCAAGGAGCCCGGCCCCGGCGGCATGCGTCTGGTTGAGGTGCCGCTGGATATGTCCTTCGCCGAGGCGCTCGGCGCAGAGGGCACCGACATGCCCGACGCTTATGAGCGGCTGATCATGGATGTGATCCGGGGCAACCAGACCCTGTTCATGCGCGGCGATGAGCTGGAGGCGGCCTGGGCCTGGACCGACCCGATCATCGAAACCTGGGAGGCGGCCACCACCCGGCCTGAGCCTTACGATGCCGGAACATCCGGTCCCGAAGAGGCGTTGCGTCTGATGCATCGCGACAACCGCCGCTGGAGAGAGATCCGACCATGAAAGCCGAACTGATCACCTATCCCGACCGCGAGTTGCTGGCCCTGTCGCTGGCCGACCGCATCGCGCAGGAATTGCGGCAGAACCTGTCGGCGCAGGGGCGGGCCAGCCTTTGCGTGCCGGGCGGATCGACCCCGCAGCCGGTGTTTGAATCGCTGGCCTCGCTGGAGCTCGATTGGCCCAATGTCACGGTGTTCCTCAATGATGAGCGGTGGGTGCCGCGCACGCATCCCCGGTCGAATTCCGCGATGCTGCGCAAGCATCTGTTTCAGGGCCCTGCGGCGGCGGCGCAGTATCTTGACCTCTTCACCGGCGACCCCACACCCGAGGGGGCCGCGCCTGCCTTGTCCGAACAGATCGCGCCGCATCTGCCGATCACGGTGCTGATCCTGGGCATGGGCAATGACATGCACACGGCCAGCCTGTTTCCGGGCGCGGCGGGGCTAGAGGCTTTGATGGCGAATGATGCGGCGCCGGTCATGGCTGCCTCGGGCGGGGGTGAGCCGCGCATCACCCTGACCCGCCCGGCGCTCAGATCGGCTTTGTTTGGCCATCTGCTGATCCTTGGCGAGGAAAAGCTGCGCGCATTGGAAGAGGCGGAGGGCAAAGACCCGCTTGAGGCACCTATCGCCGGTTTCTTAAGTGATCTGACGGTTCATTACGCCGAATAGGGGGCGGATATGGAACAGCAATGGCAGGCGCTGCGCGCGCTTTGGGCCGGCCGCGAGGCGCGGCCGATCCGCGCGTTGTTTGATGCGGATGCGGGCCGGGCCGACGGGTTCGGGGTCGCTGCGGACGGGCTTTGGCTGGATTATTCAAAGACCAATATCGACACAGAGACCCGCGCGGCGCTGCTTGATTTGGCAAAGGCGGCGGGGGTCGCGCTACGGCGCGAGGCGATGTTCGACGGCGCGCGCATCAATGAGACCGAGAACCGCGCGGTGCTCCACAGCGCCTTGCGCAATCCGGGCCGCCGGGTTCTGGTGGACGGTGAGGATATCGCGCCCGAGGTCGCCGAAACGCTGACCCGGATGCAGGATTTCGCGCGCGGCGTCCGTGACGGGCGAATCAAGGGGCAGGGCGGGGCCTATACCGATATTGTCAATATCGGCATTGGCGGCTCGGATCTGGGGCCAGTCATGGCGGCGCGCGCGCTTGCGCCCTATCTGGACGGGCCGCGCCTGCATTTTGTCTCGAACGTGGACGGCGCCGATATTGCCGACACGCTGCGCGGGCTTGATCCCGAAACCACGCTGATCATCATTGCATCGAAAACCTTCACCACCATTGAGACGATGACCAATGCCGCGACCGCGCGGGACTGGATGGGCCGCACCGTCGCCGATCCGGGCGCGCAGTTTGCTGCCCTTTCCACGGCGAAGGACAAGATCGCCGAATGGGGCATCGCGCCGGAACGCGCCTTTGGCTTTGCCGATTGGGTGGGCGGGCGTTATTCGGTCTGGGGGCCGATTGGCCTGTCGCTGATGATTGGCATCGGGCCTGATGATTTCGCGCAGTTTCTGGCCGGTGGTGCGGCGATGGATGCGCATTTCCGTGAGGCTGAGCTGGCGCTTAACATGCCGGTGATGCTGGCCCTGACCGGGATCTGGCACAACCAGATCTGCGGCTATCCGACCCGCGCGGTTCTGCCCTATGACAACCGCCTCTCGCGCCTGCCCGCCTATCTGCAACAGCTTGAGATGGAATCGAACGGCAAGCGCGTGGCGATGGATGGGACCGATCTGACCATCCCCTCGGGCCCCGTCGTCTGGGGTGAGCCGGGCACCAACGGCCAGCATGCCTTCTATCAGCTGATCCACCAAGGCACGCAGGTTGTTCCCTGTGAGTTCATTCTGGCCGCGCGCGGGCATGAGCCGGAACTGGATCACCAGCAACTCCTGCTGATGGCCAATTGTCTGGCCCAGTCCGAGGCGCTGATGCAGGGCCGCAGCCTTGAGCGCGCCCGTCAGATGATGGCCGAGAAGGGCCTGACCGGGGCAGAGGCCGAACGGCAGGCCCGCCACCGCGTCTTTCCGGGCAACCGCCCCTCGACCACGCTGTTGATCCCGCAACTGACACCGTTCGCCTTGGGCCAGATCATCGCGCTTTATGAACATCGCGTCTTTGTCGAGGGGGTGATCCTCGGCATCAACAGCTTTGATCAATGGGGGGTTGAACTGGGCAAGGAGCTGGCGCTTGCCGTGGCGCCCCTGCTGGAGGGCGATGAGGCGGCGGGCCATGACCCGTCCACCCGCGCCTTGGCCGCGCGGATCAGGGGGTTGCGCGATTAGGCGTCGCGCAGTCCCCGCATCAGCCACCAGGCAAGCGCCGAACAGATCAGCGTGGCCATGACCATCGGAAGCGCGGTGCCGTCGAACATCAGCCCGACCGGAGCCGCGATGATCACCGCGCCAAGCGTGGACAGCGCCGCAATGACCGAGGCCGCCAGCCCCGCGATATGGCCCAGATCCTGCAAGACAAGCGCATTGAGATTGCCAAATGTCACGCCCGCCATGAAAAACACGCTTGTCGCCCAGAAAAAGAACAGCGCAAAGCGCAGGTTTTCGGGCAGGGCATCGGCGACCATCAGCGCCAGAACCACGGCTGAGACGACCACCTGCATCGCATAGGCGGCCCGCGCGATGCGCCGCATCCCCAGGCGCACGACATAGATCGCGTTCAGCACCGTGCCGCTGCCCGACAGCAGCGCCATCCCCGCGAACCACAGCGGAAAGCGGTCGCCCTGACCGTAAGTCTCGCTGAAGAGTTGCTGCGCCGAGGACAGGAGCGCGAACATCTGCCCAAAGCCAAGCGTCATCACGACGGTCGCAATCACGACCTGACGGCTCGACAGCACCTCGCGTGTGCCTTGCCACAAGGCGGACAGCCGCATCGGGCGGCGGGCGGGGGCGGGCAGGGTCTCGGCCTGGCGGATCTGCACCCATGCCAGACCGACCAGCCCAAAGCCCACAAAGGCCGCAAACACCCCGCGCCAACCCCACCAGCCGATAAAGACCGACCCCAGCAGCGGCGCCATGGCCGGGACGACGATAAAGATCATCATCACGAATGAGGTGATCCGCGCCATTTCGCGCCCTGCATAAAGGTCTCGGACAAGCGCCAGCCCGACAATGCGCGGCCCGGCGACGCCAAGCCCCTGAATGAACCGCGCAACCAGCAACATCCCCAGTGAATTGGCATAGATCGCCGCCACCGCTGACGCGATATAGATGCCGATGCCAATGCCGATCGCGGGCTTGCGCCCGATCGCATCCGAAATCGGCCCGGCAAACAGCGTCCCCGCACCCATGCCCGCGACAAAGGCGGTCAGCACAAGCTGCGCGCGGTTGGGATCGGCGGGCGACAGGTCGTCCGCAATCTGCGGCAAGGCGGGCAGCATCGCGTCGATGGAAAAAGCCACCATCGCGAAGAGAAAGGCCAGCATCGCGATAAATTCGGGCAGGGAAAGCTGGCGGGGCGTGCCGGGCGTGCGAGGGGTTGTCATCATGTCACCTGAAACTTGCTTGCCCGAGTATCGCGCCGCGCCGCGCGGCGCAAGCACTCGCGCCTTGACCTGGGCGCAACCCCGCTGCATCAGGCATGCATGGAACTGATTGAACTCACAGGGCGGCTGAGCGCCCGCGATGATGCCGAGGCAGCACGGATCCGCGCGCTGTTGCCCGCCCATATCGAGGCCACCCGGGCTGAGCCGGGCTGTCTGCGCTTTGACGTGGAGGAGGTGGGTGCGCGCCTCTGGCAGGTGGATGAGCTGTTCACCGATGACGATGCCTTCGCCGCCCATCAGACGCGGGCCGGGGGCAGCGCATGGGGGCAGGGGACCGCCGCTGCGCCGCGCGATTACCGCCGCAGCACGGTTGCGCCCGAGATCTCGCCCGAGGACGCCACTTGCGCGGACGGAATCCGCGCGCTCCATCTGGCCGCCTTTGACAGCGCCGCTGAGGCCGGGCTTGTCGATGATCTGCGCCGCGACGGAGATCTGGCGCTGTCGCTTGTGGCGCGGGTGGGGGGCGTGGTTCTGGGCCATATCGGTTTTTCGCCGGTCAGCGCGGATGCGCCGCTTTTCGCCCTTGCGCCGGTGGCGATCACGCCGCGCTTGCAGGATCGGGGGCTAGGTTCCGCGCTGATCCGTGCGGGGCTTGACGCCATTGCGCCCGCCGCCGTGGTGGTGATGGGTGACCCGACGCTCTATCGGCGGTTCGGTTTTCGCGCGGTGCCGGGCTGGCGTTCGCCCTATGCCGGGCCGTTCCTGATGGCTTTGCGCCATGACGCCTTGCCCCGCGATGCCCAGATCACCCACGCACCCGCTTTTGCCGCGCTAGGGGGCTGAGATGCGGCATGTCCTGCTCACCTCGATGAAGGATGAGGGCCCCTACGCGCTTGAGTTTATCGCTCATCACCGCGTGCTTGGCTTTGATGCGCATCACGTCGCCACGAATGATTGCAGCGACGGCACCGACCACCTGCTTGATGCCTTGGCCGCCCACGGCATCATCACCCATCTGCGCAACGAACTGGCCGAGGGAGAGCGCCCGCAGCGGACCGCCTATGCCAAGATGCGCAAGGCTTATGCCACCGACAGCGCCGATTGGGTCATGGTGCTTGACGCCGATGAGTTTCTGTTCGTCGAGGCGGGGGCGGGCCGGATCGGGGATCTGACCGCGCTTGCCGGGCCAGAGATCGACGTGATCACGCTCAGTTCCAAAAGCTTCGGCACCTATGCGGATGACCGCTGGCAGCCGGGACTTGTCACCGAACAATTCACCCGCCGCATCCGCGATGACAGCCCCGCGAACGGGCCCTCCAAGTCGATCAGCCGCGGCAAGGGGCGTTGGGGGGCGGTGCAGAACCATAACCCGGTCGATTTTCAGGGCGACTACCCGATCCGCGCCTTGATGGGCAGCGATCAGGTTATCGAGATCCCGCGCGGCACGCCGATCCACAAGGTGCTTCGCTTTCAGGGACCAGAGACGATGGGCCACAAGCTGGCATGGTATGCGCATTATCCGGTCAAATCCGCCGAATCCTATCTGGCACGCCGGGCGCGGGGGCTTGGCACGACGCCGGTTGGCGCGACTGAGGCCAAGGAACGCTATTCGGACGAATATTGGACCCGTTTCGCCCGTGGCAAGATCAGCGACCGGCGGCTACCGGATCGTTACGGCGCGCTGATGCGGGCGGAACTCGCGCGCCTGCTGGATCTGCCCGGCGTGGCTGCGGCGCAGCGCGACGCTTTGGCCCTCTATGCGCGGCTGCTGGGCCGCGAGGGCTAAGCGCAGTTGACAGGCCCGCCATTCAGGCGCATGAGAACGGACTGACATAACCTGCAACCGGGCGTTCCGTGGGCGCCAAACCGACGAGGTGCCGATATGGCCGACCAGATCACCCTGACCTTTCCCGATGGCAATGCGCGCGACTACCCCTCCGGTGTGACCGCCGCCGAGGTGGCCGAAAGCATTGCGCCAAGCCTTGCCAAACGCGCCATTTCCGCAAGCCTCGACGGCGCGCATATCGATCTGGCCTGGCCGATCACCCAGGGCGGCGCGATTGCCATCCACTCGATGAAGGATGAGGCGCAGGCGCTTGAGCTGATCCGCCATGACCTCGCGCATGTCATGGCCCGCGCCGTGCAAGACATCTGGCCCGATGTGAAAGTCACCATCGGCCCGGTCCGCGATCATGGCTGGTTCTATGATTTCGACCGCGAGGAACCCTTCACACCCGAGGATCTGGGCCAGATCGAGGCCCGCATGCGTGAGATCATCGCCGCCCGCGACCCCGTCCGCACCGAGATCTGGGACCGCGCACGCGCACGCGCGCATTACGAAGCCTCGGGTGAGAATTACAAGGTCGAGCTGGTGGACCGCATCCCCGAGGGTGAGGATGTGCGGATGTATTGGCACGGGCCCTGGCAGGATCTGTGCCGCGGCCCGCATCTGCAACATACCGGCCAATTGCCCGCCGATGCGTTCAAGCTGACCCATGTCGCGGGGGCCTATTGGCTGGGCGACAACACCCGCCCGATGTTGCAGCGGATCTATGGCGTGGCCTTTCGCAACCGCGACGACCTCAAGGCCCATCTCACCATGCTGGAAGAGGCCGCGAAACGCGACCACCGCCGCCTTGGCCGCGAGATGGACCTTTTCCATATGCAGGAAGAGGCGCCCGGTCAGGTGTTCTGGCACCCGAACGGCTGGACGATCTATACCACGCTTCAGGATTACATGCGCCGCCGTCAGCGTGAGGGCGGCTATGTCGAGGTGAATACGCCGCAGGTGGTGAACCGTCGCCTTTGGGAAGAGTCCGGCCATTGGGAAAACTATCAGGACAATATGTTCATCGTCGAGGTGGACGAGGAACACGCGCGGCAAAAGTCGATCAACGCGCTGAAGCCGATGAACTGCCCCTGCCATGTTCAGATCTTCAACTCGGGCCTGAAATCCTATCGCGACCTGCCCTTGCGCATGGCCGAGTTCGGGGCCTGCAACCGCTATGAACCCTCGGGCGCGCTGCACGGGATCATGCGGGTGCGCGGCTTTACGCAGGACGATGCGCATATTTTCTGCACCGAGGACCAGATCGAGGCCGAAACGCGCCGCTTTATCGAGTTTCTGTCCTCGATCTATCGCGACCTTGGCTTCGAGCAGTTCCGCATCAAATTCTCCGACCGCCCCGAGGCGCGTTCGGGCAGCGATGATGTCTGGGACCGCGCCGAGGGGGCGCTGCGTTCCGCGACCGAGGCGGCTGGCTATGCGTTCGAGCTCAACCCCGGTGAGGGGGCGTTCTATGGTCCCAAGCTGGAATTCGTGCTGACCGATGCGATTGGCCGCGACTGGCAATGCGGCACGCTTCAGGTCGATTTCGTGCTGCCTGAACGTCTGGATGCGGAATATGTCGGCGCGGATGGCGACCGTCACCGGCCCGTGATGCTGCATCGCGCGGTTCTGGGGTCTTTTGAGCGCTTTATCGGCATCCTGATCGAATCCTATGCGGGCAAACTGCCCTTCTGGATTGCGCCGCGTCAGGTCGTGGTGGCCTCGATTGTCTCGGATGCCGACGATTATGTGGGTGAGGTGGTCGCGGCCCTGCGGGCGGCGGGCATCCGTGCCGAGGCCGATACGCGCAACGAAAAGATCAACTATAAGGTGCGCGAACATTCCATGGCCAAGGTGCCCGCGATCCTGGCCATCGGCATGAAAGAGGTTGAGACCCGCACCGTCTCGATGCGCCGCCTTGACAAGCAGGGCAGCGAATCGCTGTCGCTGGATGAGGTCGTCGCGCGACTGGCGGATGAGGGAACGCCCCCCGATTTGCGCTGAACCGGGCCTTATTTCACGAAAGATTAACGTGTGCGTTACATTCGCGCACGTTTCCCGCTTGTGTTTTTGAATATTTCCTTCATGCTTCGGGCCGTGAGCTATGACTTTGCTACCGCCTCCCTTCACGGGGCAGCCGGACGAAGGGCTGCACGGCCCGACCGCATCCCGCGGCGGGAAACTTGAAGGAGAAGACGGATGGCCACTGGCACCGTAAAATGGTTCAACACCACCAAAGGCTATGGCTTTATCGCACCCGATGATGGCGGCAAGGATGTGTTCGTGCATATCTCGGCGGTCGAGCGCGCGGGTCTGACCGGCCTGAAAGACAACCAGAAAGTGTCTTACGACCTGCAATCGGGCCGCGATGGCCGCGATTCGGCGATTGAGCTGAAACTGCTCTGAGATCAGGCGGCTTTGCCTGCCACGGTTGCGGCTCGCCTTTGGGCGGGCCGTTTTTTATGGGCAAGCGGGTCGCGGGCCGCGGCCTTTCCGAATCGCCCAAGCCCGTGCAGAACGGCGCGATGAGTGATTTCAATCTTGCCGAATATGTTCTGCGCGAAGGGGCCGCGCGGCCCGACCGGCTGGCGCTTGCGGTTCTGGGGCCTGCCCGCGCTGATCGTTGGTCCTATGCGCGGCTGCGGCAGGCGGTGCTTGGCGCGGCGACCGGGTTTCGCGCGGCGGGGCTGCGACCGGGCGACCGGCTGCTGATGCGGCTGGGCAACCGGCCCGCTTTCCCGGTGGCCTATCTTGGCGCGATTGCGGCGGGGATCGTGCCGGTGCCGACCTCATCCCTGCTGACCGCGCGCGAGGTGACGCGGATCGCCGCCGAAACCCAGCCCGCCGCCGTCGTCGCGGGGGACGGCATCGCGCTTCCCGATACGCCCTTGCCGCTGACATCCGAGGCGCAGTTGACGGGCTTTGCCGAGCTCACCCCCGCCGCTTTCGCGATGGGTGATCCCGAGCGGCTGGCCTATATCATCTATACCTCGGGCAGTTCCGGCCAGCCGCGCGCCGTGATGCACGCCCATCGCGCCATTCTGGCGCGGCGCGCGATGTTCGATGGCTGGTATGGGCTGCGCCGCAGTGACCGGCTGCTGCATGCCGGGGCCTTTAACTGGAGCTTTACGCTTGGCACCGGGCTGATGGACCCGTGGACGATGGGCGCGACCGCGCTGATCCCCGCCGAGGGGGTGGCTCTGGAGCAGATCCCGCTTCTGGCCGCGCGTCACGGTGCAACGATCATCGCGGGGGCGCCGGGTGTGTTCCGGCGGATGCTGCGCGCCGACTGGCGCCCCTTGCGCGATTTGCGCCACGGGCTGAGCGCGGGCGAACGGCTTGACCCCGCGCTGCGGGCGGCCTGGCAGGCGCGGACCGGCACCGATCTGCATGAGGCGATGGGGCTGTCCGAATGCTCGACCTTTATCTCGGGCAGCCCGGCCCGACCCGCCCCTGAAGGGGCCGGAGGCTATCCGCAATCGGGCCGGCAGGTCGCGATTCTGGATGAGGCGGGCAGGTCCTCGGATGAAGGCGCGCTTGCCATTCACCGCACCGATCCGGGGCTTTTTCTGGGCTATCTGGGGCAGGCGGATGAGACGGCGGCGCGGTTTTCGGGTGATTGGTTTCTCACCGGCGACCGCGCCCGCCGCCTGCCTTGTGGCGCCATCTCGCTGCTTGGGCGCAGCGATGACATGATGAATGCAGGCGGCTTTCGCACCGCACCCTCCGAGATTGAGGAAGTGCTGTCGGGGGTCGTGGGCGCGGGCGATGTCGCGGTGACCGAAATCGCCGTCGCGCCGGGCGTGACGATCATCGCGGCCTTCTGGACCGGGCCCGCCCCCCGCGCCACGCTTGAGGCAGCCGCCAAGGCGGGGCTTGCCCGCTACAAACAGCCGCGCGATTATATCGCTTTGGCCGAACTGCCGCGCACGGCGACCGGCAAGATCAACCGCCGAGCCCTGCGCGCGGCCCATGACAGGACATGACCGCCGATGACCCCGCAACCCATCCGTCTGGACATTTTCGCCGATCCGGTCTGCCCGTGGTGTGTGATCGGCAAGGCCGAGCTTGACCTGGCCCTTGAACGCAGGCCGGATCACCCTTTCGCGATCAGTTGGCAGCCGTTCCAGCTGAACCCCGAAATCCCGCCCTCGGGGATGAAACACACCGATTATATGCTGGCCAAGTTTCGCGATGAGGCCGGGATCATTGCCGCCAACCGCCCCGTGCTTGAGGCTGGTGAGCGTCTGGGCCTGTGGTTCAACATGGCCGCGATTGAGCGCGTGCCGAACACGCTGGACGCGCAGCGCCTGCTCCATTGGGCCGGGCAAGAGGGCGCGCAGACCCACGTCATGGCCGGGCTGATGCGGGCGCATTGGCGTGAGGGGCGCTATCTGGGCAATCGTGATGTTCTGGTTGAGATTGCCTCGGCGGTGGGGATGGATGGCGAGGTTGTCCGGCGCCTGCTGGCCTCGGATGCGGATCGCGACACGGTGCTGATGCGTGAGGCCCATGCCCGCGAGCGCGGCATCCGCTCAGTCCCGACCTTTATTGTGGGTGACCGCCATGTGGTGACGGGCGCGCAGCCTGCGCAGTTGTGGCTGGACGTGATTGATGAGCTGACCGGAAAAGGATGAATGGGCGCGGCTGAGCGGGGGGCGAACGAGGGGCCTGCCCCTCTTGGCCTCCGGCCAATTCACCCCGGGATATTTTGAGACAAAAGACAGGGATTGCCGGTGCCGGTCGCGGTGGCAGGGGCGAGGAGTGGCCAATAGCGGCCAGTGGCGAGGGCGGCTGGCTGAGAGCAGTGGCAATGGCGGCGGGCTAAGGCAATCTGACACGCTGCGACTCACGGCGATGCGCTGCGGCGGCTTGGTCAAACGCAAAAAGCCCGCCAGTGGCGGGCCAGATGCAGGACAAGCTGTCGGATCGCCGCCAGATCGGCGGCTTTCATGGTCGAAGGGGCGACGCTCAGGCGCCCCAGGTGCGGACGACGCCGCTGTCCACATGGACGAAGTTCGAGCGCGAATAGCGGCCCACGCCACCGGCGCGGAAGCTGGCCGCGGCCTGATAGATCTGGCCCACGCTGCGCGAGCGCAGCCGAAGATCGGCGGCCTTACCCTGCATATGCAGCGAGTTGCGCGCCACGCCGCCCGAGCTGCGGGCCAGCATCGCGTTGGTCTGCGGCGAGCGATAGCCCGACAGCATCATATAGGGTTCGTTGGTGTTCAGCGCGCGATGGGTTGCGGCGGCAATGTCGATGGCGCGCGGGTCGATCCCGATCACCTGCCCGGTGCGCCAGTCGCGCATGAAATGGTTGATTTCGTTCAGCGCGTCACGGACGTAACGGCCGTCGATATAATATACCGTGTCGATGCTTTCGCCGGTGCGGGGGTTATACATGGCGATGCGGCGAAAGTCGCCGGCACGGCGGCGGATGCCGAAGGCATTGGCCGAAACCGGAGCGGCCGCAACTGCGGTTGCCGCGAAAAAGCCCAAAAGGCCACGGCGCGAGATATCATTGGAAGTCATGTTCAGATCGCCTGTCCTGCTCTGTCCCTGGTTCTCACCGCGTTCGGTGACGCTCCCCGTTTAGCGGGAATACCTTAATAATATGTCACCAAGACGCGGGCCCCGAAACGATTTCGTTCCCTTCATGGCGAAAACCTGCCGTTATCGGCAATAATCCGCCGAAATGTGACCCATGGGGCACAGGGCCGGAACCGAAATCCCTTTGAATCTGCGTCAACAGCCAATTTGTCGCAACGCTTGCTGGACGCGTGCGTTGTTGAATGGCAGATAAACCAAAAACAAATGCGTGAGGCGAAAACGTGAACATGATGGCGAATCGGGTCCGGGCTGCGGTGGCGGCGCTGTTGCTGGCGGTGTCTCCGGCGGCCGTGTCTCCGGCTGCGGCGCAGGTCGGCATGGGGGCCTTGCCTGCGCCCAAGCTGACCTTTTCGGCCTTTGAGCTTGAGCTTGCCCAGGAGGTGGCGGGCGATCCGGGCCTTGCCGCGTTTTATGGCAGCAACGGGCTGACCCCGATTTTCACCGGCGAGGCGGCAACGCCCCGGCGCGCGGCGCTGCGGGCGGCGATCAATCAGGCGCCCAGCCACGGCCTGCCTTACAGCCGCTATGTCATGCCCGCCGCAAGCGACCGTCTGGATGCGCGGGCCGAGGCCGAATATGCCCGCCTCTTTGCCGAATATGCCCGCGACATTTCGACCGGTATCGTCAATCCCGCCCGCACCGCCGACGAAAACAAGCGTGAGATCATCCCTCTGGACATGGCTGATGTGATGGCCCGCTTTGCCGGTGCGGACCCTGAAGGCGCGCTTGCCGCGCTTGCGCCGCAGGATGCGCGTTATCAGGCGCTGCACCAGATCCTGCTGCGCCAGTCGGAACTTGTGCCGCCCTCGGACGCGCCCGAGGTGGCGGAGGGGCTTTACCGTGAGGGCGTGAGTGGGCCCGAGGTTGCGGCCCTGCGCGCGCGTCTGGCGAGCATCGGCTTTGAGGCCGAGAGTGTCACCGACACGCAGATCTTCGACGCGGATCTGGCCGACGCCGTTCGTCGCTATCAGCAGGCGGCTGGGATTCAGGCCGATGGCATTGCCGGGCCGCAGACCATCCGCAACCTCCATCGCGGCCCGGCCGGCGCCAACCGCGCCGTGGTCATGGCGATGGAGCGGCTGCGCTGGCTGCACGGATATGACCTCAACGCGCGCCATGTCTGGGTGAACATCCCCGAATTCACCACCGAGATCCGTGAGAACGGCCAGACCACTTTCGAGACCCGCGCGGTGATGGGCACGCCCGATCCGGTGATGCAGACGCCGGAATTCTCGGATCTGCTGGAATTCGTGGTGCCGAACCCGACCTGGACGGTGCCGCCGGGCATGGCGCGGCGCACCTATCTGCCGCGTCTGGCCCAGAACCCCAACGCTTATTCACATCTGGACGTGGTGGACCGGCGGGGCCGGGTGATCCCGCGCGCTCAGGTGGATTTCGCGCGCTATGCCAATGGCGGCTTCCCCTATATGCTGCGCCAGCAACCAAGCGCCGATAACGCGCTTGGCCGGGTGAAGTTCATGTTCCCCAATGAGTGGAACATCTACCTCCATGACACCCCGACCCGGCATCTGTTCAACAACCGCGTGCGTGCCGACAGCAATGGCTGCGTGCGGATCGGGCGGCCCTTTGAGCTGGCTTATGAGCTGCTGCGCGGCAATGCCTCGGACCCGCAGGCCTATTTCCACCGCGTTCTGGACACCGGGCAAGAGCGTTGGATCCGGCTCGAAGAGCCGCTGCCGATCCATCTGGTCTATTTCACCACCTTGCCGGATGCGCAGGGCAATCTGCGCAGCTTCCCCGATATCTATAACCGTGACGGCAGGCTTTGGGCGGCGCTGCAAGAGGCGGGGGTCGAATAGGCCCAGTCGAAGGGGCTGGCATTGCGGCAAAGCAATCGCTAATTCTCGGGCACGAAAGGGGGCCATATGGCAATCACGGTCGGGGATCTTGCGAAGGCGCTGAACGCGCGGGTCTGGGGCGATGCGGGGCGCGTGGTGAGAGGCGCGGCTGAGCCGGGCCGCGCCGGTGACGATCAGATCGCGCTTGCCATGAAGCCGGACTATGCCCGCGCCCTGCGCCCCGGCGCGGTGGCGATTCTGGCTGAGGGGATGGAGCCCGCCGAATATGGCTTAGCTGCGGCAATTTTCGCACCGCGCCCGCGTCTCTTGATGGCCGGGCTGACCCGCAGCTTTGATCCCGGGCCTGAGATTGCCGCGGGGGGCGAAGGCATCCACCCAAGCGCGGTGATCGACCATAGCGCCCGGATCGGCGCGGGCGCGGTGATCGGGCCCTTCGTGGTGATCGGCGCGGATGTCACTATCGGCGACGGCGCGCGGATCGCCGCCCATGTCAGCATCGCGCGCGGCACGCAGATCGGCGCGGATGCGCTGATCCTGAACGGGGCGCGGATCATGCATGGCACTCGGATCGGCGCGCGGGTGGTGATCCATCCCGGCGCTGTGATCGGCTCGGACGGGTTTTCCTTTGTCACGCCCGAAGAATCCGGGGTTGAGGAGACCCGCCGCACCCTTGGCCACCGCGAAGAGATCCGCAAACAGGCGTGGGAACGCATCCACTCGCTTGGCTCGGTCCAGATCGGCGATGATGTCGAGATCGGCGCCAACACCACCATCGACCGCGGCACGATCCGCGAAACCCGCATCGGGCGCGGCACCAAAATCGACAATCTCGCCCATCTGGGGCATAATGTCGTTGTGGGCGAGGACTGTCTGATCTGCGGTCAGGTCGGCATCGCGGGCTCTGCCCAGATCGGCGACCGTGTGGTTCTGGGCGGGCAATGCGGGGTCAGCGACAATATCACCATCGGCGATGATGTGATTGCCGGTGGCGCGACCAAGATTTTCAGCCGTGTGCAGGCGGGCAAGGTTCTGCTTGGCAATCCGGCCACGGCGATGGATACACAATTGCAAATCCAGAAGGCGATGCGCCGCTTGCCGCGCCTGAGTGAACAACTGGCGCAGCTTCGCGCCGCGCTGAAAGACCTGAAAGGCTGAACGGAGGCCCAGATGACCCAGGACGTGAAAACCCGCATCCGCGCATTGATTGCCGAACAGGCGATGCTGGAACCCGAACAGATCACCGATGACGCGACCCCCGAAAGCCTTGGCATCGACAGCCTGGGCCTGGTCGAGTCGATCTTTGCCATCGAGGAAGAATTCGACATCACCGTCCCCTTCAACGCCAATGAGCCCGAAAAGTCCGAGTTCGACATCTCGACCATGGGCAGCATCATCGCCGCCGTCGAAAAGCTGGTCGCGGAAAAGGGCTGAGCGTGGGCAAGAAACACGCCGACAAAAACGGTGAGAAGAAGGGCAAGGTCCGCAAGGCCGCCTCCATGGCCAAGGCCGGCGCCAAGGCGATGCTGCGCGTGCCGATGCGGGTTCTGCCGATGCGCGCCGCGCCGGGCCCGCGCCGTGTGGCGATCACCGGGATGGGGACGGTCAACGCGCTTGGCCATGATGTGCCCTCGACATTCGAGGCCTTCCGAGAGGGGCGAAGCGGGATCTCGGATCTTGATTTCCGCGATGTGGACCGGCTGGCGATCAAGATCGGCGCGCAGGTCCATGACTGGAACCCCGAGACCTATTTCAACCGCCAGCAGATCCTGCTTTACGACAAATTCACCCAATTCACCCTTCTGGCCGCGCGTCAGGCCGTGGCGCAGTCGGGTCTGGTCTTTGACGGCGATCTGGGGCTGATGTCGGGCGTTGTGCTTGGCACGGCGGCGGGCGGGGTCAACACCTGGGACGAAAACTATCGCACCGTTTACGAAGAGGGCAAGAACCGCGTTCACCCCTTTGTCGTGCCGAAACTGATGAACAATGCCGCCGCAAGCCATGTCTCGATGGAATATGGCCTGATGGGGCCAAGTTTCTCGGTCGCCACCGCCTGCGCCAGTTCCAATCACGCGATGGGGCTCGCGTTCAACATGGTGCGATCGGGCGCGGCGCGGATCATGCTGACGGGCGGCTCGGAATCCATGCTCTGCTTTGGCGGGGTCAAGGCATGGGAGGGGCTGCGCGTCATGTCCAAGGATGCCTGCCGCCCGTTTTCCGCCAATCGCAACGGCATGGTGCAGGGCGAAGGCGCGGGCGTCTTCGTCTTCGAGGACTGGGACCACGCCGTCGCCCGAGGCGCCGATATTCTGGCCGAGGTGGTGGGCTTTGCCATGTCCTCGGATGCAAGCGACATCGTGATGCCCTCGGCTGTGGGGGCGGAACGCGCCATTGCGGGGGCGCTGCGCGATGGCGGGCTGAACCCTGAGGATGTGGGCTATATCAACGCCCATGGCACCGGCACGGCGGCCAATGACAAGACCGAATGCGCGGCTGTCGCCCATGCCTTTGGCCCCCATGCCGACCGGCTGATGATCTCCTCCACCAAGTCGATGCATGGCCATCTAATCGGCGGCACCGGCGCGGTTGAGCTTCTGGCCTGTATCATGGCGCTGCGCGACGGGATCATCGCGCCGACCATCGGCTATGAGGAGCCCGACCCGGAATGTGCGCTTGACGTGGTACCCAATGAGGCGCGCGAGGCACAGGTCGATGCCGTGTTGTCGAACGCCTTTGCCTTTGGCGGGCTGAACGCGGTGCTTGCGCTGCGCCGGGTCTAGGCGTCATGGCCCGCACCCAAGGCTCTCGGGCTGAGATCACCGGCCCCGCCATCCGCGCCGCCGCGCAGCACCTGTTTGCGCGGCACGGCTATGCGGCGGTCTCGATGCGCCAGATCGCGGCACAGGTGGGGGTGCAGGCGGGCACGCTTTACAGCTACACCCCCGACAAGCAAACCCTGCTGGCCGGTTTGCTGCGCGACCATATGGAGCATCTGCTGTCAAGCTGGCGCGACGCGCCCGAGGCCGACGCCCTGACCCGGCTTGACCGCTTTGTGCGGTTTCACATCGCCATGAGCCTCGATAACCCGGACGCGGTGTTCCTCTCCTATATGGAGCTGCGCAACCTCACGTCTGAGAACCATGCCGCGATTGCCGCGCTGCGCCGCCGCTATGAAAACCTGCTAGAGCAGATCCTGCGAGACGGTCAGGCCGCGGGACTGATGCGCCCCGGCGATACGCGGCTTGGCACCATGGCGCTGATCGCGATGATGACCGGCGTGACCCATTGGTTCCGAGACACCGGGCGGCTGGATCGCGAGGGGCTGATCGGGCATTATACCGATCTGGCGCGAGGGGCAGTGGGGGCCGACGGGGACCGTCTTTCTGCTTGAAATCAGAGAAAAGAAAGTCGGATCAGTCACATCCAGCCGAGCCCCTCGCATCGAGATGCCGTCCCATGGGTGAGGTCAGCCCGGACGCCCGCGACGATCCCGCCAGATAATCGCTCACCCGCGCGACAATCCGGCGTCACGATCATCGGGCCGGTTATCCGGTGCCAACTGTCAGTCCTTTTTAACGCCCCGGCTCGCGCCGCCCAGCATCTGCATCGTGCGCGAAAAAACCGGCGTTGCGGGCTTGGCCTCGCCGGGCTCTGCCGCTGTGGCTTCAGCCTCGACCGGCGCATCTGGGGTCACCGCCGCCAATGCCGCCGGGGCAGGGGCGGGGCCTGCTTGGGTGACCATTGCGGCTTGCGGGCCGGGGGTGGTCTCAGGCTCGGGCCTCGCAGCGGCAGGCGCAGGCTCGGCCTCACGCGGCGCGGGGGCCTGCGCCATCACCGCTTTCGCGCGGCGGAACACCAGCAGATTGTGGAACATCACCGTGCGCCCGGTCAGCCCGCTGCGTTCCTCCGAGGGCAGGGTCTCGGCCCGCACATAGTCCCAGCCCTGCGCCGCCATCTCATTGATCGCCGCGCCAAGCGCCACGGCATAACGATCCGCCGGGGTCTTGGCGCCCTTGATCTTCTCAGAGCGCGCGGGCGCGGGAATCACGGTATATTCGAACTGCGTCATGCGGCTATCCCTGTTGGCTTGCGCCGTTTTTACACAGATTAACGGCAGAATTTCCGCCCGGTTCCCTTGCGCCCGCAAATCACCCCGCCGGGCCGCCCAGAACCCGCATCACCCGCCCAGTTTGCGGGCCACGATCTCATTCACCGCCGCAGGGTTGGCCTTGCCCCCCGTGGCTTTGAGCACCTGACCGACGAACCAGCCCGCCAGTTTGGGGTTGGCGCGGGCCTTCTCGACCTGAGCGGGGTTGGCGGCGATGATCTCATCCACGGCGGCCTCGATCGCGCCAAGGTCCGTCACCTGCTTCATGCCGCGCGCGGCGGCGACTTCCGCCGGATCGCCGCCCTCTGTCCAAAGGATCTCGAACAGATCCTTGGCCATCTTGCCCGAGATCTCACCCGAGCCGATCAGGTCGATCACCCCGCCAAGCTGCGCGGCCGAGACCGGCGAGGTCGCCACCGTCAGCCCCTCTTTGTTCAACCGCCCGAACAGCTCATTGATGACCCAGTTCGCGGCCATCTTGCCATCACGGCCCTGCGCCACAGCCTCAAAGAAATCGGCATTCTCGACCTCGGCGGTTAGCACGCCCGCATCATATTCCGAAAGCCCCAAGCCGCTGACAAACCGCGCCTTTTTCGCGTCGGGCAGCTCCGGCATATCGGCCTTGATCCCGTCCACCCAGTCCTGCTCAATCTCAAGCGGCAGCAGGTCGGGGCAGGGGAAATAACGGTAGTCATGCGCCTCTTCCTTTGAGCGCATGGACCGCGTCTCACCCCGGTCCGGATCGTAAAGCCGGGTTTCCTGCACGACCGCGCCGCCATCCTCGATAATGGCGATCTGGCGGCGCGCCTCATACTCAATCGCCGCCTGAATGAAGCGCAGCGAGTTCATGTTCTTGATCTCACAACGCGTGCCAAGCACGCTGAAATCGCCGGTCTCGATGAACCGCTCATAATCGCCGGGGCGACAGACCGACACGTTCACATCGGCGCGCAGATTGCCGTTCTGCATATTGCCGTCGCAGGTGCCCAGATAGCGCATGATCTGGCGCAGTTTCGACACATAGGCGGCGGCTTCCTCGGGCCCGCGAATATCGGGGCGCGACACGATCTCCATCAGCGCGACGCCGGTGCGGTTGAAATCGACAAAGGACATATTGGGGTCCATGTCGTGAATGGATTTGCCCGCATCCTGTTCGAGATGGATGCGCTCAATCCGCACCCGCCGCGCCACGCCCGGGCCCATATCGACGATGATCTCACCCTCGCCGACGATGGGGTGGTAAAGCTGGCTGATCTGATAGCCCTGCGGCAGGTCGGGGTAGAAGTAGTTCTTGCGGTCAAAGGCGCTGCGCAGGTTGATCGCGGCATTGATGCCCAAGCCGGTGCGCACCGCCTGTTCCACGCAGAATTCATTGATCACGGGCAACATGCCGGGCATGGCCGCATCCACAAAAGCCACATTGGCGTTCGGCTCTGCCCCGAACCGGGTCGAGGCGCCGGAAAACAGCTTGGCGTTTGAGGCGACCTGCGCGTGAACCTCAAGCCCGATCACCAGTTCCCAGTCGGATTTGGCCCCGGCAATCACTTTGGGTTCGGGTGCGGTAAAGCTCAGATGGTCCAGCATGTTCGCCTCTTGTCAGATCTCGCTGCGGTTCTAAGCGTTACGCGCTGTCCCGGCAAGGGCAGCTCAGCGCAGACGGGCAATCCGCGCGATCTCATCCAGAGCCTCACGCTGCGGTGCGCTGAGCCCGCCCGGCCCGCTGATTTCACCCAGAACCGCCAGCAGGGGTTGAAACGCGGTGGGCTCCAGCCGCATCAGCCGCTTGGTCACGCGGGTAATCGCGGGCTGCGGGCCTTTGCATTCGCTGACCAGCCATCGGCCCATGACCAGCATTTCTTCGGCCTTGTCCGGCGCGGTGCCGGTATGGCTGGCAAGCGCGCGGGCCAGCCGCATCTGATCCTCACGCGAGGGCAACCCGTCCAGCTCCAGAAATGCCGTGGCAATGGTGGCGATGGCAAGCTCGGGCTCATCGACGCTTTCGACCGGGTGCATATTGGCGCGGCGGCGAAAACCCAGCCTGCGGGCGGCATTCATCACATCACTGGCCGCATGACCCAGATCCCGCGCCGCCATGCCGACCAAGCGCGCGCGGATATACCAGACAAGCGCCGCGCCGATCAGGCCAAGGATCGTCAACAGAAACGGCATCACCAAAACCCATCGCCACTTGTCATGCCCTAAAATCGCATAATGCGCCGCGCCGCAAAAGCGGGAAAACGCCCGCGATGATCGGCAATGATCCGCGCAAGGGGCGTGATCACGAAAATGCGCCATTTGCGGGGGCGGTGCGGCGGTTTAACGCTGGCTCAGGAACAACCATTCTGGACCCCTTCATGCGCCTTTCGCTTTGCCGCCGCGCCGCGATTCTTGGGCTTGCCGCGATTGCCTCGCTGGCCGCCTGTGACACCCCCGATAACGCGAACCTGCTGATCGCGCCCGCTCCGGTGGCCGCTCCGCCGCCCGCTTTGCCGGTGATGCGTTGGGACCATCGCGGCGGCTCGGATGCCTGGACGCAGGCCGCGCTTGCGGCGCTTGACCGCGAGGGCGTCGCCATGGTCTCACAGGTGCCGCAGGATATCGGCCATTACTGCCCGGGCTATGCCGCGCAGGGGCCGGATGGGAGGAAGGCGTTCTGGGTCGGGCTGACCTCGGCGCTTGCCCGCCATGAAAGCACCTATAATCCGGCGGCGCGTGGCGGCGGCGGGCGTTGGCTGGGGCTGATGCAGATCTCGCCCGCGACATGGCGGCATTACGGCTGTTCGGGCGATATCATGAACGGGGCCGACAACGCCTCATGCGCGATGCGGATCATGGCGCGGCAGGTCGGGCGCGACAATGCGGTGGCGCGTGACGGCTCGGGCCGGTGGCGCGGGGTGGCGCGGGACTGGGCGCCGCTGCGGGTGGCCTCGAAACGCGACGATATCGCAGGCTGGACCCGTCAGCAAAGCTATTGCCAGGGCTGAGCCCCTATCCGTCCGCCGCCCGCGCCGCCATGTAATCCTGAAAACTGCCACCCGCATAGCCGCCCTCGCGCACCCATTCCAGAAGCGCGGTGGTGGTCTGGATATCAAGCGCGCCCTGCATCGTCACCGCAGCCGCGCGGGCGGCGCTGACATCGTCCGAGACCCCAGGCGGCAGAAAGATCAGCGTCGGCGTGAACACCGCCCGCCATTTGCGCACGATGTCCTTCTCAGCCAGTGTCTCGCCATCGAAATCGGTGACAGGAATGTCCCCGAACATATTGATCTGGATCACGAAAAAATCATCACTCAGCAATCGGGTAATGGCCTCATCGGGATAGACCTGTTCATGCATCTGCGTGCAATAGATGCAGCCGCGCTGTTCAATCATCAGCAGCAGATGTCGGCCCGAGGCGGTGGCCTCAGCCAGATCCTCGCGCAGGTCGCGAAAGGTGTCCTGCATCCACGGGGCCTTATGCAGCCCGTCATCGCCAAGCACCGCCGCAGAGGCGGGCAGAATCGTGGCCGCCAGACCGGCGGCAATGAACAGACGTCGTGTCAGCATCCCATCTCCTTTCAGCGCAGGGTCAGCGACCAGTCGAAATTCTCGATCATCCATTGCGCGATCAGATTGACCGAGTTCGTCGCGATCAGCAGGGCAAAGACGATCAGCATCACCCCCATGACCTTTTCGACATGGCCCAGATATCTGCGGTTGCGCGCGGCCCAGCCCAGAAACGGCTTGGCAAAGAGCGCCGCAATGACAAAAGGCGCGGTCATGCCGAGCCCGTAGACCAGCAACAGGCTGCCGCCCCGCCACAGATCCCCGCTTCCCGAGGCGACCATCAGAATCGCGGCCAACGCGGGCCCGACACAAGGCGTCCAGCCAAAGCCAAAGGCCAGCCCCATCGCATAGGCCCCGGCAATGCCCGCCGGGTTCGCAGGGCCCTCAAGCCGCGCCTCGCGATAGAGAAAGCCGATCCGCCAGATGCCCAGAAAATGCAGGCCAAAGGCAAACAGCACCGCCGCCGCGAGATAAGAGAGCGGCTCGCGCCAGTCGAAGAACAGCTGGCCAAGCGCGGTCGCCCCCAGTCCCAGCAGAACAAAGATCGTCGTCACCCCGGCCGCAAAAGCCAGAGCCGAAAGCACCAGACGGCGCTGCGCCCCCGCCTCGATCCGGCCATCGGCGCGCAGCTCGGCCATGGAGAGACCCGCCATATAGGACAGGTAGAACGGCACCATCGGCAGGATGCAGGGCGAGAGAAAGGACAAAACCCCCGCCAGTGCCGCGCCCCAATAACCGATATCGAGCATATCCGCATCCCCTTTCGCCCAAGATGGCCCTGTGATGCGCAAAGTCAATGCCGCGCGGGTGGAGGTTGCGGGTGCCTCCGGCGGGGATATTTGGGGACAAAAGACAGTTGGGTTGGTGCGGGAGAGAGGTCGGGCGTGGTGGGCGCGGGTGAGGGGGACGGGCACCGGCGGAGCGTTGCGGCTGAGGACCGTGGTAAAGTCCGCCGCTGCGCGGTGGTGCGGGCGAGGATGATTTGCATCCTGTATGAGGGCGGTGAGAATTGCGCCTTCTCAAGCCGCGGGCCCCGGAAACGACTAGATATCGAACATCGCATGAGCCGCATGTGAGCGCCGCAAGCCACTTGAAAACAGCCTATGGCGGAACCGGCTGGGTGAGTGGAGCTGCCTCCGCAGGAAGGGGCCACGAACTGCCCCTTTTATAGCAAGGTCGGTCTCGCCGCAGATCGCCGCCACGAAGCCCGCCCCGGCGACGAGGCGAAGCTCACGGACGGGGTTGTGGGAGCTTTCGTCGCGCCGGTCTCTCGCGACATGGATCACTAACCAGCTCAAGTTCATTCCTCGCCGTTCGAAAAAGACCTCCTGCGTCGGCGTCGCCCGGCCAGAAGCGGCGAGGCTCAGAGCAACCCCTCAATCTGCCCATCCTCGTTCGAGCCTAAGCGTTCGGCGGCCGGGAGGCGGGCATAGTCATGATCTCGCCGCAGATCGCCGTCAAAAAACCCGCCCCTGTGGTGAGGCAAACCTCTTGGACGGGGACGTGAAAGCCTTCTGGCGCGCTGCGCCTGTCTCTCGCGACGGGAATAAGGATCATACCTAGTCTTGCCCGATCACGCGCTTTCATCGCGACCCGACAATGCCAGCCGCACCGGCAACACCCAGTAAAAGCCGCGAGGCTCAGAGCAACCCCTCAATCTGGACATGCGCGGTTCAGGCTGATGCGTTGGGCCGCTAGATGGCGGGGCCGGACGGGCGTGATGATGACCTCATCGCAGATTGCCGCCACAAGTCCCGCGCCTGCGGCGGGGCGGCGAAGTCGGAGCATTTGGCTGCGCGACGCCGGTCTCTCGCGATGGGACTATGGACCAAGCGGAGCATGTCCGATCAGGCAGGTTCCTAACCGCCCGATAAAGCTGCCCGCCCTGGCATCGCCCGCGCAGACCTCGCAACGCCTATAACAGTCGCTCAATCTGTCCATCCGCGTTAAGCCCGATGCGTTGCGACCGCTAGGTGGCGGGGCAGGCCGGCATGGCCATAACCTCGGCGCAGATTGCCGCCACAAATCCCGCGCCTGCGGCAAGGCGAAGGTCGAAGACCTGGACAGGGAGCCTTCTCGCAATGGGACTATGGACCAAGCGGAGCATGTCCGATCAGGCAGGTTCCTAACCGCCCAATAAAGCTGCCCGCCCTGGCATCGCCGGCGCAATAGCTGCGAGGCTCAGAACAGCCCCTCGATCTCGCCATCCGCGTTGAGACCGATGCGTTCGGCGGCGGGGTGGCGGGGGAGGCCGGGCATGGTCATGATCTCGCCGCAGATCGCCACCACAAAGCCCGCACCTGCGGCGAGGCGAAGCTCTCGGACGGGGATGTGAAAGCCTTCGGGGGCGCCGCGGCGGTCGGGGTCGGTGGTGAAGCTGTATTGCGTTTTCGCCATGCAGACGGGCAGAGCGGCGTAGCCTGCCTGTTCCCAGTCCGCCAGCTGGCGACGCAGCCTTTCGGGGATGAGCGCGCCCTCGGCGTGATAGATGCGCCGGCAGATCGCGTCGATCTTTTCGGCAAGGGGCAGATCGTCGCGATAGGTCAGCGCGAAGCCCGCGCGCGGGCCTTCGGCTGCGGCGACGACCAGTTGCGCCAGTTCCTCGGCCCCTGCGCCGCCCTCGGCCCAATGGCGCGCGACGCTCACCGGCACGTCAAGCCCGGCGCAATACTCGCGCAGGGCGGCGATTTCGGCCTCGGTATCGCTGGTGAAATGGTTGATCGCGACCACCACCGGCAGGCCAAAGCCGCGCATATTGCCGACATGGCGGCCCAGATTGGCGCAGCCCGCGCGCAGCGCCGCGACATCCTCGCGCCCCACATCCGCGTAGGCCACACCGCCATTCATCTTGAGCGCGCGGATCGTCGCCACCACCACCACGGCATCGGGCGCGAGACCCGCCTTGCGGCATTTGATGTTGAGGAATTTTTCAGCGCCCAGATCCGCGCCAAAGCCCGCCTCGGTCACGACATAATCCGACAGCGCGAGTGCGGCACGGGTCGCGATGACCGAGTTGCAGCCATGGGCGATATTGGCAAACGGCCCGCCATGGACGAAGGCCGGGTTGTTCTCAAGCGTCTGGACAAGGTTCGGTTGCAGCGCATCGCGCAACAGCACCACCATCGCGCCCTCGGCCCCCAGATCGCGCACCGTGACCGGGCGGCGGTCGCGGGTCTCGGCCACCACGATGCGGGCCAGCCGGTCCTGCAAATCCTCAAGATCGCGTGCAAGGCAAAGGATCGCCATCACCTCGGACGCCACGGTGATGTCAAAGCCGGTCTCACGCGCGAAACCATTGGCCACGCCGCCAAGCCCTGCGGTGATCTGGCGCAGCGCGCGATCGTTGACATCCATCACCCGCCGCCAGGAAATCCGCCGCGTGTCGATCTCAAGCGCATTGCCCCAATAGATGTGATTGTCGATCATCGCCGCAAGCAGGTTATGCGCCGCCGTGATCGCGTGAAAATCGCCGGTGAAATGAAGGTTCATATCCTCCATCGGCACGATCTGCGCCATGCCGCCGCCCGCAGCGCCGCCTTTCTGGCCGAAATTGGGACCAAGCGAGGCCTCGCGGATGCAGACGGTGGCCCGCTTGCCGATCCGGTTGAGCGCATCGGTCAGCCCCACGGTGGTGGTCGTCTTGCCCTCACCCGCCGGGGTCGGGTTGATCGCGGTGACCAGAACCAGACGGCCGCGCGGGTTCCCCTCAAGCGCGGCAAGCGCCTCGTGGGTCAGCTTGGCCTTGTCATGTCCGTAAGGCAGGACATCGCCGCGCCCCAGTCCGAGAGTCGCAGCCACCTCGAAAATGTCACGTTTGACCGCCTTGCGGGCAATTTCGATATCCGATTGCATCCTGTCCCCCGTGACGCGTTTTGGGGCCACCATAGGGCCGCCCGCCCGGTCGCACAACCGGACGGGTCGCGACGGGCTTCTTTACAAGGCAGGGGCTTGCGCCTATCTCTGCCCGACCATGGCACAGCAAAAAACCGACCCGAATTACAAGATCATCGCGGAAAACCGGCGCGCGCGTTTCGATTATTTCATCGAAAGCGATCTGGAATGCGGCATCATGCTGATGGGCTCCGAGGTCAAATCCCTGCGCACCGGCCAGTCGAATATCGCCGAATCCTATGCGAGCGTTGAAAATGGTGAGCTGTGGCTGATCAACGCCTATATCGCGGCCTATAAACAGGCGGGCGTGTTCGGGCATGAGGAACGCCGCCGCCGCAAGCTGCTGGTCTCGCGCAAGGAATTGGCGCGGCTTTGGGCGGCGGTGGGGCGTGAGGGGATGACGCTTGTGCCTCTGGTGATGTATTTCAACCATCGCGGCATCGTGAAGCTCAAGATCGGCGTGGCCAAGGGCAAGAAGGTCGCCGACAAGCGCGAGACAAGCGCGAAACGCGACTGGAACCGCCAGAAACAGCGGCTGCTGAAACAGGGCGGCTGAGCCGCCTTGCCTTTGCTTGATCCCGCCATATCACCATTGCAGCGCGGGTTGCGCTTGGTTACATCGGGGCGCGACGGCACAAAGGGGGGCATCAGATGCAGGACGATCCGAAAACATTGGTCTCGACCGATTGGCTGGCCGCTCATCTGAACGATCCCGATCTGCGCATCATCGACGCCAGCCTGCATATGGGCGCCACGGGGCGCAGCGGTCAGGCCGAATATGACGCGGGCCATATCCCCGGCGCGCGGTTCTTTGATATCGACGCCATTTCCGATCCGCGCAGCGCCTTGCCGCATATGGCCCCCCCGCCTGAGATGTTCATCAGCCGGATGCGCGCCATGGGGATTGGCGACGGGCATCAGGTCGTGATCTACGACAATTCCGACATTCGCAGCGCCGCCCGCGTCTGGTGGCTGTTCCGGCTGATGGGCAAAACCGATGTCGCGGTTCTGGATGGCGGTTTCGCCAAATGGCAGGCCGAGGGACGCGAGGTTGAGGATATGCCCCCGATCATGCGCGACCGCCATATCACCGTGCAGCGGCAGGCGGGTCTGGTGCGCGATGTGACACAGGTTGCCGCCGCCTCGAAACTGGGCGATCACGAGATCATCGACGCCCGCGCTCCCGAACGGTTCCGCGGTGACGCGCCCGAGCCGCGTCCCGGTCTGCGCGCGGGCCATATTCCCGGCGCGCGCAACGTCCCGTTTACCCGCCTGTTCAACGAGGACGGCACGATGAAATCGCCCGGTGAGATGCGCGCCATCTTCGAGGCGGCGGGGGTGGATCTGAGCCGTCCGGCCATCACCTCTTGCGGCTCGGGGATCACGGCGGCGGTGCTGTCGCTTGCGCTTGAGATCATCGGCCATCGCAACCACGCGCTTTATGACGGCTCATGGACCGAATGGGGCGCCTTTCCCGACCTTAAAATCGCAACCGGAGACGCATGATGCTGGGCAATCTCAAACCGCAGGCCCCCGATAAAATCCTTGCCCTGATGGGTGAATTCAAGGCCGATACCCGTCAGGGCAAGATCGACCTTGGCGTCGGCGTCTATAAGGACCCCACCGGCCACACGCCCGTGATGCGCGCCGTCAAGGCCGCCGAACAGCGCATCTGGGAGGTGCAGGACAGCAAATCCTATACCGCGCTTGCCGGTGAGCAGGATTACCGCGATGCGATGGTCTCGCTTGTTCTGGGCAATGCGGATGCGGGCCGGGTTGCGGCCTGTTCGACCGTGGGCGGCACCGGCGCGATCCGCAATGCGTTCGAGCTGATCCGCATGGCGAACCCCGATGCGGTGATCCATGTCTCGGATCCGACCTGGCCGAACCATGTCTCGATCCTGCAATTCATGGGCGCGAAGTATCAGGCCTATCCCTATTTCGACAATGAGACGCGCGGCGTCGATTTCGAGGCGATGAAGGCCGCTTTGGCCAAGACCGCAAAGGGCGATGTGGTGCTGCTGCATGGCTGCTGCCACAACCCGACCGGCGCGAATCCGACCATCGAGCAATGGGCCGAGATTGCCGATATTCTGGCGAAAACCGGCGCGATTCCTCTGGTCGATCTGGCCTATCAGGGCTTTGGCGACGGGCTTGACGCCGATGCCGAGGCGACCCGCCTGATTGCCAGCCGCCTGCCCGAGGTGCTGATTGCGGCCTCTTGCTCCAAGAATTTCGGCATTTACCGCGAACGGACCGGCATTCTGATTGCCCTGGCTGAGAACACGGCGGCGCGTGATATGACCCAAGGCGCATTGGCCTATCTGAACCGCCAGACCTACAGCTTTCCGCCCGATCATGGCGCGCGGATCGTCTCGACCATCCTGCGCGATGAGGGTCTCTCGGCCGACTGGCGCGCCGAGCTGGAAGAGATCCGCAACACCATGCTCGGCCTGCGCGACCAGTTGGCGACCGAGTTGCGCAACCTGACCGGCAGCGACCGTTTCGACTTTCTGGCCCGGCATCGCGGGATGTTCTCACGCCTTGGCGCCACGCCGGAACAGGTCGCGAGGATGAAGGAAGAGGCCGCGATTTATATGGTCGGCGATTCGCGGCTGAACATTGCCGGGCTCAACCGCGATTCCGTGCCGGTTCTGGCGCGGGCGATTTTTGAGGCGGGCGTCTGAACCACCGCTGACGCTTGAGATAACACCCGCAACCCTTTGAGGCTGCGGGTGTTTTTTATGCGCCGCTCAGCGCCGGATATGGCGGTCGATATAGGCGCGCAACTCCTCGATCTCGGCGCGCGCCTCATGCAGCGTTGCTTCCGCATCGCGCAATTGCTGCGCCTGTTCTTCGGCGGTGGCGGCCATCTCAGCCTCACGCGTGGCCAGAAGATCGGTGGCCCGGTCGCGTTCGCCCTCAGTATCGACCACATGCTGCGCCATCCGGTCAAGCGCGCCAAGATCAGCGGTTGAGGGCCGGGTCAGCCGGCCCACAAGCCAGCTTGCAAACCAGCCAAGCAGGAAACAGCCCAACAGGACCAGAGCGGTTGCGATGATAAAATCCTGACGGTTCATTCTGCCTCTTGGGGTTCGTCATTTTGCGGGGCGGCGGGCGCAAGATCTTCGGGGCGAAGCTGCGGGCGGGGCGTGTCTGCACCGGGCCGCTGCACCACAAGCGCCTCCATCTCACGCAGGATGATGGCGATATCCTCATCGCTCATCTCTGGCGTGGCCCAGTCGGGGCGAGGCGTCTCGGGCTCGGGTGCGGCGGGCGGCTCCCGCAGGGGGGCGGGCGGGACCGGGGCATCCTCGGGCGCGGGGGTGCGGCCGGTGAGCCGCACCCCGGCCAGCGCGGCGCGATCCTCAACCGGCTGGGGCGAGAGCAGTTCGAACTCGATCCGGCGGTTCGCCTCACGCCCCTCACGCGTGTCATTGCTTTCGATGGGGCGGGTCGGCCCGTAGCCCTCGGCGGTCATGTTGTCGGTCGCGATCCCGGCCTCGGTCATCGCGGCCAGAACCGCCTCAGCGCGCGCGAGCGACAGCGCCATATTCGTCTCATCACGCCCCTGCGCATCGGTATGGCCCGCGATCTCGATCCGGTAATCGCCGCAATCGGCCAAAGCGGCGCCGAGGCCCTCCATCAGAGCCTCCGTCTCGCCCACAATCGCCGCGCCCGCCGGTTCAAACCCGATCCCGGTTTCGGCCATCACAGTATTGAGCCGGTCCACACACTCGGTCCCCGACGCGGCCGCGCGGGTCTCATCGCGCCATTTGTCATAGCCGATCTGAAGCGTATAGGCCGCGCCCTCGCCAAGCCGGTGCGACATGGCGGCGATGGCGCGGTCGGTGGCGAAGGCATCGCCCGACAGGCCGGTGAGGGTGATGCTCTCGGGGCTGATCTCCAATGAGCCCTCAATCAGCGCATCCATCGCCTCAAGCCCGGCGATGATCCGCATCGACCAGTCGGCAGGCATGGCGGGATCATGGCCAAGGCTGCCCTCAACCGGACCAAGCCGGGCACGGGCCATGTTTTCGATCACGCCCGCCATCTCGGCGCTGCCTGCGCGGCCCTCGATCTGCGCGGGGGTCTCATCGCCGGGCAGAATTGCGCTGAAATGGGGCGGGCCCGCCTGCGCGGCCTCGGGCGCCTCACGTCTGGCCGAAAGGGTAAAGGGCGCGGGCAGGGCCTCACGCAGGGCGTTGGCCTCACGATCAAGGCTGTCCTCGCTGACCTCGGAGGGCACGATGATCGACAAGGCGCGATCCGAGATCGAGAGCTGGCCCGCCCCCATCCGGCCAATCGCCGCGACCGCGCCTGCGGCCACCTCACCCCAAAGGGGCGACGGCGCGCCGATGCCCAGAGTGCAGCCCGAGGCGCCCGAAAGCCCCGCCGATCTGGCCGCCTGTTCGATCTGCTCCAGAGCCTGTTGACTGTCAGCGGCGCAGCTGTCGAACCGCGCGCCGCCTTCGTCGCGCACAAAGCGCAGCACAAAGGGCGAGATCACCGCCAGCGGCGCGCTGATCTCTGTCTCCAGCTCAACCCCGCCGGGCAGGCTGCGGCGCAGCTCTGATTCAAGGCGCGCCTTTTCGGTCGGGTTATCGGCCACCGCCACCACCCGGACCCGGCCCGGCGCGACCGAAATCGTCGCGCGCTGCGTCATCGCCGCGATCCGCAAGCCGTAACCCAATGCGGGCGACCAGTTCTCAGGCGGCGGATAGGCGGCGCTGCCGACAAAGCTGTCGACCTGCGCCATGCCCGTATCGCGCCGCAGGCGGTCGGTCATCGCCGCGATATCGGTGCGGCTTGGCACCAGACCCATGATCGAGATGCCGTTATCGTTGCGCAGGATCTCAAGCTCGAATTCGGGGGGCGTAAAGGTCTCACGCTGAGCCACGCTCAACTCATCGACCAGTCGGGCATGGGGCGCGGCCTCGGCCATGGCGGAGAGCAGGCGGAACCGGGCGACCTCATCGGGGGCGGTGCCTTGCAGCACCAGTCGCAGCCCGTCGGCCCTGGGGCGCACCCAGTCGAAGCCGTCGCGCAGCAGCACCCGGCGCACATCGACCTCGGTCCGAGTCTCGATCTCGGCGGCGATCAGCCCCGCCGCGCCCCAGGCCGCCGCACCCGCCGCCCCGATCAGGGTCAGCCGCAACGCCATAGCGCGCAACCCGCCTGCCTTTTCTGTCTGGCTATCCGCCATCATCCCATCCGTGCCGTTTCCGATCCGCGAGATGTAAGGGCCAAGCCATCAAATGACAATCAAACCAGCCCGGCCACGGCAAAAAGCAGCGCAAGGATCAGCCCCGCATCGCGATTCGCGCGGAAGAGATGCAGGCAGATGGCGCTGTCATGGGGCCGAAACCGGCGAAGTTGCCAGATGAGATGCGCGGCAAAGCCCGCCACTCCGGAAAGCGCAATCCACCGCCCCGCGCCGGTGATCCCGGTGGCCAGCACGGCGGCGGCGATGAACAGGACCGCCACCGCGCCAAAGCCCGCAATCACGCGCGGCGAGGCGTCACCAAAGAGGCGCGCCGTCGATTTCACCCCGATCAGCGCGTCATCCTCGGTATCCTGATGGGCATAGATGGTGTCGTAAAACACCGTCCAGGCGATGCCGCCCAGCCATGCGATGACCGGCACCGGCCCGATCCCGCCCATATGCGCCGCCCAGGCCAGCATCACCCCCCAGTTGAAGGCAATGCCCAGAAACACCTGCGGCCACCATGTGAACCGTTTCGCAAAGGGATAAATCGCGACCGGGATCAGGCTCAGCACCCCCATCCAGATTGCAGCCCTGCCAAGCGTCAGCAGAACCGCCAGCCCGATCAGGGCTTGCGCCACCATCCAGATCACCGCGCCGCGCAGGCTGACCTGACCCGAGGGCAGCGGGCGTGAGCGGGTGCGGGCGACCTGCGCGTCGAATCTGCGGTCGGTGATGTCGTTCCATGTGCAGCCCGCCCCGCGCATCGCCATGGCGCCGATCCCGCAGGCCACCGCGATCCACAGATCGAACCAGACCGCGCGGTCGGCCATCATCGCAAGCCCGATCCCCCACCAGCAGGGCAGCAGCAGCAGCCATGTGCCGATGGGCCGGTCGGCGCGGCTCAGCCGCAGATAGGGGCGCGTGGCCGCAGGCGCATAGAGATCGACCCAGTTTCCCTTAGGCGCATCCGCGACGCTCTGGCTTGTGACATCTGGCATTTGCGCGGTCTCTTTCCTAAGATCGGGGCATGGGACAAGTCAGGCTTTTCATAGATCACCCGATTGCCGCAGGGCAAGAACTGCCCCTTGATGCGGGGCAGGCGCATTATCTCTTTGGCGTCATGCGGCTTGGCCCGGGCGCCGAGATCGAGGTGTTTAACGGTCGTGACGGCGCATGGTCGGCGCAGATCGCGCATGCGGGCAAGCGGGGCGGGGTGGTGCAGGCGATGGCGCAGACCGCGCCGCAGCTTGATGCGCCCGATCTGTGGCTGATCTTTGCGCCGATCAAGAAGGCCCGCACCGATTTCATCGTCGAAAAAGCCGCCGAGATGGGCGCCGCGCGCATCCTGCCCATCCAGACCGATTTCACCAATGCCGAGCGCATCCGTCAGGACCGCCTGCAAGCCCATGCGGTCGAGGCCGCCGAGCAATGTGGCGGCACCTTTGTGCCTCAGGTGGCCGATCTGCAACGGCTTGACCGCCTGTTGGAGGGTTGGGATCCGGCACGGCGGATCATCTGGGCCGACGAGTCGCGGGCCGGTCCCGCCGATACTCTGGCCGCTCTCGCGGGGCAGGGCGCGGCATGGGCGGTCCTGATCGGCCCCGAGGGCGGGTTTTCAGAGGGTGAGCGCAAGCGGCTTCGCGCTTTGGCCCATGTCACTCCGGTGAGCCTTGGCCCGCGCATCCTGCGCGCCGATACGGCGGCGGTCGCGGCACTTGCGCTGTTTCAGGCGGCGCTTGGCGACTGGCGCTAGGCCGCTCGCTGTCACCCCTCTGTTACCGATCCGTTACCGTTAACGCTGCGATGCAGAAATCGCATGGCAGGTCTGCGGCTTTGGCGGATGTGCGGGCGCCGAACCCGCCCTATATGGGCGCCATGAGACGCGGCCCGCGCGGATAATCCGGTCCGGGCGCGATTGGCCAGATGAGGAATGACATGGCAATGACGAGTTATAACACCCCGGCGGCGACCGGCTTTTTCGCCCGCATGGCGCAGGCTCTGCACAAATGGCGCCGCGTGCGCGAGACCCGGCGCGAACTGGACCGGCTCTCGGATCGTGAGCTGGACGATATCGGCATCAGCCGCGCCGACATTCACGGTCTGGCGCATATGATGTAAAGGCCACCACCGCGACGGAATTTGTCCCGGCAGATCGCTCTGCCGGGTTTTTCTTTGCAGCCTCGGGCGGAATTGCGGTTGTCTCGGCGGGGCGGATGCCATGATATATCCGCATCCGAATATGAGGACATCGCCATGCGTCTTGCCCTTGCTCTCGCCGCAGCCCTTGCCGCACCCGCCCATGCCGATGACCCCGTGCTGGTCTTTGCTGCGGCCAGTCTGCGCGAGGCGCTTGATGAACTGGCAGCAAGCCATGCGGCCACCGCCATCGGGTCCGACGCGGTGACGGTGTCTTACGCAGGCTCATCCGCGCTTGCCCGCCAGATCCAGGAGGGCGCACCGGCAGAGATTTTCATCTCGGCCAGTCAGGACTGGATGGACGCGCTAGAGGCCACGGGCGATATCCTGCCCCAGACGCGCCGCGACCTGTTGGGGAACGCTTTGGTGCTGATTGGCGCGGCGGGGGCGGCACCGATCACGCTTGGCGCGGATACCGATCTGGCCGGGCTGCTGGAGGGCGGCTATCTGGCCATGGCAATGGTTGATGCAGTGCCTGCGGGGGTTTACGGCAAGCAGGCGCTGAGCGCGCTTGGGCTGTGGGACGCCGTTTCGGGGCAGGTCGCGCAGGCCGATAACGTGCGCGCAGCGCTTGCCTTTGTCGCGCAGGGTGAGGCGCCCCTCGGCGTGGTTTACGCAACCGATGCGCGGGCGGAGCCGGCGGTGGCGGTGGTGGCGACCTTCCCCCAGGACAGCCACGACCCGATCACCTATCCCATCGCGCTGACACCCTCGCCCCGCGATGCGGCGACCGCGTTTTACGACTATCTGGTCTCCGACGCGGCGGCAGTGATCTGGCGCGAGCATGGCTTCACGGTGCCGCAACCTTGATCGAGAGCCTCGCAAACTGGCTTGGCCCCCAGGAATGGCAGGCAGTGCGGCTCAGCCTGCGCGTGGCGTTCTGGGCCACTCTGGCCAGCCTGCCGCTTGGCATTTTGACCGGCTATGCACTGGCAAGGTGGCGCTTTCCGGGGCGGGGCGTGCTGAACGGGCTTGTGCATCTGCCGCTGATCCTGCCGCCGGTGGTCACGGGCTATCTGCTGCTGATGGCGTTTGGCAGGCGCGGGCCGGTGGGCGCGTTTCTGGAAAACAGCCTTGGCATCGTGCTGGCCTTTCGCTGGACCGGGGCGGCGCTTGCGGCGGCGGTGATGGGCTTTCCGCTGATGGTGCGGGCGATCCGGCTGTCGATCGAGGCCACCGATCCAAGGCTGGAACAGGCCGCAGCCACCCTTGGCGCGAACCGTCTGGCGGTGTTTCTGACCGTGACCCTGCCGCTTGCGGCTCCTGGCATCATCGCGGGCGCCATTCTGGCCTTTGCCAAGGCGATTGGTGAGTTCGGCGCGACCATTACCTTCGTGTCGAACATTCCGGGCCAGACCCAGACCATCCCGACCGCGATCTACGCCTTTCTGCAAACCCCGGGCGGGGGTGAGGGCGCGCTGCGGCTGGTGATCCTGTCTGTGGCGATTGCCATGGCCGCGCTGCTGGCATCTGAGCTGATGGCGCGGCGCGTGGCAAGGCGGCTTGAGGGATGAGCCTCTCGGTCCGCATCCGCCACCGTTTCCGGGGCTTTGATCTCGATGCACAATTCGACGCGCCGCCGGGGGTGACGGTGCTGTTCGGGCGCTCGGGCTCGGGCAAGACCAGTATCGTGAATGCGGTGGCGGGGCTGCTTGCGCCCGATCAGGGCCGCATCGCGATTGGTGACAGCGTGATGTTTGACAGCGCCGCGCGGATCAACCTGGCCCCCCATCGCCGCCGGATCGGCTATATTTTTCAGGAGGGGCGGCTTTTTCCGCATCTGAGCGTGCGGCAGAACCTGCGCTATGGCGCGTGGTTCGCGCCGAGACGGGTGCGTGGCCCGGGCTTTGACGATGTAGTGGAGCTTCTAGGCATCGGCGATCTGTTAGAGCGTCGCCCGGCGCACCTGTCGGGCGGCGAGAAACAGCGCGTCGCGATTGGCCGCGCCCTGCTGGCCGCACCGCGCCTGATCCTTGCGGATGAGCCCCTCGCCGCGCTCGATGAGGCCCGCAAGGCTGAGATCCTGCCCTATTTCGAGCGCTTGCGCGATGAGCTGTCGGTGCCGATCCTCTATGTCAGCCATTCCCCCTCCGAGGTCGCCCGCATCGCAACAAGCGTCGCAGCCATTGAGGCGGGCCGGGTTTTGCGGATGGGCAGCGCGGCTGAGGTTCTGGGCGATCCGGCCGCGCGTCCCTTGGGCGTGCGCGCGGTCGGCGCGGTGGT
>JAUNTZ010000011.1:0-15711 GCA_030538425.1 Paracoccus sp. (in: a-proteobacteria) | reverse complement strand
GGCGCGTGTGGTCGCGCGCCACCCTGACGGTCTGGCAGAGCTGGCCATCAGCGGCGGGCGTCTGTTTCTGCCCGATCCCGGCGCGACGATCGGCGCGCGGCTGCGGCTGCGCATCTCGGGGCAAGAGTTGATTATCGCGCGCCGCACGCTGACCGGCATCTCGGCGCTGAACCAATTGCCCGCCACGGTGCGCAAGATCCGACCGGGCAACGGGCCCGGTGCGGTTGTCGCGCTGTCGGTCGGTGATGACGTGATCCTGTCGCGGGTGACCAAGCGGTCAGTGGCGGAACTGGGCCTGGCACCCGGTCAGCCCTGCGTCGCGGTCATCAAGGCGCTTGCCATCGCGCCCGAAGATATCGGCGGGGCGTGAGGGGGCGCGACAGCCGCGCCCCCCGCCAATGCTATTGCGCGGCCATCGCCTCAGCCTCGGCATTGGCGCTTGGGAAGAACAGCTGCTCACCATTGATCTTGTAGTCGGCAATCGCCGCCTGTCCCGCATCCGAGATCAGCCAGTCGATGAATTGCTGACCCTGCTCGGCTTTCACATGGGCGTGACGCTCAGGATTGACCAGAATCACGCCGTAGGGGTTGAAGAGAACCTCATCGCCTTCAAACAGGATCTCAAGCGAGCCGCGGTTCTCGAACGAAAGCCAGGTGCCGCGATCGGTAAGCGCATAGGCAGGCACCTCGGCTGCGGTGTTCAGCGTGGCCCCCATGCCCGAGCCGGTGGACATATACCACGCGCCCTCCGGGGTCACGCCCGCATCCTCCCACAACGCCATTTCCGCGACATGGGTGCCGCTGTCATCGCCGCGCGAAGCAAAGGCCGCGCCCTCATTCGCAATCGCCTTCATCGCATCCGCCGCGCTGTCGAGATTTGCGATATGGGCCGGGTCCTCGGACGGGCCGACAATGACGAAATCATTATACATCACGTCGAAGCGCTCAACCCCGTAGCCCTCTTCGACAAAAAGCTCCTCTTGCGCGCGGGCATGGACGAAGACCACATCCGCATCGCCGCGCCGCCCGGTTTCAAGCGCTTGGCCCGTGCCCTGGGCGATCACCCGCACCTCGATGCCGGTTGCGTCCTGAAACAGCGGCAGGATATGCCCGAAGAGCCCCGAATTCTCCGTCGAGGTGGTCGAGGCGACGGTGATGAAATTCTCCTGCGCGAAGGCCGGGGCGGTCAGGGCGATAGCCGAGACCATGCCAAGAAAGGTGGTGCGTGAAAGGGTCATGTTAGTCTCCTGTAGATTACCAGACAAGTTCACCCGCCAGAAAGGCGCGGGCCTCGCGGGTCTTTGGCCCCGCAAAGAAGGTGGCGGCGGGACCATGTTCGATCAGCCGGCCGGAATGCAGAAAAGCCACGTCATCGGCCAGACGCCGGGCCTGCCCAAGATCATGGGTGGACATGACGACGGTGATGCCATCGGCGCTAAATTCATGGATCATCGCCTCGATCCGGCGCGTGGCTGACGGATCAAGCGCCGAGGAGGGCTCATCCAGAAACAGCACCTGCGGGCGCATCACCCATGCGCGGGCAAGCGCCAGCCGCTGTTGCTCCCCCCCCGACAAAAGCCGCGCCGGGCTGCCTGCCAGATGCGAGAGGCCAAAGCGCTGCAGCGCATGATCCGCGATCTCGCGCCGCGCAGCGCGGGTCGCGGCGTTGAGGCCAAGCGGATATTCCAGATTGGCCCGGACCGAGCGGCGCAGCAGCACCGGACGTTGCAGCACCATGGCCTGAGCCTGCGCCCGCATCGCGCCATCGGCCCAGATCACCCGGCCCTGCGCGGGGGCAATCAGCCCGTGACAGATGCGCAAAAGCAGGCTCTTGCCCGCCCCGTTCGGCCCCATCAGCACCAGCCTGCGGCCCGGATGGATCTCCAGATCGACGCCGTCGAGCAAAGCCCGGCCACCGGCGGCAAAGCCAACGCCCTCAAGCCGCAAGGGCAGGATCGGGGCAGGGGCCGCGCGGGGGGCGTCGAATGTGGCGGCCAGACTCATCCCAGCCGCCCCCTTGCCCATTGGCCCGCGCCCCATGCGGCGGCGTTCAGCGCAAGCGTCATTGACAAAAGGATGATGCCCAAGGCGACCGCCAGCCCCAGATTGCCGCGATTGGTTTCAAGCGTGATTGCGGTGGTCATGGTCCGGGTGTGGCCCGCGATATTGCCGCCCACGATCAGCACCGCGCCCACCTCGGCCGAGGCGCGGCCAAAGCCCGCCAGAACGCCGGTGATCAGGCTCACCCGCCCATCCCAGAGCAGCGTCGGCACGGCTTGCAGCCGGGTCGCGCCAAGGCTTTCCAGCTGTTCGCGGTATTCGGTCCACAGATCCTCAACCACCGAACGCGTCAGTGAGACGATGATCGGCAGGATCAGCGTGAATTGCGCGATGATCATCGCGGTCGGCGTAAACAGCAGCGCCAGACCGCCAAACGGCCCCGAGCGCGACAGCATCAGATAAACCACCAGCCCCGCCACCACCGGCGGCAGGCCCATCAGCGCGTTGAACGCCACGACGATGATGCTGCGGCCCGGAAACCGGGCCAGTGCAAGCCCCGCACCAAGCGGCAGCCCGATCAGGCAGGCCAGCAGAACCGCGCTGAGCGTAACGCGCAGCGACAGGCCGATGATCTGCAACAACGCCGCGTCGCCCGAGACGATCAGGTCAAAAGCTGTTGCGAAAGGGCCGGTCATCCTGCATCCTGTGCGTGATTTCGCGACATTCTGCGCAGATATCAGAGCATGGCACAACTCTGTATATTTTGCATGATTTCGCATATTTATTCATGAGGCTTGGCTGATGGACGCCACGAATACGACCCTTTCCGGCGGTGTGCCGCTGATGACCACCGCCGAAGTCGCGCATTATCTGCGGCTCAAGGAACGCACGATCTATGAGATGGTCGCGCGCCAGACGATCCCGTTCAGCCGCGCCACCGGCAAGCTGCTGTTCCCGCGCCGCCTCATCGACGCCTGGCTTGAGGCGCAGGCGGAACTCCCGCAGGCCGGGCTTGCGCCGCGCCCGCCGATCTATGCGGGCTCAAACGATCCGCTGCTGGAATGGGCCTTGCGGCAATCGGGGGCGGGGCTTGCGGTTCTGGCCAACGGGTCCGTGCACGGGCTTGAGGAATTCGCGGCGGGCCGCGCGGTTCTGGCCGGGTGCCACCTGATCGAGCCCGAAAGCGGCGCCTGGAACCTGCCCGCGATCCGCGCCCATCTGCCGGGCGCGGGGCATGTGGTGATCCATTGGGCGCGCCGGGTTCAGGGGCTGATGCTGTCGGCGGGGAACCCGCTGAACGTGGTCTCATTGCCCGATGCGGCGGCGCGCGGGCTGCGGTTTGCGCTGCGCGGGGATGGCGCGGGCTCGGGGCGTTTGCTGGATCTGTTGCTCAACCGTGCGGGGCTCTCACTGGCCGATCTGAACATCGTTGCGCGCCCGGCTGAGACCCATGCCGATCTGGCCGCGCTGATTGAGACGGGTGAGGCGGATTGCGGCTTCGGGCTTGAGGCGGCCAGCGGGCGGCTGGCCTTCGTGCCGCTTGTCGGCGATGAAAGTTTCGATCTGGTGATGACCCGGCGCGACTTTTTTGAGCCGCCGGTGCAGAACCTGCTCCGCTTTGCCCGCAGCGAGGCATTCGAGCGCCGCGCCGCACATCTGGGCGGCTATGATCTGGCAGATCTGGGCGCGGTGCGGCTGAACGCCTGATCAGGCCGAAACAAGCGCGCGGCGGTTCTTCAGGCTGCGCCGCGCCAGTTCGCGCCCCTGTCGCCCGGTGAGGAAGGGGCGCGCGCCGTCGGGCAAAGGCCCCGAGAGCATTTCGGGAAAGATCGAGGCCAATTCGCGCCGGGCGGCGGCGGTCAGGTTGCGCAGCGCCTGCGGTCCGGTGAACAGCGATTCGGTCCATGCGCCGTCCGAGAGCAGCAATTCATGCCGCCCGGTCAGGATGTGGTGATAGCCGACGCCCTGGGCGGGGCTTTCGGCACTGATCCCGGGCAGGCCCAGCAGATGCTTGGCCGCGACAAGCGCCTCATCGCGCCCGGCAATGCGCCGCGCAATGGCCGAGCGCACCAGAACCCGGTGCTGCGGCGAAAGGCACAGATCGCGCGCGGGGATCGGCGTGCCATCGGCCGCCGTGCCAAGCGCGCCCGCGCGTATCCGCACCGGCCGCAGGTTGGGCTGAAGATCCAGCATCCGCGCGCAAAGGTGCCGGCCTGCGGTCCACAGCACCGGCTGCGCGCCGTGATCGCGTGTCAGCACCAGATCGCCTGCCGAGATCTGCTCGACCGCCACGATTCCGTCCGGCGTAGCAATGCCGGTGCCGGTCGCGAAACACTCGACCCCTAGATAGCCCGCGGGCATATCGCCATGGACCGTCTTTGTCTGAAGCGTCGTGTTGATCTGGGTCGAGCGAACGCTGGCACTCGCGTGATCGAAGGGCGGAGGCTCGGGGTCTTGCCCGGCGGCGGGGACCACCATCATCGCCTGCCTCGGAGCAATCTCGGTTCCCCCCAGATTGTCGCCAATACTGAACAGGGGAAAGAAATGATATTTGTAGGTCTGGGGGTCGTCCGGATAACGCACATCGACATCGTGGCGATATCGGAAGGTCAGCGTGGTGCCTTCGGTCAGCTCTACATGACCGATGCTGTGATCGCGCAGCAGCGTGTGGCCCTTGAGGAGGTTAGGACCAGAGCTTCTGGTCAAGGCGCGCAGCGTGTCATCGTCAACGTCCAAATAAATCGTGTCACTCGCCGATGGCACATGCGTGATGCGGTTAAAGCCAGATCGCCCGCCCCCGAAGGGGTAGTAGAGATTGGACACCGGAATGCGCTCGTCATAGACGAAAATCTGCACAAGGACGCCCATATGTTTCTGCCTGTTGTTGCGCTCTGACGATGCGAAACAACTACAGATTGATTAACAAAGTGTTAACGCCGGACAGGAAATCGCAAATCGGGTTGCGAGGCGGGGCGGGCTGCGCCAGACTGGCATCAGGCAGCAAGCGGAGGGCGCAATGAAACTGGTCTGGCTGGGGCACGGAAGCTGGCGCATCGAGATCGCGCAGGCGGTCCTGCTGATCGACCCCTGGCTTGCGGGCAACCCCTCTTTCCCCGATGACCGGCGCGCTGAGGCGATTGCCGGGGCCACGCATATTCTGCTCACCCATGGCCATGGCGACCACGCGTCTGAGATCGTTGAACTGGCCGGGGAACTGTCAGTGCCGGTGATCGGCATCTATGATCTGATGTCGTTCTGGGAAGACCGTCACGGCATCACCGTCACCGGCATGAACAAGGGCGGCACGGTGGAACTTGGCGGGGCCAAGGTCACGATGGTCAACGCCTGCCATTCCTCATCCTTTGCAGGCAGCGAAGGCCCCATCTATGCGGGCGCCGAGGCCGGTTTCATGATCGCAGGCGAAGGCCGGGTGATCTATTTTTCAGGCGACACCGATATCATGGCCGATATGGGTTGGATGGGGCAGTATCATAAACCCGATATCGGCATCCTGTCCTGCGGCGGGCATTTCACCATGGATATGGACCGTGCCGCATTTGCCGCTGAAAAGTTCTTTGATTTCAAGGTTGTTTTGCCCTCACATTACAAGACCTTTCCGCTGCTGGCACAGGATGCCGCGCCTTTGGCCCGCGCTTTGCCGGGGATTTGCGTGATCGCGCCCGAGGTGCTGGAAGAGGTGACGCCCTGAGCCTGCCCGCTTGCAGGGTCGCGCCTGCGCGGCTAAACCCTGCGCCAAGCGAAAGGAAAACTCATGTCGATCACCCAAGACGAGGCCCGCAAGGTCGCGCATCTGGCGCGGATCGCGGTGGCCGAGGGCGATTTGCCCGAACTGGCCCGCGAATTGAACTCGATTCTGGCCTTCATGGAACAGCTGCGCGAGGTCGATGTCGAGGGCGTCGAGCCGATGACCGGCGTCACGCCCATGCGCCTCAAGCGCCGCGCCGATCTCGTCACCGATGGCAACTATCAGGACAAGGTGCTGAAAAACGCGCCCGACGCCCGTGAGGGCTTCTTTGCCGTGCCGAAGGTGGTCGAATGAGCGATCTGAACAAACTGAGCATTGCCGAGGCCCGCGACGCGCTGCGCAAGGGTGAGACCTCGGCGCTAGAGCTGACCGATGCCTGCCTTGGCGCGATCGAGGGGGCAGGGGCGCTGAACGCCTTTGTCGCGACCACCGCCGATCAGGCGCGCGAGATGGCCCGCGCCGCCGATGCCCGCATCAAGGCGGGCGATGCCGCGCCGATGACCGGGATTCCCGTTGGTATCAAGGATCTGTTCTGCGTTCAGGGCGTTCAGACCCAGGCCGCAAGCCGCATCCTTGAAGGTTTCCGCCCCGAATATGAATCCGCCGTCACGCAGAACCTCTGGGATGCGGGCGCGGTGATGCTGGGCAAGCTGAACATGGACGAATTCGCCATGGGCTCGTCCAATGAAACAAGCGTTTATGGCCGCGCGGTCAACCCGTGGAAGGTGGACGCGCGCGAATTGACGCCGGGCGGGTCCTCGGGCGGCTCGGCTGCGGCGGTGGCGGCCGATCTCTGCCTTGCCGCGACCGGCACCGATACCGGCGGCTCGATCCGCCAGCCTGCGGCTTTTACCGGCACGGTGGGGCTCAAGCCCACCTATGGCCGGGTCAGCCGGTGGGGGACGATTGCCTTTGCCTCGTCTCTGGATCAGGCGGGGCCGATGACCAAGACGGTGCGCGATGCGGCGATCATGCTGGGCGCGATGGCCTCGGCCGACGACCGCGATTCGACCTGTTCCGACCTGCCGGTGCCGGATTTCGAGGCCGCGCTGAGCGGCGATATTCGCGGCAAGAAGATCGGCATTCCGCGCGAATATCGCATCGACGGGATGCCCGCCGAGATCGACGCGATCTGGCAAAAGGGCGCGGATATGCTGCGCGATGCGGGGGCAGAGATCGTGGATATCTCGCTGCCGCACACCAAATACGCGCTGCCCGCTTACTATGTCATTGCGCCCGCCGAGGCGTCCTCGAATCTCGCGCGCTATGACGGGGTGCGTTACGGGCGCCGCGCGCGCCTCGGCGCGGGCGACGGCATCGTCGAGATGTATGAAAAGACCCGCGCCGAGGGTTTTGGCCATGAGGTGCAAAAGCGGGTGATGATCGGCACCTATGTGCTCTCGGCGGGCTTTTACGACGCCTATTACAACCGCGCCCGCAAGGTCCGCGCGCTGATCAAGCAGGATTTTGACGCGGCCTATGCCTCGGGCGTGGATGCGATTCTGACGCCCGCCACGCCGTCGGCGGCCTTCGGTCTGGGTGAGATGAGCGGCGCTGACCCGATTGCGATGTATCTCAACGATGTGTTCACCGTGACGGTGAACCTTGCCGGTCTGCCCGGGATCTCGGTTCCGGTCGGGCTTGACGCGCAGGGCCTGCCCTTGGGGCTGCAACTGATCGGGCGGCCCTTTGAGGAAGGCTGTCTGCTCAATCACGCCTATGTTCTGGAACGCGCGGCGGGCTTTGACGCCCGACCGTCGCAATGGTGGTAAGGGAAAGATGATGCGCAAGGGTCTGATTTGTGCGATGGTTCTGGCCCTTGCGGGTTGCGCCGCCGATGGCAGTTTCGACGATCCGCGCTATCGTGCGGATGGTGAGGACGGCTACGGCCAGTATCTCGCCGCGCGTGAGGCCGCCTTGCGCGGTCAGGCAGCAGCACCCCGCGCCATCCCGCGCAGCACGCCCTTTGAGGCCCCGACCCCGGACGAAATCGCAGGCCCCACCGCGCTTGAGATTGCGCGGCGCGAACTGGGCGGCGGCCAGCCCCGCGCGACCACGGTGGCGCAGCCGACCGGGCAGGGCGGCTATATTGACCCCGTCACCGGCGCGCTGGTGGTGGCGCGTCCGGGCGCGGTGGTGACGGTGCCTGCGGGTGCCACGGTCGCGACCCTGCCCGCGGATCCGCCCGCCCGCGTCACCACCTCTGCCGACAGCCCCGCGCAGACCCTGATCCGCTATGCGCTGACTCAGACCCATGCGCCCGGCACCGCCGCCTTCAACCGCAGCGGCGGGAGCGAGGCCCATGCCCGCGCAACCTGTCGCAGCTATGCCAATGCCGCCTCTGCACAGCTGGCCTTTATCGCCTCGGGCGGGCCGCAGGCGGACCCTCTGGGGCTTGATCCGGACGGCGACGGCTTTGTTTGCGGCTGGAACCCCGCGCCCTACCGCGTCAATGCCGGATTGTGAGACCTTTCCCTCGCCCAACCATTCCGAGCGGAAGGGCGGGCTGACCCCGCGCCTCATCGTGCTGCATTACACCGGCATGGCAGACGGCCCATCCGCCCGCGCGCGGCTTTGTGACCCCGAAGCCGAGGTCAGCGCCCATTGGCTCATCCATGAGCACGGGCAGGCCGAGGCGCTTGTGCCGGAAGATCGCCGCGCCTGGCATGCGGGGGCGGGCGCGTGGTGCGGGGTAGAGGACATCAATTCGCGTTCGATCGGGATCGAGATCGTCAATCCCGGCAACGCCCCCTTCGCAGCGCGGCAGATGGACGCGCTTGAGGACCTGCTGAGCGCCATCATGTCGCGCCACGCCATCGGCCCGGAGGGGGTGATCGGTCATTCCGACATGGCCCCGGGGCGCAAGATCGACCCCGGCCCCCGCTTTGACTGGCGGCGTCTGGCGCGGCAGGGCCTCGCGCTCTGGCCCGAGGGCCTGGGCGCGGATCTGCCCCTCGCCCACAGCCTGACCCGCATCGGCTATCCCGACGCGCCTCAGCGCCTCCACGCCTTCCGCCTCCGTTTCCGCCCCGGCGCCTCCGGCCCCGAGGACGAAACCGACCGCCGCATCGCGGCGGCGGCGTCGGATCTGTTCATGCGCTGCCGGGGGGAGGGTGGCGGGGCGAGGGTATAGCGTCGGGGTTCAGGTTAAGGAAAGGCCGCGAAGTTGCCCGATTTGGCGACGCGCGGCTTGCATCCACTTCTGTTTTGCGTTCGCGCGTGGGTCGCCCAAAGGGTATGCCATCGAGAAAAACCTGCACGCGCAGCTCGATTATATGGCAACATCCCGGTCGAAATCCGTTCTGTTCCGCATGCGCGGGCGAGGGTTTGCCAGAAAGGTAGGCCAGAGAGAGAGCCGCCCATCCCGCCTACCCGAGAAATCCCATCGTGTCGCGCATTCGCAACGCTGGGGTCCGGGCAATGGCTGCGCAACCTTATTGTGGTGATGCCCCCGATCTGTTCACGTGCTGCCGAGCAGAGAAGGACGGGGCGGACCCGTAGCGGTTAGCGCAGAGGTTTGTGAGGAAGGTCTCGACTGCGTTGCCTAATGTGGCAGCGCGCGCCACTCAGCCCGATCCGTTCTGCGGTCGCGCATGGGTCGCCAAAAGGGTTTGCCATCGCGAGAGCCTTCCCGCCCCCGACTGACGCGACGGCGCACCCCATTACGTCGCCCAACCGCAACGCCGGGGCATCGACTAACAACATGGCGGCGATTTTGCCTCATGTCGCAATGCGCATCTCGCACCGGGTTCTGTTCCGGTTGCGCAAGTGGGGAAGGGAAAGAGGAAACAACATCGCGAGAGCATGCCCGCACGCCTTGCTCATTCGGCAAGGCGGCACTTGCACCTCGCTCTTTTCCATAGTCGCAGGCGGGGGATCGCCGAGGGCATGCCATCGCGAGAGCCTGCAGCCCCCCCGCCTGACACGGTAACGCCCCCTGTCATATTGCGCATCCGTAGCACCGGAGCATCGACCAATAACATCACGCCCCTCATATCGCCACGCCGCGCTCTCCACTCGGCGCAAGACCCCCGCCACCACGCCCCCCCCTTACACGAAAACCCACCTCTCGGGCTTGCCTTCCTGCGCCCGCTTCGCCACATTCCGCGCCGAATGACAGGAGACCAAGATGGCGAAACGGCCGATCTTTCAGGAGATGGACAGCAGCAAGCCCACCCGCGCCCCCGCGCAGACCGGGATGATCGACGCCCGCCCGCAAGGCGCGCGCCGCGCTATCCGGGCGTGGCTGGTGGTGCTGTTTGTGATGCTGGTGGCGATGATCGCGCTTGGGGGGGCGACGCGGCTGACCGGCTCGGGGCTCTCGATCACCGAATGGCGGCCCGTGACCGGCACCCTGCCGCCCATGAACGCCGCAGAGTGGCAGGCTGAATTCGACCTCTATCGCCAGATCCCGCAATATCAGCTTGTCAATCAGGGCATGTCGCTGGCTGAATTCAAGACGATCTATTACTGGGAATGGGCGCATCGGCTGCTGGGTCGGATGATCGGTCTGGTCTGGGCTTTGGGGCTTGGCTGGTTCGCGCTGCGCGGACAGGTGCCCAAAGGCTGGATGCCGCGACTGGTCGGGATCGGCGCGCTTGGCGGGCTGCAAGGTGCGATTGGCTGGTGGATGGTCTCATCAGGTCTGGGTGGTGAGATGGTCCGCGTGGCCTCTTACCGGCTGGCCGTGCATCTGGGGCTGGCCTTTGCCATCCTTGGCCTCATCGCATGGTATGTCATGCAGCTCTCGCGCCCCGAGGCCGAGCTGATCCGCGCCCGCCGCGCCGCTGAGCCGAAGCTGTTTTCCATCTCCACCGGGCTGATGCATCTGGCCTTTGTCCAGATCCTGATCGGCGCGCTTGTCGCTGGCATCGACGCGGGCCGCACCTATACCGGCTGGCCGCAAATGGGGGGCGAGTGGATTCCCGCCGCAATCTGGCTGCCGGAACTGGGCTGGCGCAACCTGTTTGAGAACCCCGCGCTTGTGCAATTCATCCACCGCATGACCGGCTATCTGCTGGCGATTTTCGCGGTGGTGGTGTTCTTGCGCGCGCGCCGCTCGCCCCATCCGGTGACGCGGGGGGCGTTTGCCGCCATGCTGGCCGCCATGGCCGCCCAGATCGTTCTGGGCATCCTGAACGTGATCCATGCCTCACCGCTTTATCTGGCACTGAGCCACCAGATCGGCGCGGTGGTGCTGTTCGTGCTGATCTTGCGGGCGCGCCACCACGCCCGTTATCCGATTGAAACATCTGTCCGGGGGATGCGCCGATGAGTGCCTTTGATGAATTGATGGCTTTTCAGCGCGGGACTGAGGCGCTCTCCTCAGTGGCTGAGCGGCTGGGCTGGGATCAGGAAACCGTCATGCCGCGCGGCGCGACCGAACAGCGCGGTGAGGAAATGGCCGCGATGGAGGCGGTGCTGCATGACCGCCGCAGCGATCCGCGCATCGGTGAATGGCTCGATGCCGCCGCAGCCGAGGCCGAGGATGCCGAGGACGAACGGATGCTGGAGCTGATCGGGCGCGACCATGCCCGCGCGACCCGGATTCCGGCGCGGCTGGCCACGGAACTGGCACGGGCGACCTCGCTTGCGCAAGGGATCTGGGCCGAGGCGCGGGCGGGCGATGATGTGGCGGCCTTCCTGCCCACGCTGTCGAATATCCTGATGCTCAAACGCGAAGAGGCCGCGCATCTGGCCGAGGGCAGGGTGGGTGAGGGCGCGCTTTATGACGCGCTGCTGGACGATTACGAGCCGGGCGCGACCTCGGCCCAGATCGGCGCGATGTTCGATGCGATGCGCCCGCGTCTGGTGCGGCTGCGCGATGAGGTGATGGGCGCCGAACGCCAGCCCCGCGCGCTGTCGGGCAATTTCCCGCAAGAGACGCAGATGCGGCTGGCCCGCCAATGCGCCACCGCTTTCGGCTATGACTGGAGCCGCGGCAGGCTGGATCTGGCGGTCCATCCGTTCAGCTCGGGCCGGTGGCAGGACAGCCGGATCACAACGCGGGTGGTCGAAACCGACCCGTTCAACTGCATCTATTCAACCATACATGAGGTCGGCCATTCCAGCTATGAGCTGGGCATCGACAGCGATTATGCCTTCAGCCCGCTTGGCCGGGGCGTGTCTTTGGGCGTCCACGAATCGCAATCGCGGATCTATGAGAACCAGATCGGCCGGTCCCGGGCCTTCACCGGCTGGCTGTTCGAGCGGATGAGCGACGCTTTCGACGGGCTGAACATCGCCGATGCTGAGGCGTTTTATGCCACCGTCAACCGCGTGACCCCCGGCTATATCCGCACCGAGGCCGATGAGGTGCAATATAACCTGCATATCATGATGCGCTTTGATCTGGAACGCGACCTGATCTCGGGACGGCTTGATGTCGAGGATCTGGAAGAGGCGTGGAATGCCCGCTTCCTGTCCGATTTCGGGGTGGCGGTGAACCGGCCCTCGAACGGGGTTTTGCAGGATGTGCATTGGTCGGTGGGCCTGTTTGGCTATTTCCCGACCTATGCGCTTGGCAATGTCTATGCGGGTTGCCTGAACGCGGCGATGCGTGCCGCGCTGCCCGATCTGGACAGCGCGCTTGCCAAGGGCGATGCCGGGCCCGCGGTCGAATGGCTGCGCGAGAATGTGCAGCGCCATGGCGGATTGATCCCGCCGCGCCCGCTCATCGAACAGGCCAGCGGCGCAGAGGTGGGCCCGGGCGCGCTGCTCGATTATCTGGACGCGAAGTTCAGCGGGATTTACGGGCTGTAACCGGGGTAGGGGGCGCTGCCCCCCGTCCTTTCAGGACGTCCCCCGGGATATTTTTGGACAAAAGACAAAGGCGGTGCGGTGGCCGATGGGGCGACGCCGTTCCCGTCTTTTGTCCCCCAATATCCCCGCCGGCTGCCGCCCGCGCCTATTGCGCGTCGAGTTCAAGCGCAAGCGCATGGATACGCGGCACCAGATCGCCAAGCGCCTCATGCACGGCGCGATGGCGGGCAAGGCGGGACATGCTGGCGAAGGCGGGCGCGCTCATGCGGATGCGAAAATGGGTCTGCCCGCCCTCTCGCCAGCCGGAATGCCCGCGATGCTGTTCGCTTTCGTCGATGATTTCCAGCAGCGAGGGTTCCAACACCGCCAGCCTGTCACGCATTTCATCCTGAATCATCCCGCACCCCCTTACAACCGGCGTGAAATAGCTTAAACTCTCGGTCCCGAACAACGCAAGGCAGGGCCCATGAGCAAAGAAGATCCTTTTGGCTTCGATCTTTCGGCCAAATCGGACAAACAGCGCCGTTCCAAAGGGCGGCGGGGGATGTCCGGCGCATTTGAGACCTCGACCCGGGGCTGCGACAAGCAGGGCTGCGACCAGCCGGGCCAGTATCGCGCCCCCAAATCACCGCGCGCCTTGGATGATTATTTCTGGTTCTGCAAGGACCATGTGCGCGAATATAACCTGAACTGGAACTATTTTCAGGGCCAGTCGGAAGAGGAATTCCAGAACTTTCTGGACAATGCGACGGTCTGGGAACGTCCGACCAAGCCCTTTGGCAGTGCCGCACAGGAACGCGCATGGGCGCGCCATGGCGTGTCCGACCCGTTGGAGATTCTGGGCGCGAACGGCACCAACCCGGAAGTGCGCGCCGCCACCGCCCGGCGCAGGCTCCCGCCGACCGAACGCCGCGCGATTGAGATCCTTGAGGCGCAGGATGGCTGGACCAAGGGCGAAATTCGCAAACAATACAAGGCTTTGGTGAAGGTTCTTCACCCTGACATGAACGGCGGTGACCGCTCCGATGAGGATCGGCTGGCTGAGGTCGTCTGGGCCTGGGATCAGATCAAGGAAAGCCGCCACTTCAAGGATTAGGCGCATTTGCCGGTTGATCGGCGCGCGCGGGCGCGCTAGACAGCCGGTCCGTGGGGCGGTTAGCTCAGTTGGTAGAGCGCTTCGTTTACACCGAAGATGTCGGGGGTTCGAGTCCCTCACCGCCCACCACGCCTTCCCCTGTCACAATTCACGGACAATTGCGCGATGGCAGCGGCGCCGCGCCGATCTGTGCTTGACCGGCAGGGGCTTCGCGCCCAGACTCGCGGCAAGGATTGCGGAGGGTGCCATGCGTTATCTCATTGCTTTCACGTCGCTTTTCTTGTTGCCGGAGGTAGCCTTGGCGCAGGCGTTCAAGTTGCGACCCAATCCCGACAATCCGCGCCTCTACAGCCATCTTTCGCTTGATGGCAAGGTGGTTGAGCTGTTCAGCGACGATGCGCGGATCGTGCAGGATTTCGGGCCGGTCGCGCTTGTGCAGCGGGTTCAGCACGCCTCGGCCTGCACCGATACGCTGCAATGGTTTGCCTTGGATGGCACCCATTCGCCCGAGTTCGGCACCTGTGTTGAGCCTCGCGCCGCGCGCCATGAGGCCGGGCAATTTATCGTCGAGGGCTTGGGCGATTACGCGATTCCGCTGCGCTTCACCTGGGCGCCGGGCGATGCCGGGGTTGCGGAACAGGCGCTGTCCGATCTGCCGCAAGGCCCGGATATGCCGCTTGACGATCCCGCAGAACTGCTGTCCGCGCAGGTCTGGCCAAGTGAGGTCTTGGTCGCCGCAAACTGGAACGCGCGGCTGCTTGAATTGCTGGGCGATGCCGCGACCTTGCGGCAGGCCATCGACAGTTTTGAGCTGAGCTCCCCCTTTCGTGAGGAAAACGGCTGGGCCTTTGCGACCGGCTGCGCGCGGCTTGTCTGCGAAGAGGCAACCGGGGCGATGGCGGTGCGGCTCTCGGACGGGGCGGTCCTGCTGGCTTTGACCGAAGGCGAACTGGGCGATGATTTCGGCGTCACCGGCGAGGGTTGGCGCGGCTTTGAATGGCGCGCGCGCTTTGACGATCCGGGCGTGCCGGACGGCTTTCTCAATATGCCCTATGCGCTGAACTGAGGCCGATCCGGCGCTTGCATTATGGCTGCGGCGGGCGCAGTCTTGTCTTGACGCAAGGGGGGATAGGCGCGTATAGCGCGCTTATATGAACGGGCGTTCAATAACGGGGGAGGAACCGGATGTTCACGCAAGGCATGGAATTCGATCTGGGCGAGGATGTGAACGCGCTGCGCGACATGGTGCATCGTTGGGCGCAGGATCGCGTCAAGCCGATCGCCGCGCAGGTCGATCGCGACAATGAATTTCCCAATGAACTCTGGACCGAGATGGGCGATTTGGGCCTCTTGGGCATCACCGTCTCTGAGGAATATGGCGGCTCGGGCATGGGCTATCTGGCCCATGTCATCGCGACCGAGGAACTGGCGAGGGCCTCGGCCTCGGTCTCGCTGTCTTATGGTGCGCATTCGAATCTCTGCGTCAACCAGATCAAGCTGAATGGCACGGACGAACAACGCCGCAAATACCTGCCTGATCTGTGTTCGGGCAAGGCGGTGGGCGCGCTTGCCATGTCCGAAGAGGGCGCGGGCTCGGACGTGGTCGGCATGAAGCTGCGGGCGGAGAAAAAGAACGACCGCTTCGTGCTGAACGGCAATAAATACTGGATCACCAACGCGCCCGACGCGCAGACCCTTGTTGTTTATGCCAAGACCGACCCCGAGGCGGGCTCGAAGGGCATCACGGCGTTTATCGTGGAACGCGGGATGGCGGGCTTCAGCACCTCACCGCATTTCGACAAGCTGGGGATGCGCGGCTCCAACACGGGCGAACTGATCTTTGAGAACTGTGAGATCCCGTTCGAGAATATCCTGGGCGAGGAAGGCCGCGGCGTGCGCGTGCTGATGTCCGGGCTGGATTACGAGCGTCTGGTCCTGTCGGGCATCGGCACCGGCATCATGGCCGCCTGTCTCGATGAGGTCATGCCCTATATCCGTGAGCGCAAACAGTTCGGCCAGCCGATTGGCAGCTTCCAACTGATGCAGGGCAAGATCGCCGATATGTATGTCGCGCTGAACACCGCCC
>JAUNTZ010000059.1 GCA_030538425.1 Paracoccus sp. (in: a-proteobacteria) | reverse complement strand
CGACGCCGTGCGCGCCGTGCGCAACCGCGCCGTGCAGACCGCGATTGCCGCCGCGTCTGAGCTGATGGGCCGCAATGTCAGCGCGACTGAGCGCAGCGCAGGCATCGACCGCGCCATCGACGAAGTGGCCACGCGCCTGCATTAAGGTGCGCCCCGCAACAAAAAACCCCCGCAGCAGCGGGGGTTTTTTCGTTTCAGCGCATCCGCAGCGCGCCGTCCAGCCTGATCACCTCACCGTTGAGATAATCCGAGGTGATGATCGTGCCGACCAGTTGCGCGAACTCGGAGGGCTCACCCAGACGCTTGGGGAAAGTGACCTCTTGCGCAAGGCTGTCTTGCACATCCTGCGGCAGACCGCGCAGCATGGGCGTGCCGAAAATGCCCGGCGCGATGGCGCAAACCCGGATGCCAAGGCTCGCCAGATCGCGGGCCAGCGGCAGGGTCATGCCCGCAATCGCGGCCTTGGAGGCGGCATAGGCGGCCTGCCCCTTCTGCCCGTCATAGGCCGCAATCGAGGCCGTGTTGACGATCACGCCACGCCCCGGCCCGTCATTGCGGCCCATCGCCTCGGCGGCCAGACGCAGCACGTTGAAACTGCCGATCAGGTTCACGTTGATGACACGCTGAAAGCTGTCGAGCCGGTGCGGCCCCTCGCGCCCCACGGTCTTTTCGCCGACCACGATGCCCGCGCAGTTCACGCAGGCATTCAGCCCGCCCATCGCGCGGCTCGCGGCGGCAATCGCGGCCTTCACGCTGGCCTCATCCGTCACATCGGTTTGCGCGAACCCCGCGCCGATGCCCTTCGCAAAGTCGGCGCCCGCCGCCTCACGGTCAAGCACAAACACCTGAGCGCCCTGCGCCGCCAGATATTCCGCCGTGGCCGCGCCAAGCCCCGAGGCCCCGCCGGTGACGATGGCCTTTGTTTCGTTCAGCTTCATGCAAACCTCCCCCTGAAATGAACGCCTGTTCGGATGTAAGGGCGGCGCGGGGGCGATGGCAAGGCTCAGGTCAAGAGCATCTCGGGGCCGCCGACGATTTTCGGGTCCACCTGACCGATCGCCTTTTCATCCTTGCCGGGATAATCCACCGCATTCAGGATGGTCTGGATCGCGGCAATCCGCGCGCGGCGCTTGTCGTCCGAGCGGATCACCGTCCAGGGCGCGGTCGGGTTATGCGACAGCGACAGCGTTTCGCGAATGGCGGCGCTGTAATCGTCCCATTTGTTCAGCCCCTCAACGTCGATCCAGGACAGTTTCCACTGTTTCAGCGGGTCTTGCTCACGGTCGAGAAAGCGGCGCAGCTGTTCCGCGCGGCCCACATTCAGCCACAGCTTGACCAGAATGATCCCCTCATTGACCAGCATTTCCTCGAACTTCGGCAATTGGCGAAAGAACCGCTCGCGCGCGTCGTCTTCGGTAAAGCCGAAGACCTTTTCGACCACGCCCCGGTTATACCAAGAACGGTCAAACAGCGCGATTTCACCCTCGGCGGGCAGCCAGTCGATGTAACGCTGAAAATACCACTGACCCGCCTCGCGTTCGGTGGGTTTGGGCAGCGCGACAATATAGGCTGAGCGCGGGTTGAGGTTCATCCGCACCCTCTCGATCGAGCCGCCCTTGCCCGCCGCATCGCGCCCCTCAAAGATCACCACGACCCGCTTGCCCGCGGCAATCACGCCATGCATCATCTTGACCAGCTGGATCTGAAGCGCATCCAGATGGGTGTTGTAATCGCCCGAATCCATCCGTTCGGCGTAAGGATAGCCGGGGTCCAGAATGTCGCGCTTGGCCCCGTCCTCGATGGCTTTGCGCACATCCTTGGGGGCCTTGTTCTTCAGAAAATCGGTGATCTCGCCGACATAGGGAATCTCGATCTTGGCCATCCGGTCCTCGCAGGTTTTGGGGAACTATGCGGGCGGATGCGAGGCCGATCAAGTGCCGATGCGCGACAGGTCGAACTCAGTCGTCTGATAGATCTCATTGATCCAGTTGCCATAAAGCAGATGCGCATGGCTGCGCCAACGGTTCGTGGGCGTGCGGGTCGGGTCGTCGTCAGGGTAATAATTCACCGGCACCGCGACTGGCTTTCCGGCCATCGCGTCGCGGTCATATTCTTCCTTGAGCGTGGTGGAATCGTATTCCAGATGGTTGAAGATAAAAAGCGCGCGATGGCCCTTATCCTCAACCAGACAAGGCCCGACCTCATCCGAGGCCAGCAGCATGTTCAGCGCGGGCCGCGCCGTGATGTCGGTCTGGCGCACCTCGGTCCAGCGGCTGACCGGGATCAGCAGGTCGTCGGAAAAGCCGCGCAGATAGGGTGATGCGGCGGCCAGATTGGCGTGGCGGTAACAGCCGAACGCCTTGTCGCCCAACAGATGCTTGGGCAAGCCGTGGAAGTGATAGGCCATCGCCATGCCGCCCCAACAGACGCCGAAGGTGGAATGGACATGGGTTTGGGTCCAGTCAAACACGCGGCGCAGTTCGTCCCAATAGGTCACCTGCTCGAAGGGCAGATGTTCGACCGGGGCGCCGGTGATGATGAGGCCGTCGAACTTTTCGCCCGACGCCTCGACCTCACGGAAGGGGCGATAGAAGGAGGCCAGATGATCGGCGGCGGTGTTGCGGCTTTCATGGTCCGACATGCGGATCAGCGACAGCTCGATCTGCAAGGGGGTCGCGCCGATCAGCCGGGCGAACTGGTTCTCGGTCTGGATCTTCTTCGGCATCAGGTTCAGCAGCCCGATGCGCAGGGGTCGAATGTCCTGCGTGGCCGCCCGACCCGGCGACATGACCATCACGCCTTCATTCGACAGAATGTCAAAGGCAGGCAGGTCATTGGGCAGGGTGATGGGCATCAGATGCGTTCCTTGTTGTCGATGGCTTCGGCGATCAGCGCGTCAAAATCGGCGCGGCTCTCCAGCGAGGCGACCTGTTCGGCGGTGATCGTCACGCCCCGCCGCGCCATCGCGGCATAGCGCGGCTGGCGATGGGCAAGCGCGCGCGCATAGGCCCAGCGGATGAAATCGTCGGGGTCCACCTCATCCTCACGCAAGCCACGCTCCATCCGGTAGTCGCGAAAGGCGCGGTCGATGAAATCGGGTTGGTAATACATGGGCTTCGGCGCCTTGTCGAAGCGCCGCACCAGTTCCGCCGTGTGTTCCTCCGAGCCCTTGATCCAGACCAGAAGCAGCCGCTGTTCCAGGGCGGACAGCACCGGATCGTCGGGATCGTCCGGCTCCACCACCTCACAGATCGAGCCGCCCGAATCGCAGACAAAGTTCGGGATGCCGTAGATATCCGCCGCCCGGTCGATGAAATGGGGCGTGTCCAGCAGAGCCGCGATCTCAGCCGCGCGATGTTCGTTCTGGCGGCGCATATAGTCGTCGAAGGGCAGGCCGCCGCGCGTCACGCTGCCGGGCTTGCCCAGATAGGTGGACAGAGGCGACAGGTTGTCGAAGGTGATATTGCTGGCGATATAGACCGAATCCGACAGCAAAAGCTCACGCAGGAAGGGGACTTTCATAGCCTCGCGCTTGAAATTGTCAGAGATCAGCTCACCCATATAACGGGTGCCGATGCGGTAATCGACGCTGTAATGGAACCACTCACCCGAGGCGCGCAGCATGTTCGACAGATAGGTCTTTCCAAGGCCAGACATGCCGAATAACAGCACTCGCTTGCGCTGCGCGGCCCGCCATTCCTTGCTGCTTTTGTAGATCATGCGCCCCTCGGCCTTCCGGTCGGTCCTATCTAAGCAACCGATGCGCCATAGAAAAGGCCCGGTCTTGCGAACCGGGCCTTTGGGTGCTGGTGGTCAAAGGCGCTGCCGCGCTTTTGGCCGATCAGAAGCGGTAACCGACCCGCATCCCGACCGAAAGCGCGTTATTGCCGGTCATTTCGGCGCGGGCCACGTCAGGCGTGCCGGTTTCGGGGAAGGCATTGCCAAGCCGGGTATAGTTGATGCCGGTGGTGATCTTCAGGTTGTCCTGCGTATAGATCCCCGCCAGCGTCAGGCCCAGCCGCCCGTTGGTCGGTGCCAGAGGCGAGACCAGTTCGTTGCCCTTCGGCTCATAGCTGATCGAGGCGCTGCCCGACCAGTTATCGGTAAAGCGGCGACCGACGCCCAGCGTGTAGGTGGTGCTGTTTTCCATCTCAACCAGACCGGCGCCGGCCATGGCAGGTGAGCTAAAGACGGTCGGGTTGATCTCGAACTCGGACCATTTCACCCAACGGATCTGACCAAAGACAAGCGTATCCGCGGCAACCCCGGTCTGGAAATCCAGATTGATCGCGCGCGGCGTCGTGACTGAGGTCACGCCTTGCCCGATTACCGCCGCGCCCATCCGCTCGGTCGTGTCGAAATCATGGGTGCGGTCGGAATAATAGGTCAGCGCGACGCGGGCCGCGATATCGGGGCGTTCCCATGACACACCGGCCAGCCAGCCGGTCGCGTTGGAGGTCTCCATCGTGGCGTTATAGCCCGCGACAGGCCCGTAAGCCATGCCGTCAAGCGTCACCGCACCATCCGCGCGTGAGAGCGTCACACCGGCATGAACGCCGATATTGTTTTCCATCTTGTAGCGCAGGATCCCGGTGATCGCGGTGGCCGAGACGCTGGCCCGCGTCCCGCCCAGCATCACCGAACCGCCTTCGGCGGTGGGCGTATAGGCGATATCGGCGCCATAAGGCTGATCGACGATCAGCGCGGCGGACAGGCCGTTGCCGAATTCATGCTTATAGCCAAAGCTCAGCGCGTTGTAATTGTCGGCCACATCGCCCGTCGCGGTGCCGCCATATTGGGCCAGATCGCGGCCCGAGACACTGGGCCGGGTCAGCTGGATACCGGCCTCGGCATAGTTGCCTTCCTCAAAAAGGATGCCGATCGACTGGTTCGCACGCTCAATCCCGCCCGCAAAAGCTGCGCCGGACATGAGCGCAAATGCGGCTGCGCCGCCTAGCAATATTCTGTTCATTCTACCCTCCCACCGCGGCATATTCTTCCGCGTTGGTGCCAGCGTTGCTGATCCGAACCGTTCGGGTCAATTGCCTTCTGGCGATGACGTTGCGTCCCCTTGATGCTTGGCCGCTTTTCGTGGCGCAGAGGCCACGCTTGCGCTTTGATCGGGGGCGGGCGAAGAACGAATGGATTGACCCTGATGAGCCAGCCATGACCCGAACCCCCCCTGATCCTGCCCCCCGCCTGCGCTTTGCCCCGCCCAAGGTCACGCCGCCCGGCCTGTGGCGCCGGGTGCCGCCCGCCGTGTTCCCGCCGGTCCTTGGCCTGTTGGGGCTGGCGATGGCGTGGCGGGCCGGGGTCGCGGGGTTTGGCCTGCCGGGCGGGCTGTCGCAGATGCTGGACGGGGTGGCGGTCGCGCTGTTCGTCTTTGCCGCCACCGCCTACGCGGTCAAGCTGGCCCGTCGCCCCGCCGTGCTGCACGATGAATTGCAGATCCTGCCGGGGCGCGCGGGCGTGGGCGCGGGGATCGTCGCGGGCTATATGACGGCGGCGGTGCTATCGGCCTATGCGCCCGGACTTGCGCGGGTGGTTCTGGTGGTGATGCTGGGCCTGCATCTCGCGATGCTGGGCGTGCTGCTTTCCGTTTTTCGCGCTGGCCCGCCCGAGATCCGCACCGTCACCCCCGCCTGGCATCTGAACTGGGTGGGCTTTATCGTCGCGGCACGCACCGCGCCCTTGCTGGGCTGGGACGGGCTGGCGCAGCTTCTGCTTTGGCCAATGCTGGCCATGGCCTGTTATATCTGGGCGGTCAGCGCGCGGCAGTTCATTGCAGGCCCGCCGCCCGCGCCCCTGCGGCCCATGCTGGCCATCCATCTGGCACCGCTGGCGCTCTGTTCAACGGTGGCGGTGCTTGTCGGGCCGTTTTGGGTTGGGATGGCCGGGGCCTGCCTCATCGTGCTTGTCCTGCTGATATTGGCGGCCTCGGCGCGGTGGCTGACCGCCGCCGGGTTCTCACCGCTCTGGGGGGCGTTCACCTTCCCCATCGCGGCCTCGGCGGGGATGCTGTGGACGCTGTATGCCGCGATGCCGTCCGAGGGGCTGCGCATCCTCGCCGGGCTGGTTCTGGTGGCGGCCACGATGATCGTGCCGCCGATCCTCTTCGGGGTCTGGCGCGACTGGGCGCGGGGCAGGCTGGCGGTCAAGACCAACGCGGCAATTGCGTGAAACGCTCTGGACATTCCGGCCCGGTGGTGAAAAGGGGAACTGCCAAACGAACCCCGAACCGACCCCGGAAAGGACTCTGCCATGCAGATTCGTGAGGCTCTCACATTTGACGATGTTCTGCTGGTTCCGGCGGCCTCGACGGTGATGCCGTCCACCGCCGACGTGACGACCCGCGTGACCCGCTCGATCGCGATGAACATTCCCCTGCTCTCCTCGGCGATGGATACCGTCACCGAAAGCCGCATGGCCATCGCCATGGCGCAGGCGGGCGGCATCGGCGTGATCCACCGCAACCTGACCACCGAACAGCAAGCCGCCGAGGTCAGCCGGGTCAAGCGCTTCGAATCGGGCATCGTCTATAACCCGATCACCCTGCGCCCCGACCAGACCCTTGCCGATGCCAAGGCCCTGCAAGAGCGTTACAACGTCACGGGCTTTCCCGTGGTCGATGCCGAGGGCCGGGTCGTAGGCATCGTGACCAATCGCGACATGCGCTTCGCCAGTGACGACCGCACGCCGGTCTCGACGATGATGAGCAGTGAGAACCTGGCGCTTTTGCGTGAGCCCGCCGATCGGGCCGAGGCGATCAGCCTGATGAAGGCGCGGCGCATCGAAAAACTGCTGGTGACGGATGCGCAGGGGCATCTGACCGGCTTGCTGACGCTGAAGGATACCGAAAAATCGGTGCTGAACCCCCTGGCCTGCAAGGACGATCTGGGGCGTCTGCGCGTTGCCGCCGCCTCGACCGTGGGCGATGAAGGGTTTGAGCGCACGCAGGCCCTGATCGAGGCGGGCGTGGATATGGTGGTGATCGACACCGCGCACGGCCATTCCGAAGGCGTCGCCCGCGCGGTTGAGAGGGTCAAGGCCTTCTCATCCTCGGTTCAGGTCGTGGCGGGCAATGTGGCCACCGGCAGCGGCACCCGCGCGCTGATCGACGCGGGCGCGGATGCGGTCAAGGTGGGGATCGGGCCGGGCTCCATCTGCACGACGCGCATTGTTGCGGGCGTGGGCGTGCCGCAGCTGACCGCGATCATCGACGCGGCGCAGGCGGCGGGCGATGTGCCGGTGATTGCCGATGGCGGCATCAAGTTCTCGGGCGATTTCGCCAAGGCGATTGCGGCGGGCGCGTCTTGCGCCATGGTCGGCAGCGCGATTGCCGGCACCGATGAAAGCCCGGGTGAGGTGATCCTGTATCAGGGCCGGTCGTTCAAATCCTATCGCGGGATGGGCAGCCTTGGCGCGATGGCGCGCGGCTCGGCCGACCGTTATTTCCAGAAGGACGCGGCCTCGGACAAGCTGGTCCCTGAGGGGATCGAGGGGCAGGTGCCCTATAAAGGCCCGGTCGCGACGGTCATTCACCAGATGGTCGGCGGGCTGCGCGCCGCAATGGGCTATACCGGCAACGCGACCGTGGCCCAGATGCGCGGCGGCTGCGAGTTCGTCCGCATCACCGGCGCGGGGCTGAAGGAAAGCCATGTGCATGACGTCCAGATCACGCGGGAAAGCCCGAATTACCGGCTTGGGTGATTGGGCAGGAGGGCCTCATCAGTATCAAGGCAATAGGGGCGGCGACGGGGCAGGACCGTCGCCGCCCTTGTTTTTCGCCCGCTCCGCCCCGCCACGGTGCGCGGCGCATGGTTCTTAGATGTCAGGTTCCAAAGGCTAACAAATGTATTCGCCTCGCAATAAAGGTTAACCCTCGCCCGTTTTATGAAACCTCACGCGATTGCGAATGTTGGGTCGGTGCAAATCACGAAACCGTTCCAACATGAGGAATTCACCATGCTGAACAAGCTTTTGGGCAGCGTTGCTGCGACTGCAATGCTCACCGGCGCCGCCTTCGCTCAGGACGCTGTTGCGACCACCCCCAGCGGCGGTCAGGTCGTTGTCGAACAAACTGATCCGACCGTTGAGGTCGAAGTGCCCGCGCCCTCGGTCGAGGTGACGCAGGCCGCCCCCGAAGTCACGGTCGAGCAGCCCGAGCCGACCATCACCGTTCAGCAGGCCCCGCCGACCGTGACGGTTGAGCAATGCGCGCCGACCATCACCGTGACCCAGGCCGCGCCGACCGTCACCGTGGACATCCCGCAGCCGCGCATCGGCGTGCGTCTGGACGACCCGAGCGTGCAGGTCGCCCAGGGTGAGCCCCGCGTTATGGTGGACACGCCCGAGCCGGTCGTCCGCTATGTCGCCCCCGAGCCGAATATCGTCGTCAGCGACTCGCAGGCTGAGGTCCGCGTGACCGAGGCCGAGCCGACCGTCAGCATCGACAGCGCGACCGAAGCTCAGGTGACGCTGCGCAGCCAGGACCCCTCGGTTCAGGTGCAAGAGGCCGGTGAGGCTCAGGTGACCGTGCAAGACGCGCCCGACGCTCAGGTCAACATTCAGGAAGGCGCTGCCGCCGATGTGCGCGTGACCCAGGCCGACCCGCAGATCGCCGTGACCGGCGCTGATGGTGCCGCCGTTGGTGCTGCCGCCGGCGCCCATGCTGTTGGCGCGCATCAGGACATCGCGGTGCGTGAAGGCTATGTCGCGGCAGAGCCCGCCATGCTGACCACCGACCACCTGATGGGCACCGATGTCTATTCGGCTGACGATGAGAATATCGGTCAGGTGAATGACTTTGTGGTCAATGCCGACGGCCAGATCGAACAGGTGATCATCGGCGTGGGCGGCTTCCTGGGCATCGGCGAGCGCGACATCGCCCTGCCGCTGGATCAGGTGTCGTTCCAGCATGTTGCTGACAGCGACGACCTGCGCGGCTATATTGCGGCCAATGCCGACACGATCGAGAACATGCCGGAATATCAGGCGGCCAACTGATCGGCTGACATGAACGGCCCCGGGCGGCATCGCGCCGCCCGGATTTCCACATCATCGAATTGGGACGGCTTTTCCGACAGGGACTGCCGCCAGATTGAACAAGGATTTCACCGATGGCACAACCTCCTGTCCACGACCCCAACAACCCGCATCACACCGACCCGCACCGTCCTGTGTCGCCCGACACGGTTCCGGGCGGCCATGACCCGCTTTACCCGCACGGCACGCATGAAACGCGGGTCGAGCCGGTTGAGGAACAGAAATCCTCGGTCCTGCCGATGATCGTTCTGGCGGTGATCGCGGTCATTCTGATCTGGTTCCTGATCGGTTGGATGAGCGGCAGCGACGAAGAAGTGGTCGAGACGACGACGACCACCACCACCGAGCCTGCCACCACGGCCCCGGCGACCACGACCGAGCCCGCCGTGACCCCGGAACCGGCGACCACCGCTCCGGCGACCACGACTCCGGCCACCGCGCCCGTGACGGAACCCGCGCCGGTGCCGGGTGATGCCGCGACGGGTGATGCCGCCGAGACCGCGACCACCGAAGGCGCGACCGAGCAGACCATCACCATCGACATTGCCGAGCCCGGTGATGCGCCCGAGGCCGCCGAAGGCGCCGAGGAAAGCAGCACCACCGTTCCGCTGAACGGCTCGGCGCCCGCGACCTCGAACTAAGGGCCTTTCCCCTGCCATGCAAAACCCCGGCCCTTGCGCCGGGGTTTTCGCGTTTTGGTTGATCTTTGGCGTTTGCGGGAACCGTGGGACGGCCTTACGACTTATCTTTTCAATATTTCATGAGGAGAAAGATAATGACCAGATTTGCAGCTTTGGCGCTTGTTGGCGCGACCCTGACCCTTGCCGCTTGCGGCCCCGATGCGGGCACCCGCGCGGGCACGGGCGCATTGACCGGCGCTGTCGTGGCCGGGCCGGTTGGCGCTGCCGTGGGCGGCGTGGCCGGGGCGACCGGGGCGGTTCAGGTCCGCTAAGCGCCCGCTTTTATCAACGAAAAGGCCGCGCCACCCGCGCGGCCTTTTTGCGTTACAGCCACCAGATGACGGCCAGAACGATCAGCGTGATCACGGCGGTATAGTCGGACCACAGCCGCCCCAGATCCAGCTCCGCGCCCCTCGCCGCAGAGATCCGGCCCGCGCCCTTGCGCATGATCGAGGCCAGCGTGAACAGCGCGCCGATCCCGCAATGAAGTGCGGCGTAAAAGACAAGCGCCGCCTGCGTCGCGCCAAGGGCGTGGCCGCGCGGGTCGGGCATCGCGCCGCTGGCCAGCATGAAGGCCAGCCCGCCCGCCGCGCCGATCTGCGCGGCAAGGATCACGCTCGCCCACAGCCCAAAGCCCTGATCCTTCCGGTTCGCTGCAATCAGCCCGCGTTGCAGGACTGCGGCCACAACAGCCAGCCCCGCGCCGATCAGCCCGGCCAGCATCAGCAGATCCTGCGGCCCGCGCGGCCCCTCAGGGGCGGGCCAGTTGGGCGCGGCAAAGCGCAGATAGAACACCCCGAACAGCAGCGAGGCAAACAGCGCGCCATTGGCAATCAGCGTGACCTGCATCGCAAGGCGCGGAATCGGGCGCGGGCTCTCAGAGGACAGAGGCAGGCTCAGCCCCTGACCGGCGGCAAGCGGGCCGTGGTCTCGGTCCTGCCCCGCACCCATCGCCGTGCGCAGGAACAGCCCGACCGTGACACAAAGCGCGCCAAGCGCCAGCCAATAGGCCCCGAACAGCACCGACAGAACCACCACCGCGATTGAGCCTGCGGTGATGATCGGCAGCCAGCTGTTGCGCGGCAGAATGGCGATATGCTCGGGCCGTCCGCTGGTGATATCGACGGCCATCGTCTCTTGCCAGCCATTGCGCGGCGTCGCCAGATAGCCGTGGCCGCCCGAGATCTGCGCGGCCAGCGCGTCCGCGTCGATCCGGTCGGCGCGGGCCTGAAAGGCCGGGATTGCCGCGAAGGCATAGCTGGGCGGCGGCGCGGGGATCGCCCATTCCAGCGTATGCGCGCCCCATGGGTTGCGGTCAAAACGCGGGCCAAACCGGCGCTGCATCACCACATCCAGAACGATCAGCGCAAAGCCCATGGTCAGCACAAAGCCGCTGACCGATGAGAGCAGGTTCAGCCAATGCCAGCCATCGGCCCATTCATAGCCATGCACCCGGCGCCGCATCCCCAGAAGGCCGGTCAGGTGCATCAGCAGGAACGTGCCATTGAACCCGGCAAAGATCAGCCAGAAGGCCGGGACGGAGAGTGAATGGACGCTCAGCCGTCCGGTGACCGAGGGCAGCCAGTAATAAAGCCCCGCCAGAACCGGAAACAGCATTCCGCCGATCAGCACATAATGGAGGTGCGCCACGACGAAATAGCTGTCATGGACCTGCCAGTTGAACGGCACGGCGGCCAGCATCACGCCGGTCAAGCCGCCATTCACAAACACGAAAAAGAACCCGAACACATAAAGCATCGGGATGCTCCGGCGCGGTCGCCCCCCCGCCATCGTGCCCAGCCAGCCGAAGATCTGCACCGCCGTCGGGATCGCGACAAGCGCCGAGCCGATCGAGAACACATGCAGCCCCCATTGCGGCATCCCCACGGTGAACATATGATGCGCCCAGATCAGGAAGCTGACGATCCCCATCGCGACAATCGCCGCGACAATCGCCTTATAGGCCCGCAGCGGCCGGCCCGAGAAGGTCGGGATCAGCGTGGACAGCATCCCGGCGGCGGGCAGAAAGACGATATAGACCTCGGGATGGCCGAACAGCCAGAACAGATGCTGCCACAGGATCGGATCGCCCCCGCGCACCGGATCAAAGAAGGGCAGGCCAATGGCGCGTTCCGCCTCTAACATCAGCGAGCCCATGATCAGCGGCGGGAACCCCACCACCATCATCCCGGCGGTGACAAGGTAATACCAGCCCATGATCGGCATCCGGCCCAGTGACATGCCCGGCGCGCGCAGCCGCAGGATTGAGACGGTCAGCTCAACCGCCATGGTCATGGCCGAGATCTCGACAAAGGTGACGCCCAAGAGCCAGATATCGGAATTGATCCCCGGCGAATACACGTCGGAGGACAGCGGCGTATACATGAACCAGCCCGAATCCGGCGCAAGCCCCAGCACCATCGCGCCAAGGATGATCAGCCCGCCGAAGAGATAGCACCAATAGCCGAACGCGCTGAGACGCGGGAAGGCCAGATCGCGGGTGCCCAGCATCTTGGGCAGCATATAAAGGCCGAACCCCTCCAGCACCGGGATCGCGAACAGGAACATCATGATCGTGCCGTGCATGGTAAAGACCTGATTATAGGCCTCGGCACTCAG
>JAUNTZ010000010.1 GCA_030538425.1 Paracoccus sp. (in: a-proteobacteria) | reverse complement strand
ATCGCCGGTATCATCGACCACCGGCATGAGCATAACAATCCGACAAGCCTTGAAACCTACGAACTGGCTTTGGGGATTGTCATTGCGGAACTGCGCGAGCATCTGGCCGAATTTGCGCGGCCCGGCGATCTGGTTCACCTCATCGCCGAATCGCGCGGCGCGAGTGAGGATCTGGCGCTTGAGCTGGCTTTCAACAGGATCATCTCGGGCGTTCGGATCGGCGATTACATGACCGGCGATCCCGAGGCGCGGTTCCGTTGGGCGATTGTCTTTGCCGACAAGCGGTCAAACTCGGCGGGGCTTCAGGTGGCCGATCTGGTCGCGCGTCCTTTGGGGCTGGATTACCTCAACCCCACTCAGCCCAACCACGCCGCCGAGATCATCAATGCCAAAGAGCCAAGGATCATCGCATGGCCTTGAAACCAGGCCCTAAAAAAGCAGAAGGGCCCCCGAAAAAAGTCCAGGAGCCCAGCGCCGACTGAAAAAAGTCCGGTCCACTTGACACAAATATAGGCCGCCACGGCCGCTGAAACAAGAAGCGAGACAGAATATGGAAAAATTCACCACCCTGACCGGCATTGCGGCGCCGATGCCCTTGGTCAATATCGACACCGACATGATCATCCCCAAACAGTTCCTCAAGACCATCCACCGCTCGGGGCTGGGCAAGAACCTGTTCGATGAGATGCGCTTTGACCGTGAGGGCAATGAGATCCCCGAGTTCGTGCTCAACCAGCCGGCCTATCGCAACGCGGAAATCATCGTCGCCGGCGATAATTTCGGCTGCGGTTCCTCGCGCGAACATGCGCCCTGGGCGCTGTTGGATTTCGGGATTCGCTGCGTCATCTCGACCAGCTTTGCCGATATTTTCTTCAACAACTGCTTCAAGAACGGCATCCTGCCGGTCGTGCTGCCGAAAGAGGCGGTCGATGCGCTGATGGACGACGCCCGCAATGGTGAGAATGCGCGGCTGACCGTCGATCTTGAGGCGCAGACCGTGACCGGCTCGGACGGCACCGCCTATGCGTTCGAGATCGACCCGCATCGCAAGCATTGCCTGCTGAACGGGCTGGACGATATCGGGCTGACGCTGGAAAAAGCCTCGGCGATTGATGCGTTTGAGGCGCAGGCGGCGCAGTCGCGTCCGTGGGTCTGAAGCTGCGTTTGATCCGCGCGGCGCTCGCCCTTCTGCTCTGCGCGGGGGCGGCGGGCGCCGAGACGATCCGCGTCGCCAGTTTCGAGGCGGGCCTGTCCCGGCGCGGGCCGGGGCTGCTGTTGCGCGATATCGAGGCGGGCGAGGCGCAGGCCGCCGCAGCGGTGGCGGTGATCGTCGCGGCACGGCCCGATCTGCTGTTGCTGACCGGGATTGACTGGGATCACGACGCGCTTGCGTTAGCCGCTCTGGCGGCGGAGTTATCGGCGCAGGGCATTGAATATACGCATCTTTTTACGCGCGAGCCCAATCGAGGGATGCCCTCGGGCGTCGATCTGGACGGCGATGGACGCTTGAACCGCGCCGAGGATTCGCAGGGCTGGGGCATGTTTCGCGGGCAACGCGGCATGGCCATTCTGTCGCGCTATCCCCTTGAATTGATTGCGGATCACAGCGCGATGCTATGGCGCGAGCTGCCCGGCCATCAGATTGGTGACACCCTGACGGCGGAGGCGCAGGCGGTGCAGCGGCTGTCCACAACGGCGCATTGGGATCTGGCGGTTGACTGGGGTGCGCGGCCATTGCGGCTGCTGACCTTCGGCGCGACCGCGCCCCTTTTCGACGGTGGCACGGGGCGCAATGTGCGGCGCAACCATGACGAAATCGCGTTCTGGAACGGTCACTTGCCCGAGGGGGATTTCGTTCTGGCGGGCCATTTCAACCTTGATCCGCATGACGGGGCGGGGTGGAACCGCGCGGTGGCCGATCTGCTGGCCGACCCGCGTTTGCAAGACCCGCAGCCGCGCGGCGCGGGCGGAGCGGCGGCGGTGCAGGAGGGGCCGAACGCCGCGCATCTGGGCGACCCCGCGCTTGATACCGCCGAATATGGGACCCGGGGGGCGGGGAACCTGCGGCTGAGCTATGTCCTGCCCTCGGCGGGCCTGCGGGTAGTGGGTAGCGGCGTGATCTGGCCCGAAGGCGGTGAGTTGCTGGACGCTGCGCAGACAGCGGGCGCGCATCGGCTGGTCTGGGTGGATCTGGCGCGGGAGTAGCGGGTTTTGCCTTGGCGGCGAGGGGCGTGCCTTCGGGTCTCGGCTGCCGCTGATATGGGGGCTGCAGGCGAGAAAAAGGGGGCGGTTAGTTGACAGCCTGCGGGTTTTCCGACCCGCTTTCAGCCTCAGCCTCAGCCTCAGCGGCCACCCGCGCGGCGAGGGCGGCAAGCGCGCTTTCCTCGAAGGCGTCGAAGCCAAGCGCCGCCTCGCTCAGCGCGTCACCCTCACGTGGCGGGCGGCGCGAATCGGTCAGCAGATCGGCGTCGGGCAAGAGTTGCCGCGACCGGGGCGCGGGGATCTCACCGCCGCCCGACAGGTCATGCGAGGGCGTCAGCGCGACCGGCGCGCCCGCGATCCGGGCGCGGTAAACCGGCAGGGCCTCGGTCACGCGCATGACATAGTTTCGGGTCTCGTCAAAGGGGATCATCTCAACCCAATCGACGGGATCAACAGCGGTGCGGATGTCCCCGAAACGCTCAGTCCATTGGCGCGAGCGGCCCGGCCCGGCATTATAGCCCGCCGCGACCAAAGCCGAGGAGGGCCCGAAACTGGCCCGCAACCCCTCAAGATAGGCCGCGCCAAGCCGCGCGTTATAATGCGCATCCTGCGTCAGCCGCGCGAGGTCGTAATCAAGCCCCAGCCGCGCGGCCATGTCCTGCGCGGTGCCGGGCATGACCTGCATCAGCCCCTGAGCGCCCGCATGGGACGCGACCGAAGGGTTGAACTCGGATTCCTGCCGCGCAATCGACATGACCAGTTCAGGGGGCAGGCCCAGATCGGCGCTTTCAAGCCCGGTCAGCGGGAAATAGGCTGCCGGATAGATCGCGCCGCGCCCCGCCGCGCGTTTGGCAAGGCGCAGCGCATAATAGGGGTGGTGCATCTCCATCGTGAGGCGCGCCATGCGGGCGATGTCGTCGGGCTCGGCGGTCTCTGACAGGTGGAGGAAAAACCGTTGCCCAAGCGCGGGATAGCCCGCCGCAAAGGCGAAGGTGCCGGCCTGAAACACGCTGTTTTCGCGCAAGGGTGAACGCCGCCATTGCGGCAGCGCGGCCTCGGCCCGGCCCGGAATGGTCAGTTCGGGGTCCATCGGCGCGCCGATCCGTTCGGCGGCGACCTGCCCGTAAAAGGCCGATTGATGGGTCGCGGCCTGTTCGTAAGCCTGCCGGGCGGCGGTGTCGTCGCCCATCGCCTCATGCGCGCGGCCCTGCCAATAGAGCGCGCGGGACAGGCTGATCGGGCTGCCGACGCCTGCCTCAAGCGCGGTGAAATGTGCAAGCGCGCGGTCCGGCGCGCTAGCGCGAAAGGCCGCGTAACCGGCCAGAAACTCCAGATCCGCCCAGACCGCGCCGCCGGGTTCAAGGAAATGCCGCGCGGCGGTGGTTTCCGCGCGCGCCCATTCGCCATCACGGATCAGCGCGCGGGCATGGTCCACGCGCTGCGGCGCCCAGATCTCGGGGCGGCGCAGGGCGTCCGCTGAGGTCGAGCGTTCCTCTAGCAGCTCGCGGGCCAGATCGTGGCGCCGCGCCTGTAACCGCCAGCGAAAGCGGTCCATGGCAAGCCCGGCATCCTCTTGCGCCTCAGGCGGCAGGGCCAGGATCTGGGCATCGACCCCGCTTGCGCCCGATTGCAGCGCGATGCGCGCGCGGGCAAGGGCGGCCGCCTCTGGCGTGATGCGCTCAAGCCCGCGGGCGGCGGCCTCATGGTGGAAATGGTCCAAGAGGTCAAAGACACGGGCCTGATGGAGCGGGGCGAGCTGCGCGCCATAGCGGGCGATCAGCGCGGTTTCATCGGCTTCAGACAGGGGCATGGTCCGCCAGATGCGGTCCAGTTCAGGCGCGATGTCCTGACCTTCGGCCTCCATCGCGGCCAACAGGGCCAAGGCGCCCGCGCCGGTCTCAGGCCGGTGATCCGCGAACCATGCCAGAACCTGCGCGGTGGGGGTCGCGGCGGAGATCTGCGCCTCACCCCGGCGATAGATCACATCAAGGCCCGGCCAGTCGCCATGCGCGGCCAGAAAATCGACATAATCCGCGAACGCGCCCTGACCGGCCCGCAGCCGGTGCCAGTCGACCAAGGATTGCGCGACCTCGCCCGATCGGGCGGCGGCCTCATTGGCGGCGGTCCAGTTGCTGGCCGTGGCTGCGGTAAGCGCGGTCTGAAGCTGCGCCAGATCCTCGGCCCGCGCGGGCGCGGCAAGGGTCATCAGCGACAGGGCAAGGGCGAAAACAGGTCTCATCGCCGCCAATCTGGCCTGCGCGCGCCTCGGGTGCAACTCACATCCTTGGCAAAAGCGCAGCTTGGCAAATCGCCGCGCCGGGTCTAGTGTCACCCGGTCATCATAACGCGATAGATGCGGAGCCTGTCATGTTCAAAGGGTCAATGCCTGCCCTGATCACCCCGTTCACCCCTGACGGCGAACTGGACCTTGACCGGCTGAAAACTTTTGTCGAATGGCAGATTTCCGAGGGAAGTCACGGCCTTGTCCCGGTCGGCACCACGGGCGAGTCGCCGACCCTGACCCATGACGAGCACCGCCTTGTGGTCGAAGAGGTCGTCCGCATCGCCGCCGGTCGCGTGCCGGTGGTGGCCGGGGCGGGGTCGAACTCGACCCGTGAGGCGATTGGCTTGGTGCAGCACGCCCAAGAGGTCGGCGCGGATGGTGCGCTTGTCGTGACGCCCTATTATAACAAGCCCACGCAGGCCGGGCTGATTGCGCATTTCACCGCGATTCATGACGCCTCGGACCTGCCGATCATCATCTATAACATTCCGGGCCGTTCCGTCGTGGATATGATGCCTGAAACGATGGGTGAGCTGGCCCGCCTGCCGCGCATTGTCGGCGTCAAGGACGCGACCGGCAAGCTGGAGCGCGTGCCCTGTCAGCGCATCACCTGCGGCACTGATTTCATCCAGCTGTCGGGCGAGGATGCGACCGCGCTTGGCTATAACGCGCATGGGGGCGTGGGCTGCATCTCGGTGACGGCCAATGTCGCGCCGCGGCTTTGCGCCCAGTTTCAGGAGGCCACGCTGAACGGCGACTGGAGCCGCGCGCTGGAGTTGCAGGACAGGCTCATGCCGCTGCATATCGCGATTTTCCTTGAGCCGGGGCTGGTTGGCGCGAAATACGCGCTGTCGCGGCTGGGGATGTGCGACGAACGGGTGCGCCTGCCGCTTTTGCCTGCGACCCAAGGCGTCCGCGACCGGATCGATGAGGCGATGCGCCATGCGGGGCTGATCTGAAGGGCTGATCAGGCCCGCCGCCGGGGGCGCGTTGCCCCCCCAAGGATATTTCTGGACAAAAGACCAAGGCGCGGCCGGGACGGCTGCGCCTTGGTCGTTTCAGCCCTGCGGGTTGTCGGTTTTGTCGCTCACGCGCGGGGCGTCGTCCGGGCGCTTCCACAGCGGCACGCCGATATTCATCGCAGCGCGCCCCATCATATGCGCGGCAATCGGTGCGGTCAGCAGCAGGAACAGAAAGATCGCCACGGCGCGGACGGTGGTTGCGCCCTGCCAGAAATGAAGGCCGACGCCCAGAAGGATCAGGCCGGTTGCCGCCGTGCCGACCTTGGTTGCGGCATGCATCCGCAGCAGCACATCAGGGTAGCGCACCACGCCGATTGCGCCCAGCAGGGCAAAGAAAGCGCCCCCGACGATCAGGATCGAGACAATGAAATCAATCATGGTTTTCCCCCATGGTTTACTTCATGATTTTCTGCGGGCTTGCCGTGAAGGGCCGGGTTGTCATCGCCGGTCGAGGCCAGCCGCTCGGCATAGCGGGCCAGTGCGACCGTGGCCATGAACGCGACCAAGGCCAGCGCAATCGCCACGTCAAGAAAGGCCGTATCCTCATATCGCAGGGCCAGCAGCCCGCAGATTGCGACGATGGAGACGGTCATCATATCCATCGCGACCACCCGGTCAGGCAGGCTTGGCCCCTTGATCAGCCGGATCGCGGCGATAAAGATCGACAAAAGCACAAGGCCCATTGCGAGGTTCAGGGAAAACACCATCATTGTTCGGCCTCGATTGCGTCAATGACCCAGCGTTCCATGCCGGATTTGATCCCGTCTATTTCCGCCTGCGGATCATCGCAGAACATGGCGTGGATGATCGCGGTCTTGCGGTCCTCGCTGACATCGAGGGTCAGCGTGCCGGGGGTCAGGGTGATCAGGTTGGTCAGCATCAGAATGCCCGCATCGGTTTTCACGTCCAGCGGCATCTCGATGATGGCGGGCCTCGCGGCGGTTTCCTTGCGCATCACGTCCTTGGCGACGGTCACGCAGGACCAGAACAGCTCATTCGTGAACAGCACCACCAGACGCCCCCAGGCCAGAGCGCGCTTGAAATAATACCCGCCGCCGCCCAGAAGCGGGCGCGTGATCCACAGGATTGCAAAGCCCAGCACAAAGCCGGTGAACAGCGCGCCCAGTGACGAATCCTCATTCAGGGCGGCCCAGATAATGGCCAGCAGCAGGTTGAGAACAAACAGGTTCATGGCCGTGCCTCATTCACTGCGGTGATGTATTCGATCGGGTTCAGAAGCTGCATCGCGCCGCGTTCCGCGACCTCCATGAAGGCCGCCGGGAACAGGCCGATGATCACCGTCATGCCTGCCAGCGCCGCAATCGGCAGGATCAGGGCGCGGCGCTGCGCGGTGGGCAGGTCCGACAGGCGCGGCTCGATCCCGTCCGGGTGGGGCTCCCAAAACGCCTGAGCCCAGATTTTCGTCATCGAATAGATGGTCAGCAGCCCGACCAGCAGCGCGACAAAGGCGATCAGCCAGTTCGACACCTCAAGCGAGGCCTTGATCAGCACGAACTTGGCCCAGAACCCCGAGAGCGGCGGGAAACCGGCCAGCGAGAAGGCGGGGACAAGGAACAGCACGGCCAGCAGCGGCGCCGATTTGTAAAGCCCGCCGATGCGGTCGAGCTCGGTATCGCCGGCGATACGTTTGGCCACGCCCGCGACAAGGAACAGGTTCGCCTTCACGATGATGTGGTGGACCAGATAAAAGACCGAGCCGACCAGTGCCAGCGGCGTATAAAGCGCCAGACCCATGATCATATAGCCGATCTGGCTGATGATGTGGAAAGACAGGATCTTGCGGAAATCGCTTTGCGCGGCCGCACCCAAGACCCCGGTCAGCATGGTCAGCCCTGCGATCCACAAGAGCAGCCCATGGGTAAAGCCCGGATCATGGGTAAAGATCAGCGTGAACACCCGGATCAGCGCATAGACGCCCACCTTGGTCAGCAGACCCGCGAACACGGCGGACACGGCAAAGGACGGCGTGTGATAGGATGCAGGCAGCCAGAAGAACAACGGAAACAGCGCCGCCTTGACCCCGAATGAGATCATGAACAACAGCGAGATCAGCGTCAGCAGCCCATTATCCACGCCCTGCACCGCGCCCGCCAGATCGGCCATGTTCAGCGCGCCGGTCGCGCCATAAAGCAGGCCCACTCCGGCCAGAAACAGGATGGTTGAGACAAGGTTCAGCGCGACATATTTGATACCGCCGTCGATCTGTTCGGCCTTGCCGCCCATGACCAGAAGGCCAAAGGAAGAGATCAGCATGACCTCGAACCAGACATAAAGGTTGAACAGGTCGCCGGTCAGGAACGCGCCGGTCACGCCGAAAATCAGGATGTTATACAGCGTGTGATAGCCCTGCGCCTCGGTGGTGGCGTCAATATCGCCCAGGGCATAGACGGCGACCGCCAATGCGATAATCGCGGTGATCGTCACCATGATGGCCGACAAGAGGTCGGCCACGATGATGATGCCGAAGGGCGCCAGCCAGCCGCCCATCGGCGCGGCAATCACGCCTTGGCGGATGGTTTCGCCCATCAGCAGCATGGCCGCGATCAGCAGAAAGGCCGATCCGACCACTGAAACAATTGCGCCCGCGCGGTGGTGGCGCAGCGCAAAGGCCAGCAGGGCGGTCGCAAAGGGAATCGCCAGAGGGGTGGTCAGTATCCAGCTCATCAGGCGTCTTCCTTGTCGTGCGTTTCCACCGGCTCAGCCAGTCGCATCTTGTTGGGATCCATGGTGTTCATCGTGCTATAGGCCCGCAGCACAAGCGCGATGGTAAAGGCAAAGAGGCCAAAGCCGATCACAATCGCCGTCAGCACAAGCGCCTGCGGAAGCGCGTTCGCGACATCGCCCACCGGCGCGTCAAAGCCGGGGCGAACCAGGGCGGCGCTGCCCTCGGTCAGGCGGCCTGAAACAAAGATGGTCAGGTTGGTCGCCGTCGAGACAAGCACCAGCCCGAACAGAAAGCGCAGCATGTTCGGCGCCAGCATCAGATAGACGCCGCAGGTCACCATGACACCGATCACAAGAGCCAGAAGGACTTCCATCAGACGAACTCCTCCAGGGCGAAGATCAGCGCGAGGATTGAGCCGAACACGGCCAGATAAACGCCGATATCGAACAGCAGCACGGTGGACAGAACGAAGCCTTTGTCATCGCCGCCGGGCCCGGTATACCACCATTGCCCGGTGAAAAAGACATCACCGAACAGCGCCGGAATCAGCCCCGCGACCAAGGCGCAAAGCAGGCCGACAATCGCGATGGATTCGGGCTGAAAGCGCAGGGCCTTGCGGGCGGCCTCGGTGCCGCTCGACAGGGCATAAAGCACGAAGCCCACCGCGCCGATCAGCCCGCCGACGAAACCGCCGCCCGGCTCATTATGGCCGCGCATCAGCATATAGATCGAGAACACGATCAGCAGCCCGACAAGATAGCGCGTCCCCGCGCTGAGGATGAGGGATTTCACGATTCGCCCCCTTTCTTCGGATTGCGGCCTTCGGGTGCGGCAATCTTCATGCGCAGCAGCGCCACCGCGCCAAGGGCGGCGATGGTGACGACGGTGATCTCGCCAAAGGTATCAAGCGCCCGAAAATCGACCAGAATCACGTTCACGATGTTGCGGCCGAAGGCATCGGGCCAGCTTGCGATCTCAAAATAATCGGTCAGGCGGCGGTCCAGATCCTGCGACAGAACCGACAGAAGGATCATGCTGAACCCGCCTCCGGTCGCGACCGCGACGGTCAGGTCACGCCCGCGCAGCGCGTTGGACTGATTGCCCAGACGCGGCAGGCGCAGCATCGCCACCGCCAGCAGAACGACGACGAGGGTCTCGATCATCAGCTGGGTAATCGCCACATCGGGCGCGCCATAGCTGATAAAAATCAGCGCCACGCCGATGCCCACCACGGCCAGCGCGGTGATGGCGGCGATGCGCGAATTGCTCATCGCGGTGGTGATGGCGCCAATGATGATCAGCGCGGCAATGCCCAGCTGCATCCAGCCGATGGTGGACAGGTCGATGCGCGGCAAGGGCAGGCCGGTGCGGAACAGAGAGACGATCACGATGGCAAAGATCGACAGGAACACCACGGTCAGATAGTGGTGCAGCCTGCCGGTCTGGATCAGCCGCGTCTGCCATGCCGCGAAATGCTTGAAGCTGTCCATGAACCGATCCCAACCCCGGTCAAACGAGATCAGCCGCGTCTCAAGCCCGGCAATGCGGGCGCGCAGATCGGCATGGCGCATATAGATCAGCCAGCCCAACGCAAAGGTCAAAATCGACAGCAGAAGCGGCAGGTTGAACCCGCCCCACAGATGCAGCGGGCGGCCGGCGGGCAAGCCCGCGACGGCGGTCACGGTCGGATGCACCAGCCAGCTTTGCGCCAGCCCCGGCAGCAGCCCGAACAAAAGCCCCAGAACCGCCAGCACCAGCGGCCCGGCCAGCATCGGCCAGGGCACGTCATGGATCGGGGATTTCGGCGCGGGCCCCTCAGCCTCATTGCGCCAGAACGGGCGGAAGGCCACGATCCCCGCCACCGCGAACATCAGCGCATTGGCGGCCAAAGCCGCCAGCACGACCAGCACCGGCGAGGCCGCCGAGCCAGCCGCGCCCGCATACATCAGCTCTTTCGCGATAAAGCCCAGAAACGGCGGAATCCCCGCCATCGACAGCGCCGCCAGCGCCGCCGCCGCCGCCGTCATCGGCATGGCATCGCGCAGACCGCCCAGCAAAGCCGCCTCTCGGGTGCCGGTGGCTTTGTCGATTGCCCCCACGACAAGGAACAGCGCGGCCTTGTAAAAGCTATGAACGATCAGAAACGTCGCAAACGCCGTCAGCGCATAGGCTGAGCTATGCCCCAACAGCATGGTCAGCGTGCCAAGCGCCATCAGCGTGGTATAGGCCAGCGCCTGTTTCAGATCGGTCTGCCGCAGCGCCACCACCGAGGCGAAAACCGCAGTCGCCGCCCCGAACAGGGTCAGCGTCCACAGCCAGACCGAGGTTCCCGCAAAGGCGGGGTGCATCCGCGCCATGATATAGACGCCCGCCTTGACCATGGTGGCCGAGTGCAGGAAGGCCGAAACCGGCGTCGGTGCCGCCATCGCGTTGGGCAGCCAGAAATGGAACGGCATCTGCGCCGATTTGGTAAACGCCCCCGCCAGCAGCAGGATCAGCATCGGCAGATACAGCGCATGGTTGCGCATCGCATCGCCCTGCGCCAGCACCTCGGAAATGCGCATCGTGCCGCTGGCCAGCCCGATCAGCACCAGGCCGGCCAGAAAGGCCATCGCGCCCGCGCCCGTCACCAACAGCGCCTGCAACGCATTGCGCCGGCTTTTGGGGTCATTATGCGAAAACCCGATCAGCATATATGAGGTGACCGTGGTCAGCTCCCAGAACACAAACAGCGCGATCAGATCATCGGCCAGCACCAGACCCAGCATCGCCAGCATGAACGAGGTCAGGTAAAGCGCGAAACGGTCATATTGCGGGTGACCGGCCAGATAGGTGTTGGAATAAAGCGTGACCGCCGTGCCGATCCCGGAGATCAGCAGCGCAAAGGTCAGGCTCAGCCCATCGACCATGAAGGACAGGCTGATATTCATCGAGGGCACCCATTGCGCCGTCCAGAACAGCCGCCCGCCGCCCGCAATCGCGGGGATCATGGTCAGGAAATAGAGAAACAGCGCCCCGGAAATCGCAATGGGCAGCCAGCCCGCCACACCATTATGGGGGGTGGCGCGTTGGCCCCCTGCCGTCGGCGCGTCATCCATGTCATCCTGCCCCGTCTTACGTTTCTTGCCTGACCGGAACAGGTGCAATCACCGCCTCCCCCCGGCCAATTCGCGAATGTTAACACGGTTTTTTTTCCGGTGCCAATGGTGCGGGGCGCAGAAAAGCCGACCTTCGCGGGCTTGGGGCCTTGGCCTGGGTGGCTGGCTTGGCAGCGCGGGGGGCTCGGTGATATTGCGGGCGCGTTGCGGGTATCTTTCGCGTCTCCAGCGGGTTATCGGTGGGCAAAGGATCAGCCAAGGGGCCAGAACATGCAGATTGAAACGACGCCGCTTGCCGATGTGCTGATCCTGACGCCCCGGCGGCATGGCGATTCGCGGGGGTTTTTCAGCGAAAGCTGGAACCGCGCCACGCTTGAGGCGGCGGGGCTGCACCTGCCGGAATTCGTGCAGGACAATCATTCGATGTCGGGCGCGGTGGGCACGCTGCGGGGGCTGCATTATCAGGCGCCGCCGATGGCGCAGGGCAAACTGGTGCGCTGTGGGCGGGGGCGGCTGTTCGACGTGGCCGTCGATGCGCGGCGGGGCAGCCCGCAATATGGGCAATGGTTCGGCACGGAACTCAGCTTTGAGAATGGCCGCCAGCTCTGGATTCCGGCGGGCTTTCTGCACGGCTTCATCACCCGCGAGCCGGACACCGAGATCATCTATAAATGCACCGCCGCCTATTCGCCCGAACATGACGGCGCGGTCGCATGGGACAGTTTGGGCATCGACTGGGGCCATCACGACCCGCATCTTTCCGCCAAGGACGCCGCAGCGCCCGCCTTTGACGATTGGCAAAGCCCGTTCGCGTTCGAGGGCGCGGCATGAAGCTGTTGGTGACGGGCGGGGCGGGGTTTATCGGCTCGGCGGTGGTGCGGCAGGCGGTTGCGGCGGGGCATAGCGTCGTCAATCTCGACGCGCTGACCTATGCGGCCAATCTGGCGAATGTGGCCAGTGTCGCCGACGCGCCGGGCTATGCGTTTGAGCATGTGGACATCCGCGACCGCGCCGCGCTTGACCGCGTTTTCGCGGCCCATCGCCCCGATGCGGTGATGCATCTGGCCGCCGAAAGCCATGTGGACCGATCCATCGACGGGCCGGGCGCGTTTATTGAGACGAACATCACCGGCACCTATAACCTGCTGGAGGCCGCTCGCGCCCATTGGCTGCATGAGGGGCGGCCCGAGGGCTTTCGTTTTCATCATATCTCGACCGATGAGGTGTTCGGCTCGCTTGGCCCAACCGGCCAGTTCTCTGAGGCAACGCCCTACGACCCGCGCAGCCCCTATTCGGCCAGCAAGGCGGCCAGCGACCATCTGGTCCGCGCCTGGCATGAGACCTATGGCCTGCCGGTTCTGCTGACCAATTGTTCCAACAATTACGGCCCCTTCCACTTCCCTGAAAAGCTGGTGCCTGTGGTGATCCTCAATGCGCTGCATGGCCGCCCGATCCCGGTTTACGGCGATGGCGGCAATGTGCGCGACTGGCTGTATGTCGAGGATCACGCCGATGCGCTGCTCACCGTTCTGGCGCGCGGGCAGGTCGGGCGCAGCTATAATATCGGCGGTGAGAATGAGGCCACGAATCTTGATCTGGTGCGGATGATCTGCGCCGAAATGGACCGGCTGCGCCCCGATGCCGCCCCTCACGCGCGCCTGATCTCGTTCGTCACCGACCGCCCCGGCCATGACCGCCGCTATGCGATAGACCCGTCGCGGATTCGCGCGGAACTGGGCTGGCGTCCCTCGGTTACGCTGGAGCAGGGCATTGCCCGGACGGTTGAATGGTATCTGGCGAACCCCGATTGGTGGCAGCCCTTGCTGCAACGCGACGGCGTGGGTCAGCGCCTTGGCACGGGTTGAGGGCGCGTGATGAGTATTTTTGCACAGAAGAAGGGCGCGGGCGTTCTGGTGTTCGGCCAGACGGGGCAGGTCGCCCGTGAACTGGCGCGGCTCGCCCCCGAGGCGCATTTCGCCGGGCGCGAGGCCGCCGATCTGTCCCAGCCCGAAGCCTGCGCCGATCTGATCCGCCAGATGCGCCCGCAAGCGGTCATCAACGCCGCAGCCTATACCGCCGTGGACCGCGCCGAGGGTGAGGCCGAGCTTGCCGCTCTGATCAACCGCGACGCGCCTGCGGCCATGGCGGCGGCTTGCGCGGAACTGGGCATCCCCTTCGTGCATATCTCGACCGATTATGTGTTCGACGGCTCGGGCGAGAGGCCCCGCGCCGAGGATGCGCCGACCGGCCCCTTGGGCGTTTACGGCGCCACCAAGCTTGCCGGTGAGGCCGCGATTGCCGCGACGGGCGCGCGGGCGGCGGTGCTGCGGACCTCATGGGTGTTTTCGGCCCATGGGCATAATTTCGTGAAAACGATGCTGCGGCTGGGGGCCGAGCGCGAGGCGCTCAGCATCGTGGCCGACCAGATCGGCGGCCCGACCCCGGCTTGCGCCATTGCCGAGGCCTGCCTGACGATCACCGCCGCCTTGCAAACAGGCGCGCCGGGCGGCATCTATCATTTCAGCGGCGCGCCCTCGGTCAGCTGGGCCGGTTTCGCGCGTGAGATCTTCGTCCAAGCGGGGCTCGACTGCGCGGTGACCCAGATCGCCACCGCCGATTACCCGACCCCGGCGCGCCGACCCCTGAACTCTCGCCTCGATTGCGGCCGGATCGCACGGGATTTCGGCATCGCGCAACCTGACTGGCGCGCGGCGCTGCGCGACGTTCTGTACGAGTTGGAGGCCACCGCATGACACGCAAAGGCATCATTCTGGCCGGCGGCTCGGGCACGCGGCTTTACCCGATCACGCGCGGCGTCTCGAAACAACTGCTGCCGGTCTATGACAAGCCGATGATCTATTACCCGATCTCGGTGCTGATGCTGGCCGGCATCCGTGAGATCGCCATCATCACCACCCCCGAGGATCAGGACCAGTTCCGCCGCCTGCTGAGCGACGGCGCGCAATGGGGCGTCAGCTTTACCTATATCGAGCAACCCAGCCCCGACGGTCTGGCGCAGTCCTATCTGCTGGCGCGGGATTTTCTGGCCGGGGCGCCTTCGGCTATGGTGTTGGGCGATAACATCTTTTTCGGCCATGGCCTGCCGGAACTGCTGGCCGCCGCCGATGCCCGCAAGGACGGCGGGACGGTCTTCGGCTATCGCGTCTCGGACCCCGAGCGTTACGGCGTGGTCGATTTCGACGATCAGGGCCGCGCCCGCGCGATTGTCGAAAAGCCGCCCGTGCCGCCCTCGAACTATGCCGTGACCGGGCTGTATTTTCTGGACGGCACCGCGCCGGAACGGGCGGCCCGCGTCGCGCCCTCGGCCCGCGGTGAATTGGAGATCACCACGCTTCTCGAAAGCTATCTGCATGAGGGCGCGCTGTCGGTTGAGGTGATGGGGCGCGGCTTTGCCTGGCTGGACACCGGCACCCATGCCAGCCTTCTGGACGCGGGCAATTTCGTGCGCACGCTGGAACAGCGACAGGGCCAGCAAACCGGCTGCCCCGAGGAAATCGCCCATGCGCAAGGCTGGATCAGCGACGATCAGCTGCGCCAGATCGCCCGGGCGTTGCAAAAGAACGATTACGGGCGCTATCTGCTGGGGCTGCTGCGCTGATCCGTTAGGGAGCGGTTAACCCTTTGTGCAGAAAGGGACTTGTCGGATGTTCCTGTTTCGTGCTATCGGTTTGGGAGAGGCAGGGGAAGGCGCATGTTCAAGGTTCTGGGGATTGACCCCGGCTTGCAGAATACGGGCTGGGGCGTGATCGCGGTCGATGGGGCGCGGCTGCGTCATGTGGCGAACGGGGTGGTGCGCTCGGGTCAGGGCGAATTTGGCGCGCGGCTGCTGGCGCTTTATCGCGGTCTGGCGGAGGTCGTGGCGACCCATGCGCCCGATGCGGCGGCGGTGGAGCAGACCTTTGTGAACAAGGACGCCTCGGGCACGCTGAAACTGGGGCAGGCGCGGGGAATTGCGCTGCTGGTCCCGGCTGAGGCGGGGCTTGAGATTGGCGAATACGCCCCGAATGCGGTGAAAAAGGCGGTGGTTGGCGTGGGTCACGCGGGCAAGGAACAGGTGCAGCATATGGTCGGTGTGCAATTGCCCGGCGTCCGATTCGCCTGCGCCGATGCGGCGGATGCGCTGGCGATTGCGATTTGCCACGCCCATCACCTGCAAAGCCGCGCCATGCGCATCAAGGCCACGGCATGATCGGGCGGATCGCAGGGGTGATCCTCCACCGGGCCGCCGATCATGTGCTGATCGACGTGCGCGGGGTCGGCTATATCATCCATATCAGCGAACGCACGGCGGCGGCCCTGCCGCCGGTCGGGCAGGCGGCGGCGCTTTATACCGAATTGTTGGTGCGTGAGGATCTGCTGCAACTCTTTGGTTTTCAGACCATGCTTGAAAAGGAATGGCACCGGCTGCTGACCTCGGTGCAGGGGATCGGGGCCAAGGCGTCGCTGGCGATTCTGGGCACGCTTGGGGCTGACGGGCTGGCCCGTGCGATTGCGCTGGGTGACTGGGCGGCGGTGCGAAAGGCGCCCGGCGTAGGCCCGAAACTGGCGCAGCGCGTGGTTCTGGAGCTCAAGGATAAGGCGCCCGCCGTGATGGCGATGGGCGGGGCGCTTTCGGTCGATGCGGGGGTGGTTGCCGTGGATGACGGCCCGGCCATTCCCGCCGCTGCGCCGCCCGTTTCGGGTGATGCGGCGGCGCAGGCGGATGCGCTTTCGGCGCTGCTCAATCTGGGTTACGGCCAGTCAGAGGCGGCGCAGGCTGTCGCCCAGGCGGCCTCGGTGGAACCGGCTGCGGGGGCGGGCGCGTTGATCCGTGGCGCTTTGCGCGCACTCGCCCCCCGCGACTAAGGAGAAGCCGATGCAGGGAACCACAAAGACCTTTGTTCTGATGGCCGCGATGACCGCCTTTCTGGGCGCGATGGGCGCGCTTGTGGGCGGCACCGGCGGCGCGATTCTGGCGCTTGCCGTGGCGGGCGCGGGCAATATCTGGGCCTGGTGGAACAGCGACAAGGCGATGCTGCGCCAGCAGAACGCGCATCCTATCGACCGCGCCAATGCGCCCGAACTGTTTGATATGGTTGAGGAACTGGCCCGCAACGCCGACCTTCCCATGCCTGCGGTCTACCTGATTGAGACCGACCAGCCCAACGCCTTTGCCACCGGGCGCAACCCCGAAAACGCCGCCGTCGCGGTGACGCGCGGGTTGACCCGGATCCTGAACCGCGATGAGATCGCGGGCGTTATCGCGCATGAGCTGGCCCATATCAAGAACCGCGACACGCTGATTATGACCGTCACGGCAACCATGGCCGGGGCGATTGCGATGCTTGGCAATATGTTCGCGATGCGCGGCGGCAGTCAGGGGCGCGGCGGCGCGATTGGCGGCATTCTGATGATGCTGCTGGCGCCGCTGGCGGCGGGGATCGTGCAGATGGCGATTTCGCGCGCCCGCGAATATGAAGCCGACCGGATCGGCGCGCAGATCGCGGGCAGTACGCATGGGCTGGCGGGCGCGTTGGCCAAGATCTCTGCGGCGGCGGGTCGGATCGTGAATGAACCGGCCGAGCGCAACCCGGCGGCGGCCTCGATGTATATCATCAATCCGCTGGCGGGGCTGAACATGGATGGGCTGTTTCGCACGCACCCTTCGACCGAATCGCGCATCGCCGCGCTGCGCCAGCTGAACCTGAATGCCCGCTGAGGCACCCGACCCCGCTCTTCGCGGCGCGCCCTTGCCCGAGGATGCGCCCGACCGCGCCCTTCGCCCGCAGGCGCTGGCCGATTTCGTCGGTCAGGCTGAGGCGCGGGCCAATCTGCGCGTGTTCATCGAAAGCGCCCGGATGCGGGGTGAGGCGATGGACCACACCCTGTTCCACGGCCCGCCCGGTCTGGGCAAGACCACGCTGGCGCAGATCATGGCGCGCGAATTGGGCGTGAACTTCAAGATGACCTCGGGCCCGGTGCTGGCGCGGGCGGGTGATCTGGCGGCCATCCTGACCAATCTCGAAGCCCGCGACGTGCTGTTCATCGATGAGATCCACCGCATGAATCCCGCCGTCGAGGAGGTGCTTTACCCCGCGATAGAGGATTTTGAGCTGGACCTGATGATCGGCGAAGGCCCCGCCGCCCGCACCGTGCGGATTGAGCTTCAGCCCTTCACCCTCGTCGGCGCGACCACCCGTCTTGGCCTTCTGACCACGCCCCTGCGCGACCGATTCGGCATCCCGACGCGCCTGCAATTCTACACGGTTGAGGAGCTTGAACAGATCGTCGCCCGCGGTGCCCGTCTGCTCAACATCCCGGCTGAGCCCGACGGCATCCGCGAGATCGCCCGCCGCGCGCGCGGCACGCCCCGAATCGCGGGTCGCCTGCTGCGCCGGGTCGTGGACTTCGCCTTGGTTGAGGGCGACGGGCGGCTGACCCGGGCGCTGGCCGATAGCGCGCTGACCCGGCTTGGCGTCGATGATCTTGGCCTTGACGGCGCGGATCGCCGCTATCTCACCCTGATTGCCGAACATTACGGCGGCGGCCCGGTCGGGGTTGAGACGATCTCGGCGGCTTTGTCCGAATCGCGCGACGCCATCGAAGAGGTGATCGAGCCCTATCTGCTCCAACAGGGATTGATTCAGCGCACCCCGCGCGGCAGGCTGCTGGCACGCCGCGCATGGCAGCATCTGGGCCTTGCCGCGCCCGCACAGGAAGGGTTGTTCGAATGAGCGACGAGATTGAGGCCCGCATCCGCGACAGTTTTGCCCGCCAGACGATGATGCGGACGCTTGGCGCCACACTCGAATTGGTCGAGCCGGGCCGTGTGATGATCGCCGCGCCGATCCTGCCGGGGTCGCTTCAGCAACAGGGCGCAGGCCATGCCGGGCTGACATTTTCGATTGGCGATTCGGCGGCGGGCTATGCCGCGCTGACCATGATCGAGCCGGGCGCCGAGGTGATGACGGTCGAGATGAAGATCAACCTCATGGCCCCCGCGCTTGGCGACCGTCTGATCGCCCAGGGGCGCGTGATCCGTCCGGGCCGCCGCGTGCTGGTCGTGGCCGCCGATGTCTGGGCCGAAACCGCGGGCGCGCGAAAGCATGTCGCGATCATGCAGGGGACGATGATCCCGGTTTAACCGTCGCGAAAGGTTTTTCTGTTACGGCTTGTCGTGAGGGGGCAGGTGATTCGCATAACAACAGCATGGGTTTCCCCGCGTTTTGACACGCGGGCAAAGGCGCAAGCTCGTCGGCTCATAGGCCCGCTTTGTCCTGCGGTCGCTCCAGAATGTGGTCGCCGAGGCAGCCCGTGACCCCGACCGAGATCGTTCGCGGCTTTTGGCGTGACATGAACAGCAATGATTTCACCGCTGCCGCCCGAAACTGGCTTGCCCCGGATTTCTGCTGCAACCTGCCGCAGACTGGCGAGGTTATCCGACGGCCCGAGGGTTTTGCGCGTTTCAACGCCGCTTTCCCCGGCGCGGGCGAATAGCGATTCGAGGAGATCTCGATAACCGCCCAAGGGCCGTGTGTCGTGACCGATATGCGGGTCACGAACGCCGCGCTGGATCAGGTGTTTAACGCGCTTGCCGATGGCCGGATCAGCCGTCAAACGGAATATTGGCCTGATTCTTATGACGTTCCCGAATGGCGAACCGGGCTTGTCGAGATCAATCCAGAGATCGCGCGATGGTAGAATATCTGCGCGCATGAATCTCATGGAAATGCTTGGCCGGCGCGCGTTAAGCGCCCGTTCATCTCCATTTGCTAAACCAGAGACCAGAGGCGATTCGCTGCGGAAGAGGCAGATGCTGACGGTGATATGGTTCGCGATTCTGCGGTTATGCGCAGGATGGACGGGGCTTCACAGCCCCAGCACGTCCATCATGTCATATTCGCCCGGCCCCTTGTCCTGCCCCCAGATCGCCGCGCGCAGCGCGCCGCGTGCGAAAATCGCGCGGTCGCTGGCCAGATGGCGCAGCACGACGCGCTCGCCCTCCGTGGCGAAGATCACGTCATGCTCGCCCACCACATCGCCGCCGCGAATCGCGGCAAAACCGATGCTGCCGCGTGCGCGCTCGCCAGTGATCCCCTCACGGGCGGGCGTGCGCAGGCTGTCCAGCGTGGCGCCGCGCCCTTCTGCCGCCGCCTCACCCAGCATCAGCGCGGTGCCAGAGGGCGCATCAACCTTGTGGCGGTGGTGGGCCTCGACCACCTCTATATCCCAATCCTCACCCAAAGCCGCAGCGACTTTGCGGGTCAGGCCGACCAGAAGGTTAACGCCAAGGCTCATATTCCCCGCCCGGATCACCGGCGCATGGCGCGCGGCGCGCGATATCGCCGCCAGGTCATCGGGCGCAAAGCCGGTCGTGCCGATCACATGGACCGCGCGGGCCTGCGCGGCAAGTTCGGCAAAAGCCACGCTGGCATCGGGGCGGGTAAAGTCGATCACCGCCTGCGCCTGCGCGATGGCCGCCACCGCGTCATCGGTCACGATCACGCCATTGGCCGCCCCGCCGGAGGCCTCGCCCAGGTCGCGGCCGATCCAGTCATGGCCCGGCCGTTCAATCGCGCCGACCAGCCGCGCCTCGCCCGATTGCGCGATCACCTGCGCCAGCATCCGCCCCATCCGGCCCGAAGCGCCGGTCACCACGATTCCGGGTTTGTCCATTTTCGCCCTCTTTCAATTGTCCCGCAGGCTTAATCCATTGCAGCCCGCAAACCTAGGCCCTACATCGGAACACATGGCACAGAACCGATTTCATAGCGGCCCCGGCCCGTCCCAGCGCCAGTTGCGCGTGGGTGAGCTGATCCGCCGCCGACTTTCCGACCTGCTCATGCGCGGCGACGTGCATGACCCGGACCTGAACCGGCACTCGATCACCGTGGGCGAGGTGAGGACATCGCCCGATCTCAAGGTGGCGACGGCTTTTGTCATGCCTTTGGGCGGGGCGGGGGCCGAGGATGCCTTGGCCGCGCTGCGCCGCAACGCGCGTGAGCTGCGGCATCTGGTCTCGCGCGATCTCAACCTGAAATATGCGCCCGAACTGCGGTTTCGTCTGGATGAAACCTTCGACCAGATGGACGAGACGCGCCGTCTGTTCGCCGATGAAAAGGTGCAGCGCGATATCGCGGCGGGCGATAATGCGGACCCGGATCCACGTGACTGATGGCGTGGCTTGACTATCTGCGCCAGCGGCTTGCGGTGGCGGCAGGGGCCGTGTTCGCGCTTGGCCTGCCGGTCGCGGCGGCGGAGTGTTCGCGGATAGAGCATGACGGCCAGCGTTACGCGATCTGCCGCGTCGAGGCGGGGGACGAGCCGCGTCTGCGCCTTTGGCTCGCCGATGCGCAGGGGCAGTATTACAATAATTTCAACCGAATAAGGCAGGCGCTGCCGCCGGGTGAGGGTCTGGTCTTTGCCATGAATGCGGGGATGTTTCACCCCGGCTATGCGCCGGTGGGGCTTTACCTTGCCGATGGCGAACAGCGCGGCGCTCTGGTGACGGCGGGCGGAGGCGGCAATTTCGGCCTGCTGCCCAATGGCGTGTTCTGCACCGGCGGCGCGCGGCCCTTTGCGGTGATCGAAAGCCGCGCTTTTCGCGAGGCTGCGCCCGAGTGCCGGCTGGCCACACAATCGGGGCCGATGCTGGTGATCGACGGCGCGCTGCACCCGCGTTTCCTGCCGCAATCGGACAGCCGCTATATTCGCAACGGGGTTGGCGTCTCGGCGGATGGGCGGACGGCGTGGTTCGCGATTTCCGACCGCGCCGTGACGTTTCACGAGTTCGGGCGGCTGTTCCGCGACGGGCTGGGCGCGCGCGACGCGCTTTATTTCGATGGCTCGCTTTCGCGGCTTTATGCGCCCGCGCTTCGCCGCGCGGATTTCGGACGACCGATGGGGCCGGTGATCGGTCTGGTTGACGGCGAGTGACGCGCGCGCTATCGCGCCGTCTTTGCGCAAAACGGGGGCGTCATGGCACACAAGAAGGGACGCGATATTTCCGGCTGGCTGATCGTCGACAAGCCCGCCGGGATCGGCTCGACCGATATTGTCGGCAAGGTCCGCTGGGCGTTGGATGCGAAAAAGGCGGGCCATGCGGGCACGCTGGACCCCGACGCGACCGGCGTTCTGGCGGTGGCGCTGGGTGAGGCGACCAAGACGGTGCCGTACCTGACGGAGGCGCTGAAAGCCTATGAGTTCCGCGTGAACTGGGGGGCTGAGACGGCCAGCGACGATGCCTCGGGTGAGGTCACGCGGCGCAGCGATGCGCGCCCCGACGACGCTGCGATCCGCGCGGCGCTTCCGGCGCTGACCGGCGATATCATGCAGGTGCCGCCCTCGGTCTCGGCGGTCCGGCTGGATGGCGCGCGGGCCTATGATCTGGCGCGCGAGGGTCATGAGGTCGCGCTGGAGCCGCGCCCGCTTTGGGTGGAAAGCCTTGAACTTGTTGACACAAAGCCCGACCATGCCGATCTGCGCATGGTCTGCGGCAAGGGCGGCTATGTGCGCGCGATTGCCCGCGACCTGGGCCGCGCCTTGGGATGTCTGGGCCATGTCGCGCATCTGCGCCGCATCTGGTCGGGGCCCTTTGACGCCGCTCAGGGCGTGGCTTTGGATCAGATCGACCGGGCGAACCAGGCGGCGCTTGAGGCCCTGTTGCTACCGGTTGAAGCGGCGCTTGATCTGCCGCAGATGCGGGCCAGCGATGAGGGCGCGGTCCGCATTCGCAACGGCAATCCGGGGCAGGTGATCGGCACCGCGCCTTATGGCGCCGAGGTCTGGGTGAGCCACGGAGGCCGCGCGCTTGCCATCGGCCGCTATCTGGGCGGCGAGGTGCATCCGTCGCGCGTGTTCAACCTTTAGGGCCTGCGCGCGCCCCGGAACGGGCCGTCGCCTGCCGCGTCGATCCGGGCGATGGCATGGGCGATATCCTCGACGATCACGGCCATGGCAAAGGCGGTGGCGTGGACGATCTGGGTCTGGTTGATGGCCATCGCGACATGGCCTTTCCAGAACAGCAAATCGCCGCGCCGGATCGTCTCGACCGGGGCGAAGGCGGCTTCTTGCAGGTCGGCATCGCCGGGGCAGGCCACGGCGCAGGCCCGCAGCGCGGCCTGCACCAGACCCGAACAGTCGATCCCGGCCCGCGAGTTGCCGCCCCAGAGATAGGGCGTCCCCATCAGCGACAGCGCGACCGCCGCTGGGTCCGCAGCAGGGCGGTCGCTGATATGCTGGAGCGGCACAAAGCCGCCCTGCACCAGCCGGGCGAACTGCCCCTCAATCGCCGCGACCGAGAGGCCCGCATTGATCGGCAGCGCGGCCAGCTCGCGCAGCTTGAAATCGGGGCCGGGGTAAAGATGCGTGGCGGGGGCGCTGACATGATGGGTCAGGGGCGGCAGATCGGGGGTGAGATCCTGCGCGGCGACCCAACCGCAATAGCCGTCGGCGGTGGCCTGCACGAAGGCGTGCTCGCCCTGCGCGTCGATCACCGTCACATCGGCGCCGAAGGCAAGCTGGCGGTCGCGCGGTCCATCCGGCGCGGCGCGCAATTCGGCCAGAGGGGCTGCGATGCGGGCGGGCGTGCCGTCGGTCCATTGCGGACGCTCAAGCAGCCCGCGCAGGCGGTTCAGGGCAACCCGCTCGGTCGCGGGGGTGATGCGGCGGTCCATCACAGCAGCCGGGGCAGCGCGGCCAGAACCGCCCGCGCGCCCTGACCAAGGCCCCCTTTGGTCCGCGCCGGGGCCGTCGTGGGCCGCCAGCCATAGATATCAAGATGCGCGTAACGCCCGGCCCCTTGCGCAAAGCGGCGCAGGAACAGCGCGGCGGTGATCGACCCCGCCATGCCGCCCGAGGGCGCGTTGTCCAGATCGGCAATCGCAGGCTCGATCAGCGATTCGTAGCCATCCCAGAACGGCATGCGCCAAAGCGGGTCACCGCTCTCCGCCCCGCCCGCCAGCAAGGCCTGCGCGGTCGCGTCGTCATCGCAATAAAGCGGCGGCAGATCGGGGCCAAGCGCGACCCGCGCCGCCCCGGTCAGCGTCGCCATCGAGATCATCAGATCGGGCGCGGCCTCAGCCCCGTAAGCCAGCGCATCGGCCAGAACCAGCCGCCCCTCGGCATCGGTGTTGTTGACCTCGACGCTGAGGCCCTTGCGGCTGCGCAGCACGTCGCCGGGGCGGAAGGCATTGCCCGCCACCGCGTTTTCCACCGCCGGGATCAGCACGCGCAGGCGCAGCCCATCGCCCGCGCCGGTTTCGGCCAGCATCTGCGCCAGCCCCAGAACCGAGGCCGCGCCGCCCATATCCTTTTTCATCAGCCCCATCGAGGCGCCCGGCTTCAGGTTCAGCCCGCCTGTGTCAAAACAGACGCCTTTGCCGACAAGGGTCAGGGCGGGGCCGGTCTCACCCCGGGTCAGCTCAATCAGGCGCGGCGCCTCGGCGCCCGCGCGCCCGACCGTGTGGATCAGCGGAAAGCCCTGTGCCAGCAGATCGTCGCCCGCGATCACCTTGACCTGATAGCCGCAGCGGTGGGCCAGTTCGCGGGCGGCTGCCTCAAGCGCGGCCGGTCCCATATCGTTCGCGGGCGTGTTGATCAGGTCGCGGGTCAGGAACTCGGCCCGCGCCATCGCCTCAAGCCGGGCGGCATCCACGCCGTCGGGTGCGACCAGCCGCGCTTTGGCGCCCGCGCAGGATTTGTAGCGGTCGAAGGCGTAATGCGAGAACAGCCAGCCCAGCGCGAAAAGCCCGGCATCGACGCCATCGGGCAGGTTGGCCAGCCGCCAATCGCCTTCGGGCAGTTCGGTGGCAGCCCGCGACGGCGCGAAACGGTCGCGCGACAGACGGTCCGCCGCGCCGATGCCATAAAGCGCGCCCGCCACCCCGTCCGGGCCGGGGATCAGGCAGATTTCTCCGCTTTTCCCGGTAAAGCCGCAGGCTGTGGCCCATTGCCGCACGGCGTCATCCAACTCCTCGGGCAAGCCACCCGCAGCAAGGTAAAGCGGTTTGGCATCGGCATCGGCGCGGGCGAATGTTGGGGTCATGGCTTACCTTCCGGGTTGACGGCATCCAGCATCGCACCAAGCGAAACGGGCCGCAAGGCGGCTGCGTGCTGGCCGGAGTGGGGCACGGCATCGCGCATGACGCGGGCCATTCACGAGAGCCAGAAACGAGGGCCAGCCACGAGTGCGGATCAAACGGCAGGTCACGTTGCCAGCCCCAAAAGCCGGTTAAGCGGCCAGGCCACGCCCGCCATCCACTCAGGCAAGTCATGCAGGTCGGTCGAGCGGCCACTCTCGCAGTCCAGTCACGAGAGCCAGTCACGCCCGCCATTCACGCGGGCCGTTCAAGCTGGCCCGTCAGGCTGTGCAGTCACGCAGGCCGACCACGCGCGCCAATCTCGCACGCCTTTTACGCGGACAGGTCATGCGCGCCAGTCAAGCTGGCCAATCGAGCGGGCCCTTCATGCACGCCACTTACGCTGGCCATCCACGCACCCCATCCACGCGGTCCCGTCCGCCCGCCATTCACACCGGCCCATCACGCACCCGAGTCATGCGGGCCGATCATGCGGCCCGTCAGGCGTGCCCAGTTCCGCAAGCGAGCGGTTCGTGACCCGCCGCACCCGCGCCAGCGTCGCAGCCAATGCCGGCCCGTCTCGCCTTCGCGTGCAGGAGGACACATCCGCCGCCACATGCGCCAGCGAGACCAGCCCCAGCTGTTCAGCCAGACGCGAGAGCCGCGCCGCCTCAGCCTCAACCGTGGCGAAATGTCCGTCGCGGGCGGCAAGCCGCAGCCGGTTCACGCCCAGCGCGATCTGTTCCAGCGCATCGCCGATCAGGTCATCGCCCGCGCCGCCCAGCCCTTCGGTGATGCGGTCGATCCGGCACAGGTCGATGCGCACGTTTTCGTCAACCGCCAGTGTCTCAATTTTCTTCATTGTTTTCAGTGCCTGCCGCAGCTTGTCTTGATGCGGTCACCATGCGCCCAAGCTCTGAATATTTCGCTAATCGCCAAGCGGAAAATACAAAGAATTGCGCCTATTAACCGAGTGTGGCAGATCAGGGGCAAAAGGATGTCACCGATGATCCCTGCCCGTCCCCTGCCGTCCTATCTGGTTAACCGCTATCATGGTTGGCGCGCGACCACCCATGCTGAGAACCGCGCCTGGTATCGCCGCCTGGCCGAGGACGGTCAGCGTCCTCGCGCAATGGTGATCTCATGCTGCGATTCGCGGGTGCATGTCACCTCTATCTTTGGCGCCGATACGGGTGAGTTCTTCATTCACCGCAATGTCGCCAATCTGGTGCCGCCGTTCCAGCCCGACGGGTTGCAGCATGGCACCTCTGCTGCGGTGGAATATGCGGTCATGGCGCTGAAGGTCACGCATCTGATCGTGATCGGCCACACCTCTTGCGGGGGCGTGGCGGGCTGTCATGCGATGTGCTCGGGCGCTGCGCCTGAACTTGAGGACAAGTCAAGTTTCGTCGGCCGCTGGATGGACATTCTTCGCCCCGGTTACGAACGGGTCAAGGACCTGCCCGCCGAGGAACAGGTCGCCGCGCTGGAACGTGAGGCGGTGATTACCTCAATGGAAAACCTGCTGACTTTCCCCTTTGTCCGCGACGCGGTTGAGGATGAACGCCTGACGCTGCACGGTGTCATCAACGATATCGGGCAGGGGCTTTTGCTGGTCTATAACCCGGAAAACGGCCAGTTCGAGGCGATCTGATGCGGTTTTTCTCGCCGGGGATCATGGCCTTGGTGGCGGGCTATACGCTCAGCCAGTTCTACCGCGCCTTTCTGGCGGTTCTCAGCAAGGTGCTGAACGATGAGATCGGGGCGGCGCCCGATGCGCTGGCGGTATCCTCGGGGCTGTGGTTCGTGGGCTTTGCCGCGATGCAAATCCCGGTTGGCGCCGCGCTGGACCGCTTTGGTCCGCGCCGCACGGTCGCGGTTCTGCTGGCTTTGGGCGGAGCGGGCGGAGCGGCGGTTTTCGCCATGGCGACGCAGGTCTGGCATATCCATCTGGCGATGACCCTGCTTGGCGTGGGCTGCGCGCCGGTGCTGATGGGGTCATACTACATCTTCGCGCGAGAGTTCCCCGCCACAGCCTTCGGGGCGCTGGCCGGTGCGGTGATCGGGATCGGCTCACTTGGCAATATCCTGGGCGCGACGCCCCTTGTCGCGCTGGTCGAGGCGATTGGCTGGAGACCCACCCTCTGGGCCGCAGCCGTGCTGACGCTGGTTGTCGCGGCGGCGGTCTGGCTGATGGTGCGCGACCCCGCCCGTCTGGATGCCAGCCACCCGCAAGGCAGCCTGAGTGAGCTGCTGGCGATTCGCGCCTTATGGCTGATCCTGCCGCTGTTTGCGGTGAATTACGCCGCCAGCGCGGCGATTCGCGGGCTGTGGGTCGGGCCTTATCTGGCCGATGTCTATGGCGCGTCCGAGGATGTGATCGGTTATGCGACCCTGATGATGGGGCTGGCGATGATTGCCGGGAACTTCCTGATCGGGCCTGCGGTGCGGGCGGCGGGCGGGCTGCGGCGCGCGATCCTGATGGCCTCGGGCGCGACGGTGGTCACGCTGGCGGTGCTCGCGCTTGCACCGGCGGCGGGGCTGATCCCGGCGGTGATCCTGCTGGCTCTGGTCGGGCTGTCGGGGGCGGGCTTTGTGCTGGTGATGTCGCAGGGCCGCGCCTTTTTGCCGCCGCATCTGGTCGGGCGCGGCGTCACCTTCTTCAATATGTTCTCGATTGGCGGGGTGGGGCTGATGCAATTCGGCTCGCGCCCGGTTTACGCATGGGCGGCCTCGGGCGGGCCGGATTATGCCTATGCGATGCTGTTTGCCTTTTTCGCGCTGCCTCTGGCGGTGGCGCTGCTGATCTTTACGCGGATGTCGGAGCCGCAGGATGATTGAGGTCGTAGCCCCCAATCTCAAGCGCCGCCTGTCGGGCGTCACCGCGACCGTGGTCCGGCTGATCCCGGTGCAGGCGCGAATGATCGGGATCGTGACCACCGGGCCGGGCCTGCCGGATGATCTGCCGCATATCCCGCTGACCCGCGCCGCGACCCTGCCGCGCGACCGCTGGCGGGTCTGGCACGCAAGGCGCAATACCGAGATGGTGCTGGGCCTCGCCCTGCGCCATATCCTGCGCCGCCGCTACCTCTTGCTGTTCACAAGCGCGGCACAGCGCCGCCATACCGGGCTGACCCGCTGGCTGATCCGGCAACAGGATGCGCTGATCGCGACCTCGCCGCAGGCCGCCAGCTATCTGGAGCGCGAGGCGACGGTGATCCTGCATGGGGTCGATACCTCCGTGTTTCACCCCAGCCCTGACCGCGCGGCACTGCGCGCAAGGCTGGGCTTTGCGCCGGATGATGTGGTGATCGGCTGCTTTGGCCGGGTGCGCGCGCAAAAGGGCGTCGATCTGCTGGTTCAGGCCGCGCTGCGCCTGTTCCCTGACCGCCCCCGCGCGCAACTGGTCTTTACCGGGCGGATCACGGCCGACAATCGCGGTTTTGCCGATGATCTGATGGCGCAGATCCGCGCGGCGGGGCTGCAAGACCGCATCCGTTTCCTGGGCGAACTGCCCTGGGCGCAGGTTGTCGAGTATTATCAGGCGCTTGATCTATTCGCCGCGCCCGCGCGGTGGGAGGGCTTCGGCCTCACCCCGCTTGAGGCGATGGCCTGCGGCGTGCCTGCTGTCGCGGCGCGGGTGGGGGCATATGAGACGCTGATCCGCGACGGAAAGACCGGCTCACTGATCCCTGCGGGTGACGGTGATGCGCTGACCCGCGCGCTTGCCGCTTGGCTGGACGATGACGCCGCGCGCAGGGCTGCGGGACAGGCCGCGCAGACCCATGTCACCGCCAACCACCGGATTGAGGACGAGGCAAGCGCCATCGTCGCCGTCTATCGCAAGCTCTTGGCATGAACCGGCTGCGCTTTTATCTGGCGCGGACCCTGCGCAGCGAGCCCGCGCTGCAAAACCTGTCCGTCGCGCAATCGGACTGGCTGGACATGCTGCAAGGCCAATCCGTCGCCCTGATCGGCAATGCCCGCGCCCTGACGCAGGCGCGACACGGCGCGGATATCGACGCGCATGATACCGTCATCCGCATCAACCGCGCGCCCATGCCCGCAGCCCTAAGCCACGGCACCCGCACCGATATTCTGGCGCTTGCCACAAGCCTGCCAGATGCCGACCGGGCGCGGCTGAACCCCGCGCGGCTGGCGTGGTTCTCACACAAACGCAAACGTCTGGACTATGCGACGGCCAAAAGCGCGGGGTTTTATCTGCACCCGCTGCCCGACTACGCGGGGCTGAAGGCCCGCCTTGGCGCACCGCCGACCACGGGCGCGATGCTGATCGACCTGCTGTCCCGCGCGCCTCTGGCCCGGCTGACGCTTTACGGCTTTGACTTCTTCGCCTCGCAATCGCTGTCGGGCAGCCGCAGCGCCGACCAAACCCCCCACGATTTCGCCGCCGAATCCGCCCTTGTCGTCGACCTCATGCGCGCCGACCCGCGGATCACGCGTATCGCTTAGGGTCTTTTGTCCCCAAATATCCCCGCCGGAGGCACCCGCCCCTTCCACAGGCGCAGCATTTGCTGTATGGGCGAAGGCTCGACACACGAAGGAGAGGCCGCTATGGGCTACAAAGTCGCCGTCGCGGGCGCCACGGGCAATGTGGGCCGCGAAATGCTGAACATTCTGGCGGAACGTCAGTTCCCCGCCGATGAGGTGATCGCTCTGGCTTCGCGCCGGAGCATTGGCACCGAGGTCAGCTATGGCGACAAGACCCTGAAATGCAAGGACATTGAGGGCTTCGATTTCACTGGCTGCGACATCGCCTTGTTCGCCATCGGCTCGGACGCGACCAAGAAATACGCGCCCATCGCCGCCTCGCAGGGCTGTGTGGTGATCGACAACTCGTCGCTTTACCGCTACGACCCCGAGATCCCGCTGATCGTGCCTGAGGTAAACCCCGACGCGATTGAGGGCTACCGCAACAAGATGATTATCGCCAACCCCAACTGCTCGACCGCGCAGATGGTTGTCGCGCTCAAGCCGCTGCATGACCGGGCGCGGATTAAGCGGGTGGTCGTGGCGACCTATCAATCGGTGTCGGGCGCGGGCAAGGACGGCATGGATGAGCTGTGGGAACAGACGAAATCGGTCTATAACCCGACCTCGGAGGTCCCGCCGTCGAAATTCCAGAAGCAGATCGCCTTCAACGTGATCCCGCAGATCGACGTGTTCATGGAAGACGGCCAGACCAAGGAAGAATGGAAGATGGTCGCCGAGACGAAGAAGATCATCGACCCGTCGATCAAGGTCACCGCGACCTGCGTGCGGGTTCCGGTCTTTGTCGGCCATTCCGAGGCCATCAACATCGAGTTCGAGGATTTTCTGGACGAGGACGAGGCCCGCGATATCCTGCGCGAGGCACCGGGCATCCTTGTCGTCGATAAGCGTGAGCCGGGCGGCTATATCACCCCCATCGAATCGGTGGGCGAATATGCCACCTATATTTCGCGCATCCGTCAGGACTCGACGATCGAGAACGGCATCAACCTGTGGTGCGTGAGCGATAACCTGCGCAAGGGTGCCGCGCTGAACGCGGTGCAGATTGCGGAATTGCTGGGCAATCGGGTGCTGAAAAAGGGCTGAGCCATACGCGAATGTGAGGGCGTCCCGATGGGCGCCCTCTTGCGTTTTGATGCGTCTGCCGCAAGCCTTTGGCCATTCAGCAAAGGCCCTTCAGAAAAGGTTGTCGCCATGCGCAGAATTCTGACCAGCACCGCCATTCTTCTGGCCACGCCGCTTGGGGCCGAGGTGATCGAGACGACAGCCCCGGTCGCTCAGGTCACGCTTTACCCCGACGGGGCCAGCATCGCGCGCGAGATCGCGCTGGACCTGCCCGAAGGCGCGCATGAGATCGTCGTGACCGGCGTTCCGCAGGGGCTGGACCCCGCCGGGCTGCGTGTCACGGGTGAGGGCGCGACCATCGGCGCGGTCAGTATGCAACAGCGCCGCCCGCTTCCCGACCGCGCGCCCGACAGCGCGCAGGTAGAGGCCGCGCGGGAGGAGGTGCAGCGCCGGGAACGTGAGTTGCATGAGCTGGACGCGCGCATTGCGCTGATCCGCGCCGACGGTCGCACCGCCGAGGATATGATCTCGATCATACGCACCATGTCCGGCACGGACGGGGTCGCGGGCGACGACCCCTTCGCCTTTGCCGCGCGCGCCGAAGCCCGCATCCGCGAGGCCCGCGCCGCGATGATCGAGGCCGAGACCGAGGCGCTTGCCGCCGAACAAAGCCGCGAGGACTATCAGCGCGCCCTTGACCGCGCCCGTGCCGCATTTGCCGCACTGACCGCCGGGCCCGCGCCGCAAAACGCGCTGATTATCGCGGTTGAGGGCGCGGGCGGGCCTGCGCAGATCCGCGTTGTGGCCAGCAGCCATGCGGCTGCCTGGGCGCCGGTCTATGACCTGCGGCTGACGCAGGATGACGGGCAGGTGCAGATGGATCGAGGCGTTCTGGTCTGGCAGCAGACCGGTGAGGACTGGACCGATGCCGCACTGACCTTCTCGACCGCGCGGCCCTCGGACCGCGCCGCGCCGTCCGAGCTTTCCCCGCGCATCATCCGCGCGATTGACCCGCAGACGGCCTCGTCTCAACGGAATGGGGGACCCGCGGCGGCCCCTGCCCTGACCCGGGAGTCGTCGGATGCAGCCTATGGCGGCGGTCTGGCAGCCATGCCGGTGATGCTGGGCGCGACGCTGATCTATGATTACCCGCGCCCGGTCACGATCCGCTCGGGCGCGGATGCGCTGCGCCTGTCGCTGGAATCCGCCACGCTTGAAGCCGAAATCACCGCCGAGGCCGTTCCCTCGCGCGACAACCGCGCCTATCTGGTGGCCGATCTGGTCAACAGCACCGGAGAGGTTCTGCTGCCCGGTCAGGCCACGCTGTATAGCGATGGCGCGATGGTGGCGCAGACCGCCTTGCCGCTGATCCCGCCTGACGAGGAAGTCGCATTGGGCTTTGGCGCCATCGACGGCATCGTGCTGGAACGGCGCACTCCTTCGCGCGCGACGGGCGAACGCGGGCTGATCTCACGCACGAATCGGCGCGAGGAAACCGCCATCCTCTCGGCGCGCAACCTGACCGGCCGAGACTGGCCGCTGCGGCTGGTCGATCAAGTGCCGGTCAGCGAGCAAGAGACCCTGCGCGTGGACTGGACCGCCTCAATCCCGCCGACCGAGACCGACCCCGAGGACAAACGCGGCCTGCTGGTCTGGGAACGCGACCTTGCGGCGGGCGAGGTGTTGGAGATCACGCTGGACACGACGATCACATGGCCTGAGGGGACTGTGCTGCGCGAATAGGAGGGCTGGACGCCCTCGCGGTGCTGCACCCGACCGAAGTCGAGCCGGACGCTCGGGCGGGCTGCTGCTCTGGTCACACCAGCTTGCAGTGGGTGAAGTGTCAGCGATGCAACCATCTGGCCTGAGGGACGGCGAACTACGCAAACCGGCAGAGTGTCGCGCGATCAGGCCGCGCAGGTGCAATGCGGTTGCGGCGGGCGGAGGCTGGACGGCCTCCCGGCGCGGTTGTATCGGTGGGCGATGCCCGGTCTTGCCCCTCTTGCCTCGCGGATGAACCGCTTTGCCCGCCGCCGCTATCGCGCGATGCTGTCGCGGCATCCGCGCGCGGCGCTGTGGCTGAAACGCGCGCTGTATCCCGCGCTGATGGCGGTGAACCGCGTGATTGCGCGGGGCGATTATCCTGCGCTGTTCGCGCCCGCCTCTGATGCGGGTCTTGCGGCGCGGTTTCAGCGCGAGACCGCGCCCTATGCGCCTTTGGTCAGCGTGATCGTGCCGAATTACAACCACGCGCCCTTTCTCGCGCAGCGGATCGACAGCATCCTTGCCCAGACCTATCCGCATATTGAACTGATCCTGCTTGACGATGCCTCGACCGATGGTTCGGCCCGGATCCTGCGCGATTATGCCGCGCGGCTGGCGGATAGCCACCACGCGCGGCTGATCGTGAGCGAGACCAATTCCGGCGGCCCCTTCGGGCAATGGCAAAGGGGCATTGCCGAGGCGCGGGGGGATCTGGTCTGGATTGCGGAAAGCGACGATTGGGCCGATCCGCATTTCCTTGAGCGGCTGGTCCCCGCCTTTGCCAATCCGGCGGTGCGGCTGGGTTTTGGGCAGGTGATCTTCCATGACGGGCACACCCCGCTTGGCACCGCATCCGAGCGGCTGGACCTGCCGCTTCTGGATGCGCCCTTTCGCCTGACCGGGGCCGAGGCCGTGGCGCAGGGCTTTGCCCATACCAACCTGATTTCCAATGTCAGCGCCGCCCTGTTCCGCCGCCCCGCCGATCTGTCGCTTTATGAGCCCGATCTGTGGCGCGACATGCGGGTCTGCGGCGACTGGCTGTTCTACCTGAACCTGATGCGCGGTGGGCTCTTGGCTTATGAGCCGGGGGCGCTGTCCTATTACCGCATTCACGGCGCGAATGTCTCAGTCGCGGCACATGCGCGGGACGATTTCTATGCCGAACATGGCCGCATCGCGCAGGCTGTGGCGCGTCATTACCAGATGCGTGAGAGCGACCGCGCGGCGCTGCGTGAACGGCTGGCGGCGATCTGGCTGGGCGCGCGGGGCGGGGGGCTGGACCGTCTTGATACGCTTTTGCAGGGCGAGGAGAGCGCGCCGCCGCTGCGTGTCTTGATCCTGTCGGCGGGCTTTGCGGCGGGCGGGGCCGAGAGCTTTGCGCTCAACCTCGCCAATCTGCTGCGCCGGGCGGGTCATACGGTGACGTTCCTTGACTGCGGGCTGGAGCCCGCAGAGCCCGCCCTTCGCGCCAACCTGTCGTGCGACATCCCGCTTGTGTCCGAGCCCGCCGCCCTGCCCGAGATGCTGGCGGCGTTTGGCTTTGACATTGCCCATTCGCATCACGCCTGGGTGGATCAGGCGCTGCTGGATGCAGATGGCCCGGCTGCGCGGGTGGTCACGCTGCACGGCATGTATGAAACCCTGCCCGAGGCGCAGCGAAACCGCCTGCTGGCGCGGCTGGATGCGCAGGCCCACGGGCTTGCCGCCCCCGCCGCGCGCAATATCGAGGGCCTGCCCGACGGGCGGGCGCGGATCATCGCGAATGCCGCCGACACGACGCCCGCGGCCCCCGCCGATCTGGCCGCATTGGGCGCGCCTGCGGGCGCCTTCGTGGTCACGCTGGTGGCCCGCGCGGTGGCTGACAAGGGCTGGGCCGAGGCCATCGAGGCGGTGGCCCGCGCCCGCGCGCAAACCGGGCGCGACATTCACCTGCTGCTTGTCGGCGCAGGCCCCGAGGCCGACCGCCTGAGCGCGCAAGGCGTGCCCGGTTTCGTTCACCTGACCGGGTTGCGCGGCGATGTGGCGGCGCTTTTTGCGGCCTCGGATCTGGCCATTTTGCCCTCGACCTATGCGGGCGAAAGCTATCCGATGGCGGTGATCGAGGCGCTTGGCGCGGGCGTGCCGGTGCTGGCCTCGGATCTGGGGCAGCTTCCGCAGATGCTGGCGCGCGGTGCTGTGCGGGCGGGCCGGATCATCCCGCGCAGCAATGGGCGCATCGACATTGACGCCTGGGCGGGCGCGATTGCCGAACTGGCATCTGATCCGGGCCAACTGGCCGCGCTGCGCGCCGCGATCCCGGCGGTTCTTCCCGCCGATGATGCGGCGCGGATGGTGGCCGAATATGTCGCCCTTTATCGTGACGCGGGGGCGCGGCTTGCGGCGGCCTCGGGCGATGGCTAAGCAGGCCACGCAGCCACAGGGGGACGCCATGACCGAAAGCATCATCAATATCAACGGGCCGCATTTCGCCAAGATGCTGGGCCTTCGGCTGGTCTCTCATTCGCCCGATGAGGTGGTGATGGAGATGGACGTGACCCCCGACCACGCCAACGGGAACGGCGTGTTGCATGGCGGCGCGATTCTGGGGCTGGCTGACAATACCGGCGGGCTGGCGGCGGTGCTGACGCTTGGGCCGGGTCAGGCAACCACGACCATCGAAAGCAAGACCAACTTCATGCGCCCCGTTCGGATCGGCGATGTCGCGCGGGCCACCGCCCGCCCGCTGCACAAGGGCAGCACGACCCAGATCTGGCAAAGCACGATCACGCGCGGCGATGGCAAGGTCGCCGCCATCGTGACCCAGACGCAGATGATCATGGAATGGAAAGACCCCGCGCCCCTGTCCGAAGGCTAGGCGGGCGCCAGCCGCGCCGGGGCCTCGCGGATCGGCAGGTGGATCAGCGCCGAAAACGCGCCCACGCCGACCCCGATCCACCAGACCATCGTGTAATCGCCCGTCGCGTCATAGAGCCTGCCGCCCAGCCACACGCCCATGAATGAGCCAAGCTGATGCGACAGGAACACAAAGCCGTAAAGCGTGCCCATATAGCGCAGCCCGTAAATATAGGCGACCAGACCCGAGGTCAGCGGCACCGTCGCAAGCCAAAGTGAGCCCATGACCAATGAGAACACGATCACGCTGGCGGGGGTGATCGGCATCAGGATGAACACCGCCGCCGTGATCGTCCGCGCGGTATAGATCCCCGCCAGCAGATATTTCCGGCTATAGCGGTTGCCCAGCCAGCCCGCCATGACCGTGCCCACGATATTGGCCAATCCGATCAGCGAAATCGCCACCGCGCCAAGCGCCGAGGTCGTGCTGATCCCCAGCCCGGCCAGCATCCCTTCGGGTGCGATGGGGCCGCACATCTCGGTGACCATGGCGGGGAAATGCGCGGTCACGAAGGCAAGCTGATAGCCGCAAGAGAAAAACCCCGCGAAAATCATCAGATAGGACGGGTCGGTGAAGGCGCGTTTCAGCACCGTGCCCATACTCTCTTCCAGCTGCGCGGGGCTGGCGGGTTTGCCGCGCCCCAGCATCGGCAGGAATAACAGCGTGGTCAGCACCAGACCGCCGAACACGATGAACACGTTTTGCCAGACCATGAAACTCAGCAGGATCTCGGCCAGAGGTGCGCCGATCACCTGACCCGCCGAGCCTGCGGCGGTCGCGATGCCAAGCGCAAGGCTGCGGTTCTGGTCGCTTGCGGCGCGGCCCACCACCGCCAGAATGACCCCGAACCCGGTGCCAGCGATGCCGAAGCCCACGATGATTTCCAGCAACTGCACCCCAAGCGGCGTCGTGGCGAATGCGGTCAGCACCAGACCCGCCGAATACATCAGCGCGCCGATGATGATCGCCAGCCGGTCGCCCCATTTCTCGGCCACCGCGCCGAACAGCGGCTGCCCGATCCCCCAGGCCAGGTTCTGGATCGCGATCGCCAGCGAGAATTCCGCGCGCGGCCAGCCGTAATCCTCGGCAATCGGGATCTGGAACACGCCAAAGCTCGCCCGCATCGCAAAGCCGATCATCAGAATGATCGAGCCGCCAATCAGAACGGGCGTGAACAGCGAAGCGCGGGATGCGGTCATGGGGGCAAGCCTGAAACATAGGTCAATCCGCGCAGCATTGCGCCGGTTTTGCACCCTCGTCAATCGCCGTTGCGGGCGCGCGCGCGCGGGGCTAGCGTGGGTGCAAACGGGGGGCGCCATGTATCAGGTCATCGGAATCACCAAAAGCCGCACCTTTCGGGTGCTATGGATGCTTGAGGAACTGGGTCAGGACTACACCCATATCAGCGCCCTGCCGCAAAGCCCCGGCGTGACCGCCTTCAACCCGGCGGGCAAGGTGCCGGTGCTGATCGAGAACGGCACGCCGATCACCGATTCAACCGCGATCCTGCAATATCTGGCCGACAAGCACGGCGCGCTGACCCATAAGGCCGGAACCCTTGAACGCGCGCGGCAGGACAGCCTGACGCAGTTCATTCTGGATGAGTTCGACGCGGCAATCTGGCTGGCCGCGCGCCACAGCTTCATCCTCCCCGAGGACAAGCGCATCGCCGGCGTCAAAAACACCCTGCGATGGGAGTTTGAGCGCAGTGAGAAAACCCTGGTCCACCGGATGAGCAGCGGCCCCTTCATCATGGGCGACATGATGACGGTGCCGGATATCCTTCTGGCGCAATGCCTTGACTGGGCGCTGATGGCGCGCTTTCCGATCACCGAGGCGCGGCTGTCGGACTATCTCGACCGGATGCGGGAACGTCCGGCATGGCAGCGCGTTGTTGCAAAGGCTGAGGCGGCGAAGGCTTGACCTTCCCTGCCTTGGGCCGTTTAGTGAATTGTTATTTAAGGAAAAGCCAATGCGCATCAAATCCGTGACCGTCGCCGCCGCGACCCTGACCCTTGCCGCCTGCGTCACCGAAGAGGCGCCCGTGATCGGCGCGCCAAACCCCGCCTCGGTCTATTGCATCGAACAGGGCGGGCGTCTGGAAATCCGCCGCACCGCTGAGGGCGATGCCGGATATTGCCACCTCCCCGATGGCCGCGTGGTCGAGGAATGGGCACTGTTCCGCGCCGCCAACGGTTAAGCACCGGCGTTGGGGCACGGCGTGGCCAGAGGGCGCTTGCGGTAGATCTCGACCGCGAGATGCGCTGTTTAGAGCCGTGGTTTTGCGGGCTATCGGCACGCTGGCTTAGGGCGTGGCGTGCCGACTGCGCTGTTTGGCTGCGGGGGCGCGCTGTTGGGCGGCCAGATTTGCAGATGCCCTGCGCCCTGACCGCCCGCCGCCGCGTCACTTTAGCTTTTGCACCGCTCGCCTGCTTGCCGCTAGCTCACAAGCGGGCCGCTTTTCCCGTAGCCCAATAATCATTGTGCGACCGGATCGCGCGCGCCAGTGCCTTGCCGCAGCTTTCGCCCCTGGCGCGCAGTCGCAGGACCAGCCCTGCGGCCAAGCCTCATTCCCAAAATATCTGCCTACCATCATGTCCGCGCATGGCTCGCGGCTTGATAATGTTGAAATGTTCGACATCTCAGAACGCCCGTATGGCGGTGCTGCCCGCAGATAGCTCAGCCGCCGCAAGAGTCGCGTGGGCAGTCGTAAAACTCTATCTCCCCGCCGTCAGCCCCTGTCCCGCAACCTTGCCACAGCCGCCAGACCTGCCGCGCGGCCCGTGGCCAGACAGCCGGTCAGAAGATAGCCGCCGGTCGGGGCCTCCCAGTCCAGCATCTCGCCCGCGACAAAGCAGCCGGGCCGGGCGCGTAACTCCAGCCCCGGCCCCACCGCGTCCAGCCGCACACCGCCCGCCGATGAAATCGCCCTCTCCAGCCCCGCAGGCCCGGCATGGCGCAGGGGCAGGGCGCGGGCGAGCGCGGCCCATGCTTCGGCGCTGTCAGGCAGAGGGCTGTCAGGCAGAGGCCGCCCCCATTCCAGCAACAGCGCAACCTTCACCGGATCGCCCAACACCCGCCGCAGCCAGTTGCCAAGCGACAGCTTGCCGCGAGGCCGGGCGAACCGCGCGCGCAAGGCGCCATCGTCCAGATCCGGCGCCAGATCGACCGTGGCCCGCGCGCCGTCGCGGATCACAGCCGATATCGCATAGACGCCGCCGCCCTCGATCCCAGAGCGAGAGATCACCCACTCGCCCCGGCTGACCTCCTCGCCCGCGCGGATCGCGCAGCCCTTGACCGGCGCGCCAAAGAACCGCGCCATGGCGGGCGACCAATCGACCCGAAAGCCCATATTCGCGGGCCGGAAAGGCGCAACCGCGACCCCTTCGGCCTCAAAGGCTGTGACCCAATCGCCGTTTGCGCCAAGACGCGGCCAGCTTGCGCCGCCCATGGCAAAGACCGTGACGCCGGGCCGGATCACCTCATCGCCAAAGGCGTGGCCCGGCCCTGCAAACCCGCTCCACCGCAAGCCGCGCCGCAGGGTGACGCCCGCCGCCGCTAGCCGCGCCAACCAGGCCCGCAACAAAGGCGAGGCCTTCATGCCGACCGGAAACACCCGCCCGGTTGAGCCGGTGAACAGCTCCACCCCAAGCCCCCGCGCCCAGTCCATGACCTCTGCCGGTCCAAACCCGGCCAGGGCTTCTTCTGTGCTGAAATACTCACCCGCGCCAAACCGATAGTTCTGCATGAAGGCCGCAGGGTCTTCGTTGCGCGTCAGGTTCAGCCCCGATTTGCCCGCCATCAGGAATTTGCGTGCGGGGCTGGGCATGGCCTCTGCCACCACGACGCCGAAGCCCGCCGCCGAGATCACCTCGGCCGCCATCAGCCCCGCCGGGCCTGCCCCGATGATCAGCGCGTCGGGCTGACCCTTCATTTGCGCCCGCGCGGCATCATCGCCAGCCGCATCAGGGACCGCTCGACCAGTGCCATCAGCGGCGCGCGGGTTGAGCTGCGCAGTTGCAGGTCGGTCTCGATCAGGTGGTGGACCGCGTCCTCAAGCGGGCGCATCCCCCACATGCCCGCCTGCCGCACCATGCGGTCGCGGCGCGGGCCAAAGACCGGCGGGCGCATCCGCGACAGGCCCGCGCCCGGCCCCTCGGGGTCAGAGGCCGCCGCGTGGAGCGTGCGGAAATGGCGCAAGGCGGCGATGCAGATGGTGACGGGCGCAAGGCCCTGCGTCTCGATCCGACGCATCATCGGGCCGAATTCGCGGTCGCGGCCCTCGGCCACGATCTCGATCAGCGCGTCAAGGTCGGTCTCGATGGTGGCGGGGGCCATCAGCTCGATCTCGGCCGGGGTCAGCGGGCTGTCATCGCCGTATTTGTAAAGCCCGATCTTCTCGACCGTCTGGCGGAAATCACCCGGATCAATGGCGCGGGACAGCGCCATAAGGTCTTTCATCGCCGCAGGCGGCACGGCCGAAAGCCCCGCCGCGCGGAGCCAGCCCGCGATTTCCTCCTCACCCGGCGGGTCGTCATAGATGGGGGCTGTGGCGGCATCGGCGCGGGGCTCAAACAGCTTGCGCAGCGCCGAGGATTTGGCCAGCCCGCCCGCCGCGACCACGATCACCGCATCGCCATGCGCCCATTCGTCAAGCGCGGCTTTCAGCGGGGGCGCTGCGGCGTCGGGCGTGTCCTCAACCAGAACGACGCGCGGGCCGGGGAAAAACCCGACCTCCTTGATGGCATCCAGAACGAGGGCGGGGTCTTTGCGCAGATCACCGCCCGCGATACGGGTGAGGCGCATCTCCTCATCGGCGTTCGGCCCGGTGAGTGACGCCACCGCCTCAGCCCGTTTCAGCGCGACCCGCATCGCGTCCTGGCCATAGATCAGCAAGCCTGCGCGCGTCGGGTCCGGCTTGGCCAGATAACGCGCAATCTCGGCCCCTTTGAGGATCATCTCGCAGCCTGCGCGGCAAGTTCCGGCGCGGCCAGAAGATGCGTGACCATCTGGTCGGCCAGCATCCGCATCAGCCGTTGATGCGCGTCACGTTCCGCCGAAAGCGTGGCAATCGTCGTGCCGGTCGCGGAGTAAGAGGTAAAGCTGGACACGCGGCCTTGCGCCACACGCGCGCCGTCGGCGGTCGCGTTCAGCACGAATTCGGCCGTCCCGTTCAGCGAATAGCGCGTCGCCACCTCGCCCGGCGTGATTGCCTGCGCGACCTGCGCAATCGAGATCCGGTAATCCAGCGCATAGGCGGGCGCGGTGGCGGGGCCCAGCCGCTCGGTCAGGAAGCGGTTCAGCGCGAAGCTGTCATCATCGACCGGCGCGGGCAGACCCACGCGGTTTTGCAGCGCCGCGCCCGCGCCGCCGGGCCCGTAGGCGGGCGTCAACCCGCAAGCGCCAAGTGCCAGCAGCCCCAGCAGCGCCACCCGCCGCGAGGGGTTACGCCACGACATTGACGATCCGCCCCGGCACCACGATCAGCTTTTTCGGCGTGGCGCCTTCAAGGAAACGCAGCACGGTTTCATCCGCCATGACCATCGCCTCAATCGCGTCCTTGCTGGCATCGGCGGGCACAGAGATCTCACCGCGCCGCTTGCCGTTGATCTGGATTGGCAGGGTCACGGTATCGGCCACCAGCAGCGATTCGTCGGCCACCGGCCAAGGCGCATCGACGACCAGACCTTCGCCACCGGCAAGCGACCAGAGATCTTCGGCCAGATGCGGCACCATCGGCGCGGCAAGCTGCGCCATGATCCGCAGCGCAGCGCGGCGCGGCGCTCCGGCGGCCTTGGATTTGCCGATGGCATTGGCGAGTTCATAGAGCTTTGCCACCGCCTTGTTGAAGGCAAAGCCCTCAATCGCGCGGGTCACATCGACAATCGCCAGATGCGCGGCGCGGGTCAGGGCGGGGTCGTCGGCCTCTCCCTCGGGTGCGTCCTCGGCCAGACGGTAGGCGCGGGCCAGGAACTTATGCGCGGCCTCGGCGCCTGAGGCGGTCCATTCCACATCACGCTCGGGCGGGCTGTCGGACAGCACGAACCAACGCGCCGTATCCGCGCCGAAACGGGTCACGATATCGACCGGATCGACCACGTTTTTCTTGGATTTCGACATTTTGGCCGAGGGGATGATCTGCACCTCGGTGCCATCCGCCAGCCTGCCATCGGTCACGTCTTCGGGCAGGTGATAGACCGGGCGGCCGCGTTCGTCCTCGGTATAGTAGATTTCATGCGTCACCATGCCCTGCGTGAACAGCGCGTTGAACGGCTCGGAGGCGCGTTCGGGCAGGTGGCCGGTCTTGACCATCGCGCGGGCGAAGAAGCGCGAATAGAGCAGGTGCAAAATCGCGTGTTCGACGCCGCCGATATACTGGTCGACATTCATCCAGTAATCCGCCTCGGCCCGGTCGGTGGGCGTGGTCGCATGGGGCGCGGTAAAGCGGGCGTAATACCAGGACGAATCGACGAAGGTGTCCATCGTGTCGGTCTCACGCTGCGCCTCGGCGCCGCATTTGGGGCAGGTGGTCTGCCGCCATGTCGGGTGCCGGGTCAGCGGGTTGCCCGGAATGTCGAAGCTGACATCGCGGGGCAGCAGAACGGGCAGGTTCTCGCGCGATTCAGGGACAGTGCCGCAGGTCTCGCAATGCACGACCGGGATCGGGCAACCCCAATAGCGTTGCCGCGAGATGCCCCAGTCGCGCAGCCGGAACTTGGTCACGCCCTCGCCCCAGCCGTCACGCTCGGCCACCGCAATGGCTGCGGCCACCGCCGCCTCGCCGGTCTGCGCGTCCTCACCCGCGAAGCCGCGCACATAGGACACGGTTTCGGATTTCAGCGGAACGTAAGGCGCGGCGGCGACTATAGCGTCGGCTGCGGCCTGATCCATCCCGGCCTCGCCAAAGGTGGCGCGGATCGGCAGCCCGTATTTCGTTGCGAACTCATGGTCGCGCTCGTCATGCGCCGGAGAGCCGAAAATCGCGCCGGTGCCGTAATCCATCAGCACGAAATTGGCGATCCAGATCGGCAGTTTCCATTCAGGATCAAGCGGATGCGAGACCTGCAAGCCGGTATCGAAGCCCAGCTTGGGCGCGGTCTCAATCGCTTCCTCGGTGGTGCCGATCTTGCGGCATTCCTCGACGAAAGCGGCGATATCTGGGCGGTCCATCAGCGATTTGACCAAAGGATGATCCGGGCTGAGCGCCACAAAGCTCGCCCCCATCAGCGTGTCGGGGCGGGTGGTATAGACCTCGATCTCGGGGAAATCCGCGACGCCGACCGTCTTGAACCGGAATTGCAGCCCGCGCGATTTGCCGATCCAGTTGGCCTGCATCAGCCGCACCTTCTCGGGCCAGCCGGTCAGCCCGTCCAACGCGGCCAGCAACTCCTCGGAATAATCGCTGATGCGGAAGAACCACTGCGTCAGGTCGCGCCGCTCGACCACCGCGCCCGAGCGCCAGCCCTTGCCGTCGATCACCTGTTCATTGGCAAGCACGGTCATATCGACCGGATCCCAGTTCACCTGCGCCGATTTGCGATAGATCAGCCCCGCATCCAGCATATCAAGGAACATCGCCTGCTGCTGCGCGACATAAGCGTCGTCGCAAGTGGCGAATTCACGGCTCCAGTCGATGGAAAAGCCCAAGGGCTCCATCTGTTTGCGCATGGTCGCGATATTTGCATAGGTCCAGTCGCGCGGATGGCCGCCCTGCTCCATCGCGGCGTTTTCAGCGGGCATCCCGAACGCATCCCAGCCCATCGGATGCAGCACGGAATAGCCCTGCGCGCGCTTGAACCGCGCAATCACATCGCCCAGCGTATAGTTGCGCACATGGCCCATATGGATGCGCCCGGAGGGATAGGGGAACATCTCAAGCACGTAATATTTCGGCCGCGCATCACGGGTCGCGGCAAAGCTGCCGGCATCGTTCCAGACATGCTGCCAGTGCTTTTCAGATTGCGACGGAGAATAGGGCATTGCGGACCTCGGGCTTGATTTGTCCCAAGGGTTTATACGCGGCCCCCCGTCTGGTCCAGCCTATGCGATGAGGGCAGCGTTAAAGCCGCCCGTCCTGCACCCGCAACTGGCGCGCTCGGGTCAGGATCGCATCCTCAACCGCGCGGACGGTGCCGGGCGCGACAGCCGCGCCGCCCGGCCCTTGCAGCGCGACCCGCAGGCTGCGCGCGTCAAGCGCGGGATCGGTGATCTGGATCGTGGCGCGGTAAGCGCGGCCACCGCCGGGCGGCGTGCCGTAGCCGGTCACGATCACGCCTGTGAAGGGATCGACCGATTGCACCGGCAGAAAGTTCAGCACATCAAGGCTGGCATTCCACAGATATTTGTTCACCGCCACGGCGATATTCGGGTCAGCGCGGTTGCCGAACAGATCCCAGATGGTCGATTCGCGCTGTTGGGCGCGCACCTCGCGCGGCTGATCCGCATCGCCGGTTCCCATCCGCACCACGCCGCAGGACGAAAGGGCTGCGGTCAGAATCAGCATCGTGGCGATGCGGGTTGCGCGTCTGGTCATGGGCCGGTCCCCTGTTATCTCTGCCGCCCGCGCTTTGCTTGCGGCGGGCCAAGCGACACTTAGCGCGGAAACCCCCGTCGCGACAAGCAATTCCGCGCAGGCGCGTCTCGCAGGGCCTTTGCGGCACGGCCCCGCGCCCCCACCTCGCGCAAGTGTGACCAAATCGCCGCACCAAACGGGGCAAATGAAACTACCCACGGCCTTTTCGTTGCAATGATGGGGGGAAAGGGCGACACAAATATCAGACCTGCGGGCAATGGCCCTGGGCAAATGAGAGACAAGAGGGAAAAAACCATGAAAAAGGTTCTGATTGCGACCACCGCACTGGTCCTGTCGGGCGGCATCGCCGCCGCAGAAGTCACCCTGTCGGGCGACGGCCGCATGGGCATGATGTATGACGGCAACGACATGCAGTTCACGTCGCGCGCCCGCGTGACCTTCACCCTGACCGGCGAAAGCGACACCGGCCTGTCCTTCGGCGGCCGTTTCCGCGCTGACCAGGCGACCAACGCGACCGCAGGTCACCGTGGCTCGGTCTACGTTTCGGGTGCTTATGGCAAACTGACCATGGGCGATATCGACTCGGCCGCTGAAAACGCCGTTGGCGATCTGCACGGCGTCGGCTTGACCGGCCTGGGCGACCGTAACGAGCTGAAGTATCTGACCTCGGACTTCGAATACATCCAGAGCCATGACTACGGCCTGCCGAACGGCAACCCCGGCGCTCTGTATGAATACTCGGTCGGCGCGACCACCCTGTACGCGTCGCTGTTCGACGGCCAGGCTCTCGAAGGCCGCGCCTTCGGTATGGCCATCAGCGACACCGGCAACGCCTGGTCGCTGGGTGCCAAGCACAACTTCGGTGACTTCACCGTTGGCGCCGGTTACGAGCGTGCGACGCTGGACAACGCAAACAACCTGTCGAACTGGGCTCTGTCGGGCGAAGGCCGCTTTGGCGACGCCGCTGTGAAAGCCGTTTACGCCCGCGCCTCGATGTCGGGCAACGACGACTTCCGTTGGAACCAGTATGGTATCTCGGGCCGTTACAACGCTGGCCTGACCACCGTCACCGGCTTCTGGCTGCGTGAAGACATCCGCAATGTCGACGACAAATATGACAGCTTCGGCATCGGCGCTGAATACGATCTGGGCGGTGGCGCTGCCTTCGCTGCTGGCATCGTGGACAGCGACTGGAACGACGATGTCATCGCCGACATGGGCATCAAGTTCCGCTTCTGATCTATCAGAACAAACGGACAGTGATCTGAAAGAGCGGGCCTTGCGCCCGCTCTTTTCTTTTTTATGCTGCACCCATGGGATTGGATCAGATCATCGCGCGCGTCCGCGCCGCCGAGGCGCAGGCAGGCCGCGCGCAAGGTTCCGTCACGCTGATTGCGGTCAGCAAGGTGCAGCCAGCGGCGCGAGTTGAGGCGGTGCTGACGGCGGGTCAGCGCGTCTTTGGTGAGAATTATGTGCAAGAGGCGGCGGGGAAGTGGCCCGACTGGCGCGACCGCTTTGCGGGGGTCGAACTGCATATGATCGGCCCGCTGCAATCGAACAAGGCCGCGCAGGCGGTCGGGCTCTTCGACGCGATCCACAGCCTTGACCGGATGAGCCTTGCCCGCAAACTGGCGCAGCAGATCGAGGCGCAGGCCCGCGCGCCCCAGCTGTTCATTCAGGTCAATACCGGGGATGAGCCGCAAAAGGCCGGGATTCTGGTCGATGAACTGCCCGGCTTCCTGTCCGAATGCCGCGCCCTTGGCCTCGACCCGCAAGGGCTGATGTGCATCCCGCCCGAAGCGGACGATCCCGCCCCGCATTTCGCCTTGCTGCGCGATCTGGCGGCGGGGCTCTCCTTGCCCGGCCTGTCGATGGGGATGAGCGCCGATTTTGAGACCGCCATCGCCCATGGCGCGACCCATGTGCGGGTCGGCAGCGCGATTTTCGGCGCGCGGGATTATTCCTAGACCGAGGAATGCGGGGCGCTGCCCCGCGCCCCGGAGTATTTCCACACAGAAGAAACAAACAGGCGCGTGCCTGGTGCGGCACGGCGCGCCAGCCAGATCAGGTTCGCCCGCGACATGGCGATACAGCCCGCCGTGCGAAAGCCGGGCCTGCGCCATTGATGCAGGAAAATGGCCGAGCCCTGGCCGGCATGGCCCGCTGCATTCCAATCGGTCGTGAAAATCAGGTCATAAAGCGGATCGGCGCGGCGCAAGCACTCATGGCTGGCCGCAAAGGGCGCCCGCGCGTGGCGATTGTAAAGCGGATGATCGGGCGCATCGCACCACAGATCTTTCGGCCCGATCGGCTCCGCCCAAGGCGCGGGGCGGCGCAGGCGATCGGGCCGCCAGAACAGGCCGCTGATGCGGTGCAACCCGGCGGGTGTCGCGCCATCGCCCTCACGTTTCGCGCAGGTCACACCGCGGCGCCCGATGCTGACCGGGATGCGCCGCCCAAAACCCAGAAGGCCGGTCGGGGTGAGGATGAGTTCGGCCTTCATCGCGCTGATCCGCGCTTCTTCATCACGCAAATACCCCCGGGGGAATCGCCGAAGGCGATGGGGGCGGCGCCCCCCCCCGCTCTCATAGCAAATGGCCCGATTTCGTCGCCTTCGCCGCCAGATAATCGCGGTTATGCGGGTTGGGCGGGATGGCCAGCGGCACCCGTTCCGTCACCTCGATGCCGTGGCTTTGCAGCATCTCGACCTTGCGGGGGTTGTTGGTCATCAGCCGGACCTGCGCAAAGCCAAGCCTGCGCAGCAGCGCCGCGCCGATGCGAAAGTCGCGCTCATCATCCTCGAATCCCAGCCGGTGATTCGCCTCGACCGTGTCAAAGCCCTGATTTTGCAGGTCATAGGCGCGCATCTTGTTGGCCAGCCCGATGCCGCGCCCCTCTTGATTAAGGTAAAGCAGCACCCCCGATTCGCGCCCGATGGTGTCCAGTGCGGCGTGAAGCTGGGGCCCGCAATCGCATTTCAGGCTGCCCAGAACGTCGCCGGTGAAGCAGGCCGAATGAAGCCGCACCAGGGGCGCGCCGTGGCGCGGCGGATCGCCCATCTCGACGGCGTAATGCTCGGACTCGCCATTGTCGGGGCGGTAGATATGCAGCCGTGATCGCGCCTGCGCGGCCAGCGGCAGGCGGGCGGCGGCGACCGGCAGGAAGGTGGCCTCTTGCGCAAGGATTTCAAGCGTTTGCGCAGGGTCAAGCAGGGTCAGCCCCTGCGGCGCGGCGGCCTCAACCATCACCATTGCCGGCAAAAGCTGCGCCGATTTGGCCAGCATCAGCCCCGCGCGATGGGGCATGGCGTCGCCACCACGCAGGCTGAAGAGCGGGCCCTTCATCGGGTTGCGCAGATCGTCGGCGGGGTCCGCGACCGCGCGCAGCCATGCCAGATCCGCGCCCGGCTCGATCTCTACCCGCGCCAGATCGCCGTCATAGGCCCGCGCCTTCAGCGTCTCCGCCCGCCGTGCGGTCAGCGCCAGAACAGGCTGGCCCAATCCGCGCAGATCGGCCAGCCGGTCCGCGCCAAGTGTCTCAACCGCCGCCGCAACCCAGCCGCCGATCACCACCGGCAGGCCCATGCGCAGATCGGCGCGGGCTCGGGCGATACGTTCAGAGGGGGTCGGAATCAGGCTCATATCCGTGATGGGCTGTAACAAACTGAAACATTTCGCCGGTCTGCGACAACTCGGCGTGAGATTTGTCACAATCCGATAGACCAACCGGCCCCCAAGCGCCAGCTTTGTTCCAACAGATCAAAGGAGGCCACCATGCCCGGACTGAAAAAGATTTTGCTGGTTGACGATGAAGAGGATCTTCGCGAGGCCTTGGCCGAACAACTGACCTCGACCGAGGATTTCGACGTGTTCGAGGCGGGTTCCGGTGCCGAGGCGGTCGAAAAGACCAAGGGCGCGATTTTCGATCTTGTCGTTCTGGATGTCGGCCTGCCCGACACAGACGGGCGCGAGCTGTGCAAAAAGCTGCGCAAACAGGGGGTGAAATGCCCCGTGGTGATGCTGACCGGCCATGACACCGATGCCGACACGATCCTGGGTCTGGACAGCGGCGCGAATGACTATATCACGAAGCCGTTCAAATTCCCTGTCCTTCTGGCCCGGCTGCGCGCGCAGCTGCGCACCCATGAGCAGTCCGAGGACGCGATTTTCCAGCTTGGCCCCTATACGTTCAAGCCCGCGATGAAGATGCTGATCGACAGCAACGACCGCAAGATCCGCCTGACCGAGAAAGAGACCAATATCCTCAAGTTCCTGTATCGCGCCACCGATGGCGTGGTGCCGCGCGATGTGCTGCTCCATGAGGTCTGGGGCTATAATGCGGGCGTGACCACGCACACGCTTGAGACGCATATCTATCGTCTGCGCCAGAAGATTGAGCCGGACCCCTCAAATGCGCGGCTTTTGGTCACCGAATCAGGGGGTTATCGGTTGGTGGCGTGATTTTGCCAATCGGTGCGGCGGAGGCGGGAACCGATCCGTCACCGCCGCGTTACATCCCCGAAGCCCAGTGGTCGGTGGATACGGCCACACCCCTTCCTGTCTCTTCCGGCCCCGGCGCGTTTTGCGTTCGGGGCCACCCTTTTTCAGCCAAGCGCGCGGTTGCGGGTCTCAACCGGGACAAGGGCCAGCAGGGCGATCACCGCCACCAGCAACAGCGCGGCAAACACCCCGATGGCAAAGCCGAAGCCCTGGGCAAAGGCGAAGGTCAGCATGGTCGGCGCAAGGATGCCGCCCGCCCGCGCCACGGCGCTGGCGGTGCCCATGCCGGTGCCGCGCAGATGGGTCGGGTAAAGCTCGGGCGTGAAGGCGTAAAGCGCGCCCCATGTGCCCAGCAGCGCAAAGCTCATCAGCATCAGCGCGAAGGCAACCATCACCGCCCCGCTGGATATGGTGAACAGCGCACAACCCACCGCGGACAGAACAAGGAACCCGGCCAGCGTGTGCCTGCGCCCCACCGCCTCAACCCCCCATGCGGCAAGCGCGTAGCCCGGCACCTGCGCAAGCGCGAGCAGGACAAGGAAGCCATAGCCGCGCACAAAGCCAAAGCCCTCGGTGGCCAGCTGGCCCGGCACCCAGACGAACACGCCGTAATAGGACAGTGAGACGAGGAACCACACCGCCAGCATCCCCATCGTGGCGCGGCGCAGGCTGTCGTCGAAGATCGACCGCGCCGCGCCGCTGGGCACGGTGGCGGTGATCAACTCGGTCTCGGCGGGCAGGGGCTCTGCGCCGTTCACGCGCAAGACGCGGTTCACGACCTCACGGGCGCGATCCTGCTGGCCGGTTCGGATCAGGAATTGCGGCGATTCCGGCACCCAGATGCGCAGGACAAAGCCCACGACCGCAGGCGCCGCAGCGACGAAAAAGATCCAACGCCAGGGCGCGGCGGCGCCCCATGCGGCGGCGGCCCAAGCGGTCAGCGCGATGATGATGGTGCCGACCGCCCAGAAGCCTTCCAGCCAGACGAGCCATTTGCCGCGATTTTTCGGCGGCAGGAATTCGGCCATCATGGCGTAATCGACGGGCAAGGTGCCCCCTACCGCAACCCCGGTCAGAAAGCGCAGCACCAGCAACAGCGTGAAATCCCCGGCCCAGACCGAGGCCAGACCGAAGACGGCATCCATGGCGACCGTGCCGAACAGCACCTTGCGCCGCCCGATTCGGTCAGCAATGCGGCCAAAGGCGAAGGCGCCCAGAAACATGCCCAGAAAGAACACGGTCCCGATTTGCAGCGCGGTGACCCGTTCCACCCCGAAACTGAGCGCGACCGAGGGCGCAGCGAAGCCCACCGCAATGACCTGCATCGCATCTGCGGCCCAGACCAGACCGAAAATGCCCAGCAATCGCCATTGGAACTGCCCGGTCCCGCCGCGCGTCAAAGCCTCATCAACCGTCAGTTTCTGCATCGCAGCCTCCCCCATCTGAGCGGATGGATAGACTGCGGCAAAGCGAAAGGCAAAGGGCGTGTGGCAAGCTGTCTCATACCCGCCTTGTCGCAAAAAAAAACCTAATATTCGATGAATCAAAAATGGAAAATCAGAAAATGGAACGGGCCGCATCTTGCGACACGGCCCACGAGATCCACGGAGATGGTCCGGTTAGGGCGATAGCCGACCGTCCCAGTCAAGGTTAACGACCCTTGGGTCTGCCCTCAGGCCACGGCCCCCCTGACTGTCCCGACACCTCTCTCCAATATCACTCTAGACACTGGACCACCTCCTTTCACTGAATTGCCGTTACTTGAAGGGTGCCACAGTCCGGCGATAAGTCAACTTAAAAAGCAGGGGCGCGACCCAACATTTTGCGGACGACAAAGCGGAAAGGCACAAGGGCAAGCATGGCCAGCAGGGTTTTCAGCATCCAGTCGGCGGTCGCCAGCGACATCCACAAGGGCGCCTCCGGGCCCATGCCCAGCAGCGGAATGGCCTCATTCGCCCAGGCGACATCATCGGCGGGATTAATGAACGCAAGCTGCGTCGAGAACGCGACCGAGAAAAAGATCGCCGTGTCGATGGTCGAGCCGATCGCGGATGAGATAAACGGCGCCTTCCACCACGCGCCCGCATGGCGTAGCCGGTCGAAAATCGCGACATCCAGCAGTTGCGCGACCAAAAAGGCGCTGCCCGAGGCAATCGCAATGCGCAGCGTGGTGAGGCTCATCCCCGCCGCGATGAGCGAGCAGGCAACCCCGGTCACGAACCCGGCAAGAACGACACGCCGCGCGGCGTCAGGGCCATAGATGCGGTTCGTGACATCCGTGACCAGAAAGGCGAAAGGATAGGAAATCGCGCCCCAAGTGAGGTAAGCCCCCAGATGGAATTGCACGAGAATGTTGGAGGCCGCGACAATCACGGCCATGGCGATAACGCCCGGAAGATAGCGGATCATAGAATTTCCGTTTTACAAGGTGGCGGAACAACTCGGCCCGGCAAGCGGACGCGCCCGCATAGCGCCGCGCGGGGCGCATGTCAAACGGTTGTGGTGAAATATGGCGGGGCCGGTGGCCTAGTCGCGGATGCGGTATTCGACGATCTCAGTGCGTTGCAGAAGGATGAAATTATCGTCTGAAATCATGGTGATGCGAAGGTCCAGCCCGTCATGCCAGACCGCGATTCCCTCAAGGTTGTCATATTGCAGCGGGCGGCTCTCGATCAGGGTTTCGGGGTTGCCGAACCCGGCCTCATCCAGCGTAAAGCGGCGCACTCGGGTCTGAAAGCCCAACAAGCCGCGAAAGCTGCGCTCCAGCAGGTAAAACCGCCCGTCTGGGCCGATATCGGCGCCGACCACCTGCCAGCGACGCTCGCCCGGAATGGTGAAGGGCTGATCCCATGCGCCGTTACGATAGCGCCAGACGGGGAACGCGTAATCGGGCGCGGGCGCATATTCGGGCAGGGTCAGAATCGTGCCGTCCGGCGTGATGGCAAGCGCCTCAAGCCCTTCATTTGTCGGGAAATTCTGGAACTCGGGCGGCGGCTCGATGCGGGTGGCGGGGCTGTCAACGCTGTCATAGGCGGCGATGCGGTTCAGCCCCTCAAAGCTGACCCAGATGCGCCCGTCCGAGCCAATCGCCAGCCCCTCGGAATCGCCAAGCCTGCCGGGCGGCAGCGGCGTGCCCTTGCTGTCGCGCAGATGGGCGCGCCCTTCCAGCGAGACGCCTGAAACATTGCCCGCGCTGTCACGTTCCAACACGCCCCAGACGATCCGCGCGCGGTCGGTGATTGCGTGAAAACCGCGCCCGTCCGGGGCAAGCTCGATCCCCGAATAGCCGCCGTGATCGGGGTGATTGTCGCGCCAGACATAGGTGCCCAGATGATCAACGCTGACTTGCGCCGCGGCGGGGGCGGCGAGGGTCACAGCCAGAACAAGGGCCGCCCGTCTGCTCAGCGCGCGGTGCCGACGACCTGACATTGCTGCGGCATCTCGGCCATCGTGAAGCTGCGCGGGTGGCGGTAATTCGGGTCCGGCGGCGGCGCCGGCGGCGGGGTGATGCGGTTCTGCACCCATTGCGCGGCCTCTGCGCAGCCATTGTCATTGCCCGACAGCGCGGCAACCCCGGGCGTCTGAGGCTCACAGGTTCGGTCGCCCTGCGGGCAGCGCAGGCGGACATGCATATGATAATCATGCCCGTTCAGCGGGCGCAGCTTTTGCAGCCAGTCGCCCTGATTGCCATGCATCCGGCACATCTCGACCTTGATCACCGGGTCAAGGAAAATCCGATCGACACGTGGGTCTTGTGCCGCAGCGCGGATAATCGCGGCATGGCCCGCATTCCAGTTCCCGCTTAAGCCCGTTCCCGCCTGATTGACCACCGAGACCGAGGAAATATTCTCTCGCTGTTGCCGAGAAAGTGTCAGGCTAGAGGGCGGCAGCATCCAGATATCGGCGTCCAGCCCCGATTGATGGCTGGCATGGCCCGAAGTCATTGGCCCGCCGCGCGGCTGGCTGAGATCCCCGATATAAAGGCCCCGCCAACCTGCCTGCGTGGCCGCCTGCGACAGACCCATCAGGAAATTCACCGTATCAGGATGCGCCCAGTTGCGGTTGCGCGACAGCCGCATGGCCTGCCATGTGGGCCCGGTTTCAGGGAGCGCGACCGCGCCAGAAACACAGCCGCGCGAGGCGCCGCCGATCACGGCGGGCGTGCCCGCGGTCGGGCCGGGGACATTGCCAAAGACTTGGTTGGCCAACTGGTTCGCGGCGGCCATATCGGCGCCGCCAAGGCTCAGCGCGGCAATCGCCGCCAACAGGGTTTTCTGGATCACTGCTCTGTATCCCCTTCGGAGTTGACCCAGTGTAGCAGCAAAAGCGCCAAGATAAAGATCACGATCAGCGGCGCGATGCCCAAGCGTTGGTTGCCGGTGATCTGCGTGGTCGTGGCGATCAGCGCGGGGGCCAGAAAGGCCGTCGCCTTGCCCGACAGCGCGTAAAGCCCGAAGCCCTCGGTCGCGCGTTCCTCGGTCGTGTGGCGCACCATCATCGTGCGCGAGGCCGCCTGCATCGCGCCGCCCGCGCCCCCGATCAGCGCGCCGCAGACAAAGAACATCGCATCGGGCAGGCGTGAGCCTGGCTCAAGCGGGATGCCGAAGAACTGGGTCCGGCTCATGCCGACGATGATCGTGCAGACGAACATCAGCACGCAGATCGTGAAGATGATCACGGGTTTCGGCCCGTAGCGGCGGTCGGCCAGCCCGCCAAGCCAGCTCAGCACCGCCGCCGAGATCGCCGAGACCACGCCGAACACGCCCGCCAGAAAGACCGGCCAGCCCAGCACCGTGCCCGCATAGACGCCGCCAAAGCCATAAAGCGCGTTCAGCGCATCGCGTGAAAACATCGAGGACAGCAGCCATGCGCCAAGACTGCGGCGATGGCGCAGGCTTTTGATCAGGCGCCATAAATCGCGCATCGCGCCGCCGATATCGACGCGGCGCGCGGTCCCGCGCGGCTCACGCACCCAGAGGAAGAACGGGATCATAAAGACCACATACCAGATCGCGGTGAACGGCCCGACAAAGCGCGTCCCCTCGCGCGTGCTGGCGTCCAGAAGGCCGAAACCCGGCTCTAGCCCCACCAGCATGGTGCGCCCGTTCGGTGTTTCCGCAAAGAGCAGCAGCATCACGGCCAGCGACAGCACGCCGCCAGCATAGCCGAACGCATAGCCGAAGCCGGACAGGTGGCCGATTTCGTCCCTTGGGCCAAGGCCGGGCAGAAGGGCGTTGGTGAAGATCGTCGCGAACTCAACCCCGATCAGGCCGATGGCAAAGAAAATCAATGCGTTGATCAGCGCGGGCTGCGTCGGCATCAGGAACCACAGCCCGGCTGCGCCCACGACATAAAAGGCCGAAAACAGCCAGATCCATGGCATTCGCCGCCCCGAAGTGTCGGCAATCGCGCCCAGAATCGGGGCAAGACAGGCGATGATGATGCCTGAAGCGGCCAGCCCGTAGCCCCAAAGCGATTGCGCCCGCGCCCCCGCCTGCGCCGCATCCAGCCCAAGCGCGATAAAATGCCGCTGCGCGGTTTCAGCAAAATAGATCGAAAAGATAAAGGTCAGCAAAAGCGTGTGATAAGGCTGGCTGGCCCAGTCGAAAAACCACCATCCCCAGATCCGCTTGCGATTCATTCGACCTCCCGTCGCCCGCGCGGCGGGCCTTTGGCGCAGATCATGGCCAAGCGCCTCTGGCCTGTCCAGTCGTATCTGCCCCGCCCCGGGGCCAGCCGCGCTTGACGGTGCGGCAGTCATAGCGCAGCCCCTGCGGCGGGTTGCGCCAAGAGATCCGCCGCGCCGTGAATATGGCGGCAGATCGCGGCGGTCAGGGTGGCGCGGCTCACCGGCTTGGGCAGGATCGCGCAGATATCGGCGCCGTTGATATCCTCATGCGTGCGGGCATCGGCAAAGGCGGTCAGCGCGATGATCGGCACCCGCGCAAGATCGCCCGCCGCTTCGGCTTCGCGGATCATCCTTGCGGCCTCGATCCCGCCCATGACCGGCATTGAGATGTCCATCAGGATCATCTGCGGATGTGATGCCTGCCATTCGGCCACGGCCTCGGCCCCGTTCTGGACAAGCGTCAGATCGACCGGCAGATGCGCCAGCAGCTTTTGCAGCACAAGCCGGTTGGTCGCGTTATCGTCTGCGGCAAGGATATGCAGCCAGTCGCCAGAGGGCGCAGGCGGCCTGACCGGGGCCGCAGGCGGTGGAAGCTCGGTTTGGTCAGGATCGGGCCGCTCGTGCGTGGGCGGGCCGGTCGCGCTGACCATGTTTGGCAGATGCATTGCGAAAACGCTGCCCTGACCGATGGTGCTGTCCACCCAGATCGTGCCGCCCATCGCTGCGACGATCTGCGCGGTGATCGCAAGGCCAAGGCCGGTGCCCGCCACCGCCTGCGCCTGACTTTGACCGGCGCGGGCGAATTCGTGGAACACATGGTCGATCTCATCATCTGCGATGCCCGGCCCCTGATCCGAGACCAGAATCACCACCCCGCCCGAGCGTGGTTCCGCGGCCAAAGTGACGGTAATCGTGCCGCGATGGCTGAACTTGACCGCATTGCCGACCAGATTGAGCAAAACCTGACGCAGCCTTGCCCCATCGCCCTGCCGGGTCGCGACCAGAGGATCGATCACAAGTTCCAGCGAAAGCCCCTTCGCATGGGCCAAAGGCGAGGTGAGTGTCAGCACCGAACGGGCCAGATCCGGGAGATCGAAGGGCAGATCCTCAAGCAGGACCTGCCGCCCGTCGCCCTGCGCGAAATCCAGCACATTGTTGATCAGCGCCAGCAGCGCCTCGGCCGAATGGCGGATCGTGTCGGCAAAGAGCCGGTGTTCCGCCGCCAGTTCGGCCTCACCCAGCAATTCGGCCATCGCGATGATCCCGTTAAGTGGCGTGCGCATCTCATGGCTGATATTGGCCAGAAAGGCGGCGCGGCTGGTGGCGGCGTCCTGCGCCCGCGCCCGCGCCTCCTCCAGCTGTTTTTCGCGCTTGATATTATGGGAAATATCGCTGGCCAGCACCGCCAGCCCGCCATCCGCGCTGCGCGGCATCATAAAGCGGATATGGCGCCCGTCGGGCAGGCGGATGGTCCGGCTTTTCTCACCCTGATCCATCAGCCATGCGCGAAAATCGGGGATCGAGCGCCCGTCGCGTTCCACAAGCCCGGCGGTAATCGCGATATCGGCGAAGCGGTTGAACGGAACCCCGCGCGAGGTGAACAGCACCGCTGAGAAAAAGCTGCGAAACGCGTGGTTCGCCATGACCAGTTCAAGATTGCTGTCAAAAACCGCGAACCCGTCGCGCAGCGCGTTCAGGCCCATATGAAGATGGTGCCGCTGGTTCAGCATGTCGCGCATCACCAGTCGCAGTTTCTCAGCCGAGCGGCGCAGCTCTGGCTGTTCGATCTGCACTGGCATGCCCACCTCATGGGCGTCGAAATCGGCGGGAATCGCCTCAGCCCAGCTGGTCAGATCGCGCAAAAACCGGGCGACCACCGCGATATCCTGCTGTCCCTTATCCATCCCGCATCTGCCCAATCGCCCATCTTGGGCTTTTTTAGGCCAAAACTCTTAAGAAAAAGCAAAATCGCGCCAATTTTTCGGCTCAGGCCGCTGATTACGATCTTTTCGCGGCGCGGTTGTGCGCTTATCTAGTCGCAATGCTGCGCGTAACCGATCATATCACGATCGACGAGTGGGAACTTGTCGAGACATTCACCCGCGCCCAAGGGCCTGGCGGGCAGAATGTGAACAAGGTCTCGACGGCGGTTGAATTGCGGTTCGAGGCGGCGCGCTCACCCAACCTGTCGGAGCCGGTGAAGCGCCGCTTGCAGCGGCTGGCCGGGCGGCGCTGGACGAATGAGGGCGCGCTGATCATTCAGGTGCAGGAAACCCGTTCTCAGGCGCGCAACCGCGATATCGCCCGCGAACGGCTGGCCGATCTGATCGCGCGGGCGGCGGTCGCGCCGAAGCGGCGCATCGCGACGCGCCCGACCCTTGGCAGCCAGCGGCGCAGGCTGGCGGCCAAGTCGGTTCGCGGTCAGGTCAAGGCGCTGCGCGGCCGGGTCGAGGCCGCCGATGACTAGCGGTTTCCGTGAGCGTCTGGGCCGCCTTTTGGGCCGCAAACCCCACTCGATGCAGGTCGCGGCGCTGTGCTTTGATCAGCGGGGCCGCGTTTTGCTGATCACCAGTCGCGGCACCGGGCGCTGGATCATCCCCAAGGGCTGGCCCATGGCGGGGCGAAGCCTGGCTCAGGCCGCGATGCAAGAGGCATGGGAAGAGGCGGGCGTGCGTGGCCGCCTCGATGAGACCCCGATTGGCAGCTATCACTATGACAAGCGCCATGACCGGGGCTTTTCGGTGCCGACCGAAGTGCAGGTCTTTGCCGTCGCGGTGCATGATCTGGCCGAGGAGTTTCCCGAACGCGACCAGAGGCGGCGCGGCTGGTTCAGCGCCCTTGAGGCCGCCGATCTGGTCGATGAGCCGGGCCTGCAAGAGATCCTGCGCGACCTGCGCCCCCGTGGCGTCCGGGCGCGTCCCGCCTGATGGGCGACTTTCGCGAGTTTCGCGTTCTTGACAAGGACTTGCGCCGTCTGAGCCATGCCGAGCAGGCGGGTTTTCAGGCGCTGCGCCCGCTTCATCGGCTGGGGCTGGCGCTGGTCTTTCTGACCGCGGTTGCGCTGGCGGTCAATGTGACGCTGGCCGGGAGTTTTGGCGGTGCCATCGTGCTGGCGGGGGTCGTGGTGGCGGCTTATCTGGCGCTGAATATCGGGGCGAATGACGTGGCCAACTCGGCCGGAACCGCGATTGGCGCGGGGGCCTTGCCGCTGGGGCTTGGCCTTGCGCTGGTCGCCTGCGCGCAGCTTGCGGGGGCACTGCTGGCGGGCGGGCAGGTGGCCCATACCATCGGCACGCAGGTCGTGGCCATTGGCCCAAGCGGGCCGGGCGCGGCCCATGCGCGGGTGATGCTGGCCGCGCTGATCGGCGCGGCGCTTTGGGTCAATCTGGCGGTCTGGCTGCGTGCGCCGGTCTCAACCACGCATAGCGTGATCGGTGCGATTGCCGGGGCGGGTCTGGTTGCGCTTGGTCCCGGCGCGGTGAACTGGCATGCGCTGGGCTGGATCGCAAGTGGCTGGGTGATTGCGCCGGTCGTCTCAGCCGGGCTGGCGGCGGCGGTGTTCGGGCTGTTTCGCTGGCGAGTGCATTTCGCGCCCGACCGACGCCGCGCGGCGCTGTTCTGGCTGCCTGCCGCTGTCGGTCTGGCGACGCTGATCTTTGCGCTTTATCTGGTTTTTCTGATCCTGGGCCTTGGCGGGCGCATGGCATGGGTGGCTTGCGGGCTGACCGGGCTTGGCGGCTGGATGGTCGCGCGCTGGCATGGTGGCCGCCTGATTGCGCGCGAAAAGGCTGAGGGTGCCGCCGAATCCGTCACCCTGCGCCGCTTTCTCAGCGTGCCGCTGGCGATGGCGGCCATTCTGTCGGGTTTCGCGCATGGTGCCAACGATCTGGGCAATGTGGTCGGGCCGCTGTCGATCCTGCTGCAAGGCGCGGGCGATGCGGGCGACCTGCTGCGCGGCGATTTCCGGCTGGTGGTGGTGGGCGGGATCGGTATCGCGCTTGGCTCACTTCTCTATGGGCGGCGCGTGGTTCACATGGTCGGCAGCGACATCACAAGGCTGAACGCGGCGCGGGCCTTTGTCGCGGTGCTGGCGGCGGCGGCGACGGTGATCGGCTGTTCGGCGCTGGGCCTGCCGGTCTCAACCACGCATTGCGCGGTGGCGGGCGTGTTCGGCATCGGCTTTTACCGCGAGGCCGAGGACAGCCTGCGCCGCAAGCGCCGCGAGAGCCTGCCCGCCGAGGAACTTCACCTGCGGGTTCTGGTCCGCCGCTCGCATGTGCGGGCGATTTTGCTGGCCTGGATCATCACGCTGCCTTGCGCGGCGGTTCTCTCCGCGCTGTGCTGGCTGATGCTGAGCCTGTTTTAGACGAAGACTTCGTGGCGGGTCTGTTCGCCGATGGCAAAGACGCGCTTGTAACGCTCGACCTCATCCGCGGGGCCCATCGCCTTGGCGGGGTTGTCGGACAGCTTGACCGTGGGCTGGCCGTCCGCGCTGACCGCCTTGCAGACAAGCGACAGCGGCGCAAGCGCGTCATGCGGCACCAGACCCCGGAAATCATTGGTGAGCAGCGTCCCCCAGCCAAAGCTGACCTTCACCCGGCCCCGGAACTGCTCGTAAAGCTCACGGATCTTGGCCACGTCCAGCCCGTCCGAGAAGATCACCAGTTTCTGGCGCGGGTCTTCGCCGCGTTCCTGCCACCAACGGATCGCCAGCTCAGCCCCCGCCGCAGGATCGCCTGAATCGATGCGCATGCCGGTCCAGCCCGCCAGCCAGTCCGGTGCATGTTCCAGAAAGCCCGCCGTGCCGTAAGTGTCGGGCAGGATGATGCGCAGATTGCCGTCATGTTCCTCATGCCAGTCGGCCAGAACGCGATAGGGCGCCTGACGCAATTCCGCATCGTCGCGGGCCAGCGCAGCATATACCATCGGCAATTCATGGGCGTTGGTGCCAATCGCCTCAACATCGCGGCGCATGGCAATCAGACAGTTCGAGGTGCCGATGAAGGCGCCATTTTGGCCCAGACCCTCACCCATGGCCTGAACGCACCAGTCCTGCCACAGATAGGAATGTCGCCGCCTTGTGCCGAAATCGGCGATTTTCAGGTCGGGCAGATCGCGCAGCGCCGAGATTTTCTCCCAGATCCGGGTCATCGCGCGGGCATACAGAACCTGCAATTCGAACCGCCCCATCTCACGCAGCGCGGCGCGCGAGCGCAGCTCCATGATGATGGCAAGGGCCGGGATCTCCCACAGCATGACCTCGGGCCATTTGCCCTCAAAGGTCAGCTCATACTGGCCGTCGCGCTTGTCCAGATGATAGGCGGGCAGGCGCAGATTTTCCAGCCATTCCATGAAATCGGGCCGGAACATCTGGCGCTTGCCGTAGAAGGTGTTGCCGCGCAGCCAGGTCGATTCACCCCGTTGCAGCGACAGGCCGCGCACATGGTCAAGCTGTTCGCGCAGCTCACCCTCATCGACGATATCGGCCAGCCGCACCTTGGTCGTGCGGTTGATCAGCTGGAAGGTGACATTGGTGTCGGGGCGGTTGCGGAACACTGACTGGCACATCAACAGCTTGTAAAAATCAGTATCCAGCAGCGACCGCACGATCGGGTCGATCTTCCAGCGATGGTTCCAGACGCGCGACGGAATATCGACATTTGGCATCATTCTTGCACATTTACCCCTTGTTCGCGCATCGCCTCGGTGGCCGCGCGGGCTGAGCCGTCCAGATCAATCGCGCGCGTGGCGGAGCGGATCACGCTTGCCTCAAAGCCCAGCCGCACCGCATCAATCGCCGACCATGCGACGCAGAAATCATAAGCCAGCCCGACAAAGCAAAGCCTGCCGATCTGGCGGTCGCGCAGATAGCCCGCAAGCCCGGTCGCGGTGGTCTTGTCGTTTTCAAAAAAGGCCGAATAGCTGTCGATCTGCCGCCGAAACCCCTTGCGGATGACCACTCCCGCGCAATCGGGGTTCAGCGCCGGATGAAACGCCGCGCCTTTGGTCCCGATCACACAATGTCGCGGCCAGAGCACTTGCGGGCCGTAATCCATCGTGACGGTGGAATAGGGCGCAGCGCCCGGATGATTATCGGCAAAGCTGGTATGATCCGCCGGGTGCCAGTCCTGCGTCAGCACGACCGCGTCAAACTCGGGCATCAGCGCGTTGACCTGCGCCATGATCTCATCCCCGCCCGCGACGGCAAGGCGCCCGCCGGGGCAGAAATCAAGCTGGCAATCGACAACGATCAGGGCGGTTTTCATCTTCTCCTCCGGTTTGAGGAAAACTAGGGCGGGCGTGTCGCGGCGTCAATCTGACGCTTGTGTGACGACCCGTGTCGCGCGAAAAGGGCAGAAAGAAGGAAGGAGGGGAATCATGTCCGTTTCCACCCCGCCCCCGCAACAGGGCGAATATGACGATAACGCAGTTCCGACCGGCCGTTCGGCGGCGATGATCTGGGGGCTGCGGGCGCTTGGGCCCCTGCTGGCCGCGCTTGTCTATATCCTGATGGGCAATTCCGCCGATCTGCCGCCCGATGCGCGCTGGGTCGCGACCATCGGCACGCTGATGGCGGTGTGGTGGATGACCGAGGCGATACCGCTGTCGGCGACCTCGCTTTTGCCGATCATCCTGTTCCCGATCTTTACCGAGCGGACTGTCGGGCAGGCGACCTCACCCTATGCCAGCCCGATTGTGTTCCTGTTTCTGGGCGGCTTCCTGATCGCGATTGCGATGGAGAAATGGAACCTGCACCGCCGTATCGCGCTGAAAACGCTGTCGAAAGTAGGGGTCGCGCCGCGTCGCATCGTGCTTGGCATGATGCTGTCGACCGGGTTTTTGTCGATGTGGGTGTCGAACACGGCCACCACGCTGATGATGCTGCCCATCGCTTTGTCGGTGCTGACGCTGGTTGTCGAGCGCTCCAAGGGCTCGCAGGGCGCCGAGGTGGGCGATCAGCTGGCCGAGGGCGCGCTGATTACCGATGTGGTGCGTGACAAGAACATTCAGGCTTTCGGCGTCTGCCTGATCCTGTCGATTGCATGGTCGGCCAGCATGGGCGGGCTGGGCACGCTGCTGGGCAGTCCGCCGAACGCGATTGTGGCGGGCTATGCCTCGGACACGCTGGGCCGCGAGATCGGCTTTCTCAGCTGGATGCTGGTCGGCACGCCGCTGGCCTTCGCCTTTATCCTGATTGCTTGGTTCCTGATGACCCGCTGGCTCTATCGCTTTGATCTGGCTGAGATTCCGGGCGGTCGCCAGATGATCGAGGAACAGGTGGCCGAGCTTGGCCCGGTCAGCCAGGGTGAGCGCATGGTGATGCTGGTCTTTGGCGGCGCCGCGTTTTTGTGGGTGGTGCCGGGCCTGCTGACCAGTTTCGGCGTGAACCTTGGCCCCTTGGGCGGCATGAACGACACGGCGATTGCGATTGCCGCCGGTCTGGCGCTGTTCATCCTGCCCGGTGAGGGCCGCGAGACCATGGTTCTGGACTGGAAGGACGCTGAGAACGGCCTGCCCTGGGGCGTTCTGCTGCTGTTCGGCGGCGGGTTGTCGCTGGCCGGATCGGTCGGAGCCTCGGGGCTGGACCAGTGGTTCGGCGCGCAGGTGACGGGTCTTGGCGCTTTGCCGACGATTCTGCTGGTGGCGGCGGTGACGGGGATCATCCTGTTCTTGACCGAGGTCACCTCGAACACGGCGACGGCGGCGACCTTCATCCCGATTCTGGGCGGCGTTGCGCTGGGCATCAATGCCGATGCGATGATGCTGATCATCCCGGCGGCCCTCGCCGCGACCTGCGCCTTCATGCTGCCGGTCGGCACACCGCCCAATGCCATCGTGTTCGGCACCGGCGTCGTGACCATCGGGCAGATGGCGCGCGGCGGTCTGGTGCTGAATATCGTGGGCGTGGTGCTGATCACCGGGATCATCTACTTGCTGGGTGGTCTGGCCTTCGGGATCAGTTTCTAGGCTCGGCCGCGCAAGACAACGGGCGGCCTCGCGATGGGGGCCGCCTTTTGCATCTGCTGGCGGTTGGTACGCCGCCTAATTGCATCGTGCTCGGCACCGGGGTCGTGACCATCGGGCAAATGGCGCGCGGCGGTCTGGTGCTGAATATCGTGGGCGTGGTGCTGATCACCGGATCATTTACCTGCTGGGTGGTCTGGCCTTCGGCATCAGTTTCTAGACGCGACCGCGCAAGACAGCATGGCGGCCCCGCGACGGGGGCCGCTTTTCCTTATGGCCGCTCTGCCTTGCGGTGACATGCCCCGAAAGAGGCAAGCGCGCTTGGCCTGCCCCGCAGCATCAAGACCTCTAGGATCAAGTCCAGCGCGTCTAAAACTGTTAGTTTGGCCAGGCCGTTGCCAGGGGCTGCAATGCCCTGGCCCGGTCCACCAGCGGATCACTCAAACCGTTGTGCGACGAGGGACGGACAAGCGCGAACACGCGCACAGCGCGCCCATGGCGGAATGACGTGCACCGCCGTCGCGGCCCGATTCCAGAGCCACTCGGCCGGATCCGCAGGACGCCCCGCGGAACCTATCCCTTGGCAGTTCGCACACGGGCTTCACATCATCGGCCCGCGCTTTCGCGCCACAGCCTGCACCCGCCGCAGCCCCTTGCCCCGGCTGCCGCGCGCGCCTAGATCAACGCCATGCTGACCGTTGCCGCGCTTTACCATTTCACCCGCTTTGCCGATCCCGCCGCCTTGCGCGCGCCGCTGCTGCGCGCCTGCGAAGAGGGGGGCGTGCGCGGCACCCTGCTGCTCGCGCCCGAGGGGATCAACGGCACCATCGCAGGCCCGCGCGCGGGCATTGATACGGTGCTGGCCCGTATCCGCGCGCTGCCGGGTTGCGCGGGGCTGGTCCATAAGGAAAGCACCGCCGCCGAAATGCCGTTCGGGCGGATGAAAGTCCGGCTCAAGCGTGAGATCGTCACCATGGGACAGCCCGATGTGGACCCCACCGCCTCGGTCGGGCGCTATGTCGCGCCCGAGGACTGGAACGCGCTGATTTCCGCGCCCGATGTCGCGGTGATCGACACGCGCAACGATTACGAGGTCCAGATCGGCACATTCGCGGGCGCGGTCGATCCCGGCACGACCAGTTTCCGCGACTTTCCGGCATGGTGGCAGGAGAACGCGCATCGTTTCCACAACAAGCGGATCGCGATGTTCTGCACCGGCGGCATCCGTTGCGAGAAATCGACCAACTACCTGATCTCGCAGGGCGTCGAAGAGGTGTTTCACCTACAAGGCGGCATCCTGAATTATCTTGAGGACATCCCCGAGGAAAACAGCCTCTGGCAAGGTGAGTGCTTTGTCTTCGACCAGAGGGTGAGCCTTGGTCACGGGCTGAAACAGGGCGAATATCGCCTCTGCCATGCCTGCCGCCGCCCCCTTGACGCCGCCGACCGCGCCCGCCCCGAATATGAGCCGGGCGTGTCCTGCCATCGCTGCATCGCGGATTATACCGAGGCCGACCGCGACCGCTTTCGCGAGCGTGAGCGCCAGATGCAGCTTGCCGCCGCGCGCGGTGAGCTTCATCTGGGCCGCGAGACCTGATCCGCACCGGGCTGCTGCCATAACCACCTGCCTGCGAATCCCCTCTACCACCCCGCAGCGGGGCCGCTTGGCCTTTAAATCCACCGCTGGCGGCCCAACGCATGACAAGCCTCGGTCGGCCGCAATCGCCCGACAGTCGCGATAAGCTGACTCCCCCTTGTCTGACCGGCAATAGGCCAAGCACTCACATGCATAACCAAGCGCCCTGCCTGCCCGTCATGCAAGCCTAGTCGCGGGCCATCTGAGCAGCGTGCTCACCGCGAGACGCAAAGCCAGCCGCAGCAAGTCCCGTATTGCGCCTTGCCGATACCCAAAGCCAGCACATGCAAGCCTGCCGTCATGTAAGCGCAAGCCCACAGTCCAGCTGCGGAAGGGTGGCCCCCCGCACGGCGCATCATCAGGCGCAGTGAGTGTCGCATGCACGAGATGTCAGCTGCACCGGGCCGAAGCCGGAAGCCACATGCCAAAGCCCGGCCGCACACTTGCACCCTGCGCGCACTCACGCGCAACAAACATAGCACCATCCCGCGCCCACCGACCAAAGCGAAGCCATGGCCAACCGTCGCCGCACCTTGCCCGCTATGTCACCATCAAATCATCCGCCCGCACTCCCTTTCCCGGTCCCCGAATCGCCGTCTTCTACCCCTACCACCCCGCCCCTTAACATCCGGTAAACCCGCGTCTTTTGTCCTCAAATATCCCCGCCGGAGGCAGCCGCCACTTGCCACAGGCGGCGCGGGATGCTTTGTTGCGCGGCAAGGGCAGGGGGGCCGGATGAGCGCAGAAGAAACCGCAGGGCCGCGCCGCCCATGCTAGAGATATTTCTGAAAACATTGCCGTTTTTCGCGCTGATCGGGCTTGGCTGGGCGGCGGCGCGCAGCCGGCTGTTTCCGCCCGAAGGCGCGGTCTGGCTGACGCGCTTTGTGTTCTATTTCGCGCTTTCGGCGATGCTGTTCCGGCTGGCCGCAAGCCTGCCCTTAGGCCAGCTTTGGGACGCTCGGCTGGTGGCGGCATACCTCAGCGGCTCAATCGCGGTCTGGGTGATCGGGCTGGCGGTCGCGCTGTCGAACCGGCAAAGCGTGCTGGACGCGGTGATGGAGGCGCATAGCTGCGTCTCGGGCAATACCGGCTTTCTGGGCGTGCCGATGCTGGTCGTGCTGCTGGGCGCGGCGGCGGTGGGGCCGGTTCTGGTCGTGCTGACCATCGACATGATTGTCTTTTCGACCATCATCACCCTGGTCGTGACGGCGGCGCGGCAGGGCCGCCTTGATCTGCGCATCGCATGGCCGCTGCTGCGCGGGATACTCGCCAATCCGATGATTGTCTCGATGCTGGCGGGTCTTGCCTTCTCGGCCTCCGGTGCAAGCCTGCCCGGCCCCGCGACCGAGTTCCTGACCCTGCTGGGTGCCGCCGCCACGCCGGGCGCGCTGTTCGCCATCGGGGCCAGCCTTGCGGGACGGCGGGCGGAGCGCCCGGGCCGCGCGGTCTGGCTGTCGGTGGCCAAGCTGGTCATCCATCCCTTTGTCGTGGCCATGGCCGCGATCCTGTTCGGCGTCGAGCCCTTCGCGGCGGGCGTCATGGTCGCCGCCGCAGCCCTGCCGGTGGCGGGCAATGTCTATATCCTCGCGCAGCATTTCGACATCGCGGTGCAGCGCGTGTCCTCGGCCATCCTCATCTCAACGGCGCTGAGCATCGCGACCATCCCCGTTGTCATCCTTCTGATCGAAAGGTTCTGATCCATGTCCGTTCTCGAAAAACTGGTGCTTGAGCATATCCTGCTGGAGGTGGACGAGTTGGGCATCGCCACCGTCACGCTGAACCGCCCCGATAAACGCAACGCCCTGAACGCCGCCAGCATCGACGAGCTGACCGAGATCTTCCGCCTCCTGCCCCGCGCGGGCGTCCGCGCCTGTGTGCTGCGCGCCAATGGCGATCATTTCAGCGCCGGTCTCGATCTTGTCGAACATCACGCCGAAGACCGCTCGGCAGCCGATTTCATGCATATCTGCCTGCGCTGGCACGAGGCATTCAACAAGATGGAATATGGCGGCGTCCCGGTGATTGCCGCGCTGCATGGCGCGGTGGTGGGCGGCGGGCTAGAGCTGGCCTCGGCGGCGCATATCCGGGTGGCGGATCACTCGACCTATTTCGGCCTGCCCGAGGGTCAGCGCGGGCTGTTCACCGGCGGCGGTGCGACGATCCGGGTCGCGGGGCTGATCGGCAAGGCGCGGATGATCGACATGATGCTGTCGGGCCGCCTTTATCGCGGGGATGAGGCCGTGCAGGTCGGGCTTGCGCAATATCTGGTCGAGGACAGCACCGCCAAGGCGCTTGAGATCGCCCGCGCGGCGGCACAGAACCCGCCTTTGTCGAACTTTGCCATCTGTTCCGCCATCAGCCATATGCAGAACATGAGCGCGCTTGACGCCTCTTATGCCGAGGCGGTGGTGGCGGGCGTGGTCAACACCCAAGAGGCCGCGCGCGACCGGTTGGCCGCGTTCGCGAAGGGGACGGCGGCCAAGATCAAGCCCGAATAGGCTTGGTGAGCGTGGCTTAACCCAGAATATCTTGGTCGGGACTGATCATCCGGCATTGTTCTCGCAACTCTGAACTGGACGCCATGATGCCGACGATAGATGACTGGAACTGCTACACGCTCATGCTTGTTCAAGCCCTCTTGGGCGTGATCTCAGGCAATTTTAGAATGGTCACACTTGAATTTGCAGGAGATCGTTGGATCGCCACAGCGATGTTGTTTGAGGAAAGCCAGACGGATAGGGATAAGTTCCTCGACGCCATAGATGAGTTCTCAATCTTCGTCGAAGACGTAAAGCCGCAGCTATCGCCTGACGCCTATCGAAAGATCGTCGGCAAAATCGAAGTTGGTGCGCAACCCGTTGAGTCTCATGTTTCAAATGATTTGCGGACGATATTCAGGCTGAGAGAGGCATAGCCTTCCAACGCCGGAAATGCAGCTCCAGAGGGTATTATCGCGGGTGACAAGCTTTGCCGAGCACTGGTAGATGTAGAATTAAGACATAAAGAACTGTCGGCTTCAACATTGGGAGGGAACCATGTCCGAGAATGAAATCGTCATCCTGTCCGGCGCACGCACCGCTATCGGCGGCTTTGGCGGCTCGCTGGCCGGGGTGCGGCCGATTGATCTGGCCGCCACCGTCTCGAAAGCGGCGATTGAGCGCGCGGGGATCAGCGCCGACCAGATCGGCCATGTCGTCTTTGGCCATGTGATCAATACCGAGCCGCGCGATATGTATCTCTCGCGCGTGGCGATGCTGGATGCGGGCGTGCCGGACACGACGCCTGCGATGAACGTGAACCGGCTTTGCGGCTCGGGCGCGCAGGCGATTGTCTCGGCGGCGCAGGCTCTGATGCTGGGCGATGCCGATTTCGCGCTGGCCGGGGGTGCCGAATCCATGAGCCGCGCGCCTTACGCGATGCAGGCCGCGCGGTTCGGGCAGAAAATGGGCGATACGCAGATGCTGGACATGTTGACCGGCGCGCTGACCTGCCCGATGGGCACCGGCCATATGGGCGTGACCGCGGAAAATGTCGCGAGTGAGCATGACATCTCGCGCGAGGATCAGGACGCTTTCGCGCTGGAATCGCAGAACCGCGCGGCCCGCGCCATCGAGGCGGGGCATTTCCGCGACCAGATCGTTCCGGTCGAAATAAAGTCGCGCAAAGGGACGGTCTCGTTCGATACGGACGAACACCCCAAGGCGACCAGTGCCGAGGCCTTGGCCGGGCTGCGGGCGGTGTTTCGCAAGGACGGCTCGGTGACGGCGGGCAATGCGTCGGGGATCAATGACGGGGCTGCGGCGCTTGTGCTCGCGCGTGGTGAGGCGGCGCGGGCGGCGGGGCTCACGCCGCGTTTCCGGCTTCTGGGTTACGCCCATGCCGGCGTCCGCCCCGAGGTGATGGGCATCGGCCCGGTCCCCGCTGTGCGGTCTTTGCTGGAGAAAACCGGCCTCAGCGTGGGCGATTTCGACGTGATCGAGTCGAATGAGGCTTTTGCCGCGCAGGCATTGGCGGTGAACAAGGAGCTGGGCCTCGATGCCGCGAAGGTGAACCCGAATGGCGGTGCGATTGCGCTTGGCCACCCGGTCGGCGCGACCGGCGCGATCATCACCATCAAGGCGATGTATGAGCTGGAGCGGACCCAGGGATCGAAAGCCCTGATCACCATGTGCATCGGCGGCGGGCAGGGTATCGCCCTTGCGATTGAGCGGATCTGACCCGCGACCCGAGGGGGCTGTCTGCCCCCTCGAACCCCCGAGGATATTTTCAGACAAAAGACAGGCGCTGTTCACCCGATCTTAACGGATGGGTGCTAGGGCTTGAGTCTGAAGGGGGGGATGAGCAAGGGCGGCGTCTTTGCCGCATGGACAATCGCGCGGCGGGCGCTAAGGTCGCGGGCATGGAAACCGATTTTGATGTTGTGATCGCGGGCGGCGGGCTGAACGGGCCTGCTTTGGGGCTGGCACTGGCCGATGCGGGCCTGCGCGTGGCGGTGGTCGATGCCGCCCCCGCCCGGCAGCGGGCGGGCGACAATTTCGACGGGCGGGCCTATGCGCTGGCGCTGGCCTCGGTGCGTTTGCTGGGCGCTTTGGATCTGTGGGACGGGCTGAATGGGGATGCCCAGCCGATCCGCAAGGTGCAGACGCATCAAAGCCATGGCGAGGCCGCCGGGCCGTTCGGGCTGTTCTTTGACAGCGCCGAGATCGAGGAACCCGTTCTGGGCCAGATGCTTGAGGACCGGTTCCTCTATCGCGCGCTTCTGGAGGCGATGCAGGACCGGCTGACCCATATTCCGGCCACCAAGGTGATCGGCCAGACGGTGCAACCGGGCCATATCGAGGCGCAGCTGTCCGACGGGCGTGTGCTGCGCGCGCGGCTTTTGGTGGGCGCCGATGGCCGCGCCTCGCAGGTGGCCGCGCGGGCCGGGATCGGGCGGACCGGGCATGGTTACGCGCAGACCGCGCTTGTCGCGGCGATTGCACTGGAGCGTCCGCATGAGGGCACGGCCTGGCAGGTGTTTCTGCCGACCGGCCCGCTTGGCGTGCTGCCGCTGAGGGGGGATCGCGCCTCGGTCGTGTGGTCGGTCAAGGGTCCGCAGGCGCAGGCCATCGCGGATCTGTCCGACGATGATTTCATCGCCGCCCTCTCGCCGCATCTGATTGATGTAACGGGGAAAATCGAACTCTGCGGGCCACGTTTCGGCTATCCGCTGAACCTGACATTGGCGAATGACTACATCGCGGAACGGGTCGCTCTGATCGGGGATGCAGCCCATGGTGTCCACCCGATTGCGGGGCAGGGGCTGAACCTTGGCCTGCGCGATGTCGCGGCCTTGGCCGAGTGCATCATCGACGCGGCCCGGCGCGGTGAGGATATCGGTTTCGCCACCGTGCTGACCCGTTATCAGGGCTGGCGGCGGTTCGACGCCACCGCGCTTGGGCTGGGGATGGATGCGGTCAACACGCTGTTTTCCAACGATAACCCCGTCCTGCGGCTGGCCCGAGAGGCGGGCATGGGCGCGGTCTCGGCCATCGGTCCGCTGCGGCGGCGCTTTATGCGGCAGGCGGCGGGGCTGACCTTGGACCCGATGCCGCGCCTGCTTGCGGGCAAGCCGCTCTAGACCGAGCGGTGGCGCTTGGCCCGCCGCCGGTTTCGGGCTATGGACGGGACCAATCGCACCCGTTCACAGTTCCACAGGATAGCCATGTCTGCGACCCGCCCCACGAAAATGACCTGCTTCAAGGCCTATGACATCCGCGGCCGTCTTGGCACCGATCTGGATGAGGATATCGCCCGGCGCATCGCCCGCGCCTTTGCCGAAGCCCTTGATACGAAACGAGTCGTGATCGGGCGCGACACCCGCGAATCCTCGCGCGCTCTGGCCGATGCGGTCAGCGAAACCCTGGTCGCCTGCGGTTGCGAAGTGCTTGATCTGGGCCTGTCGGGCACGGAAGAGATGTATTTCGCCGTCTCGCATCTGGATGCCTGCGCGGGGATCTGCGTCACTGCCTCGCATAATCCGATGGATTACAACGGGATGAAGATGGTGCAGCGCGGCTCGGCGCCGCTTGGTTCGGCCTCGGGTCTGGCGCGGGTGCAGGAACTGGCCGAGGCGGGCGATTTTCGCCCCGACCGTGCGGGCGGCAAGATCACCGATGCAAGCCACTCCCGCGCCGCCTATGTGGACCGCGTGTTGAAATTCGTCGATCCGGCGGCGCTGAGGCCGCTTCATATTCTGGTGAATGCCGGCAATGGCGCGGCGGGGCCCACATTCGACGCGATTGCCGCCGAGCTGGAACGTCGCGGCGCGCCCCTGCGCTTCACGCGCATGCATCACGAACCGGACCCGAGCTTTCCCAACGGCATCCCGAACCCGCTTCTGCCCGAAAACCAGCCCGTGACCGCCGATGCGGTCCGCGCCCATAACGCCGATTTCGGCGTGGCATGGGATGGCGATTTCGACCGCTGTTTCTTCTTTGACGAAAAGGGCGATTTCATCGACGGCGAATATATCGTCGCGCTGCTGGCTGAGGCGTTTCTGGCCGATCATCCGGGTGAGGGCATCGTCCATGACCCGCGCGTGATCTGGGGCACGCAAGACACCGTCGCCCGCGCCAAGGGTCGCGCCATTCAGTCGCGGACGGGCCATGCCTTCATCAAACAGGTCATGCGCGACACCGGCGCGGTTTACGGCGGCGAGATGTCGGCGCATCACTATTTCCGCGATTTCATGTTCTGCGACAGCGGGATGATCCCGTTCCTTCTGGTCGCGAAACTGGTCTCGCTGCGCGGCCAGCCGCTGTCCGAACTGGTGCGAGAGCTGAGGGCGGGCTTTCCCTCCTCGGGTGAGATCAACATGTATCCCGCCGACACGAAAGCCGCGATTGACCGCGTTCTGGCCGCCTATCAGCCGCAGGCGCAGGGGCGTGACGATACCGATGGGGTCAGCCTTGATTTCGGCGACTGGCGGTTCAATTTGCGCAGTTCCAACACCGAGCCCGTGCTGCGGCTGAATGTCGAATCGCGTGGCAATGCCGATCTGGTCCGCGACAAGGCGGCCGAGATCCGCGCCCTGATCGAACAGGGTTAATGCCTTCTTCTGTGCGCAAATACTCCTGCCGGAGGCGCCCGTCCGAAGGGCGCCTCAGTCGATCTGGCGCGCCTCGGACACAAGCATGATCGGGATGCCCGCGCGGATCGGAAAACCCAGCCCCGCCCCGCGTGAGACCAGTTCCTGCCGCTCTGCATCATAGCTCAGCGCGCCATGCGTGACCGGGCAGACAAGCGCCTCCAGCATGTGGCGGTCAAAGCCCGGGGTTTTCTCACTGCCGGTTTTGGGGTCATTCATTGCAGCACCTCATCGCTGTCGCCGCCGCGAAGTTCGTATTCCAGCAGCCCTTCCATCAATTCGCGCCGCGCGGTCAGGCTGTCGGCCTC
>JAUNTZ010000009.1 GCA_030538425.1 Paracoccus sp. (in: a-proteobacteria) | reverse complement strand
GCGCAGCAATCCGCCCTCCGGCGCGGTGCCTCGTGCCCCGGCCCCGCGCCCCTAACGACCGATCAGGATCGTCCACCAGATCTTGTAATCGGGTTCCTGATACCATGCGACGCCCAGCTCACGGGCCTGCGGGTCCATGATCACGTCGCGGGTCGATCGGTTGGCCATCCAGGCGGATAGGGTCTGGATATCGGTCTCGAAGCTCTCGGCGATATCCTCACCGACCAATGTGCCCTGATAGCCCGCGCGGCGCACCCGGTCGAAGGGGGATGAGCCGTCCGAACCGAAATGCCAGGCGCGGTTCTGCCGCGACATGTCGCGCGAATGGGCCGCCGCCGCTGATTGCAGCGACGGGTTGATCACCAAGGGCGGTGCGCCAGAGCCCGCGCGCAGCATGTTCACCTGATCCAGAACGCGCTGCGGTATCGCATCGGCTTCGGCCTGAGTGATCACATATCGGCCGTCCGGCGCCACTGCGGGCTCTTGCGGCGTGGCGGCGGGATAGGGGGCCTGGCCGGGCAGACCGACTGGCGGGATCGTGATCGTGTCAAGCGGCCCGCACGCGCCAAGCGCAAGGCAGGCCACCGCCATCAGCCGATATGGTTTCATCTCGATGTCCCTCATGTTTTCGTCCGCCTTATCGTTCCTGTCCCCGCGCCGAAAGCAACGAATGCGTGAAAGCCGCGCGGGGCTGCGACTATGTTGCACCCTCGCCGCGATCCGCCGCGCGAAGCGCCTCGGGCAGGGCGTGGGCGAAGAGGTCAAGTTCGGCGTCAGGCCCGCAGGACACCCGGATGCACCGATCCATCGGCGCGACAGAGGGCATCCGAACGAAAATATCCCGCGCCTCAAGCGCGGCCAGAACCGCGCGGGCGAAATCGCCGTCACGCCCGCAATCAATGCAGACAAAATTCGTCGCCGATGGCAGAGCGGTCAGGCCCTGCGCCTTGGCGATCTGGGCCAGCCGCGCCCTGGCTGAGCCGACCTTGTCACGCGTGCGTTCCAGCCAAGCGTCATCGCTCAGCGCGGCAAGCGCGCCCTCTTGCGCGATGCGGTTCACGCCGAAATGGTTGCGTATACGCTCAAACCCGGCAATCAGCGGTCGGGCGCCGATGGCATAGCCGATCCGCGCGCCCGCCATGCCGTAAGCCTTTGAAAAGGTGCGCATACGAATGACGCGCGGATCATCGGCTGCGATGCAGGGGATGGCCTCGGGCGGGGCGAACTCGGCATAGGCTTCGTCCAGGATCAGCAGGCAATCGGGGCGAAGCTGATCCAGTGCCGCGACCACATCCGCGCCGCAGATCCATGAGCCCATCGGGTTGTCCGGGTTCGCCAGATAGACGAGCCGCGCGCCGGTTTCATTGGCCCTCGCGATCAGCGCGGGCAGGTCTTCGCCATCGTCGCGGTAATCGACCTTTTCCAGCCGCCCGCCAAAGCCCGCGACGTGATAGTTCAGCGTCGGATAGCCCCCGTCCGAGGTCACCACCCGGTCGCCCGGCGCGATCATCAGCCGCACGGTCAGCCCCAGCAGCCCGTCGATCCCCTCACCCACGACGATATTGTCGGGCGTGGTGGCGTGGTGGCGGGCGAGGGCCTCGCGCAGCTCAAGACTGGTCGGATCGGCGTATTTCCAGACCTCGGCGGTGGCGTCGCGCATGGCGGCAATCGCGCGGGGCGAGGGGCCAAAGCCGTTCTCATTCGCGCCCAGCCGCGCGGCAAAAGCGGCCCCGCGCCGCCGCTCCAGCGTCTCGGGGCCGGTGAAGGGGACGGTCGCGGGCAGCGCCTCGGGGATCGGGGCAAAGCGCATCAGTTGTTTCCTGCGACAAGGCGGCTGATGCCCTCGCGGGCGGCGTCGATGGTGGCGACCGGGCCGCTGATCCAGCCGGGCGCGTCGGGCCTTGCGGCAATGGGCACGGCGGCCAGATAGGCCAGCACGGCCAGCGCGGACAGGCCCAGCGCGAGTGCGAGACCCAAGCCGTAGCCGCCGGTTTCGGCAGGGACGGGAAGGGGCGCGGGGGTCTCGGGCGGCGCGGTCTCTAACGTGGCGGCAAGCGCTGCGGCATCGGGCAAGGTGCCACGCGGCGTGATGCGGCGCGCAGGGGGCGGCTCGGACGGGGCTTGTGGGCCGTGGACCGTGGTTGCGAAGGGGGGGACAGTCGGTGCTGTGGCCGGTGCCGCCTGTTTGGGCTGGTCTGGCGTCGCAGGTTTGGCGGTGTGCGGCGTGGTTGGCCCGGGTTCGGCGCGGCGCAAGCTGTCGCCCGGACGCGGTTCTGAGGCGCTGTGGTCCGTTTCATGTGCCGCGCTGTTGGCATGAGCGGGGATGCCGGTTGGCAAAGCAACGGGTGAAACCTCATGCGTTGCGTGGTCGGTGCCGGGGGCAGGTTGCGACCGTTTCGGGCTTTGCGGGGGCGGAGGGCTGTCGTCGTGCGCTGTGATGGTTTGCACCGGGGCATCATATTCGACCGGGGCCGGGCTTTGGCTGGTTGCCACCGGCTCGGAGGCCGGGGCGGGCGCGCGGGCGGGCTGCGCGGGCTCTGGCACCGGCTGCCGAGAGGGTGAATCGTCGGGCTGCGTGATCGTCATCGCGGGCCAAAGCGCTGCGTCATGCGGCCCCGCGCCATCGGTTTCGGGCGCGTCCGAGGTGTCGTCAGCTGGCGTCACAAACGCCAGTTCTGCGGGCTGCGGTGCGGCCAGATGTTGTTCGGCGGACGGCGCCCGTGCCGCACCATCGGCTTCGAGCCGGTGCGCTTGCTCGTGAGAGGGAGTTCCAAGCGCAGGCTTTGCGGGCCCCGACCGGGCCACATGGCGCTCGGCGGACTGCGCCCGCGCAGCGCTATCGGCTTCGAAGCGGTGCGCTTGCTGGTCAGTGGGCCTGCCAAGCGCAGTTTCTGCTGGCTCGGGCGTGGCCAGTTGGTATTCGGCAGACCGCGCCCGTGCCGCGCTATCGACTTCGGACTGGTGCGCTTGTTCCTCAGCAGGTGTCCTAAGCGCAAGCTCCACGGGCTCGGGCGTGGCCAGATCGTGCTCGGCGGATTGCGCTCGTGCAGTGCTATCGGTCTCGAACCGCTGCGCTTGCTCATCAGAGGACGTCCCAAGCGCAGGCTCTGCGGGCCCGGGCGTGGCCAGATCGTGCTTGGCAGACGACGCCCGCGCCGCGCTCTCGGATTCGAGCCGGTGCGCTTGCGCGTGAGCGAGGGGCTCGGGCGGGGTCGGATGGGTTTGGGTGGCCTGCGCTTCGGCCGCCGCATTGGGTTTGGGCGGCAAAGCCTTATCACCCTCGGCCCGACCGGCTTCAGGCGGGGGCTGATTCGCCTCATCCCCGCTCTGCCGGCGTTCATGCGCGGCCAGTGCCTGCTGTCTTGCGTCTCGCTCGCGGGCGGCCTCGCTGAGCAGCACGCTCAGCACATCCTGCGGCAATTCGCGCTGTAAGGGCGGCGCGTCCCCCGCCGATGGCGCGCGTTCCCGCGCCGCCTCTTGCGGTTGCGGCGCGGGCGGCTCTTCCTCGGCAGCCCTTCGCGCCTGCGCGGCGCGAAGCGCATCCAGCCGCGCGCGCAGCAGATCGGTTACCGGGCGTGCCGGTTCGGCCACAGCCTCGCGCCGGGCCAGCCAGACATGCGCGCAGGCTGAGCACTCCACGTCGCGACCCGTGTCGGGGATCAGCGCGTCCCCGATCTCATATTGCGCCGCGCAGCGGGGGCAGGTCAGCCGCATCTTGTCGTCCTTATCAACTTGCCCGCCCGCAATCGCGTCGTTTCTGGCAATCCTTTTGAACCTGTTCTATCAACGCAAGGCCCGGCTTCCAAGCGCCGGACGAGGAGGTCGGACGTGATCGAAATGCAAGCCGTATCTTTCGGCTATCGTGGCGGCGGAGAATTGCTGTCGGATATGAGCCTGACCCTGCCCAAAGGGTCGTTCCATTTCCTGACCGGGCCGTCCGGCTCGGGCAAGACGACCTTTCTGCGGCTGTGCTATGCCGACCTGCTGCCGACCACCGGCGAGATGAAGGCGTTTGGCAATGACATCACCGGCCTGTCGCGCGACGGCATCGCCATGCTGCGCCGCAAGATCGGGGTGGTCCATCAGGACGCGCAGTTTCTGGACCATCTGCCGGTGGCGGAAAATGTGGCGATGCCGCTGACCGTCTCAAACCAGCCGGTCGATATGGCCGCGCTGAAGGAATTGTTGTCATGGGTCGGGCTGACCGGCCATGCCCGCGCGCTTCCGCCCTCACTCTCGGGGGGGGAGCGGCAGCGGGCGGCGCTGGCCCGAGCGGTGATGCTGTCGCCAGATGCGGTGCTGGCGGATGAGCCGACCGGCAACCTTGACTGGGATATGTCGATGCGGCTTCTGATGCTGTTGGTCGAGCTGAACAAATCCGGCAAGACCATTCTTATTGCCACCCATGACCTGAACCTGATCCGCGCCGCGCGTCAGCTAGAGGTGCAGGCCCGCGTGCTGCGCATCTCGGGCAAGCGGGTGCAACTGGCGGGGGCCGACCTGTGAAAGCGCCAAAGACCCATCTGAACAACCTGCGCAGCCTGGACTGGCGCATACTGTGGAAGAACCTTGCCGGGCGTGAGGCGGGGATCGCCGACCGGATCGTGCCGCCAACCGGCTTTACCGCGCAACTGACGCTGATTTCCGCCGCCGCGATGGCCTTTCTGGCGGTGTTTGCGCTGGCCTTGGCCTTTGCCACGGGGCGGCTGGCGGATCGTTGGTCCGACGCCTTGGCGCGGACGGTGACGGTGCGGGTCTCGGCGCCCGCCAACCAGATCGACGCGCAGACCAATGCGGTGATGGAGATCCTGCGCACCACCCCCGGCATCGGCAATGCCCGGCGGATGGGCGATGATGAGATCGAGCGCCTGTTAGAGCCATGGTTCGGCCCCGATGTCCCGGTTGAGACCCTGCCGGTGCCGCGCCTGATCGAGGTCACCGAAGAGGGCGCGGGCTTTGATTCTGAGGGGCTGCGGCTGCGGCTGTCGGGTGAGGCGCCGGGCGCGGTGCTGGACGACCACACCCGCTGGCGGCAACCGCTTGTCTCGGCGGCGAAACGGCTGCGGGTTCTGGGCGGGTTCAGCCTGATCCTGATCGGCGTGGCTGGCGCGGGGATGATGACGCTTGCCGCGCAAAGCTCGCTGGCGGCGAACGGGCAGGTGATTCGCGTGCTGCGCCTGATCGGGGCGCGCGACATCACCATCGCGACCGCCTTCGTGCGCCGGTTCACGCGGCGCGCGGCACTTGGCGCGGCGGCGGGCACGCTTCTGGGGATGCTGGCGATTGCGATGCTGCCCGACATGAATCAGGCGGGCGGTTTTCTGACCGGGCTTGGCTTTCAGGGCTGGGGCTGGCTTTGGCCGCTGCTGATCCCGCCGGTTGCGGCGGGGGTGGGCTTTGTCGCGACCCGTTGGGCGGCGCTGCGGATGCTGCGCGAGGTGCGCTGATGCTGCCGCCGCTGCTGACGCCGGAACAGGCCGCCGCCTATAGCCCGCGCCCGCGCCGCACCGGCTGGCTGGGTTATCCTGCGGCGGTGCTGTATTATATCCATATCGCGCTTGCCACCGTGGTTCTGGGGACATGGGGGCTGACGCAGGTCGGGCGCGGGCGCGAGGGTGCGCATCACGTCGCGACGACATGGATCGGCTATATGCTGCGCGCCGCGCGCTGGCATCTGGGCGTGGTGGTCGAGCTGCGCGGCACGCCGCCCGAGGGTGACGCGATCATCGCGGCCAAGCATCAGTCTTTCCTTGATATTCTGGCGATTGCCTATGCCTGCCGCCGGCGTGGTTTCATCATGAAGCGCGAGGTGCTGCGGGTGCCGATCATGGGCTGGTATGCGCGCAAGGCAGGCTGCATCCCCATCGACCGCGCGCGAGGCCGCGATGCCATGGCGCAGATCATCGCCGAGGTGAACGCCCGCAGCGCGCGCGCCGATCTGGGTCATCTCATCATCTATCCCGAGGGCACCCGCACCCGTCCGGGCGACAAGCGGCCCTATAAGCACGGGGTCGGGACGATCTATGCCGCGACCGATCTGCCGGTCTATCCGGTCGCGGTGAATTGCGGCATGTTCTGGCCCAAACGCGGCATCCCGATCAGCCCCGGCCGCGCGGTGATCGAGTTCCTGCCGCCGGTCGCGCCGGGGCTGTCCTCGGATGTGTTGATGGTCGAGTTGCAGCGCGATATTGAGGCGCGATCCGACGCGCTGATGGCTGAGGCGGGGCTGGTCCTGCCCGCCGATGCAGCGACGCGCGATGAACCGCCCGCGCTTGACGGCTGACAGAAAAAGCACTGTTTCAGCCGTTACGAAGCTGTTATCTATCGTGATTACGGCACGTCAACTTGTGATCCGGCCTGCCGTCAACTGGTTAATGAGGAAAACCCCATGTATATCAAAGCTGCCCTGCTGGTCGGAGCCGTCGCCGCGCTGAGCGCCTGCGCACCCACCCCCGAACAGTTCGAAACCACCCCCGTGATCGTGCAATCCCCGCAAGGCACCGTGACCTGTCAGCTTTACACGCTGGGTCAGGTGACCTGGGACCGCTCGATCTCGCGCCCGAACGCGATGGATGTGCGCACCGCCGACACGATCTGCCGCAACGAAGGGCAGCGCATCATCGACGGCGGCACGCCGGTTTACGCGCAAACCGTCGCCGCGCTGTAATCGCGCCCAAGGATGCTGAAACGCCGTCCCAAGGGGGCGGCGTTTTTGTTCAGTCCTGCGGGGTGTAGTTCAGGATCGGCGCAAGCCAGCGTTCCGCATCGCGCAGCGCCATGCCCTTGCGGGCGGCGTAATCGGCGACCTGATCGGCCTCGACCTTTGCGACGCCGAAATAATAGGCGTCGGGATGGCCGATATAAAGGCCCGAGACCGAGGCGCCGGGCCACATCGCCATGCTTTCGGTCAGCTCAACCCCCGTCGCCGCCGTGGCATCCAGCAGCCGGAACAGCGTCGTCTTTTCGGTATGATCGGGCTGCGCCGGATAGCCGGGCGCGGGGCGGATGCCTGCATAGGCCTCGGCAATCAACTCCTCACCCGAGAACGCCTCAGAGGGCGCATAACCCCAGTAGTCGCGGCGCACCCGTTCGTGCATCATCTCGGCCAAAGCCTCGGCAAAGCGGTCGGCCAGGGCCTGCACCATGATCGCGCTGAAATCATCGCCGCGCGCCTTGAAATCATCGGCAATCGCCTGCTCCTCGGCCCCGGTGGTGACGACGAAACCGCCGACATAATCGGCCTGTCCGGCAGGCGCGACAAAATCGGACAGCGCGACATTGGGCCGCCCCTCGCGTTTCGCCACCTGCTGGCGCAGGGTGTGGAAGGTGGCCAGATGCGCGTCCCGGCTGTCATCGGTGAAGAGCCGGATATCGTCGCCGTCGCGGTTCGCGGGCCAGAAGCCCACCACCGCGCGGGGCTTGAACCAGGCCTCATCAATGATCCGCGCCAGCATCGCCTGCGCATCGGCAAACAAGGTGCGCGCCGCCTCGCCCTGTTTTTCGTCGTCAAGGATGCGCGGGTAAACGCCCTTCATCTCCCATGTCTGGAAGAACGGGGTCCAGTCGATGTAACGCGCGATCTCGGCCAGATCGAAATCATCAATGACGCGCGGCCCGAACCATTTGGGCGTGACAGCCGCGTAAGCCTGCCAGTCGGCGGCAAAGGCATTGGCCCGCGCATCGGCAAGGGGCAGGCGTTTCTTGTCGGCCTCACCCCGCGCATGGCGGTTCGCCACATCGCCATATTCGGCGCGGATGCCGTCCAGATAGCCCCCGGCGCGGTCCGACAGCAGTTCCGAGACCACGCCCACCGCGCGGCTGGCATCGGTGACATAGACGGTCTTGTCGAAACGCGGGCTGATCTTCACCGCTGTATGAACCCGGCTGGTGGTCGCCCCGCCGATCAGCAAGGGAATGTCCAGCCCCTCACGCTTCATCTCGGAGGCGACATGCACCATTTCGTCAAGCGAGGGGGTGATCAGACCAGAAAGCCCGATCACATCGACCTTCTGTTCGCGGGCCACCTCAAGGATGCGGTTCGCGGGCACCATCACGCCAAGGTCGATGATCTCGTAATTGTTGCAGGCCAGAACGACGCCGACGATATTCTTGCCAATATCATGCACATCGCCCTTCACCGTCGCCATCAGCACCCGACCCGCCGCGCGGGCACCGCCCGATGCGGCCTTTTCGGCCTCCATATAGGGTTCCAGATAGGCCACGGCCTGTTTCATCACGCGGGCCGATTTGACCACCTGCGGCAGGAACATCTTGCCCGCGCCGAACAGGTCGCCCACCACGTTCATGCCGGCCATCAGCGGGCCTTCGATGACATGCAGCGGGCGCGCGGCACCCGCGCGGGCCTCTTCGGTGTCTTCGGTGATATATTCGGTGATCCCGTTGACAAGCGCATGTTCCAGCCGCTTTTCGACCGGCCATTCGCGCCATGTCAGGTCTTTCTCGCGCGCCGTGGCCCCGCCCTGGCCCTTGTAACGCTCGGCCAGATCCAGCAGGCGCTCGGTTGCGTCAGTGCGGCGGTTCAGGACGACATCTTCGCAAGCCTCGCGCAGTTCGGGGTCGATCTGATCGTAAACCGCCAACTGGCCCGCATTGACGATGCCCATATCCATGCCCGCCTGAATGGCGTGATACAGAAAGACGGCATGCATCGCCTCGCGCACGGGTTCGTTGCCGCGAAAGCTGAAGGACAGGTTCGACACCCCGCCCGAGACATGGACATGCGGCAGCGTCTGCACGATCCGGCGGGTCGCGTTGATGAAATCATTGCCGTAATTGTCGTGTTCCTCGATGCCGGTGGCGACGGCAAAGATATTTGGGTCGAAGATGATGTCTTCGGGCGGAAAGCCGATCCCGGTCAGCAACTCATAGGCGCGGGTGCAGATTTCGACCTTGCGGTTTTCTGTATCGGCCTGCCCGGTCTCGTCAAAGGCCATGACCACGACCGCCGCGCCATACATGCGGCACAGCCGGGCATGGTGCAGAAAGGCGTCCTCGCCTTCCTTGAGACTGATCGAGTTGACCACTGCCTTGCCCTGCACGCATTGCAGCCCGGCCTCGATCACCTCCCATTTGGAGCTGTCGATCATGACGGGCACGCGGGCAATATCGGGTTCGGACGCAATCAGGTTCAGATATTCGACCATGACGGCGGCGGAATCGATCAACCCCTCATCCATGTTGATGTCGATGATCTGCGCGCCGTTTTCGACCTGATCGCGGGCCACGTCCAAAGCGGCGGCGTAATCGCCCGCGGTAATCAGCTTGCGGAACCGGGCGCTGCCGGTGACGTTGGTGCGCTCACCCACGTTCACGAAGGGGATGGCGTCGGTCTTGGTAAACGGCTCCAGCCCCGAGAGACGCAGGGCGGGGGCGATTTCGGGCACGACGCGCGGGGGCAGATCCTTCACCGCCTCGGCAATGGCCCGGATATGTTCGGGCGTCGAGCCACAGCAGCCGCCCACGATATTGACCAGACCCTCACGCGCGAAGCCCTCGATCTGGGCGGCCATCTGGGCGGGGGTCTCGTCATATTGGCCCATCTCATTGGGCAGGCCCGCATTCGGATAGGCGCAGACAAGCGTGTCGGCCACGTCCGAGATCTCGGCCAGATGCGGGCGCATCGCCTCGGCCCCAAGCGCGCAGTTCAGCCCGATGGTCAGCGGCGCGGCATGGCGGACCGAGTGCCAGAAGGCCGTCGGCGTCTGCCCGGTCAGCGTGCGCCCCGAAGCATCGGTGATGGTGCCGGAAATCATCACCGGCAGGCGCAGGCCCTTTTCGTCAAAGACCTGTTCGCAGGCGAAAATCGCGGCCTTGGCGTTCAGCGTGTCAAAGATCGTCTCAATCAGGATCAGATCGGCCCCGCCATCCATCAGCGCGCCGACCTGCTGCGCATAGGCCGCGCGAAGCTGGTCAAAGGTGACGGCACGATAGCCCGGATTGTTCACGTCCGGGCTGATCGAGGCGGTGCGGTTGGTCGGGCCAAGCGCCCCCGCGACAAAGCGGCGGCGCCCGTCCTTCGCCTCGGCGCGGTCCAACGCGGCGCGGGCCAGTCGCGCGCCGTGAAAGTTCAGGTCATAGACCGCCGCCTCCATCCCGTAATCGGCCTGCGCGATGATGGTCGAGGAAAATGTGTTCGTCTCAACAATATCCGCGCCCGCCATGGCATAGCGAAAGTGGATCTCCTCAATCGCGTCGGGCCGCGTGAGGTTGAGCATGTCGTTATTACCCTGCTGCGGATGGTCCGAATGATGCGCGCAGCCGCAGCCCGCAAAATCGCTTTCCGACAGGCCAAGCGCCTGAATCTGCGTGCCCATCGCGCCATCAAGGATCAGGATGCGGTCGCGGGCGGCCTCGCGTAGCGTGGCAAAGACGGGGGAAAGGGGCAGGGTAGCGGGGCGACTCATCACGGGCTTCCTCGGGCGGATCAAACACAGCTTGATAGCAGGACCGCCTGCCACAGACAAATTCATGTCTTGCAGCACGATTATGAAACCCGCTCATAATGAAAGACCCCGGCGCAAGGCCGGGGTCTGACGAGAGGCGGGGAGGGAGGAGGCCCGCTTCTTAGTTCGAGGTGGCCGGAGCCGGAGCCTCGGTCGCCGGAGCAGCCGGGGCGGGGGCGGTGGTCGCCGGGGCCGGCTCAGGCGTCACGTCGATGGTCACCGAGTTGTCGCTGGACGCCGGAGCCGAGGTCGTGGCCGGGCTGTCGGTCGTCGTGGTGGCCGGGGTCGAATCGCCACGCAGGAACATGAACCACACCAGAACCAGGACGACGATCGCCACCAGGGCGATAATCATCACGTTCGGGCCGCCGCCCGAGGTGGTCACGTTGGTGGTGTGGTGCTGGGGCGCGTTGTTGTGGTTCGGATCGTGCGTCATGTTGAAGTCCTTTCGTGCCGTCATGGCATTGACAGCGAAACGCAGCGCCTTGGGTTTGGTTCCCGACCGTCTTCACAAAAATCAATCAACCCCGCCTGTTGCGCGATTTCTTGCCGCCCGCGCGCAACCGGCATAAGATCGGGCGCGTTGCTCAGCCAAATCAGAATAAGGGCAAACCAATGTTGGCATATATCGACACCGGGCGGGAACAGGTCGGGCTTTTCTTTCTGCGCGACCTTGCGGACAAGCTGGCGCAGGCCGGGCTTTGCGTGCGCGGCGCGGTGCGTGTCGAGGGGGGTGCGGCGCGGGCGCGTCAGGATATGCGGCTGCGGGTTCTGGGCTGCGCGACGGGTGGCGATATCGTGATCTCGCAGGATCTGGGCGAACATGCGAGCGGCTGCCGTCTGGACCCGGGCGCGTTGGAAAGCGCCGCCGCCCGGACCGTGGCCGCGATTGACGGCGCCGATCTGGTCATCGTCAACAAGTTCGGCAAGCAAGAGGCGTTCGGGCGCGGGATGCGGTCAGTCATCGCCACCGCGATTGAACGCGGCCTGCCGGTGCTGACCCTTGTTGACGCGCCGCAGCGCGACGATTTTCTGGGTTTCGCCGGTGATTTCGCGCAGATCGTCACTGCGGCCGAGGCGGAAAGCTGGTGCAAGGCCGCCGCCCAGACCGTGCCCGCCGCATGAGCGAGGCGGCCCCTTCCGCCCCCGTGATTGAGGTGGACGCGCGCGGGTTGCTTTGCCCGCTGCCGGTGCTGCGGCTGCGCAAGGTGCTGTTGGCGCAGCCTTCGGGCGCGGTGGTGGCGCTGATCGCGACCGATGCGATGGCGGCGGTCGATGTGCCGCATTTCTGCGCCGAGGGCGGCCACCAGATGCGCGGCGCCACCCCCTTGCCCGATGGCGCGACCCGCTATGAGGTCGCGCGGGGTTAGCGGCCCAATCCGCCCGCCGCGATGGCGGCCATGTTCAGAATGTCGTTCACGGTTGAGACGGTCGAGCAGATCTGGATCGGGTGCGACACCCCGGTCAGGATCGGGCCGACCACGGTTGCACCCGCCAGTTCCTGCATCAGCTTGACCGAGATCGAGGCCGAATGCCGCGCCGGCACGACCAGAACATTCGCCGGGCCGGTCAGCCGTGAGAACGGGTATTTCGCCGCCTGCTGGGGGTTCAGCGCGACATCGACGGTCATTTCGCCCTCATATTCGAAATCGACCCCGCGCCGGTCCAGAACCTTGGTCGCATCGGCCATCTTCACCGCGCGTTCGCTGACCGGATAGCCAAAGTTCGAAAACGACAGAAACGCCACGCGCGGCTCAAGCCCAAGCCCTCGGGCGACCTGCGCGCCTCGGGTGGCGATATCGGCCAGATCCTCGGCCTCGGGCCATTCATGGACAAGCGTGTCGCCCATCAGCACGACCCGACCCTTGTGCAAAAGAGCGGTGATGCCCACCACGTGATCTTGCGGGCGCAGGTCAAAGACGCGGCCAAGCTGCGACAGGATATGCGCATTCTTGCGCGTCGCCCCGGTGACAAGCCCGTCGCCATGCCCATGCGCCAACATCAGCGCGCCAAAGATATGCCGGTCGCGATTGGCCAGCTTATGCGCATCCTCCCGGTCCACGCCCTGGCGTTGCAGGCGCGCATAAAGATAGTCGTGATAGGTCTCCAAATGGCGCGAATTGGCCGCGTTCACCACCGAGATCTCACGCACCGCATCGCCCAGCCCGGCGGCCTCCAGCTTTTCGCGCACATCGGCCTCGCGGCCCACGACAAGGGCCTGCCCCATCCCGCCGCGCTGCCACGCGACGGCGGCGCGCAACACGCGCGGATCATCGCCCTCGGCGAAGATCATCCGCGCCTGCTGCTGCCGCGCGCGGGCATGGATGCCTTGCAGGATCGAGGCGGTCGGGTCCATCCGCGCCTTCAGCGACTGGGTATAGGCCTCCATGTCGATGATCGGGCGCCGCGCCGCGCCGGTCTCCATCCCCGCGCGGGCCACGGCGGGCGGGATCACATGGATCAGGCGCGGATCGAAGGGCGTCGGGATGATGTAATCGCGCCCGAATTGCAGCTTGCGCCCGTAGGCAATCGCGACCTCATCGGGCACATCCTCGCGCGCGAGTTCGGCCAGAGCACGGGCGCAGGCGATTTTCATCTCATCATTGATGGCACGGGCGTGAATGTCCAAGGCGCCCCGGAACAGATAGGGAAAGCCCAGAACATTGTTCACCTGATTGGGATAATCGCTGCGGCCCGTGGCCACGATGGCATCGGGGCGCACGGCATGGGCCTCTTCGGGGGTGATTTCGGGGTCCGGGTTCGCCATGGCGAAAATGACCGGGTTTTCGGCCATGCTCTCGACCATTTCCGGCGTGACCGCCCCCTTGGCCGAGACGCCAAGGAACACATCCGCGCCGCGCATCGCGTCCTCAAGGCTGCGGGCCTCGGTCACGATGGCATGGGCGGATTTCCACTGGTTCATGCCCTCGGTGCGGCCCTGATAGATCACGCCCTTGGTGTCGCACATGATGCAGTTCTCAGACCGCGCGCCCATTGCCTTGATGAGTTCGAGACAGGCGATGCCAGCCGCACCTGCGCCGTTCAGCACGACCCGGCAATCCTCGATCCGCTTGCCCGAGAGTTCCAACGCGTTAATCAGCCCCGCCGCGCAGATCACCGCCGTGCCGTGCTGGTCGTCGTGAAAGACGGGGATGTCCATCAGCTCTTTCAGGCGGGATTCGATGATGAAGCACTCGGGCGCCTTGATGTCCTCAAGGTTGATGCCGCCGAAGGTCGGCCCCATCAGCCGCACCGCGTTGATGATCTCATCGGGGTCTTCGGTGTCCAGTTCGATATCAATCGCGTTCACATCGGCAAAGCGTTTGAACAGCACCGCCTTGCCCTCCATCACCGGCTTGGAGGCAAGCGCGCCAAGGTTCCCCAGCCCCAGAATCGCCGTCCCGTTCGAGATCACGGCGACCATATTGCCCTTGGTGGTGTAGTCATAGGCGGTCTCAGGCCGCGCCGCGATGGCCTCAACCGGGACCGCGACGCCGGGGGAATAGGCCAGCGAAAGGTCGCGCTGGGTGGCCATGGGGGTGGAGGGCACGACGTCATATTTACCGGGCGCGGGCTCCATATGATAGCTGAGCGCCTCTTCATCGGTGATCCGTGCGGCGCGGTGTTTCTGGTCGCTCATTCTGGCCTCTCCCCCCTCAGTTGCCCCGATGATTAACCATGCTCTGCGCCCGCGCAATGTGTTTTCTGGCGGCTTGCCGGGCCGGGGCGGGGCGCGTAACCTGAGCGCATGACCTTGCTGTTCTCACATGACGATGCCGCGCGGCATGAAACACCCGGTGGCCACCCCGAACAGGTGGCCCGCTATCATGCCGTGATCCGCGCGCTTGTCGGGCTGGCCTTGGACTGGCGCGACGCGCCCTTGTGCCGCGACGCCGATCTGCTGCGCTGTCATCCGGCCCGCTATCTGGCGCGCATTTCCGCGCAGACGCCCGCGCAGGGTCACGCGATGCTGGATGCCGACACGCATCTGTCGCCGGGGTCTGAGAGCGCCGCGCGCCGCGCGGTCGGTGGCGCGATTGCGGCGGTGGATGCGGTGCTGGACGGGGCGAGCAGGACCGCCTTTGTCGCCATGCGCCCGCCCGGCCACCATGCCGAGGCCGAGGTGCCGATGGGGTTTTGCCTTTTCGGCACTGTCGCGATTGCCGCGAAACATGCGCTTGACGGTCGCGGGCTGTCGCGCGTCGCGGTGCTGGATTTCGACGTGCATCACGGCAATGGCACGCAGGCGCTGCTTTGGGATGAGGCGAGGGCGCTGTTCGTTTCCTCGCACCAGTCACCGCTTTGGCCGGGTAGCGGCGCCGCGCATGAGACGGGCGCGCATGACAATGTTATGAACCTGCCCTTGCCGCCGGGATCGGACGGGGCGCTTGCCCGCGCTGAGTGGGATCTGGCCTTGGCCCGCGTGGCGGAGTTCCGGCCCGAACTGGTGCTGATCTCGGCTGGCTTTGATGCGCATCGCGACGACCCGCTGGCCTCGCTGGACTGGGAGGACGCGGATTTCGCGGCGCTGACCGACGCGATCTGCGCGGTGGCGCGGGATTGCCGCGCGCCGGTGGTATCCTGCCTTGAAGGCGGTTATGACCTTGATGCGCTTGGCCGCTCGGTGCGGGCGCATGTCGAATCGCTGATGAGGATGGATGGATGAGCGAAATCAAAGAGATGTCCTTTGAGGACGCGATGAAGGAATTGGAAGCAGTCGTCTCCAAGCTGGAACGCGGCGAGGCCACGCTGGACGAATCCATCGCGCTCTATGAACGCGGCGCGGCGCTGCGCGCGCATTGTGAGGCGCGGCTGAAGGCGGCCGAGGAACGGGTTGAGAAGATCACTTTGGCTGCGGGTCAGCCCACCGGCACCACGCCCGCCGAAGGGCTGTAAGCCTTGGCCGTCGCCACCATGCTGCGCGACACGGCGCAGGCCGTGCAGGGCGCGTTGGATGAGGCGCTCAACGGCCTCGCCCCCGGCGATCTGGCCGATGCGATGCGCTATGCCTGCGCGGGCGGCAAGCGGCTGCGCGCCGCGCTTGTGCTGGAATCGGCGCGGCTGCATGGCGTGACGCAGGCGCAGGCGCTGCCCGTGGCGGCGGCGATTGAGGCGCTGCACGCCTATAGCCTTGTCCATGACGACCTGCCCGCGATGGATGATGACGACCTGCGCCGGGGCCTGCCGACGGTGCATGTCAAATGGGGCGAGGCGACCGCCATTTTGGCCGGTGACGCGCTGCAAACGCTGGCATTTGAGCTGCTGACCGCGCCTCAGATCGGCTCTGAGACGGCGCGGCTGGCGCTTGTGCGCGGGCTGGCCCATGCGGCGGGCGCGCGCGGCATGGTCTGGGGTCAGGCGCTTGATATTGCGGCGGAAACTGCCATCGCCCCGCTTGGACTGGATGAGATCATCCGCATTCAGGGCAACAAGACCGGCGCGCTGATCGAGTTCGCCGCCACCGCCGGCCCGGTGATTGCGGGCGATGATCCGGGCGCGCTGCATCGCTATGCGGTGGCGCTTGGGCTGGCTTTTCAGATCGCGGACGACATCCTTGACGTGACCGGCGACGAAGAGGCCACCGGCAAGCGGGTCGGCAAGGACGATGCGGCGGGCAAGGCGACCTTTGTGTCGCTGCTGGGTCTGGACGGCGCGCGGGCTGAGGCGGCGCGGCTTGTGGATGAGGCCGTGGCGGCGCTGTCAGATTATGACGAACGGGCGGGAAACTTGCGGGAACTGGCGCGTTTCGTTATCGAACGTGACAGCTAGATGAACCGCCCGAAAGGGGTGACATGACCGACCAGCCACGCCCGCAAACCCCGGTTCTTGACCGGGTGAGCCTGCCCTCGGACCTCAAATCCCTGACCGACCGTGAGTTGCGGCAACTGGCCGATGAACTCCGCGCCGAGACGATCTCGGCGGTGTCGGAAACCGGCGGGCATCTGGGCGCGGGGCTGGGCGTGGTGGAACTGACCGTCGCGCTTCATGCCGTGTTCGAGACGCCGCGCGACAAGATCATCTGGGATGTGGGCCACCAATGCTATCCGCACAAGATCCTGACCGGCAGGCGTGACCGCATCCGCACGCTGCGCCGTGGCGGTGGGCTGTCCGGCTTCACCAAGCGGTCGGAAAGCGCCTATGATCCGTTCGGCGCGGGGCATAGCTCCACCTCGATCAGCGCGGCTCTGGGCTTTGCCATGGCGCGCGAGTTGGGCGGCGAGCCCGGCGATGCCATCGCGGTAATCGGTGACGGCGCGATGAGCGCGGGCATGGCCTTTGAGGCGCTGAACAATGCGGGCCATCTGGGCAAGCGGCTGATCGTGATCCTGAACGACAATGAGATGTCTATCGCGCCGCCCACCGGCGCGCTGTCCTCTTATCTCACCCGGCTTTACACCGAGGCCCCGTTTCAGGATCTGAAATCGGTCGCCAAGGGCGCGGTCGGCCTGCTGCCGCCGCCCCTGCAAGAGGGTGCGCGGCGGGCCAAAGAGATGCTCAAGGGCATGGCGATTGGCGGCACCATGTTCGAACAGCTGGGCTTTTCCTATATCGGGCCGGTCGATGGGCATGATCTGGACCAGCTTTTGGCGCTGTTGCGCACCGTCAAGACGCGGGCCACCGGGCCGGTGCTGATCCATGCGGTCACGAAAAAGGGCAAGGGTTACGCGCCCGCCGAAGGCGCGCCCGATCGGGGCCATGCGCGCGGCACGTTCAACGTCGTGACCGGCGAGCAGGCCAAGGCGAAAAGCAACGCGCCCAGCTATACCTCGGTTTTCGCGCGCGCGCTGATTGATGAGGCAAGCCGTGACGACAAGATCGTGGCGGTGACGGCGGCGATGCCGGACGGCACCGGGCTGAACCTGTTCGCCGAACGCTTTGCGCGCCGCTGTTTCGATGTGGGCATTGCCGAACAACATGCCGTGACCTTTTCGGCGGGGCTGGCGGCGGGCGGGCTGAAGCCGTTTTGCGCGATCTATTCGACCTTTTTGCAGCGCGGTTACGATCAGATCGTCCATGATGTCGCGATTCAACGCCTGCCGGTGCGCTTTGCCATCGACCGCGCGGGTCTGGTCGGCGCGGATGGTGCGACCCATGCGGGCGCGTTCGACACGGCCTTTCTGGCCAACTTGCCCGGCATGGTGGTGATGGCCGCCGCCGATGAGGCCGAGCTTGTCCATATGGTCGCCACCGCCTCCGCCCATGATGACGGCCCCATTGCCTTCCGCTTTCCACGCGGCGAAGGCACCGGGGTTGAGATGCCCGAGCGCGGCACGCCCCTCGAGATCGGGCGCGGTCGCATCGTGGCCGAGGGCGCGGGCGTGGCGATCCTGTCCTTCGGCACAAGGCTGGCCGAGGTCATGGCCGCGCGTGAGGCCCTGTCGGCGCGCGGCATCACCCCGACCGTGGCCGATGCGCGTTTCGCCAAGCCCCTGGACCGCGAGTTGATCCTGCGCCTTGCCGCCACGCATGAGGCGCTGATCTGCATCGAGGAAGGCGCCATCGGCGGCTTCGCCAGCCATGTGGCGCAATTGCTGGCCGATGAGGGCGTGTTCGACCGGGGCCTGCGGTTCCGCGCCATGGTGCTGCCCGACACGTTCATCGACCATGACAGCCCCGCCGCGATGTATGCCTCGGCGGCCATGAACGCCCCGGATATTGAGGCGAAAGTGCTTGAGGTGATGGGGATCTCGGCCCTGAACCTGCGCGCCTGATTCTTTACCGAAAGGTCGAGCCATGAGCCGTCATACCCATCCAAGCGCCCATCCCGACGATCCGCATTTCATCTCGCGTTCCGGCTGGCTGCGGGCCGCTGTGCTGGGCGCGAATGACGGGATCGTGTCGATCTCGTCGCTTCTGGTTGGTGTCGCCGCATCGGGCGCGGATCGCAACGCGATTATCATTGCGGGCCTTGCCGGGCTGTCGGCGGGGGCGCTGTCGATGGCGGCGGGTGAATATGTCTCGGTCTCCAGCCAGGCCGATATCGAACGCGCCGATATCGCGCGCGAGACCCGCGCCCTGGAAGAAGACCCGCATACCGAGCTTGAGGAACTGACCGAGATCTATGAGAGGCGCGGCCTGTCGCCGGAAACCGCGCGTCTGGTGGCCCGTGAGCTGACCGAGCATGATGCGCTTGGCACCCATATCCGGGATGAGCTGGGCCTGTCCGATGTGCTACAGGCCAACCCCTTGCAAGCCGCGATGGCCTCGGGCGCGACCTTTACGGTGGCCGCCGCCATCCCGTTTCTGGGCGCGGTGCTGGCGCCTGCCGGATACGCGATCACGGTTGTTTGGGTTGCAACGCTGCTGGCCTTGGCCATTCTGGGCGCAGTCGGTGCCCGCGCAGGCGGCGCGCCGATGGGCCGCGCGGTGGCGCGGGTCTTGTTCTGGGGCGTCGCCGCCATGGCGATTACAGCATTGATCGGGCGGCTGTTCGGGGTCGCCGTAGGATAGGAGTGAGCCTTGATCCGCGCCGCGACCCTTGCCCTTTGCCTTGCCGCGAGCCCCGCGCTTGCGACACAGGAATATATCCTGCCCACCCTGTTCGACGTAACCGGCGTTGCGGCAGATGACGTGTTGAACATCCGGGCTCATCCCAACGCAAGCGCCGAGATCATCGGCACCCTCACCCCCGACGCGACCGGCATCGAGGTGGTCGAACAGCGCGGCAATTGGGGCCGCGTCAACACAAGCGAACAATCGGGCTGGGTCTCGCTGCGCTATCTCAACTATCGCACCGATGTGTGGGCACCGGGCGCGCTGCCCGCCGGTTTCACCTGTCAGGGCACCGAGCCGTTCTGGAGCCTGCGCGCCGAAGGCGACACCCTGATCTGGGACCAGCCCGAGGGTGAGGAGAGCTATTCGGGCCTCAAAACCCTTGATGACGGCATCTTCCGCAGCCCCCGCCGCGCCCTGATCGCGGGACAGGACGCACGCCGGATCACCGCGATGGTGGAACCCGCGCTTTGCTCGGACGGAATGTCGGACCGCAGCTATGGCCTTTCGGCAAGCGTGATCGTCGAGGGGGCATCGGCCCGCGACGGCGCGCAGCTTTACACCGGCTGTTGTCTGGCTGGCGGCGTCTGGAACAACTGACCAAGACGGCGCGCGACCCGCCCAGTCTTTTGTCCCCAAATATCCCCGCCGGAGGCTCTTGCAGCCCGCGCCCGTTCTAGCTGAGCGCAACCAACAGCGCCGCGAAACCTGCCGCCACCGCTGCGCCGATCCCGGCCGATCCCCATGAGAACCGGCGCGGCGCGGGCGGGGGCGTCTCATCGCGTTCGCGCTCGCGCCGGATCGCGCGTTCCAGCAGGTCGGGCAGGATCGGGCCATAGCGGCCGAGCATCTGCACCGTCCGCCCCATATCGCGCAGGGCCGCACGGGGGCCGAGATTGTCGCGGATATAGCCCTCGACCACGGGTTCGGCGGCCTTCCAGATGTTCAGTTGCGGATCAAGCGACCGCGCCACGCCCTCAACCACGACCATGGTGCGCTGCAACAGGATCAACTCGGTCCGCGTGCGCATCCCGAAACGTTCCGTGACCTCGAACAGATAGCCAAGCAGGTTCGCCATCGAAATGCGGGTCGCGTCCGCGCCAAAGATCGGCTCGCCCACGGCGCGCAGCGCGCGGGAAAATTCGGCCATGTCGCGGTCGGCGGGGACATAGCCCGCCTCGAAATGCACCCGCGCCACGCGGTCATAATCGCGGCGGATAAAGCCCATCAGGATCTCGGCATAAACCCTGCGCGTATATTCGTCGATCTGGCCCATGATGCCGAAATCAAAGGCCACCACATCGCCATTCGGCGCGAGTTTCAGGTTCCCCTGATGCATATCGGCGTGAAAGAACCCGTCGCGCAGCGCGTGCGACAGGAACAGTTGCAGGATGCGCTCGGCAGTCGCGGGCAGGTCATGGCCCGCCGCCCGCAGCGCCTCGACCTCGCCCAAAGGCAGCCCCTCGGCCCAGTCGCTTGTCAGCACCCGTTTCGAGGTCAGCGGCCAATGCGGCTTTGGCACGTCAAAGCCCGCATCCGCGCGCGTATTCTCGGCAAAGAGCGAGGCCGAGGCCGCCTCAAGCCGCAGGTCCAGCTCACCCAGAACGGTGGTCTCAAAATGGTTAATGACATCGCGGGGCCGCAGGCGGCGGGTCGAGGGCGAAAGCCGCTCGATCAGGTTGGCGGCAAAATGGAAGGCGTCAAGATCGCGCCGGAAAGCCGCCTCGATGCCCGGGCGCAGCACCTTGACCGCGACCTCAGCGCCGGTATCGGCGCGCCGCGCGCGATGGACCTGCGCGATCGAGGCCGCCGCGACCGGGGCCGAAAACTCGGAAAACAGCGCGGCCACAGGCTGGCCCAGATCGGCGGCGATCATCTCTTGCGCGGTCCTGGTCTCAAAGGGCGGCAGCTTGTCCTGAAGATAGGACAATTGCCGGGCCAGATCCGCGCCGACCACGTCGGGCCGCGTCGAAAGCACCTGCCCGAACTTGATATAGGCCGGGCCAAGCGCGGTAATCGCCCGCGTCACCGGCGGCAGCGCCGGGTCGCCCTTATAGCCAAGCCAGCGAAACGGCCAGCCCAGAACCCGCGCCGCCATGCGCACCCGCGGCGGTGCCTGCATCGCGTCAAGCGCCACCCCCATCGCGCCGGTGCGCTCAAAGGTCGCGCCGGTGCGGATCAGCCGCCAGATATTATGCGGCCCCCTCACAGTTTCCAGCCCGAATGCATCGCGGCAATGCCCATCGACAGGTTGCGATATTGCACGCGGTCGAACCCGGCCTCGCGGATCATTTCAGCGAAGCTTTCCTGATCGGGAAAGCGGCGGATCGACTCGACCAGATATTGATAGCTGTCGCGATCATCGGCCACGATCTCGCCCATTTTGGGGATCACGTTGAAGCTGTAGCGGTCATAGGCCCATTGCATCGCGGGCACCGGCAACTGGCTGAATTCCAGCACCATCAGCCGCCCGCCGGGGCGCAGCACGCGGAACGCCTCACGCAGGGCATCAGGGATGCGGGTCACGTTGCGGATGCCAAAGCTGATTGTGTATCGGTCGAAGCTGTTATCTGCAAAGGGCAGCGCCATCGCATCGCCCGTCACCCATGCCAGACGCGCGGCGCGGGCCGCGGCCTCGGCGCGCGCGCGACCCTCGACAAGCATCGCCTCGGTCATGTCGCAGACCGTGACCCGCGCGGCAGGCGCACGTTCCAGAAAGCGAAAGGCGATGTCGCCGGTCCCGCCCGCCACGTCCAGCAAATGCTGGCCGTTCTGCGGTGCCAGCCAGTCCATCATCGCGTTCTTCCAGACCCGGTGGATGCCCGCGCTCATCAGGTCGTTCATCAGGTCATAGCGCGAGGCCACGCGGGAAAAGACGCCATGCACCATCCCCGCCTTGTCGTCCTCGGCCACCGTGCGAAAGCCGAAATGGGTTTCTTTGCTGTCGCTCATCGCTCTTGCCGCCTGCTGCGTAAAAGACCAGTTAAGGCGGTGTAGCAGCAGACGCAATGCGGCGAAAGGAACCGGATGCCCGAATTGCCCGAAGTCGAGACCGTGATGCGCGGCCTTGCCCCCCATCTGGAGGGGCAGCGCATCGCCCGCATGGTGCTGAACCGAGAGGGGCTGCGCTGGGCCTTCCCGCCCGATCTGGTGCAGGTGGCGACCGGTGCTGTGGTGACGGGGCTGCGGCGGCGGTCGAAGTATATCCTTGCCGATCTGGACCGGGGCGCGGCGATTCTGCTGCATCTGGGCATGTCGGGCCGGATGCTGATCGAGACCCCCGACCAGATCGCCACCCCCGGCAGCTTTCACCGAGACCCGGCGATTTTGCCGCGCCACGATCATGTGGTGATCGAGACCGAGCCGGGCGCGCGCATCACCTTCAACGATGCGCGGCGGTTCGGCATGGTCGATCTGGTGCGCGGGGATAACAGCCCCCTGCTGGCGCATCTGGGGCCGGAACCCTTGGGCGCAGGCTTTGACGGCGGGGTGCTGGCGCGGGCTTTTGCGGGGCGAAAGGTGTCGGTGAAATCGGCGCTTCTGGATCAGCGCAATGTGGCGGGCTTGGGTAATATCTATGTCTCCGAGGCGCTCCACCGCGCCGGGATCGACCCGCGCCGCGCTGCGGGCCGGATCTCGCGCGCGAGGCTTGATGCCCTGGCCGGCCATGTGGTCGATGTGCTGCATGACGCGATTGCGGCGGGCGGCTCCTCCCTGCGCGACCACCGCCAGGTCGGCGGCGAACTGGGCTATTTCCAGCACGCCTTCCGCGTCTATGACCGCGAGGGCGCGCCATGTCCCCGCGCAGGTTGCGACGGCGTGGTGCGCCGCATCGTGCAGCAGGGGCGGTCCAGCTATTTCTGCCCGCGCTGCCAGCGATAGCGCCGGGGGCCTGCCGGTCCCCCGGACCCCCTCGGGGATATTTATGGACAAAAGACGGAGCCTGTTCACCGCATCTTAACGGTCTGGGTGCTATGGAGGATTCGCGGAACAGGCGGGGACGCCGATGGCCGTGACAGAAGACGCCACACCCTTCCGGGGCTTTGGTCGCCGGTCGGGTGTGTGCCTTCCTGTCTTTTGTCCGAAAATATCCCCGCCGGAGGCATCTCCGCTTGCGGCAGGCGGTGCGGGCGAGGGGGCTTGGCGGGAGGCTGTGCATTGGGTGCGGGAGGGCTTTTTATGGCGTGAGTTTGCCGGATCTTGGGAGAGGGTTGTGCTGATCTGCTCTGGTGAGCGGGGCCGGGGTGGTTGCGCGTTTGTGACTTGGCGCTAAAGCGGCCTCCTTTTCGGGGCGGCTGGCGAGAGTATGGGATCAAAATGCGCCCACTTCAGGCATCTGAATAGGGGGGGGCTCATGATATGAGCTCACCGGGCGGCATGCTGTAAGAATTGCGTTGATGCTTGGGGATGTGTCGCGAGCGGCAGGTGGTGCGGCCTGATCTTGCGCGCTATATCGGGGGCAGTCATAGCAAAGGGGCAGGTGATGCGGGTGATTTTTATGGGGACGCCGGATTTCTCTGTGCCTGCGCTGCGTGCGATTGCCGCGCGGCATGAGGTGGTCGCTGTCTATTCCCAGCCGCCCCGCGCTGCCGGTCGCGGGCAAAAGCCGCGCCCTTCGCCGGTGCAGGCGGCGGCCGAGGTCTTGGGGATCGAGACCCGCACGCCCGCCCGCCTGCGCGACGCGGCGGATCAGGCCGATTTTGCCGCGCTTGGGGCCGATGTGGCGGTGGTGGTCGCTTACGGGCTGATCCTGCCGCAGCCGGTGCTGGATGCGCCGCGTCTGGGCTGTCTCAACATCCATGCCAGCCTGCTGCCGCGCTGGCGTGGCGCCGCGCCGATCCATCGTGCGATCATGGCGGGCGATGCCGAAACCGGCGTTGCGATCATGCAGATGGAGGCCGGGCTGGACACCGGCCCCGTGCTGGCCGAAACGCGCACCCCTATCGCGCCGTCCGAGACGACCGGAGATTTGCATGACCGGCTCTCGGCGCTGGGGGCGGGGCTGATCGTCGATGTGCTGGACCGGCTGCCCCTGCCTGCCAGCCCGCAGCCCGAGGACGGCGTGACCTATGCCGCCAAGATCGACAAATCCGAGGCCCGCATCGACTGGACCCGCCCGGCGGTCGAGGTTGACCGCCAGATCCGCGCGCTCTCGCCCTTTCCTGGCGCCTGGTGCGAGATCGGGGGGGAGCGGGTCAAACTGTTGCGCTCTCGCGTGATCGATGGGCATGGCGCGCCGGGTCAGGTGCTGGGCGGTTTTCGCATCGCCTGCGGCGAGGGCGCGGTCGACGTGCTGGAGGCTCAGCGTGCGGGCAAGCGGGCGATGGAGGCTGAGGAGATCCTGCGCGGGCTTGATTTGCCGCCGCGTCTGGGCTGAGGGGGCGGTCGCGGTCAATTTGGGCGTGACGCGGCCCAGCGATATTGGCGGGCAATAGTTGCGTCACGCTCACGGTGATGGTCGGTCGCGCTCGGTCTGCGGTGTTTTGCTGCGAGTGTATTGGCTCGACATGAGCTGATTTGCTTGCGCGACTCGGAGGAGCGAAAAACAGCAACTCAATGCCTTACTAGCTTTGATCGTGCGCATGCGGTTAGGCTAACGGATGTGGGATTGGTGGCGCACGCGCGGCGGACTGGCAAGGCGACAGAAGCGGGAAAGTGCTTGTCCGCACGAGCTTCAGGGATATAGAGAAAACCCGTTGATTTCGGGATGGCTACGACTCAATGAACAAGGCATTTCAACGTCCCAATTTTCTTACTAGGCTGGCCATGTTTCTTCCCGCTCGGCGACGGCTCGCCAAGGCTGAGGCAGCGCTGCGTGAGGCGCCCTCGCTTGAGACGTTGCGCTCGGTGGTTGGGCCGGCGGCCAAGGCAGGGCAGGACGCGCGCGCCGGTGAGTTGCTGTCGGCCATTCCGCGCTTTCGGTGGCATGAGGATGGGCCGGATAGCACCTGGCATGATGCGATGACGCGCCGTTTGGGGGGCGCTGTGCCGCGCGCCGAACCCGCCTCACGGCTTGTGCTGGCCTTTGCCTTTCCGCCCTTCTCGAACAGTTCGGGCAATGTCATGGCGCGTCGGATCATGGCCGAGGATGTGCGCGTCGATGTGATCTCGAATGACATGTCGGGGCGCGAGGGTCTGGATCTGCCGCTTTACCGCGCGCTTGCGCCCTTGATTGGGCAGCATCTGGTGTTGGATGCGCCCAATGAACCGGCCAATGCCGCAGCCTTTGCCGAGTTTGCCGAAAAGGCAAAGGACGCGCTGCGGTCGGGGCGGTTCGGGCGGACGCATTATGACAGCGTATATTCACGCGCGATGTGGGCGCAGTCGCATTTCGCGGCGGCGGCTTTGCTGGCGGACGGACGCGCGGCGCGGTGGATTGCCGAGTTCTCGGACCCGTGCCATCTGGACCTTGAGGGCCGGCCCGCAGGCCCGCCCGCCGACGATGCCTGGCTGGAAAGCGTGGGCATCGCGCCGATGATCCGGGCGGCGGGGTTTGAGACCCCCACGGGGCGCAAGCTGATGTTCTGGGCGGAATATATGGCCTTTTGTCTGGCCGATGAGGTGATCTTTACCAACGAGATCCAGCGTGACGTCATGTTGGCACAGCCCGAGATCCCCGAGCCGCTGCGCCAAAGGGTTGCGCGGGTCGGGCGGATCATGGCCCAGCCGGTGCCGGGGCCCGCGATCATGGCGCATGTCTTGCCTGCGCCACCTCGCGATGATGCGGTGTGGATCGGCTACTTCGGGGCCTCGAATCCGCGGCGGGGACTGGGCGCGCTGCTGGATGCGGTGGCGGCGCTGCCGCCCGATTTGCGGGGTGTTGTGCGGGTGCAGATCCATGGCCGCGCCGATCCACGACTGCCCCTCGAGATCGAGCGGCTTGGGCTGGGCGACGCGGTTCAGATCGGGGCGCCGCTGGATTATCTGGCCTCGCTTGGGCAGATGGCGGCGATGGATTACCTGTTTATCAATGACACCGAACGCGGCGCGGCCTATGCGCGCAGCCCCTATCTGCCCTCAAAGCTGGCCGATTACGAAAGCGCGGGGCGCCCGCTGATTGCCTTTGCCGATCCGGGCAGCACCCTTTGGGCGCGCGATCTGCCGCCCGGCTCGATCCGTGTCGATATGACGCAGCGCGACGAATGCCGCGAAGTCGTGCGGGCCGTCGCGCAAATGGCAATTAAACGGTTGTGTTCTGCTCGCTAAGATGTGAGTTCAATTGTGCTTAATCTGAGCGGAAATATACGATGCTGATGAAGGTGATGACGGTTTTCGGGACGCGGCCCGAGGCGATCAAGATGGCGCCGGTGGCCCGCGCGCTGATCACGGATCCAAGATTCCATTCAGTGATCTGCGTAACCGGCCAGCATCGCGAGATGCTCGATCAGGTCACCGCGCTGTTCGGGCTGACGCCGGATCATGACCTTGACGTGATGAAGGCGGGGCAGGATCTTTACGGCGTGACCTCGTCGATCCTGACCGGGATGCAGCCCGTGCTAGAGGCCGAGCGCCCCGATCTGGTGCTGGTTCATGGCGACACGGCGACGACACTGGCGGGCACGCTTGCCGCCTATTACGCCCGCGTTCCGGTCGGCCATGTCGAGGCCGGGTTGCGCACCGGCAACATCTATTCGCCCTGGCCCGAGGAGGGCAATCGCCGCGTCACCGGCGCGCTTGCGACGCTGCATTTCGCGCCGACCCAGACATCGCGCGAGGCGCTGCTGCGTGAGGGCGTCGACCCCGCCCGCATTGCGGTGACCGGCAACACCGTGATCGACGCGTTGCTTGATGTGGTTGCACGGCTTGAGGCGGATCGTGACCTCTCGGACGGCATGGCCTCGCGCTTTGGTTTTCTGGACAGCGGCCGGCGCATGGTTCTGGTCACCGGCCATCGCCGCGAAAGCTTTGGCGGCGGATTTGAGCGGATCTGTGCCGCCCTTGCCGCGCTGGCGGATCGGTTTGGCGATGTCGATATCGTCTATCCCATGCACATGAACCCCAATGTCCGCGAGCCGGTGACACGCCTGCTGGGCAGCCGCCCGAACATCCATCTGATCGAGCCGCAGGATTACCTGCCCTTCGTCTGGCTCATGAACCGCGCCCATCTGATTATAACGGACTCGGGTGGCGTGCAGGAAGAGGCGCCCTCTCTCGGCAAGCCGGTTCTGGTCATGCGCGACACCACCGAACGCCCCGAAGCGCTGGAGGCTGGCACCGTGCGGCTGGTCGGCACCGATGCCACCCGGATCGAGACCGAGGCCGCGCGCCTTCTGGATGATGATGCCGCCTGGCGCAAGATGAGCCGGGCGCATAACCCCTACGGCGATGGCCGCGCCACCGCGCGGATTCTGGATATGATCGCCGCTTTCGGCAATGAGGACCAAGCATGACTGACCGATCCTTCACCACCATCAGCATGATCGGCTTGGGCTATATCGGCCTTCCGACCGCCGTTGTATTTGCTCAGGGCGGGCTGAATGTGATTGGCGTGGACGTCAATCAGCACGCGGTCGATCAGATCAATGCCGGCCAGTCCCACATTGTCGAGCCGGGCCTTGATGAAGCGCTGGGCGCCAGCGTGAATGCCGGTCGGTTGCGGGCGACCACTACGCCTGAGGCCGCCGACGCCTTCCTGATCGCCGTGCCCACGCCCTTTATTGCGGATGATGCCGAAAAGACCCCCGACCTGTCTTATATTGAAAGCGCGGCCAAAGGCATCGCGCCGGTTCTGAAAAAGGGTGATCTGGTTGTGCTGGAATCCACCAGTCCGGTGGGCGCGACCGAGCAGATGGCCGCATGGCTGGCCGAGGCCCGCCCGGATCTCAGCTTTCCCCAGAGCGCCGGTGAGGATAGCGACATCCGCGTGGCTCATTGCCCCGAACGCATCCTGCCAGGCCATGCCCTGCGCGAACTGGTCAGCAATGACCGGGTGATCGGCGGTATGACGCCGCTTTGCGCCAGACATGCCCGCGATCTTTATCGCATGGTGGTCAAGGGCGACTGTGTCGAAACCGATGCCCGCACCGCCGAGATGGCCAAGCTGACCGAAAACAGCTTCCGCGATGTGAATATTGCCTTTGCCAATGAGCTTTCGCTGATCTGCGACCGGCTGGGCATCGATGTGTGGGAGCTGATCAGCCTGACCAACCGCCATCCGCGCGTGAATATCCTGCAACCGGGTCCGGGGGTGGGCGGGCATTGCATTGCGGTCGATCCGTGGTTCATCGTCTCGCAGACGCCCGACCTGGCGCGGATCATCCGCATCGCGCGCGAGACCAATGACGGCAAGCCCGGATGGGTGCTGGACCGGGTGCGCGAGGCCGTCCGTGACAAGAGGGACGATGCCCGCATCGCCTGCTTTGGTCTGGCCTTCAAGCCCGACATCGACGATCTGCGCGAAAGCCCCGCCGTCAGCATCGTGAACCGTCTCGCCGAAGAGTTTCCCGGCCGTGTCGAGGTCGTCGAGCCGATGATCCGCGCGCTGCCGCGTGGGCTTGAGGGGCGCACCGAACTGGTCTCTCTGGAACGAGCGCTTGGCGCGGATATCTGCGTGATGCTGGTCGATCACTCGGCGTTTCGCAACGGTCCGGCACCGTCAGCCGAAGGGCAGGCAGTGATCGACACGCGCGGCGTCTGGCGCAACCGCTGATCTAGCGCAAGGGTCGGCGCGGGCCTACGCCTCGCTGTCTGGGTTTGCCAGTGCCAGGTGCCAGCATGCTGACCGGTGTGTCATCGGCGAAGATCGTCTTGGCTGGCAGGACGTGGCGGCCGATGGCATTGATCAGGGGTTCTGGCGTCGTGCCGGATTTGCCGATCCAGTCGGTAAGGGTCGATCTGCCAAGGTCCAGCCCTTCGCGGTCGAAGATATGGCTCTGACGATCGAGCGGAAAGTGGTCGGAATACCTGCTGACCAGAATATTGGCCAGCAGACGTGGCCCCGGGTGACCGCGTTAGATGGGGCGCGACGGCAGCGGCGCCTGGATAAAGCGTTCGCAGCAAGAACACGCTAAGGCGCGAGCGGACGGTGCGGTTCAAGATGAAGCGGCACCGTGGCGTATTCCAGTTCCCCCACGACATGTTCCACGATCCGCCGAAGATGCCCGCCACAATCGGCGCAGGCCGCGACTAGTCCCGCTGCACCGACCAGACTTGCGTCGCCAAGCGGATCCGTGAGATCTGCGAAACCCGTGTCGGCTACCGGCCTGTCCGTGTCCTGTTCGAGCGGGAACCAGAACTGGTTCTTCATCCTTGCGGATACCGCTGAAAAACTGGAGACTTTGCTTAGATACAACAATGAGGGGCGACCACACGGGGCGATCTGGAACAAGGTGCCCATCGCCCTTGCGAAATAGGGGCGCCACCAGTCCGTCACCCTTTCGAAGCGGCAAAACCTTGGCCGTTAATGGTCCACCGTCGGGATTCTGACAAATAGCCGATGGCCTCAAGTCACGCTTGGATGAAAATTGAGTTGAAGATCATCCAACGCCTAGGTTATGTGAGAGCAAAGTTAAACGAACTGCATTTGAAAAATAATTGGCGTGCATTTAATCACAGATCCGACCATCTGACGATTTATACATTTTAGCGAAAATTTAAGCTTGGCCCAATTGGAAATCGCGCTTGATCAACCTCCACAAACTTCGCTTTAATGGTGACCTGCGCCGCTGTGCGTTCCAGTCTCAGCGCCCATAAAGTGCTTCACGTCACGGCAAAATCCGTATAGCTGTTCGGACAGGCGCTACAAAGGATAAGTAAAGATGGCTTCACCGAGAGCACACAGCACCCGAGGCAAGCAGGCTGCTAGTCTTACGGACGACGAAAAAATTGATTCCATCTCAGTGGCCGCAAGGACTTCGGACGAACAAGGTCAGCGGCTTCCGCAAGCTGCCTTCTGGGCGCCACGGCATACGGCACCCTCACCGGCGCTTTGCCAACTACCACTGATGCTCTGGCTTACCGGGGTAACGGCTCCACGGGTCACATTACAGCTTGGTCTAGGTGACGGGCTTTGTTATCTCACGATATGTCAAGTGGTTGAGCGATTAAATGCAGGTAATATTTCATTCGCGATAACGGAACAGGGTAATCCGCGCTCCTCAGAAATTCAGGAAGAGCATGACCGATATTATTCGGATTTCTCGCAGATATTGTCAAAAAATGAGGTAATGGAATCTCTGTTGGGGGCAGCGGAAGTCGATCTTCTCGTCGTCAACGGCGCCATCGAAAGTAATATGCTCCGCAGCTTGCGAAACATTATTTTGCACCAGCTTTCTGGTGAGGCGGTTATAATATTGCTAGAGCCAGATATTATCCTGGAAGATGATAGTGTCAGTGAGATATTAGATAATAAATCTTGGAGGCGAGTGGATTTTAGGCCAACAACTCCTGAAGGGGTGTCTATAGCCATAATATCACCAAGCGAAAACCCACCCGCCGAGCTCTCGAAGCTATTCGACCAGAGGTTGGGTCAGAGGGCCTGGCTGGCCACTCGCCAGGCCTTCAACCGTCTAGGTCAAGGGGTGAACGAGATAGAAAACAGCAGACTGCTTAAAGCTGAAAATGATATACTCAAGCATGACCTAAACCACAATAAAAAGCGGCTTGAGGCGCTCCAATCTGAGGTAGACAAGGCTGAAGCCTCAGAAAAGATAGCACTTGAACTGAATGCGCGCCTCGCCGCACAAGTGCATGATATCGAGAAGCAAGCGGAAGCCGAAACAGTAAAGCGTGAAGAGCTTCTCAGTGCTCTGGCGCTCTTAGAGGCAGAGCGAAACAAGCTGGCCGATGACATAAAGTTGATGAGTGACCATAACAGATCTATGGCTAATGAAATCGAGAATCTAAAGGTCGAAAACGAAACGTTGGCGACGGAACGGGATAAACTCAAGAATGATGTAGGACTTTTGGAATTGGCGAATGGCGAAAGGGAAGCTGCCCGCGAGGCCGAGAGCCAAGGCCGGTCGAAGGAAATTGAAGTCCTCAGGAAAGATTTGGAAAAGGCAAGGCAAGATCACGACGATCGCTTGGAGGATATCGCCAACCTAACGTCTGAGTTTCTCAAGGAAAATGCTGAGCTATCAAGAAAGCTTACGCTAGAACGCGATGACATTTTTCAGCATTTAAAGGCGGCCGAAGCACATCGCGAGGCCCTTCTTGCAAGCACATCGTGGAAGATTACATCACCAATGCGTAAGGTCAAAAATGCTCTTAAAAAACGAGGTTGATGGCGGTATTGAGCCGTTTATGCCTGAGGCGGAAACCGCCCATCTGCGGTCTGTTTATGAAGAGGCAGATGTAATACTTGAGTATGGATCGGGTGGTTCAACCCAGATGGCAGCCCAAATGCCACAAAAGTTCATTATGAGTTCCGAAAGTGATAAGGAATGGGCGCGTTCCCTTCGCCACAAGCTATCATTAGCAAAAGTTCAATCTAGAGTGATTGTGCACCATGTCGATATCGGAGAGACAGGCCCATGGGGTAGGCCTCAGAGCAGTCTGGCTTGGCGTAAGTTCTTTCGTTACCCGAACGACATATGGGACCAGGTGTGGTTTAGACATCCAGATGTAATTTTAATAGATGGAAGGTTCAGGGTTGCTTGTCTTGTTACCTCAATGCTGCGTATTGAGCGCCCGACACTTGTTCTTTTTGATGACTATGGCGTGAGGCCGCTATATCATGAGATAGAGGATTTGATCAGGCCCCGCAGGATGATCGGCCGCATGGCGGAGTTTATGATTGAGCCCAAAAAAATATGCCCTGAAGATGTTGTCCGCTTGCTTTTTTCAGTATCTCTTGGCTCCATTTGTGGAATTAACGAGTCATTTTACACTAAATCCGTAGATCAAGTCGTTAATGAGGTGGGGTGACGTTATAAGTGCACTTAATGAAGTTGGCTTTTGTGGCGGCATGCTTTCATCGTGCGGCCCTACTCTACTAAGTCTTTGGTATAGAACTTTTTATAAAGGCTAGCTAACAAGGTAGGTTCTAGGATCTGGTTCCATAGCCAGTAAATTACGGTTGCTGCGAGTGCGATGGTTGACAGAATTGCCGTGGGGCACCTCTCATTGCGGGTTGCGACCCGCCTCCAGTCCTTGAGCCTGCCGAACATGAGCTCGACGCGATTGCGCCGTCTGTAGCGGCTCTTGTCGTATACGAGTGTGTTCTTGCGCTGCTTTTGACTTGGGATACAGGCATATATTACCTGTGTCTTTCAACGCATCTCTAAACCAATCGCGGTCCCCGAGCGGCCAGACCCGCGGCATATCCCAGTTTTATCGGGGTGAATCCGTAGAACTTACGCGGCCATCTTCAGTTTCATGGCGGGTGTGATTATGCCAATGTCCATTTTCGGGAAATCGTAGTTGTAAATCCAGAGCCATTGTGTGGCGAAGTGCTGGGTCTCCTTTATGGTTTCGATGACGTATCGATAGAGCCATTCATACCTGAAGGTGCGGTTGTAGCGCTTGATATAGGCGTCCTGCCGGGAGTGGCCGAGCTGAATGCGCTCGATGGTGATCCTCGTTTTTGGTTCCAGATCAGCAGCTTGCACTGATGGATTCCGGGCCGTAATAGGTCGCGAGGGAGTGCCGCCGAGAGGTTATGGCCATGCGCGCAGCCCCCAAATAGCGCAGCGCGTGGCCATAACCGCTCTCGGGTCCCAACAGCGGTTTTGCACAACCACACCGTTGCGGAGACCGGCTATGGCCGCCAACGATACTAGCGCGTCGACCTTGCTGGTCGCCATCGACATCACCACACATGATCTCCGCCATGAGCCGCGACGCCTTCACGGCTGACGCTTGGGACGTCGTTGACCGCAAGCTGTCCAAAAGCAATTGCCTTCAGATAGTTACGAGACCGCCCTTGCTCGGTTGGACTGTCTGTCCATTCGGACTCAGACGCGGTAGACATGTTCCGCCTCGTCCTCGTTGAAGGCCGCAGCCTCGTCCGGCAGCGCGATATGATCGAGGCGCGCCATCGAGCTGCTCTCGGACTTCCCCGACTATAAGCTCGTGACGACCATTCCCGGCATCCGTCCGATCGACGCAATGACCATTCTGGCCGAGGCTGGTGATCTGCGCCGGTTCCGGCATGTTCCGTGGTCAAAGCCGGATTTCGAAGTATGGCAATGCCCGGCTGCGGCGCACGCTCTGGATCGCCGGTCCAACTGCGGCCCTCAAACGGACCAACAGCTTCCGGGACAAATTCGAACGCTACATATCGAAAGACCGACACAACGCCCATCTAGGCCGCGCACGACCGCGGCCACCATCGCGCGCACCATACACGCCGTGGTCAATCACGGTGAACCCTATCGCCCCTTCTTCGAGTGGGTGAGCTCTAGGCGGAAGGACCTCTCTCTGACGAGCGGTGGAGGCAGCTCGATGCTCAACGCTTCCCGGTTGAATTCGTCCAGCACTTGCAAGAGCTTAAACTGGCAGCCATCCGCCATGAAGTCCATCGACCAGGTCACGTTCGGGGTCTCGGGCACCTCTACCCCATCGCGCTTTTTGCGTTTCAACTTTTTCAGTGCTTGATCCGCAAGTTTAGTTTCAGTGCACAATATACGCGATAGACGCGTCTATGATTCCACGGATTCCTTTCGCGTTACGCAAGTGCGATGAAATACAGGCCAAAGCCCAAGGTCTTGCGGGCAGTGCTCGGCCCAACCAACAGATCGGCGATCTCTTCATGCATCTTGCCGAGAAAACTCTACTTATCCAGCCCCTTACTTTCGGCGGGAGTTAGCCATAAGATTTAATGCTTCAGTATAGGCCATTATATCTCCCAGAGGTGACATGATCGATCCTTCGGGCAGGCTGGCCTTGGAAAGTGTGCTACCCGGTTCTACGAGGGCCCAAATTGCTTGGTTAGAGCCAAGATAGTCGCTTAACTTCGAGGGGAGATAGGGATTTAGAGGCTTGATCCCCTCGGTTACCGCATCGTTTACCAACAGATAGTCCATACTTGAGAACGAGGCGAGGCAGTCGAAATATGGGAGACTGGGGTGGATATGGACCAGATTGCCGATGCCTAGCGCATTCAACTCATTCAAAAGAGAGCTGCTGTCAGAAGAAACGACGTGTAGAGCGATTTGTGCGCCTCCCTGATCAGAGACTTGCTTCAGTGCAATCAGGAGTTCTCCGAGCCCTCGCGTTTGATAGAATGAACCGAAGAAGCCGATGTTGATTTTTGTCTTATCAACATTGATTCGCGAGTTGCCGACGGAATAGTATTCCGGCGGCAAAGAGGGGTGTGGGCGTATCGTTGAGATTGCCAGCGCCCGATCACGTAATTCGTCTAGCCATGGCTGGCAGAGCATATAGTGCCGCTGCCCTTCGTTAGTAAAAACGAGTTCATCTGCAAGAATGTAAGGCAGTAGCTCAGCCAGTCGAAATATCTGACGTGTCTCAAGATGTCTCGGAGCAAATTTCTCAATAACCTCTCGCAGGCCCAGGAGTTCAAGCCAATCCGACGGAACCTCACCTTCACGCTCGTTTCCATGAATGTCGAGCACAAGCGGATCCGAGAATTCGGCAATCCATCTGACATGAGGATTATGGACTTTGATAAGGGCGGCGGCAAAGTGAGACGCGGGCCACATTGCCCGGGAATAGATACTCGAGGGAGCCCTTTTTTTTGGAATTTTTTGAAAAGCACTTAGTGCGTTCAATGCGAATTGCCTAACTGCTCGTTCATGAGAAAAGGAAACAGGCGTCTTAAGCTCGACATGCGAAGCCAAGTACGGTTTCAGCACTTCCGTCAACTCAGAGCTGCGATTTCTAATATCTGTCATATCATTAGAAATCACTCGCACCGGCCACTGCCAGCCTATAATGCGCTTCATCATAACGATAGCCGACGTATCATTAAAAGGCGGAAAGCAATAGCTGATAACGAGTGTGTCAGGCAATTGCTCCTTAATCATTTGAATGATTTCGTTGCGAATTCCGAGCCTTACGCACTCTAGAAGAAAGTCTTGATATCGATCTCTGTTCTCTTTCAAAAATCTTATGATAAAACCACACTGACCGGCGTAACGTGACTTCACGAATTCGCCGAGATCGGGATTTGTGATCAGCTCTTGGTTATCCTCGATAGCCTGAATGCGAGACACTACTTCCAGTCTCTCAGTTACCGAAAAGGAGAACTCCGAGCTGCGCCTTGAAATGGACCCTTGTCGTATCTCACGGTAGTATATTGCCTCATCGTTTTCCTCTGAAACCCAGAGATCAAGTTGGTGCCCCGCAATCACATTAGTCCAGAATACCACGTCTTCTCCGCTGCGAAGGTCAACATCGAAGCTGTAAGACGCCAGGCATGAGGTTGGCGCGAGTTTGGCACAGGTCATCGAGAGGATACCGCGCACATTAAATGGTCGTGATATCCTGTTGCTCCCCTCTGCTCTGACGGCAGCCCTCAGCTGCGCTGTAATCGGGGAGGATAGATTACCCGTCTCATCGAAATCGATGATGCTGGAAAGCACGATTCTATTCGGTTTTGCTTCCTTTAGCATCACACTAATAAACTGGGGGGACAGAAAGTCATCGTCGTCAAGAAAGGTGCAGTACATAAACCGTGCATGCTGCAGCCCTAAATTTCGTGCGTTTGACGCGCTTGACTTTTCCACTCTCAAGAAGACGATCTGAAGGTCTTCGTGACGCCGCTGGTATTCTGCGATCAAATCCGGCGTGGTGTCTTCGGGCCCGTTAGAAATGACGATAATTTCGAAGCGATCCCTTTCCTCCGTTTGAGCCACCAAGCTGTCAAGCGCTCGGCAAATTCGCCCTGCTCCCTTGTAAGTTGGCAAAATGACTGACACACCGAAGGGGCGCTGCTCTTTGAACGTGGTCGTGGAAGGAAAGAGTCCTGAACTATATTCACTTGCGTACCGTGTGATCGCTGCAGCTGACTCCGTTCGGCCACATTTGCGAAGACGTTCTGCTGCAAGCAGTAGCAGCTTTCCTTTTTTGTTATGGTCCATAAATACATGGCCCCACTTTTGGAGTGCCTGAGTCTCCTTCGCAGCATGAGGAGGGTCTCAATGGTTCATTATCGCGCTGCATTCCTTCCTTTTAACGGCCTATAGTTTGCGAGCATATCCCCGATTGCATCAAAATCTTCTTGGTCGGCGCGATTATATGGTTTGAGGCCAAAGCGTTCCAGTGCTTGGTAGAGCCCCGGTTTCAATATAGCGGGAAAGTTCTCATATAGTTTGTGATTATAGCCCTCAAAAAAGTCAAGACTGCGCTCTGCGGCGATCTTATATGCCTCTTGCGGGATAGGCTTGACCATCTTTTCTGCTGTGTCAGCGCCGTAATTTTTGATGAACCATGTGGCCATGGTGTCAACAACCATCGCTTGGCCAAAGGAATATGGTGGTTTTGCCGGCATTTGCAATGGCGGCAAATTAAGGTCAAGCTTGAACCTCTTTTCGAAGTAAGACAGGAGAAGCGTCTTCCGGCTCATCTTCTCGGATAGTGGATCTGCTAGAGAAATAAGCGAATCCCGCGCTCTTTCCGGATAAGCTTGCGCAATGATTTTTGCTGTCCCTAATTCTGTGATGCCAATAACGTAGGGCGCAGAAATGAAGCCGCAGGCTGAAAAGGCGGGGAATGTGTTGTTCGCAATTAGTGGGGATGGTTTGTAAAAGGCCTCTGGGGATTGGTCCATGATGCCGCCGAATGTCAGGAAGCGGCTGGCGGTGGATTTGGCTGCTAAGATAGCGCCTATCCCCATAAATGACCACGAACCCGCGCGGAGCGTAGTTTCAACAATATTGGTCTTGATCGTTATTGGAGAAAAATTGCTAAAGCTAAGGCGCTCACGTTCGAAGGCGCCTCCGAAATCAAGCGTGACCGTTTTAGTGTGTTTGGGCATGATCGCTAACGCAGCTAGTGAATCGAATCCACCGCTGAACGAAAGTGTCACCCCATCTTCTTTCCTGCGCCAGACCTCTTCGTCCGCAGGACTGGAAGATGTTGGGAGGCAAATGGTGAAATCTTTGATCCGGCTAAGGCATTCTGAACTTACGGGAAAATCATAATGCACTTCTGAGAAGTTGCGGGCGGCTAATGTAGAAAGGCTGTGGGCGATTAGGTCATTTCCAAAAGATACTGAGCTCGGCGCCTCGAAGCACACCGTTTCTGACGCATGTCCGTCCCGCTCTACCGAGACGCTAAAACTATGTCCTGTTGTTTTCAGGTCAGTAAATACAATTCTTGACATTATACGCCCTCAGTCTAACAGCCGCCTTACTACTAGGTCATCTTTATAGGCGCCGCAAGGGTATCGTCGACCTGAACTGGCCCGTTTCCCGACCTGACAGTTGAGTACAACCATGGAGGCTTTAGGATCTGGACGCATAGCCAATAGGTGACGGTTGCTGCGAGGGTGATGGCTGATATTAACAGCTTGTGGCACCTGTCTTATCGGGTTGCGAGCCGCCTCCAGTCCTTGAGGCTGCCGAACATAAGATTGCGGCGTTTGTCGTACTTGACGGTGTTCCTGCGCTGCTTTCGGCCCGGGATGCGCCCACGTATCCCATTGTTATTAAAATCGTATCTAAACTGGTCGGCGTCATATCTGCGGGCCCCAAGCAGCCAGTCGACCTCAGGCTGGCTACTGAGCAACGCACTCGCGTCGATGTAATCGCTGACTTGTTCTGCCATGATAAACAAGTTCAGGGCGCGCTCTTCGCTGTCGCAAATGGCGTGGAACTTCGTGTTGATCCCGCGTTTGGTGCGGCCGATCAGGCGCCGCTCCCCCCCCTATCGGTCGAACGTTTCCATCGGTTGTAGAGGATTTTGTGCGAGCCATATTCCTTCGGGGCATCTCGCAGCGTAACCCATTGCGATTGATGAAGATAATCCCGCTCAACACATGCCGGTCATCGACGCGATGCTTGCCGTGGGACTTGCGAAATTATAGCTGCAGACGCGCCATCTGTGGAACGCTCAGCGAGAAGAGATCAGACATGGTCACGGCTTGTCAATCATGCAACCAAACAGAAACCAATGGGCGCTGAGCCTAGCCCATAAAGTTCGTCACCGCGTAGCGCGGCCCGCCTGCGCGCGACAGTGTTCGAAATGCGCTGGTTCTGCTCGACCGCCTCGGCCTCTTGCGAGGCATCGGCCACATTCCCCGAACTGCGCGCATAATAAGGATGACGGGGCAGCCCGGCTTCATCGTGATGCCCCGTCTTGAGCAGATGCCGCAGTAACGCATGATCCGATCGGGGTCTACCCAGTGGAGCAAGCTGTGCCGCAGGGATTGAAAGATATTCATTCATATCGGACCCATGTCCTTTGTTCCGGCGGCATACTCGCGTGAACAGGTCGCCCCTACCGCAAGGGAAGATTGACCGGATGTTCGCCCGAGCTGTCGGGGCAAATAAGTATATCGGACATAAGGTGGTTAAGATCCCCGATGGCCGAGGTCAACCGGGTTTGCCGCCAAACGCCTGCGCCAGTTTCCACGCCCAGCGCCTTGCCGGCCCCGCTTGACGTTGCAACGCCCGGTTTGAAGGTGGGCGGCTTTTCTGTTCAGTCTCTTGGCGCAAGGCGGCGGTCGCGCAACTGCGTCATCAACGCGCGTCGCGCCTCGTCATCCATTTTCCCCCACGCGGAGATCTCCGCAATCGTGCGCAGGCAGCCCGCGCACAGCCCCGACGCGCGGTCGATCTGACAGATATTGATGCACGGACTGGCAATGGGGCTGGTCGCGGGGCTCTGGCGGGTCATGGCCGCCTGTTTGCGACAGCCCGGCGCGCGCTGCAAGCCCGATGCTTGCACGCCGCCCTTCGGCATCCTATAAAGCGCGGGTCGCGGGTGTAGCTCAATGGTAGAGCAGCAGCCTTCCAAGCTGAATACGTGGGTTCGATTCCCATCACCCGCTCCACCCCTCCGCGCCTGATCCTCACATCGCGGTGCCGATCTGCTTGTAATCGGGGAACAACCGGCCCAAATGTGGGTTGGAACCGGCAAGCGAGGATCATCATGTCACGGAATGCGACCCAAAGGCTGTCCTTTATCCTGTTGGTGATCCTGACATTCTATGCCGCAATTGCGGGCGCATAAGGGGCGGTCATGGCACAGAGATTTGGCGGCAGATATTCGCCCGGCGCGCGCGGTCAGGGGCAGAATGCCACTCAGGTGGTGCGCGATAACGCCCCGCGGCATCCCCATGCCTCGCGCACGAAATGGCTGACCATCGCGGCGGTGCCCTTCCTGATCGGCGCGTTTTTCCAGCCGGTCGCGGGCATGGTCAGCGACCTCGCAGCCTTTGGCACCATCGCGGCGGGCGCGTGGCTCACCCATGAGGGGCTGGCGGCGCAGGCTGCCTATGATGCGCGGCGCGTGGCCCGCCGCCCGGCCATCCCGCGCAAGCTGTTTGGCGGGGTTCTGACCGCGCTTGGCCTTGGTGTCGGCGCGTGGTCGGCGGGGGCTGAGGCGGGTGCCGCGCTGATTGCGCTGACCGGGCTTGGGCTGCATGTGCTGGCCTTTGGCGCCGATCCGATGCGTGACAAGGGCATGGAGGGGATTGACCGCTTTCAGCAAGACCGCGTGGCTCGCGTTGTCGCCGAGGGTGAGGCTTACCTCACCGGCATGAGCGATGCGATCAAGCGCACGGCCGACCGGCGGCTTGAGGCCCGGGTGAACATGTTCGCCGAAACCGCGCGCGAGCTGTTCCGCCGGGTTGAGGAAGACCCGGGCGACCTGACCGCCGCGCGGCGCTATCTGGGCGTCTATCTGATGGGTGCGCGGGACGCGACGGTGAAATTCGCCGATCTTTACGCCGCCACGCGCGACCCCCGTGCCCGCGAGGATTATGAGGCGCTGCTCAACGATCTTGAGGGCAATTTCGCGGCCCGCACCCGCAGCCTGATCGAGGGCGGGCGCACCGATTTCGATATCGAGATGCAGGTGCTGCGTGACCGCCTGGCGCGTGAGGGCGTGCGGACGCCCGAACAGCCCTCGGCGGCTGAGCTGGGCGCGGCGCGTCTGGATGAGGAAGTGGCCGCGCCGACCCCAGCCGAACAGGCCCGCGCGCTGGAGAACCGGCGCGGCGATGTTCTGGACGGTCTGATCCGCGACGGTCTGCGCAGCGGGCCGGGCGCGCGCTATGACGGGGACGGGGTGCGGCGCGACTGATGCCCCGCTACGCGCTGAAGATCGAATATGACGGCGCGCCTTTCGCCGGATGGCAGGCGCAATCGGGCCTGCCAAGCGTGCAGGGCGCGGTTGAGGCGGCGCTTGGGGCGCTCGACCCCGGCTTTCGCGCGGGCGCGCGGATTGCCGCCGCCGGGCGCACCGATGCGGGGGTTCACGCGACGGGGCAGGTCGCCCATGCCGACCTTGCCCGCGAATGGGACCCGTTTCGGCTGTCCGAGGCGCTGAACTGGCATCTCAAACCCGCACCCGTCGCGGTGGTCGCGGCGGCGCGGGTCGCGGACGACTTCCACGCGCGGTTTTCGGCGCAGGAACGCCGCTATCTGTTCCGTCTGGTGGCGCGGCGCGCGCCGGTGGTCCATGACCGGGGCCGCGTCTGGCAGGTGCGTGAGCATCTGGACGTGCGGGCGATGCGCGCGGGCGCGGCGCATCTGATCGGGCGGCATGACTTCACCACCTTCCGCTCAACCATGTGTCAGGCGGCCAGCCCCGAAAAGACGCTGGATGAGATCACCATCACCGAAACCCGCTATCCGTCGGGCCAAGAGATCCGCTTTGCCCTGCGCGCGCGGTCGTTCCTGCATAATCAGGTGCGCTCTATCGTTGGCACGCTGGAGCGGGTCGGCGCGGGGGCATGGCCGCCCGAGCGGGTGGCAGAGGCGCTCGCCGCCCGAGACCGCGCCGCCTGCGGGCCGGTCTGTCCGCCGCAGGGACTTTATCTGACGGGCGTCGGCTATGACCCCGACCCGTTCGCGCAAACGGTGGGCCGCGATATCGGTTGATCGTGGCGGGGCGGGATGAAGGCCCGCGCGGTGACATGGGTTAATCATCCGGCGGTTGACACGCGCCCAAATGGTCGCGCTGTTATGGTTATTGAGTTCGTTTTAGGTTGAGGAATTAATCATGTTGCAACGATCATATCGAATATTGCCTGTGCCGTTCGAGCTGCCAAGATGGCCTGCCGTAATCGGGCTGCATTACGATCTTGAGGGGTTCAGGATATTGCTTGAAGATATTGCTTTGCCTCGGACGTTTCGACGGTTCAGAGTGTCCTTCTCCTCGACGCCGTTTGCCGTGCACATGATTGATGAAGGAAACTATTTAACGACACTCACTCCAGGGGCAGGGTTGGTCTCGGAAGTTGAGAACTCAGAATATCTTGAGTGGTTTCATCGAGAAAGTCAGCATGTCCGCGAGGGAATGAACTTGAAGCACTATGCGATCTACTCGATTAACGAGTGCTTCGACATCATCCATTCCGAAGAACCAAAAATCTGCGAGTTGTGAAAATCGGATGCTGTCATCGCTCTAGATCCCCGCCGTCTTTAGCCACCGGATATTATGGCGTCTGGGTCGCAGAAACAGCGGCCCGGCTCGATCCTGCATAACGGCGCGGGGAATGCCAGAACGCAACTCTCCGCGCCGGGGGGCAGGGCTAACCGAGGCGGCGGCATAAACCGGCAATCGGCACGATCCGACCGCCTTTCGCTGTGCTTTCACGACCTAACTGCAATGCCCGCCGCCGCACCGATCCCGGCCAGCCTGCGCACCCTCTTAAGTCTTTTGTCCCCAAATATCCCCGCCGGAGGCTCTTTGGGGGCCAGCTATCGGCTCACCGCCCGCGCCGCATCCTCGGGCAGTTCGGGCGGCCAGGGGCGCTGATGGTCAGCCTCAATCCAAGCCTGCACCCAGTCGGGCAGGGGTGGGCTTTCCTCCGGCGCGCCCATCTCGCGGGCCAGTTTCGCGGGCGGCACGATCCCCTCGGCTGAGGTCAGGGCGGCGCGCAGCAGCATGTGGTTGCAGCACTCTCCGCCGCGCCAGATGCTTTGTTCCATATAGATAAAGCGGTGATCCCAGCCGATACAGCGCGACACCATGGTGAACCGATCAAACCCCCGCACACGGCGGCGATAGCGCACCGAGTTCCCGGCCACCGTGATGCCCCAAGCCTTGCGCCTCATCACATCGGCCAGCCCGGTGCGCAGGCCCAGGGGCATCCGGCCCAGATCGTAAAGCGTCAGGGTGCGGCCGTTGTTCAGCTCGATCCAGGGGTCGAGATCCCAGGGCCAGCAGATATGTTGCGAGATATGGGCATCGAACATGCCAAGCCGCGGCGCGCGCCGCGCCAGCCACATCTCCTTGACGAAACGGATCAACGGATACATCAAAACCTGCCTTTCGCCCGCGCCATTCGCCCAGATCGGCGCGCGCGTCAACCGCACACCTTGCGTCACCCGGCTTGAAGCGCGGCGCGGTTCCGCGTAGCACGGCACAAAGAACAGGAGACAGCATGACGACGCTTTTTCAGGCAATCCTGATGGTGCTGAACGTGGTCTGGACGGTGATGATCATTCACATCATCATGTCCTGGCTGATCAATTTTCAGGTCCTCAACCTGCGCCAGCCGCTTGTGGCGCAGATCTGGTATGCCCTGAACAACCTGCTGGAGCCGATCTACGGCCCGGTGCGCCGCCTTTTGCCCAATGTCGGCGGGCTGGATCTGGCGCCTCTGGTCGTGTTCATCGGCATCGCGATCATCCGGCAGGCGCTGTATAACAATGCGGGCTTTTTCCTCGGTTACTGATGGCTGACGACCTGCTTCGGCGCTATTTCGGCTTTGACGGCTTCCGTCCGGGCCAGCAAGAGATCGTCGAGGCCGTGGCCTCGGGCGGTGACGTGCTGGCGATCATGCCGACCGGCGGCGGAAAAAGCCTGTGCTATCAATTGCCTGCGCTGATGCGGGATGGGGTGACGGTGGTCATCTCGCCGCTGATTGCGCTGATGCGCGATCAGGTCCGGGCCTTGCGCGAACAGGGGGTCGAGGCGGGCGCGCTGACCTCGGGCAATAGCGAGGCCGAGACCGACGAGGTCTTCGCAGGTCTGCGCGAGGGGCGGATCAAGCTGCTTTACATGGCGCCCGAAAGGCTGGCCTCGGGTGGGACGCTGCCCTTGCTGCGCCGCGCGGGCGTGACCGCGATTGCGGTGGATGAGGCCCATTGCGTCAGCCAATGGGGCCATGATTTCCGCCCCGATTACCTGCGCATCGGTGAGTTGAAACGCGCGCTTGGCGTGCCCCTGTCGGCCTTTACCGCGACCGCCGATGCCGAGACACGGGCTGAGATCGTCGCGCGGCTGTTTGACGGGACCGCGCCGGTCAGCTTTCTACGCGGCTTCGACCGCCCGAATATCCATCTGGCCTTTCAGCCCAAGGACGGGCCGCGCGCGCAGATCATGCGCTTTGCCGCCGCGCGGCCCGGCCAGTCGGGGATCATCTATTGCGCCAGCCGCGCCAAGACCGAGGCGCTGTCGCAGGCGCTCAACCGCGCAGGTCAGCCCGCCATGTGCTATCACGGCGGAATGGAGGCCCCGGCCCGGCGCGAGGCCGAAACCCGGTTTCAGCGTGAGGACGGGCTGATCGTCGTTGCCACGGTCGCCTTTGGCATGGGGATCGACAAGCCCGATATTCGTTGGGTCGCCCATGCGGATCTGCCCAAGTCGATCGAGGCTTATTATCAGGAAATCGGCCGCGCCGGTCGCGACGGCGCGCCGGCCGAGACGCTGACCCTGTTCGGCCCCGACGACATTCGCCTGCGCCGGATGCAGATCGACGAGGGGCTGGCCGATGATGCCCGCAAAGAGGCCGACCATGCGCGGCTGAACGCCCTTCTGGGTCTGGCCGAGGCCACGTCCTGCCGCCGCCAGTTGCTGCTGCGCTATTTCGGGGAAAGCGCCGAGCCATGCGGCAATTGCGACCTGTGCGATGCGCCGCCCGAACTGGTCGATGCGACGCGGCATGTGCAGATGGCGCTTTCGGCGATGCTGCGCACGGGTGAGAGCTTTGGCGCGGGCCATATCGTCGATGTGCTGACCGGCAATGCGACCGACAAGGTGACCGCGCGGGGTCATGACCGATTGCCGACCTTTGGCGTGGGTGGTGAGCTGAACCGCGCGCAATGGCAGGCGGTGATCCGGCAGATGCTGGGCCGCGACCTGTGCCGCCCCGACCCCTCGCGCCATGGCGGCTTGCGCATCACCGACGCCGCCCATCCGGTTCTGCGCGGCGATGAAACCGTCAGCCTGCGGCGCGAGGCGATGCGGGCGGCCAAGCCTGCCTTTGTGCCGAAAATGCAGGTCTCGGATGAGGATGCGCCGCTGCTCTCCGCGCTCAAGGCCAAGCGGCGCGCGCTGGCTGAGGCGGCGCGGGTGCCGGCCTATGTGATCTTTACCGACCGCACCCTGATCGAGATGGCCGAGCGCCGCCCCGCCGATCTGGACGCGATGGCCCGGATCAGCGGGGTGGGTGCGAAAAAGCTGGAAAGCTATGGCGCGGCATTCCTTGAGGTGATCTCGGGTGAGGTCGCGCCGATGCACCCCGCGCGGCGCGCGTTGGCGGGCCGCGATGCGGGGGCGCTCTATGACCGGCTGGTCGAGGCGCAGAACCGGCTGATCTGCGGCGCGGACGGGACGCAAAAGCGGCTGTCCTGTTCCACCGCGCAGATCCGCCGCATTGCCGAGGCGCGGCCCTCGGACGCCGCAGCACTTGGCCGCCATCTGGACGCGGCGCGGCTGGATCGTTTTGGCGCGGCCTTTCTGGACGAGATCGCGCAGGCTTGCTAGGCTGGCCTCAGGCAACCTGAACCTGCCCCCGAAAGGAGCGAGTCATGACCATTTCCCAAGGCGACAAACTGCCCGAAGCCAAGCTGCTGAAGCTGGGCGCGGACGGCCCCGAAGCGGTGAACCTGTCCGATCTGACCTCTGGCCGCACGGTGATCTTTGCGCTGCCCGGCGCGTATACCGGCACGTGCAGCACGCAGCACGTTCCCAGCTTTATCCGCGTGGCCGACCGGCTTCGCGACAAGGGGGTTCAGAACATCATCTGCATCGCGGTGAACGATCCCTTCGTTCTGGGCGCATGGCGCGAGGCGACCGGCGCGGACAAGGCCGGGATCGAGTTTCTGGGCGATGCCGATGGCGCCTTTACCAAGGCCGTGGGCATGGAGTTCGACGCGCCCCCGGCGGGCCTGTTCGGGCGGTCGAAACGCTATGCGATGATCGTCGAGGGCGGCACCGTCACCACGCTGAACGTCGAGGACTCGCCCGGCACCTGCGATATCTCGGGCGGTGAGCGGATTCTGGACGCGCTGTAACGCCTTTCCCCGCCGGGCGCGCGGGCCGCGATTGCGCGCGCCTCCGGCGGGGATATTTGGGGACAAAAGACGGGCTGGCGTGACATGGCCTTGTCACATTGGCTTGAGATCATCGCGCCTCGTGCCTATATGCGGCGGCCTGACCCCGCGAAACGGAGCCGATGATGACCGAATTGCAGACGCCCTATTACCTGATCGACGCGGCGAAGCTGCGCGCGAATATGGAAAAGATCGCCTGGCTGCGTGAGGCATCGGGGGCCAAGGCGCTGCTGGCGCTCAAATGTTTCGCGACTTGGTCGGCCTTTGATTACATGCGCGATTTCATGGACGGCACCACCTCGTCATCGCTGTATGAGTTGCGGCTGGGGCGTGAGAAGTTCGGGCGCGAGACCCATGCCTATTCCGTCGCATGGGCCGATCACGAGATCGACGAGGCGATTTCCTATGCCGACAAGATCATCTTTAACAGCCTTGGCCAGTTGGACCGTTTCGGGGACAAGGCAAAGGCCAAGGGGATCGAGGCAGGGCTGCGGCTGAACCCGCGCTTTTCCACCTCGGGCTTTGATCTGGCCGATCCGGCGCGGCCTTTCTCGCGGCTTGGCGAATGGGATCTGCCCCGGCTGGAGGCGGCGCTTGACCGCATTTCCGGCGTGATGATCCATTACAATTGCGAGAACCGCGATTTCGAGCTGTTCGACGCCCAGCTTGACAGGATCGAGGCCGAGTTCGGCGGCTTTCTGTCAAAGCTGAAATGGGTGAGCCTTGGCGGTGGCATCCATTTCACCGGTGAGTGCTATCCGCTGGACCGGCTGGCCGCGCGGCTGCGGGCCTTTGCCGAGGCGCATGGCGTGCAGGTTTACCTTGAACCGGGTGAGGCCAGCATTACCGGCACGGCCAGCCTTGAGGTCAGCGTGCTGGACATCATCGACAACGGCAAAAAGGTCGCCATCGTCGATAGCAGCATCGAGGCGCATATGCTGGACCTGCTGATCTATCGTGAAACCGCCAAGCTGCCGCAGGATGGCGCGCATGAATACCAGATCGCGGGCAAAACCTGTCTTGCGGGCGATATTTTCGGCGACGGGCGTTTCCCGGCGCCACTGGCCATTGGTGACCGGATCAGCATTGCCGATGCGGCGGGCTATACGATGGTCAAGAAGAACTGGTTCAACGGCGTGAACATGCCCTCTATCGCCATTCGTGAGACCGACGGAACGGTTCGGCTGCTGCGCGACTTTACTTATGACGATTATCGGGACAGCCTGTCCTGACCCCCAATCTTGGCCACCGCGAAGGAGACTTGGACTTGGCACGGAAAAATCTGCTTATCATCGGCGCGGGCGGCGTCGCTCAGGTCACGGCGCATAAGGTCGCGCAATGGGCGGCCGAGTTCGGCGAGATCCATATCGCCAGCCGCACGCAGTCCAAGGCGGATGCGATTGTCGGGACATTGCGCGACAAGGGGCATGATCTGGCGGTGACGACCCATGCGCTTGACGCGATGGACAGCGATGCCGTGGCCGCCCTGATCCGCGAGACCGGCGCCGAGATCTGCATCAATGTCGGTTCGGCCTTTATCAACATGACCGTGCTGCAAGGCTGTATCGACGCGGGCTGCGCCTATATCGACACGGCCATCCACGAAGACCCCACCAAGATCTGCGAGACGCCGCCCTGGTATGGCAATTACGAATGGAAGCGCCGTGAGGCGGTGGAACAGGCGGGGATCACCGCGATTCTGGGCGCGGGGTTTGATCCGGGCGTGGTGAACGCCTATGCGCGGCTGGCCGAGGATGAGTATTTCGACCAGATCGACAGCATCGACATCGTGGACATCAACGCGGGCTCGCATGGCCGCTATTTCGCGACCAATTTCGACCCCGAGATCAACTTTCGTGAGTTCACCGGCACCGTCTATAGCTGGCAGGGCGGTGAGTGGCGTGAGAACAAGATGTTCGAGGTCGGGCGCGAATGGGATCTGCCGGTCGTGGGCAAGCGGACCGCCTATCTGTCGGGCCATGATGAGGTCCATAGCTTGTCTGCGCGCTATTCGGATGCGGATGTGCGGTTCTGGATGGGCTTTGGCGATCATTACATCAACGTGTTCACCGTGCTGCAAAGCCTTGGCCTTTTGTCCGAACAGCCCGTCACCACCGCCGAGGGGCTGGAGGTCGTGCCGCTGAAAGTTGTCAAGGCCGTGCTGCCCGATCCGGCCAGCCTCGCGCCCGATTATGAGGGCAAGACCTGCATCGGTGATCTGGTCAAGGGCCGCAAGGACGGTGTCGCCGGTGAGGTGTTCATCTACAACGTCGCGGACCACAAAGAGGCGTTCGAGGAAGTCGGCAGCCAAGGGATCAGCTATACTGCGGGCGTGCCGCCGGTGGCCGCTGCGATCCTGATTGCGCGCGGCGACTGGGATGTGAAACGCATGGTCAATGTCGAAGACCTGCCCGCGAGGCCCTTCCTTGATCAGCTTGGCCAGATGGGCCTGCCCACTCGCGTGATCGACGCGCGGGGCGACCGCCCGATCTGATCGGCGCTTAACAAAAGACTATCCCGCAAGGCCGGGCGGACGGGGAACCGGACGCCCGGCCTGATGCGTTATTGCGCAAGAAACTGCGTTCCGTGCGCAGGGGATGCGGGCCAAGCTGTCCGTTTGCGGGGAAAAATATCATGGCATTACCACCCGGGCGGCAAGCGCCAAGCATGTTCCCGTCCTCGCATCCGGGTGACAAGCCCGTGCGCGGCGCGCCGCCCTGGGCGGTGATCGGGATCTTTCTGATCCTGCTTTTTGCCGCGATCACGACTGCCGCCGCCTTTCTGATGCCGGTGACGCTGGCCTTTCTGCTGTTCTTTGTCTTCGCTCCGTTTCGCCGCCTGCTTGGCCGCTGGGGTGTCGGCGCGCCCATCGCTGCAACCATCGTCACGCTGGGCATGATCGTGATGCTGGGCGTTCTGGGCTATTTCGTCTCTGGCCCGGTGAACGATATCGTTGAGGATTCGCCCCGTATCGCGCAGCGGCTTGAGGAACGCTTTGCCAGCCTGCGCGAAAGCGTCAAGCCGATCGAGGAAGCCGCCCGCAAGCTGGATGAGATCTCGGGCGGTGCCGCGCCCGCCGCTGAGAATAGCGAACAGCCTGCCACGACAACCACCGCCGATGGCGCGACCAATGGCACCACCACCGTGACCCTTGACGGAGAGGCCGAGATCGTGGCCACCGTCAGCGAATCCTCGGTCGAGCCGCCCGCGCCCGGCGATGAGATCCGCGTGTCGGTCGATACAAGCGGCCAACAGACCACGCTGCAAACCTTGGCCTCGGCGGGGCCTGCCGTGATCGGGCAGGTGATTTTCACCACGATTTTGCTGTTCTTCCTGCTGGCCTCGGGGGATCTGCTTTACCTCAAGATCGTGCAAAGCTTCGACACGCTGCGCGACAAAAAGGCCGCCTATATCGCCCTGCGCGAGATTGAATCGAGCCTTGGCAACTATCTGGGCGCGATCACGATCATCAATGCGGGGCTTGGGCTCGCGATTGGTCTGGCGATGTGGTTCTGGGGGATGCCGCAGCCGCTGCTGTTCGGGCTGGGCGCGTTTTTGCTGAACTTCATCCCCTATATCGGCGCGGTGGCGGGGGTGGGCTCAGCCGCGCTGGTCGCGCTCATCGCCTTTGACGATATCTATACGCCGATCATGGTCGGGCTGACCTATTTCGCGCTGACCTCGACCGAGGGCCAGCTTGTCACGCCCTATTTCGTCTCGCGCCGGTTGCAACTGAACACGGTGGTGGTGTTCATCACCGTCGCACTTTGGGCCTGGCTGTGGTCGATCTTGGGCATGGTCGTCGCGGTGCCGATGCTGGTCGTCCTCAAGGTGCTGTGCGACCATATTCCGGGCCTGCAAAAGATGGGCAATTTCCTCGCCGGAGAAGAGCCGCCTGCGCTGGAGGATGAGGATGAGGAAGAGGCCCGCGACATCGTCGAGGCGGGCGACGGGGCCGACACGCCCGCCGAGGTGGAGGCTGAGACCGCGCGCATCTGAGACGCGAACCGAGGAACCCTTGACGCAACCCGGCCCGGTGCCGGGTTGCGCTTTTTTGTGTCGTGATCATCACAATCTTGTGTTGCATTGAATCGGGCGAACCTTATGGTGAACCAATGCAAGATGGTTCCGCTTTTGATATCTCGCACAGGGACGACGCATCCGTCAGTTCCGCGATGGCGCATGAGCGCATCCGGCAGATGCTGGCCGCGCCGGGTCAGCGCCTGCCGACTGAGCGGGAGCTGTCGGCCGAGCTGGGCATTGGCAGGCGGGCGGTGCGCCGCGCGCTTGAGGTGCTGGAGGCCGAGGGGCTGATCTGGCGCAAGCAGGGCGCCGGAACCTTTAGCGGACCACGGCCCGCCTCGCATGACGCGGAACGCGAAATGATGGCGGCGGGGCCGGGCGGGCTGATGTTCATCATCGAATCGCGCCTTGCCATTGAGCCGATGCTGGCCCGGCTGGCCGCGCAGCGCGCCTCACCCGATGCGCTGCGCCGGATGCAGGCCAGCATGATCCGCGTTGAAGAGGCCACCGATACCGATGCCGCCGATCTGTGGGACAGCGCCTTTCACCGAGAGATCGCGCGGGCGGCGGGCAACCCGATGTTGCTGGATCTGTTTGACCGGGTTAATGCGTGGCGCCATGATGTCTCGATCCGCCATGCCCGCCAACGCGCCCGGTCGCGGATCGGCGGGATCAGCCCCGAACCGCATCGCCGGATCATGTTGGCGATCCGAAATCACGATGGTTTCGCGGCCTCGCGCGCGATGCGCGACCATCTGGACGAATTGATGCAGGTGTTTCTGCGCCACAGCCATGAGGAGTTTTCAACCCATGACGCCGAATGACGCCACCTCTCGGGGCACCGTGCCGACGCTGGAACTGCGCGATTTGTCGATCCGGTTTCGCGGCCAGCCGATTGACCTGATCGACCGGGTTTCGCTGTCGATCATGCCCGGCCGCACGCTGGCGCTGGTCGGGGAATCGGGCTGCGGCAAATCGGTCACCTCGCTGGCGGCGATGGGGCTGTTGCCGAAAAAGGCTGCGACCGTGACCCATGGGCAGGTGCTGTTTCGCGGGCAGAACATGCTGGATTATTCGACCCGCCAGCTTGAGGCGCTGCGCGGCAACGATATGGCGATGATCTTTCAGGAGCCGATGACCTCGCTCAACCCCGTCTTCACCATTGGCGAGCAGGTCGCCGAGGCGGTGCGCCGTCACCGCGGCTGTTCCGACCGCGACGCGCGGGCCCGCGCGCTGGAGATGTTCAAGCTGGTGCGGATGCCCGCCGCCGAAAAGCGCATGGATGATTACCCGCACCAATTGTCAGGCGGTATGCGTCAGCGGGTGATGATTGCCATGGCTTTGGCCAATGATCCCGCGCTGTTGATCGCGGATGAGCCGACAACCGCGCTGGACGTGACCATTCAGGCGCAGATCCTTGACCTGATGCGCGACCTTCTGGCCGAGACCGGCGCGGCGATGCTGATGATCACGCATGATCTGGGCGTGGTGGCGGAAATCGCCGATGATGTGTCGGTGATGTATGCGGGCCGCGTGGTCGAAAGCGGCCCGGTCGGCGCGATTTTCAACGACCCGCAGCATCCCTATACGCTGGGCCTGATGGGCTCGATGCCCGCGCTGGCCGGTCGTGGGGGCGGGTCGTCGCGGCTGATGACCATTCCGGGCTCGGTCCCGGTGCCGGAAGGCATGCCGCCCGGTTGCCGCTTCTCGACCCGCTGTCCCTTTGCCTCATCCGAATGTGACGCGGGCCGCCCTGCGGAGATCGCAATTGCCGCAGGCCACCGGGTTGCGTGTATCAAGGCCCCGCTGGAAACCCATTTCGCGAAAGGTGCCGCATGAGCGACGCAATTCTGACCACAAGCGACCTGCACAAGCATTTCCACACCGGCGGCGGGCTGCTGGGGTCCGGCACGACGATCTATGCGGTCAACGGCGTCTCGCTGGAGATCCGGCGCGGCGAGACCTTTGCGATTGTGGGCGAGTCCGGTTGCGGCAAGTCCACCCTTGCGCGGCTGCTCTTGCGCCTGCTGGAGCCCACCGAGGGCAGCGTCACCTATGAGGGGCGTGAGCTGGTCGGCCTGCCCTCGGGTGAGATGCGCAAGCTGCGATCCGATCTGCAATTCATCTTTCAGGACCCGTTTTCCTCACTCAATCCGCGCATGACGGTGGAAACCATCGTGGGCGAGCCGTTGCAGGTCCACACCAAACTGTCGCGCAAGGAACGCCGCGCGAAGGTTGCCGAACTGCTGGAAAAAGTGGGGCTGCGGCCCGATCATGCCGACCGCTACCCGCATGAGTTCTCAGGCGGTCAGCGGCAGCGGATCTGTGTGGCCCGCGCGCTGGCCTCCGGGCCGAAACTGCTGATCGGGGATGAGCCGGTTTCCGCGCTTGATGTCTCGGTTCAGGCGCAGATCGTGAACCTGCTAGAGGATCTCAAGGACGATTTCGGCCTGACCCTGGTTGTCATCGCCCATGACCTTGCGGTGATCCGGCATATGGCCGACCGCGTGGCGGTGATGTATCTGGGTGAGGTGGTCGAGCTGGCCCCGACCGAGGAACTTTATACCACCCCGCGCCACCCCTATACCCGCGCGCTGCTCTCTGCGATCCCGGTGCCGATGCCGGGCGGGCGGGGTGAGATTGCGCATCTGGGCGGCGATATTCCGTCGCCCGCGAACCCGCCTTCGGGGTGCAAGTTCCACACCCGTTGCCCCCATGCCACTGAGATTTGTGCGACCACCCGTCCGGTTCTGGACGAGGGCACGCATCAAACCGCCTGCCACCATTGGCGCGATTTGCCGCCGATTGATGCCGACCCCAAGATCACAACGGGGCGCAGCGCGGCAGCCGAGGCGCGTTTCGCGCTTTATCGCGAGAAAAGCCTCGTTTCAGGCCAAGTCTGAACAATCATCATCAACAGGGAGAATATGATGAAAACCACCACTTTCATGGCAACGCTGCTGGGCAGTGTCGCAATCGGCGGCATGGCCTTTGCGGCGGATATGCGCATCGGTCTGAACGAAGACCCCGACACGCTGGACCCGGCGCAGTCGCGGACCTTTGTGTCCTCGATGGTGTATGAATCGCTGTGCAACCGTCTGGTGAACACCAACACCGAGATGGAGATCATCCCCGAACTGGCCACCGAATGGGAATGGTCGGATGATGGCAAGGCGCTTGTCCTGACGCTGCGCGAAGGCGTGGTTCACCATGACGGCACGCCGTTCAACGCCGATTCCGCGATGCGGGTTCTGGACCGTAACCTGAACCTGATGGAATCGCGCCGCAAGGCTGAGCTGGCCTCGATTGAATCGATGGAAGTCACCGGCGAGCATGAGCTGACCATCCATCTCAAGGCGCCCGACGTCACCCTTCTGGCGCAGCTGGCCCATCACGCGGGCCGCATGTATTCGCCCGACGCCGCCGCAGCCGCCGACGAGGGCGACCGCCCCTTCGGTGCCGCGCCGGTCTGCACCGGGCCTTATTCCTTCGCCAGCCGGACGGAGGGCGACCGCATCGTTCTGGAGAAATTCGCCGATTACTGGGAAGCCGACGAATACCATTATGACCGCGTGATCTATCTGCCGATCCCGGACACGACCGTGCGTCTGGCCAATGTCCGCGCCGGTGATCTGGACATTTCCGAACGCACTGCGCCGTCCGACGTGGCCCAGATCGAGAATGACGACCGGCTGCAACTGGCTCAGTCCACCTCGATCGGCTATCAGGGCATCACCATCAACGTGGGCAACGGCCCGCGCGCCGAAGGCCCGCTTGGCTCAAGCGCGCTTGTCCGTCAGGCGCTGTCGCTGTCCATCGACCGCGATGCGTTCAACCAGGTTGTGTTCGACGGCCGCCATGTGCCGGGCAACCAATGGGCCTCGCCGGGCTCGACCTGGTATGATGAGGATTACCCGGTCCCCGCGCGTGACGTGGAACGCGCCAAGGAATTGCTGGCCGAGGCCGGTGTCGAAGGCCGTCTGGCCATCGAGATGCAGACCGGCAACAGCCCTGTCGCGATGCAGGCCGGTCAGGTGATCCAGGCCATGGCCGCCGAGGCCGGTTTCGACATCAGCCTGCGCTCGACCGAGTTCGCCACCCTCTTGGCCCAGAACGCAGAGGGCAATTTCGACATGTCGCTGCAAGGCTGGTCGGGCCGCGTGGACCCGGATGCGAACATCCATCCCTTTGTTCACAGCACCGGCGCGAACAACGATCAGCACTACAGCAACCCCGAAATCGACGCGATGCTGGATGAGGCCCGCACGCTGCCCGATTTTGAGGACCGCAAGGCGCTTTACGACCAGAGCCGCGCGATCCTGAATGAGGATCTGCCGCTGATCTATCTGTATCACACCAACCAGTTCTACACCCTGCGCAACGGCATCGAGGGCTTTGTCGCCTATGATGACGGCATCATTCGCCTGCGCGGCGTGTCCGGCTGATCTGTGACCAAGGCCCGCCCGGTGGTGCAATCCATCGGGCGGGCGCCTTTCGATTAAGGGAAACCCGCGCATGACGCGTTACATTCTCAACCGGATTCTGGTCGCGATCCCCACGCTTTTGCTGGTCTCGGTCTTTGTCTTCATGCTGCAAAAGCTGCTGCCGGGCGACCCGGTCCTGATTATGGCGGGTGAGAACCGCGACCCCGAAACCATCGCTTTTCTGCGCGAACAATATCGCCTGAACGATCCGCTGATCTGGCAATATCTGTATTGGCTGGGCGATGTGATGCGCGGCGATCTGGGCATTTCCCTGCGCACCGGCCTTCCGGTGTCCGAACTGATCCTGCAAAAGCTGCCGGTGACGCTGCAACTGGCCGTCATGTCGATGATCTTCGCGCTTTGCGTGGGGATTCCGGCGGGCGTGATCTCGGCGGTCAAGAAGGGCACGCTGTGGGATTATCTGGCCAATATCGTGGCGCTGTCGGGCCTGTCGGTGCCGAATTTCTGGCTTGGGATCATGATGATCCTGCTGTTTGCGGTCAATCTGGGCTGGCTGCCCGCCTCTGGCTATGAATCGCCCTTTGTCGATCCGGTGCGCAGCTTCAAGACCATGTTGATGCCGTCGATCGTGCTTGGCACGGGCATTGCGGGCGCGCTGATGCGGCACACGCGGTCTTCCATGTTGGGCGTGTTGCAGGCCGATTATGTCCGCACCGCCCGCGCCAAGGGGTTGCGCGAAAAGGTCGTCATTCTGCGCCACGCCTTTCGCAATGCCGTGCTGCCGATCATCACGCTTGTCGCGGTGATGTTCGGTGAGCTGATGGCGGGCGCGGTGCTGACTGAACAGATCTTCACCATTCCGGGCTTTGGCAAGATGATCGTGGATGCCGTGTTCAACCGCGATTACGCGGTCGTGCAGGGCGTCGTTCTGGTCACCGCCACCGGCTTTATCCTGATCAACCTTCTGGCTGACGTGCTTTATGTCATCATGAACCCGCGCATGAGGGCTTCGCTATGAGCGCAACCGTAACCACCCCGGCGCTTGCGCCCGATCTCGCCCCACGCCGCAAGAACCGCGCCTGGGCCAAGCTTAAACAGAACCGCGCCGCGCTTTTGGGCCTGATGGTCGTGCTGTTCTTTATCATCGTCGCGCTTCTGGCGCCGGTGCTGCCGGTGCCGGACCCGACCGCGACAGACTGGCTCAAGGTGCGCAAGCCGCCCTCGGCGGAGCATTGGTTCGGCACCGATGAGCTGGGCCGGGACATCCTGTCGCGGATGATCTGGGGCGCGCGTGCCTCGCTTCAGGCCGGGGTGATCTCGGTCATGGTGGCGGTTTGCGTGGGCGTGCCTCTGGGCGTGCTGGCGGGCTATTTCGGCGGCTGGGTCGATCAGATCATCGCGCGGATGACCGACGCGCTTCTGGCGATGCCGTTTCTGATCATGGCGATTGCGCTGGCGACCTTCCTTGGCCCGTCGCTGCGCAATGCGATGATTGCGATTGGCCTGTCCGCGGTGCCGGTCTTTATCCGCCTGACCCGCGGACAGGTGCTGTCGGTCAAGACCGAGGACTATGTCGAGGGCGCCCGCGCCATCGGTCTGGGCCATGTTTCGATCATGCGCCGCTATATCCTGCCCAACGTGTTTCCGCCCATTCTGGTGCAGGCCACGCTGACCATCGCGACCGCGATCATTGCTGAGGCCTCGCTGTCCTTTCTGGGCCTTGGCCAACAGGCGCCCGCGCCCAGCTGGGGCTCGATGCTGGCAACGGCGCGTAACTTCATGGAGCAGTCGGGCTATATGGCCGTGGCGCCGGGTCTGGCGATTTTTCTGGTCGTGATGGGCTTTAACCTGTTTGGTGACGGGCTGCGCGATGCGCTTGACCCGCGCGATCACGGATGAGCGGAGCAGTCGCCTCGACCCATCATCTGGCGACGCGGGCGGCGGTGGAGATCTTGCGCGAAGGCGGCAACGCCTTTGACGCGGCGGTCTGTGCCGGGCTGGTGCTGCAAGTGGTTGAGCCGCATCTGAACGGGCCGGGCGGCGATCTGCCGGTGATCTTTCGCAAGGATGGCGCGGTGCGTGTGCTTTGCGCGCAAGGCCCCGCACCCGCCGCTGCCACCATCGCCCATTACCGGGCTGAGGGGCTGGCGCTGATCCCCGGCGACGGGATGCTGGCCACGGTCATTCCGGGCGCCTTCGACGGCTGGATGCGGCTGTTGCGCGATCACGGCACGATGGAGCTTGCGCGGATCATGGCCCCCGCCATCGCGCTGGCCCGCGACGGTCACCCGCTGCTGGAAGGCGCGGTGCGGGCGATTGCGGCGCGGGCTGCGTTCTTTGCGGCGCATTGGCCGGGCTCGGCGGCTTTGTGGCTGGATCGGGGCAAGGTGCCGCAGGCGGGCGCGCTGTTTCGCAACCCTGTGCTGGCTCAGGTCTATGCGCGGCTGGCGGGTTCGGAAGGGGCCACGCGTGAGGCGCGGATCGACGCCGCCCGAGACGGCTTTTATCGCGGCTTTGTCGCCGATGAGATCGGGCGGTTCTGCACCGGCGCGTTCATGGACGAAAGCGGGCAGGCCCATCGCGGCGTGCTGAGCGCCGATGATATGGCGGGATATGCCGCCCATTATGAGGCCCCGCAGAGCCTTGATTATCACGGCTGGACCGTGGCCAAGACCGGGCCCTGGGGGCAGGGGCCGGTTCTGCTGCAATCGCTGTCGATGCTTGCGGGCGATGATCTGGCCGCGATGGACCCAAGCGGCCCCGATTTTGCGCATCTGGTGATCGAGGCACAAAAGCTCTCCTTCGCTGACCGCGACATCTACTATGCCGACCACGATTTCGCCGATGTGCCGATGGATGCGCTGCTCTCGCCCGCCTACGCGGCGCCGCGGCGGGCGCAGATCGGGACGGCTGCGGCAAATGCGCTGCGTCCGGGAAAGATTGCAGGTTACGACACCGCCGCGATGCAGGCCATGCTGGACCGGCTGAGCCTGCCCGAGGGCGCGGTTTATGAGCCGACCATGGCCCATCTGGGCGATGCGCCGCGCGGCGATACGGTGCATCTGGACGTGATCGACCGATGGGGCAATGTGGTCTCTGCCACGCCCTCGGGCGGCTGGCTGCAAAGCGCGCCGGTCATTCCGGCGCTTGGCTTCTGTCTGAACTCTCGCGCGCAAATGTTCTGGCTGGATGAGGCCGCGCCCGGCGCCCTGCGCCCCGGCGCGCGGCCTCGAACGACGCTGTCGCCGACGCTGGCATGGCATGAGGACGGGCGCGTTCTGTCCTGCGGCACGCCGGGCGGAGATCAGCAGGACCAATGGCAATTGCTGTTCCTGCTGCGGCATTGGCATCACGGCATGGCGCTGCAAGAGGCGGCGGATGCACCCTCATTCCACATCACCCATATGCCCGCATCCTTCTATCCGCGCACCCGCCAGCCGGGCGGCGTGGTCGCGGAATCCGACCTGCCTACGGCCACGCTGGCCGCGCTGCGCCGCAAGGGGCATGTCCTGACCGAGGTTCCGGCCCAAAGCGCGGGCCGGGTGTCGGCGGTGCTGCGCCGTGCCGATGGAGGGTTCGACGCAGCCATCACGGCGCGGTCGGGATATGGGCTTGCGGTGGTGCTGTAAGGCTCACCAGGTTGCCACCGCCTCCATCGCGACGGGCCCGTTTTCGTAACAGGTCCAGAGCCGCAGCCCTGCGCCGTCATCGCTGGCGTTCAGCGTGAAATCGGCATCGTCGAACAGCGTCGAAAGGCTGCGGAACGCGAAATGGGCGGGCGGAGTACCGCGCAGCCGGGCTGCAAACCGCACCAGCAGGCTGGCCTGCAAGGGGCCATGGACGATCAGGCCCGGATAGCCCTCAACCTCGCGCGAATAGGGCGCGTCGTAATGGATGCGGTGCCCGTTGAAGGTCAGCGCGGAATAGCGAAAGAGCAGCGCGGCTGAGGGGGTGATGCTTTCGCGATACTGGCCGGGCGGGGCGCTGGCGGGCGCGGGCGCGTGGGTCGCGGCCTCACGATAGACGATGTCCTGACGCTCCGTCAGGGCCGGGCGGCCCTCGGCGGTAAAGCGATGTTCCACCGTGACAAAGCACAGCTTGCCGCTGCGGCCCTGTTTCAGCGTCACGTCCCGGATCTCCGACCGCCGGGTCACGGTCTCACCCACCTTGATCTGCCCTTGAAACTCAAAGGCGCCGCCCGCCCACATCCGGCGCGGCAGGGGCACCGGGGGCAGGAAACCGCCGCGCTCGGGATGCCCGTCCGGACCAAGTGCCGAGGTCGGAACCGCAGGCGGGGCGAGGCACAGATGGATCATCAGCGGCGCGATATCGCCCGCCCGCGCCGCGCCCGCGACATCGAATGTCGCGTTGAAGCGGTCCACGAAGGCCGGGGTCAGCTGTTCGGTCGCTTGCTCTGTCGTGCCGATCCATTGGCGCAGGTGGTCGATATCAGGCATGGGGCTGGCCTTTGTTCAGGGCGGGCACGGCACCATAGCGGCGCGGCTCACCCATAAATATCGCGGGTGGCGCGGGATAAGAGACCGGCCCCGCTGGCGTGTCAACCGTGATGCGGCGCAGATGCGGATGGGCCGATAGCGCCGCCATGTCATTGACCGAGGCAAAGGCCAGATTGGCGCGTCCAAGCGCCTGCTGCGCGCCTGCCAGATCAAGCCCCGCGATGGCGCCCGCCACATGCGCATCAAGCGCCGCCCGGTTCGCCACCCGCGCGACATTGGTCGCGAACCGCGGGTCGCTGCCCAGCTCGGGCCGCCCGATCACCTGCGCGGCCAGATCGCGCCATTCGCGGTCGCTTTGCACCGCCAGCAGGATCGGATCGCCGCCCTTGCAGGCAAACACCCCGTAAGGCGCGATTGAAGGATGGGCCATGCCGATGCGGCGCGGGGTCTGGCCGCCCTCATGCTGAAGCAGCGGCACGGTCAGCCAGTCGGCCATCACATCGAACATGGAAATGCGGATATCGGCACCCTTGCCGGTCTTGCCGCGCCGGATCAGCGCCTCTAGAATGGCGGCATGGGCGGTCGCTCCGGTGGCGATATCCACGATGGAAATGCCCACCCGCGCGGCCTCATCCGGGCCTCCGGTGATGGAACAGAGACCCGATTCCGCCTGTATCAGCAGGTCATAGGCTTTGCGGTTGGCCATCGGGCCGGTCTCACCATAGCCCGAGATCGAGCAGGTGATCAGCCCCGGCCAGTCCTGCGCCAGCTGGTCGAACCCGAAGCCCATGCGGGCAAGCGCGCCGGGGCGCAGGTTCTGGATCAGCACATCGGCCCGGTCCAGCAACCCGGCCAGTTCCGCCCGCCCCTCCGGCGCGGCCAGGTCGATCACCCGACTTTCCTTGCCGCGATTGATCCAGACGAAATAGCTGGACTGGCCCTGCGCCACATCGTCATAGGCGCGGGCGAAATCGCCCTCTGGCCGCTCAATCTTGATCACGCGGGCGCCCGCATCGGCCAGTCGCGCGGTGGCATAGGGCGCGGCGACGGCCTGTTCGATGGCGACCACCGTCACCCCTTCAAGCGGCAGCGTGGTCATCAAAAGCTCCTTGGCAGGCCCAGCATATGCTCGGCCACATGCGACAGGATGAGATTGGTCGAGATCGGCGCGACCTGATAAAGCCGGGTTTCACGGAACTTGCGTTCAATGTCGTATTCGCTGGCAAAGCCGAAGCCGCCATGGAACTGAAGCGCGCATTCCGCCGCCTGCCAGCTGGCCTTGGCCGCCAGATATTTCGCCATATTCGCCTGAGCGCCGCAATCCTGCCCCGCATCATATCGGCGGCAGGCGTCAAAGCGCATCAGGTTGGCGGCCTCGATCTCGATAAAGGCTTCGGCAATGGGGAACTGTACGCCCTGATTCTGGCCGATGGGCCGCCCGAACACGACACGATCCTTGGCGTATCGCGTCACGCGGTCGATGAACCAATAACCGTCCCCGATACATTCTGCCGCAATCAGCGCGCGTTCGGCGTTCAGCCCGGTGAGGATATAGCGGAAACCCTTGCCTTCCTCACCGATCAGGTTCTCGGCCGGGATTTCCAGATTGTCAAAGAACAGCTCATTCGTTTCGTGATTGACCATGTTCGGGATGGGCCGCACCTCCATCCCCGATTGCATGGCCTGTTTGATATCGACCAGAAAGATCGACAACCCCTCGGTCTTGCGTGAGACCTCGGCCAAGGGCGTGGTGCGCGCCAGAAGGATCATCAGATCGGAATGCTGCACCCGGCTGATCCAGACCTTTTGCCCGTTGATCACATAGCGGTCGCCCTTGCGCGTCGCGGTGGTGCGGATTTTCGTGGTATCGGTGCCGGTGGTCGGCTCGGTCACGCCCATCGACTGCAAGCGCAGCTCGCCAGAGGCGATTTTCGGCAGGTAGTGGCGCCGCTGTTCGTCCGAGCCATGCCGCACAAGCGTGTTCATATTATACATCTGCCCATGACAGGCGCCGGAATTCCCGCCCGAGCGGTTGATTTCCTCCATAATGACCGAGGCTTCGGTGAGGCCAAGCCCTGAGCCGCCGAACTCTTCGGGGATCAGCGCGGCCATCCAGCCCGCGCGGGTCAGGGCCTCGACGAATTCCTCGGGATAGCCGCGCTCAGCGTCGATACGGCGGTGATATTCGTCGGGAAAGCCCGCGCAAAGGGCGCGCACCGCCTCGCGAATGTCCTGATATTGGTCGGGGGTCTCGTGCATGTCATGGCCTTCTCAGTGATCGGCAGGGCGGTCAGTCGAAGGTGATGACCTGGCGGATGGCTTCGCCCCGGTCCAGAAGGTCAAAGCCTTCGTTGATTTGGGCCAGCGTCAGAGTGCCGGTCAGCAGCCGGTCCACCGGCAGACGCCCGGCGCGGAACAGGCTGATAAAGCGTGGAATATCGCGCTTTGGCACGCAAGAGCCCATGTAAGAGCCTTTGACCGTGCGTTCATCTGCGACCAGATTGACTGCCGGAATCCGAAATGCTGCATCGGGCGGGGCAAGGCCCGCCGTCACCGTCTGCCCGCCGCGCCGGGTGATCTTGTAGGCCAGCTCAAAGGCCGGGACGACGCCGGCCAGTTCCACCGCATGATCGACGCCGCCGGTCTCAGACAGGATGCGGTCGGCGATGTCGGCCTCGGCCGCGTTATAGACATGGGTCGCGCCCAGATCGCGGGCCAGAGCCAGCTTAGCCTCATGGAGATCGACCGCGACGATGGTTGTCGCCCCCGCCGCGACCGCACCCAAAAGCGCGGCGAGCCCCACTCCGCCCAAACCCACCACCGCGACCGACTGCCCGGCCTGCACCTTGCAGGTGTTCAGCACCGCGCCGACCCCGGTCTGCACCGCGCAGCCAAACAGCGCCAGATGCGTGAAGGGAATGTCGGGCGCATCGACCTTGACGACCGAATGGCGCGAGATCACCGCATATTCGGCAAAGCCCGAGACCCCGCAATGGTGGTAAATATCGCGCCCGCCCTCATGCAGGCGGATCTCGCCCGACATCAGCACGCCCTTGCCATTGGCCGCCGCACCCGGCTCACACAGGGCGGCGCGGCCTTCGGCGCAGGGCAGGCAATGGCCGCAGCTGGGCAGGAAGGTCATTACCACCCGGTCGCCCGGCGCGAGATCCTTGACCGCGCTGCCGGTCTCGACGATCTCGCCCGCAGCCTCGTGGCCGAGAACCATCGGCGTGGGGCGTGGGCGATGGCCGTTGATCACCGAAAGGTCGGAATGACACAGCCCCGCCGCCCGGATCCGCACCAGAACCTCATCCGGCCCGGGCGGGTCAAGCGAGACCTCGGTCACGACCAGAGGCCGGCTTTCGGCAAAGGGCGCAGTGGCCGGGGCGCTGACAAGAACGGCGGCGCGGGTTTTCATGGGCGTGGTCCTTTCGGTTGCTCAGACGGTGCGGCCGCCATCGACCGGCAGCAGAATGCCTGTGATGAACGCGGCATCCTCCGAGGCAAGATACAGCGCCGCCCGAGCGATGTCTTCGGGCCGCGACATGCGCCCCATCGGAATGGTCGCGACGAACCGCGCCCGGTTCTCGGGCGTGTCGGGCAGGCCCATGAACTCTTCGAGCAAGCCGGTTTCGCCCATGACGGGGCAGATGGCGTTTGGTTGTTGTTGGGTGTTGAGTGAGTTGCTGCATTTCATATCAAGCATACGAGCTTCTTGCAGGCGTTGTCACTGGACCGCGTTCTCTGAATGGCTACACTGCGCCGGGCCGTCGCCAGCGGTGATCCTGAGTTGTCGCTGGACCGCGTTCTCTGAATGGCTACACTGCCACGTTCAACGCGGCGATGCTGATGTTTGTTGTCGCTGGACCGCGTTCTCTGAATGGCTACACTAGAACTGCCGAGGCCCACGCCAGTCCTCACGTTGTCGCTGGACCGCGTTCTCTGAATGGCTACACTCACGAGGCTCGGTCTTGATCGTAAGCTGCAGTTGTCGCTGGACCGCGTTCTCTGAATGGCTACACTGGCTATCGGCTATGCAGTTGCGGTTTACTAGTTGTCGCTGGACCGCGTTCTCTGAATGGCTACACTAAACAAGCGAAAACAGACACAAAGGCACAAGTTGTCGCTGGACCGCGTTCTCTGAATGGCTACACTAAGGTAACAGACTATGACGAAACTTGTTAAGTTGTCGCTGGACCGCGTTCTCTGAATGGCTACACTCATCAAGGAGTGGGGCAAAGAGCCGCCGAAGTTGTCGCTGGACCGCGTTCTCTGAATGGCTACACTTTGGCGATTTCCGCCGCGCCCGCGCTGCACGTTGTCGCTGGACCGCGTTCTCTGAATGGCTACACTTGGCTGCATTAGGGGCGCGGCTATCGCCGCGTTGTCGCTGGACCGCGTTCTCTGAATGGCTACACTTGAAGAATGTTACTTCGGCTGTTCTTTTAAGTTGTCGCTGGACCGCGTTCTCTGAATGGCTACACTCGTCACAAGGTCGTCCTCATTGTCGATTTGGTTGTCGCTGGACCGCGTTCTCTGAATGGCTACACTCCTGCTGCGCGGAAACCGTGCGACGGATCGGTTGTCGCTGGACCGCGTTCTCTGAATGGCTACACTTCGTCCTGCCGCAAGTCTCTGTAAACGCAGAGAAATGCGGCGGGGCGGGGCGTAGCAAAACAGCGAATCAGCATCAGAACAGGACCAGTTGGGACGGATTTTGTCGCGCTCTCTGGCGGCCTTGGTCCGAAAAATGCACGATGTCACGATATTGACGGTCGGTCAGGGTCAGGACTTGCACGTCGCCTTGCGAGGGTAGGGCGCGCTCGATGCGGCGCACGCGGCTTTCAAAGGCCTCCTTGCCGTTGATAAAGCGGGCATAGATCGAGAACTGGCTGCGCTCGAACCCCTCGTCCAGCAGGAAATTGCGGAACGCGCCGGCGGCTTTGCGCTGTGGCTTGGTATCGGTTGGCAGGTCGAACATGACAAGGATCCACATCAGGCGATATCCGCTGAGAAAGGTTGCGGGGCCGCTCATTTTCCTAGTCCTGCCAGGATCAGGGGTGCGGGCGGCGTGGGAAGGGCCAGTTGCAGTTTGCGCGCCTCAAAGCTCTGGGCCAGCGACACGGCAAGGCGCGAGAGCGCGACCATCAGCGGACTGGTCTCGCCGGTCAGGGGCAGGTCGAGCGCAATCAGATCTGCCATGCGTTGCTTGGCCTGCGGGGTAACCTCGGGGCCACAGGCCTGTGCAATGGCGCGCGCGGTCAGATCGACAAGCGGGCGGAACGGCTCCATCAGGTCATCGGCCAGTGCAAAGGCGTTCGAGCGGTTGGAGTGGAACAGCCCGATCGTCGGGTGCAAACCGGCCGCCACCACGGCCCGCGCGGTGGCCGCACGCAGGACAGTATAGCCGTAATTCAACAGTGCGTTGATGTCGGGCAGTTCGGTGTCGCGGCGAAATTCCTTGCCCATCATCATCGGCCAATAGGCGCGCGCGGCGCGGGCCTCGGCATTGCTGCTGTCACCGGATTGCACGTTGCGGGCGATCATTTCCAAAGGCGCGGGTGGCTGGCCAATGGCGGCAAGTGCTGCGGCCTGCATCCGGATCTTGGCGATGACGATCTGCTTCCACGCCTGCTTAATCAACGGTTGTGTGGCGTCCCATTGCGCCCGCATCCGGGCGTTCTGCATATGGTGGCCGTCGAGCGAACATATAACCGCGCGGGGCTGATGATTCTTGTCGCATAAGACGACGGGTGCGCCGCGATTGGCCAGTTCGATCAAAAGCGAGTTGCTCCAGGTGATGCCATGCGCATGGGCGATTACGGCGCTGATCTGATCCAGAGGCACGCGACCGATGACCTCGCCCGCTGCCTCGACCTTCATAAAACCGCGGTCACGTGACAGGTGACGACCGTTCTGGCTGATGTCAACAATCTGATCCAATAGAACACCCGGCGCGAAAACATCAATAAATGTTAACGCGCCAAGTGATTCGTAACAAAGGATTTTTCAGGCCGCGCCCGAATCGCGAATGCGGCCGATTTCATCGACAATCACACGTTGCGCGCCGGATTTTATCAGGCTGCCGGGATTTAGACGGATGAAAACATCCTCTTTATCGCGGCGATAGCGTTGATCGGCATTGCTTTCGTTATGGGGAACGAGGGTGATGCCGCCATTCGCATCGAATTTGACCACCACCGCGACGACCGGGCCGAACTTTTTGCTATCCAGCTTGACCATATCGCCCTTATGCAAACGCATTAATCGTTTTGCCGCCGGGTGCGGTTTCGTTTCGCCGGGCTGATGGGCGTCGAAGGTCGAGATGACATGATGGACGGGTTTGCCGTCGGGCATTCGCCAAACTTCATAGCGTTGATTGCTGTCGCCTTTATAGCCCTTATAGGCGCGGCCGTGCCGGTCGCGAATTTTAATGACATCGACAGGTTCGATAATGCGCAGATGACGGATGCGGTGATAAGGGCCGGGCCGCTCACGAAAGGCTGTCAGCGCGGCTTGCAATTCATTGCCGCTTTTATCCCTGATTGCTGGCGCCAGAAGCCCAGCCAGATAGGGGTCACGGATTTTCTCGACCATGGCCGGGGTCAGGCTGTCAAAGGGTTTGCGCGTGACGACCAGAGGCACGCCCCGGGCCGTTTCATCCGTCAACCCGTAGGCGGTGTCATTATGCAGCTGCCCGGCGGTCGAGTCGCGCCCCTGCTGTTTCGCCTGCGGGTCGATGCGACCATGATCGGCGCGGTGGCTGACCACAGTCCGATCAAGCTGCGCCTTGAGCGCGTCGCGGAAGCCGTCCCATGGCGGCGGGATCGAGCCTGCCAGCTCCTCCAGCCCGTTCTCGACATTGGCCTTGGCGATCTCGGCGATGCGCTTGACCATGCTTTGATCGGTTGCGCCGATCACGGCGGCGTCGATCATGTGATGGCGATGGTCCTGCCGGTTCTTGGCCTTTGACGTGCCGCGATGGGCATCGGGCAGCAGGCTGTTCAACCCCCAATGACGGCGCAGCAATTCGGTCAGCTTGCCCGCGATGACCCAGATCGGACGGCGGCCTTCATGCAATGCATCGGCATAAAGGCTTTCCAGATATTCACGCGCCAGCCGCGACAGATATTGCGTATCGACCAGTGCGCGAGCGGTGAAATCACGCTCGCCCTCGAATTTCTCCATTGCATCTGGCTGAAAGCGCCAGCGTTTGCCATCGGGCAGGTTTTTCAGATTGGCTTCGATAGCTGGCCATTTCGATGTTCCGCCCCATGCCTCCCAAGGGGTTTTATTGCGTTTCTCTCGGTTCGCGGATTTGAGGCAGATGGTGCGATTGTTGAAACTGTCATCCAATGTGCGGGAATAGGGCAGGATATGGTCGATATCGCAACTGCCATCGAACAGCATCGCGGGAGAAATTGTCGCGCCGGTATAAGGGCAAAAGCGCTTTAGCGGATCGGTCGAGGACTCTTCCCAGACCCGCAAAATGGCGCGATTGCGGCCGTTATTCTCAACCTCCAAGCACTCAATCAGCTTTTCACTGCGCTCTTCCGCTTTCCGCCGGTTCCTGGCATTTCTTTGCGCCAGTTCACGCTTTTGATCCTCGCTCATTTTCAACTCGCGGGAGAGCTCCAGAACGATCTGATAAGGACGGCCATAAATGTCGATAATCCGGTTCACAAGCCGCCGGATCTGGCCAAGGCCGATATGCACCGTCGGGTTGGTGATACGACCGAAACGAGTCACATCATCATCGCTTTCCTCGCCCGTGCCGGGCAGGACATGACGGTCAAGGATCTGCCCGTAATAGGGCAGGCGGTCCAGCACCTCGCCGGTGGCCAGATGCGAATGGTTCCAGCCGCAAAATTCCACGGCCTCATTATAGGTGGCAACCTCTTGATCCGCCGTGCCACCGATCAGCGCGGCAAGGATGCGGCGCGTGGCGGTCTCGCCCAGACGCCCGAACCCTTCGGGCAGGGGCGCGTCAGCGATGGCGCGGGCGCGGTCCCGGTCAAAGCCGGTGTGATCCATCAGCCAATTAACCAGTTTTTCGCCGTCCTGTTCATCGCGCAGCTGCTGGATGATCTCCCATTGCTGATCGGGGTTGAGCGTGGACCAGCCGGGGCCGTAGCGGTCAGGATGGGCGAGGCTCATCCGAACCGGATCGCAGGCAATCGCATCGCGCATCGCCGTTTCCAGAGAGAAGCTTTCATCCGGGCGCAGCTTGATCACCTTTTTCAGCGCAACCAGCGTCAGCTTGTTCGCTCCGGGGCTTTTGGCAGGGGCCTTGCCGTTCAGCGCGGTGATGATCTTGTCGCGCTCCTCGCGGGTCAGGCGGCGCTTGGGCTGACCGGGCGCGGTGACGCGCAGCATGTTCACGGTCTCATACATCGTTCGCTGTTGGGTCAGCGGATGGGCCTTTGGCAAGCGGCGTTCAGGCAGGAACAGGCACCGCCCGATGGCGGGGGCTTTCAGTGGGCGCTGATAAAAGATCGTCTCGAAAATCTGGTCGCGCAGCTCCTCGGTCAGTTCAGGGTGATGCGGGGCCTGCGCCTGCCAGATCTTGTGGAACTCTTCCTCCAGATGGCGGCGGTCGGGATAGAAATCGTAACCCGGCGTTTCTTTACCATCCTCGCCGGTCATATGCGGGTTGATGCGCGTGCGGACCGAGGGCACCGCGCGGGCGTCATCCGCACTGGCACGGCGTTTGTGCAGGAACTCGCCATAGCTGCGCGCGCCCGCCGCCATCATGGCCTGATCCAGCCGGGCCGAGCCATCCGCGATCAGCCCGCCTTCGTTATTGCCCTTATCCGTGCGGCGGTTCGACTTGAAACCGCGCCGCTGGTTCAAATGGAACAGAGCGCGTCCCAGATGGGGCAGGGGCAGCGCCTGATCCAGCCCGGCAGCCCGCAGCGCATAGGGATCAAGCGCGGTCAGCGCCGCCGCTTCATCTGGATCTTGCGGCATCAGCCCGGCCTCGGCCATGCGCTTCATAAGCATGGTCCGGCGGCGCAGGTAACGGTCGCGCCGCCGCCGCATAGCGCGCGCATTGCGCCGCCCGACGGCAAGCGACTGCCCGGTTTTCGCCTCGCGCCCATCGCCAAAAATCCGCACGCCGCCGTCGATGATGCGCACGGGGCGACCGTCGACGATTTCGTAGAGAATCCAGCCGATGGATGAGGTCCCGAAGTCGAGGGCGAGGCGCGTGAGCATGGCGGTGTCCTTGGTCTTGGAGCGTTAGCGGTAGGGTAGCGGCATAGGGTCAAAAAAATAGTGCTGTTGAGGAAAATAAGTGTTGCGTGGAGAGCTGGCTCTGATAGACTCAGCCTGTCCTAACTCTCGTCAAGACGGTGTCGCCCGGTCCACCCCGAGGATTTGCTTTCAATAGTTTGCCAACTGAGAAGTAGCATCGCCCCCAAGAGAGAACAAGCCCTGGGTCCACACCCGGGCGGACATCTCAATACCTTCCGAGGCTCAATGAACTTTGTTTCACGTCCCGGCAGTGCTGTTGAATTCCTACTGGACTGCGTTTCTGATAACGAACATTGTGCTTGACCAGAGCGCCGAACCGTTGTTTACGGAAAGAACATTCAGAGTAACGCGGTCGAGTGGCTAACAAGCTCGACAGAGCACCACATCGAAGCACGGGCTACGGCCCGTGTTTCCATTTGCAAGGTCTGCCACGCCAGTTCCAACGCCAGATGTCACTCTGGTCCGGCTGCGGTTCCTTGCTGTGCGCCCATGCAGATCAACGCGCCGCTTGTCATTTTGCGTATCATAAACCCTGACGCCTTGCCGCTACTACGCGGCGAGAGATCCAGGGCCAAGGCTCTCAGGGTCTCGATATAAATCTGCGCAGCTCGAATGCCACGGCATCAGGCGCAATAGCGATAAAGACGCATGACAAGCTCAAATATCATGTGTCTCTGGGCGGTATCCCTTTTCAATTCTTTCAACAAGAAGTGGAGTGCTGATTATGCCCGAGCGGGGTATTTCTTCTCTGCCTCCAGCAGAGGGCGGTCCAGCACTTTTTCGGTTTCACCATCCCAAATCCACCATGGACCGCGCTGTCCATTCTTACCGATAACAATCGATCTGAACGTGGGGAATTTCTTGTTCTGCTCAGCGACGGGAACGCTCGACACAACAGATAGAAGCCCCTGGTTAACCGCCGATTGCGCCGGAAAAAATGCTTGAAACTGCGGGCTTGAGCTCACCAGCAGCGAGAAACCAGCGGGCGCTTTATCATAAAATCCGCTAAGAACCGGGAGGAGTGTGCCGTATTGCTGATGCCTGTGCGTGACCTGAGCATATGCTACACCTTATGAGGTCAATATCTGAATCACATCACCAATTTTTACTTTCTTCGCCATCTTAAAGCTCTGAATAGTGACTCTGCCGTAAAATTTCAGCCCCTCTGATCAGCGCCACTTCATATTCCGTAAGAATCCTGACCGGCGAAAGGAAGCTAACCCTATTAACCCTCCGCCAGTCCTCCCCAGCCCGACCGCATGCGCATCCGATAACCCCGTTAGGCGCGGAAATGGTGACCCCGGCGTGATTCGAACACGCAACCTGCCCCTTAGGAGGGGGCTGCTCTATCCAGTTGAGCCACGGGGCCGCCTCGCTCTGTTTCGCTTGGATTGGCGGGTTTGGCAAGGTTGCCGTGGCGGCTGTTCGGCGCTAACAATTCGAAAACGCCAAGGCCCGCCATCATGCCCGAACGCAAGAAACGCCGACCCCTTACCCTGCGCGATGTCTCGGAGGCGTCGGGGGTCTCGGAAATGACCGTCAGCCGGGTGCTGCGCAACCGAGGCGATGTCTCGGCGGCGACGCGCGAAAAGGTGCTGACCGCGGCGAAAACGCTGGGCTATGTGCCCAACCGCATCGCCGGAGGGCTGGCCTCGCAGCGGGTCAATCTGGTCGCGGTGGTGATCCCCTCGCTCTCCAATCTGGTGTTTCCCGATGTGCTGTCGGGGATCTCGGCGGAGCTCGACGATACCGGGCTGCAACCCGTGGTCGGCGTGACGCATTATTCGCCCGCGCGTGAGGAAAGCGTGCTTTATGACATGCTGTCCTGGCGGCCCTCGGGGGTGATTCTGGCGGGGTTGGAGCATAGCCGGGCGGCGCGCGCGATGCTGGAGGGTGCGGCGGTGCCGGTGGTTGAGATCATGGATGCCGACGGCGCCGGGATCGACACGGTGGTCGGCATTTCCCATGACGCGGCGGGGCGCGAGATGGCGGCGGCGATCGTCACGGCGGGCTATCGGCGGATCGGCTTCATCGGCACCCATATGCCCGAGGATCACCGCGCGAAAAAGCGGCTGGACGGGTTTGAGGCGGCGCTGTCTGAGGCCGGGCTGCAACTGGTCGCGCGTGAATATTATCAGGGCGGCTCATCCCTGGGCAAAGGCCGAGAGCTGACGCAGCGCATCCTCTCGCGCCAGCCGGATCTGGATTTTCTGTATTATTCCAATGATATGATCGGCGCGGGCGGGCTGCTTTACTGTCTGGAACAGGGCTATGACATCCCCGAAAAGCTGGGGCTTGCGGGCTTTAACGGCGTTGATCTGCTGGACGGCTTGCCGGTGCGGCTGGCGACGACCGACGCGCGGAGGGTTGAGATCGGTCGGCGGGCGGCGCGGATCGTGGCGGGCAAGGATGCGCGACCCGAGGGCGGGGTGCTGTCGCTGACCCCGAGTTTTATCCCCGGCGACACGATCCGCAAAACCCGCGCGGGTGGATGACGCCTCCGGCGGGGATATTTAAGGACAAAAGACTGGCAGGCCCGCGCCTTGCCATGACCCGGGATCTGGACGCGGTCAGGGCGATTGCCGCAGCCGCCTATGCGCCTTATGTCGCGGAGATTGGGCAGCGGCCCGCGCCGATGGATGCTGATTATGCGGCGCTGATCGCGGCGGGTGAGGTGTTTGTGACAGGCCGCCCCGTGCTAGGCTTTGTGGTCTGCCGTGCGCAGCCCGGCGCAATGCTTTTGGAGAATGTCGCGGTTGCGCCCAAGGCGGCGGGGCAGGGGCTTGGCCGCGCGCTGATCGGTTTTGCCGAAGCGCGCGCGCGGGCGCAGGGCCTGGCCGAGATCCGGCTTTATACCAATGCCGCGATGGCGCGGAATATCGCGCTTTACCAAAGGCTTGGCTATATTCAGGGCGAAACCCGCATTGAGGACGGGTTCCGCCGGGTGTTCTTCAGTAAACCGCTTTAGTCGCGCAGCAACTCGTTGATCGAGGTTTTTGAGCGGGTCTTTTCATCCACCCGCTTCACGATCACCGCGCAGTAAAGATGCACGCCGTTTTTGGACGGCATCGAGCCCGCGACCACGACCGAACCGGCGGGAACCTCGCCATACATGACCTCACCGGTTTCGCGGTCAAGGATCTTGGTCGATTGGCCGATGAACACGCCCATGCCAAGGACCGAGCCTTCGCGGACGATCACGCCTTCGACCACCTCGGAACGCGCGCCGATAAAGCAGTTATCCTCAATAATCGTGGGGCCGGCCTGCATCGGCTCCAGCACGCCGCCGATGCCGACGCCGCCCGACAGATGCACGTTCTTGCCGATCTGCGCGCAGGAGCCGACCGTGGCCCAGGTGTCCACCATCGTGCCTTCGTCCACATAGGCGCCAAGGTTCACGAAAGACGGCATCAGCACCACGCCCTTGGCGATATAGGCGCTGCGGCGCACGACCGCATTCGGCACGGCGCGGAATCCGGCCTCTCGCCATTGGCTTTCGCCCCAGCCCGCGAATTTGCTGTCCACCTTGTCCCACCAGCCGCCGCCCTGCGGGCCGCCTGAGTGCATCTCCATGTCCTTGAGCCGGAACCCCAACAGCACCGCCTTTTTCGCCCATTGGTTCACATGCCAGTCGGCCCCGCGCTTTTCCGCGACCCGCAGGCTGCCCGCGTCAAGCGCGTTCAGCGTGGCCTCGATCGCCTCGCGGGTCTCGCCGGTGGTGGCGGGGGTGATCTGGTCGCGGGCGTCCCATGCGGCCTCGATGGCGGCTTCAAGCGCGGCGTTGGTCATGTCCTGGCCTCTCGTTGACTGGATATTAATGATCACAGCCTATAAGCGGGGGCAAAGCGGTGCGCAACGCGCCGCGCCCATCCAGAGGTTGACATGAGCGAAGAAGAACGCGCCCACCCGTTCCGCCACAGCGCCGAAGACGCCGCCGAGGCGCAGACCACGCCCGACACCCCGCAGACGCGCAACCCCGCCTATCGGCTGGCCTATACCGACACCGATTTCCTGCTGCGGCGCGAATTGCGGCCGGTGCGGATTCAGCTGGAACTGCTCAAGCCGCAGATGATCCTTGACGAACGCGGGATCGAATCGACGGTGGTGATGTTCGGCGGCGCGCGGATCCCCGCGCCCGAACATGCCGACAGCGCGCGCACGCCCACGCTTGGCGCTTTGTCGAAATACTACACCCAGGCCGAGGAATTCGCGCGGATTATGACCGAGCGGAGCCTGGCCAGCTATGGCCGCGATTATGTCATTTGCACCGGCGGCGGCCCCGGCGTGATGGAGGCGGGCAACAAGGGCGCGCATGAGG
>JAUNTZ010000092.1 GCA_030538425.1 Paracoccus sp. (in: a-proteobacteria) | reverse complement strand
CTTGAAGCGCTGCACGTCGATCTTGCCGCGCCCGCCAAGGCCGCGGGCCAGCATCACCTCTTTCTCGGCATCGTCCGAGACATAGATGCGATGCGCCCCCTGCGTCAGCCGATAAAGCGGCGGGCAGGCCAGATAAAGATGCCCCTTGTCGATCAGGGGCCGCATCTGGGTGTAGAAAAAGGTCATCAGCAGACTGGCGATATGGGCGCCGTCCACATCGGCATCGGTCATGATGATGATCTTGTCATAGCGCAGATCGTCAATGTTGAAGCGCGTCCCCATCCCGGTGCCAAGTGCCTGACACAGATCGGAAATCTCGGCATTCGATCCCAGCTTGGATGAGGCCGCGCCCAGCACGTTCAGGATCTTGCCCTTCAGCGGCAGCAGAGCCTGATTGCGCCGGTCGCGCGCCATCTTGGCGCTGCCGCCCGCCGAATCGCCCTCAACGATGAACAGCTCGGTCCCCTCGCGGGCGGTCGCGCTGCAATCGACCAGCTTGCCCGGCAGGCGCAGCCGCTTGGTCGCGGATTTGCGGGCGGTTTCCTTTTCGGCGCGGCGGCGCAGCCGTTCCTCGGCCCGCAGGACCAGAAAATCAAGGATCGCGCCCGCCGATTTGCTGTCACCGGCCAGCCAGTTGTCGAAATGGTCGCGCACCGCGCCCTCAACCAGCCGCTGCGCCTCAACCGTGGCCAGCCGTTCCTTGGTCTGGCCCACGAATTCCGGCTCACGGATAAAGCAGGAGACAAGCGCCACGCCGCCCGCAATCAGGTCGTCGCGAGTGATATTGGCGGCCTTGCGGTTGCTCACCCGCTCACCGTAGGCGCGGATGCCCTTGAGAATGGCGGCCCAGAACCCGGCCTCATGCGTGCCGCCTTCGGGCGTGGGCACGGTGTTACAATAGGACTGGATGAACCCGTCGCGTGAGGGCGTCCAGTTGATCGCCCAATCCACCTTGCCGGGCGTGCCGAATTTTTCATTGAAATCAACGCTGCCCGCAAAGGGCCGTTCCGCATAGGTGGTCGCGCCCGACAGCGTCTCGGTCAGATAATCGGCCAGACCGCCCGGAAAATGGAACACGGCTTCAAGCGGGGTCTCACCATCGTCGATCTCGGATTTCCAGCGGATTTCCACGCCACTGAACAGATAGGCCTTGGATTTCACCATCTTGACCAGCCGCGCGGGCCGGAAACGATGATGGCCAAAGATCTCTTCATCGGCATGGAAGGTCACGGTAGTGCCGCGCCGGTTCGGGGCCGCGCCGATTTTCTCGACCGGCCCTTGCGGGATGCCGCGCGAAAACCGCTGCTCGAACAATTCCTTGTTGCGCGCGACCTGAACGATCATGCTGTCCGACAGCGCGTTCACCACCGAGGCCCCCACGCCATGCAGCCCGCCCGAGGTCTGATAGGCATCGCCCGAAAACTTGCCGCCCGCGTGAAGCGTGCAAAGAATGACCTCTAGCGCGGATTTGCCGGGGAATTTCGGGTGCGGGTCGATCGGGATGCCGCGCCCATTATCGCGCACGGTGACGCTGTAATCGGCGCCAAGCTCAACCTCGATCCGGGTCGCATGGCCCGCCACCGCCTCATCCATCGAGTTGTCGAGGATCTCGGCCACCATGTGATGCAGCGCGCGCTCATCGGTGCCGCCGATATACATGCCGGGGCGTTTGCGCACCG